>NZ_JBVJPV010000012.1:0-255936 GCF_055609245.1 Streptomyces sp. NPDC036813 | reverse complement strand
ATGCGCCCTCACCCTCCCGACCTTCCCCACCCGGCGTTTCGCTCCCCCCCCGCACATCGCCCCCCCGCGCGCCCCCCCCCCCCCGCCCCCCCCCGCCCCCGCCCCCCCCCCCCCCCCCCCCCCCCCCCCCCCCCCCGGCCCCGCCCTACAACGCACCGCAGGCGCGACAGCAACCGACCACGCACCCGCACGGGCTGCCGCAGGCACAAAAGGGGCGCGGGGAACGGCGCGCCCAGCCCCCACCCACCCGCAGACGAAAGACGACCCGTCGCCGCAGGCGAAAGAGGCGCGGGGAACGGCGCAACCAGCCCCCCACCCACCCGCAGACGAAACACAACCCGGCGCCGCAGGCAAAAAGGGGCGCGGGGAACGGCGCGACCAGCCACAACGGACCCGCAGACGAAGGCGACCCGGCGCCGCAGGCATCCCGCCGCGACTCAATCCACTTGGCCAGGTCGGTCGAGAACCCCGGCAAGCGCTCCGGGCACGGCGGACGCGATGTCCAGACTGGTGGCGTCGTCGGCGCAGCCGAGGACACGACGGCGGCGCCGCGACCCGGGCCGCAGGGACCGGGACCGCACGCCGCCCCGGCTATGTGGAGGAGGCACAGGCATGAACGGGTACGGCACGCTGGTGGTGTGGGCGCATCCCGACCGGGACGGCGCGAGCGAGGGCGAACAGGAGTCACGCGTGGGCGCGGCGCTGGCCCGGGCGGCCCGCGAGGTCCCGGGCGTGCGGTTGCACGACCTGTACCGGGCCTACCCCGGCGGAGTCGTCGACGTACCGGCCGAGCAGCGGCTGCTGACCGGACATCAGCGGATCGTGCTCCAGTTCCCGTTCTACTGGTACTCGGTCCCGCCGCTGCTCAAGCGCTGGCTGGACGACGTCCTGGAGCACGGCTTCGCCTACGGCAGCGAGGGCACGGCGCTGCACGGCCGGGTCCTGCAGGTGGTCACGACGACGGGAGGCCCGGCCTCCTCCTACGGCCCCGGCGGCTACAACCGCTTCACCATGCGGGAGCTGCTGCGCCCGCTGGAGGCGACGGCCAACCTGTGCGGCATGGACTTCGCCCCGCCGCTGGTGGTCCACGGCACCCGCACCCTCACGGACGCCGACCTGGCCGAACGGGCGGCGGCCTACCGGCGCCTGCTCACGGAACCGGCGCTGGACCGGGCCGCCTGAACAAGCGGCCCCCCGGCGACCCCCGTCACTCCTCCCCCACCGACTCGAACCGCCACCGGTGCACCGGCCGCGTCACCAACGCGGCGTCCGGCTCGGGGAGTTCGGGCAGGTCGGCGTCGTACGGGGCGTCCCACCAGGTGATGACCAGGACGCGGTCCTGCGGGGCGCGGAAGGTCTCGCGGCGCAGCGGGGTGCCGTCCACGGCCCGGGACCGGACCCAGTCCAGCAGCTCCGCGCCCCGGCCCTCGACCGCCCGCGCCTCCCACATCAGGGCGACGGTCATGAGTACAGGTTGTCCTTGCTGACCTCGTGCACATGGTCGTGCCCCGGCACGTGCGGGTCCGTGACCGGCAGCGAGGAGTCGGCGGAGAGGTCCCAGCCGGAGGCGGTCCGGTTGCGGGCGACCATCTCCGCGCCGAGCGCGGCGACCATCGCGCCGTTGTCCGTGCACAGCTTGGGCCGCGGGACGCGCAGCCGGATGCCGGCCTTCTCGCAGCGCTCCTGCGCCAGCGCGCGCAGCCGGGAGTTGGCGGCCACGCCGCCGCCGATCATCAGGTGGTCGACGCCCTCGTCCTTGCAGGCGCGCACCGCCTTGCGGGTGAGCACGTCCACCACGGCCTCCTGGAAGGAGGCGGCGACATCGCGTACCGGGACGTCCTCGCCCGCGGCCCGCCTGGCCTCGATCCAGCGGGCGACGGCCGTCTTCAGTCCGGAGAAGGAGAAGTCGTACGCCGGGTCGCGCGGCCCGGTCAGACCGCGCGGGAACGCGATCGCCGCCGGGTCGCCCTCCTTCGCGTACCGGTCGATGACCGGACCGCCGGGGAAGCCCAGGTTCAGCACCCGGGCGATCTTGTCGAAGGCCTCGCCCGCCGCGTCGTCGATGGTCGCGCCCATCGGGCGGACGTCGGAGGTGATGTCGGAGGACAGCAGCAGCGAGGAGTGGCCGCCGGAGACCAGCAGCGCCATCGTCGGCTCCGGCAGCGGGCCGTGCTCCAGCTGGTCGACGCAGATGTGCGAGGCGAGGTGGTTGACGCCGTAGAGCGGCTTGCCGAGGGCGTAGGCGTACGCCTTCGCCGCCGACACGCCGACCAGCAGCGCGCCCGCGAGGCCGGGACCCGCGGTGACGGCGATGCCGTCGAGGTCCTTGGCGCTGACGCCCGCCTCCTTCAGCGCGCGGTCGATGGTGGGGACCATCGCCTCCAGATGGGCACGGGAGGCGACCTCGGGGACGACACCGCCGAAGCGGGCGTGCTCGTCGACGCTGGAGGCGATGGCGTCGGCCAGCAGGGTGGTGCCGCGCACGATGCCGACGCCGGTCTCGTCGCAGGAGGTCTCGATCCCCAGGACCAGGGGTTCGTCAGCCATTGATCTCGGTTCCTTGTACGGAGGAAGAAGGGTCGGTCAGGCGCATCACCAGGGCGTCCACGTTCCCGGGCTGGTAGTAGCCGCGCCGGAAGCCGATGGGCTCGAAGCCGAAGCGCTCGTAGAGCTTCTGCGCGCGGGTGTTGTCCACCCGGCACTCCAGCATCACCTCGGCGCACTCGAAGGCGGTCGCGGCCCGCAGCAGTTCGGTCAGCAGCCGGCTGCCGAGCCCGGTGCCCTGCTGGTCGCGGGCGACGGCGATGGTCTGCACGTCGGCCTGCTCACCGGAGGAGGCGAGCCCGGCGTAGCCGACGATCCGCTCGCCCGCCTGGGCGACGACGTACCGCCTGGTGGCGTCGGCGCCCCGGGAGTGCGCCAGTTCGGACCAGAACATGCCGCGCGACCAGGCGTCCTCCGGGAACAGGTCGCGTTCCAGCTCCAGCACGGGATCGATGTCCCACCAGCGCATCTCGCGCAGGACGACGGTGTCGGCTCCGGTCACTTGGGGGTGACCACCTTGTAGTTCTTGGGGACCTGGGCGTCGGGCCGGCGCAGATACAGCGGGCGCGGCGCCTCCAGCTCCTCACCGGCGGCCAGCTTCGCTGCGGTGAGCCGGGCGAGGGCGGCGGCGGAGACGTGCTCGGGTTCGTGGACCTGCGGGAAGGTGTCCGGGTACAGCAGCGCGCCCGCGCCGACGGCCGGGAGTCCGGCGACCTGGTCGGCGATGTCGGCGGGCCGGTCGACGGCCGGGCCGGTCAGCCGCGTGCGGGAGTCGGCGTACGTGGCCCAGTAGACCTCCTTGCGCCGGGCGTCGGTCGCCACGACGAAGGGACCGGAGTCCAGGTCGGCGGCGTACGCCAGGCCGTCCAGGGTGCAGACGCCGTGCACGGGCACGCCGAGCGCGAGGCCGAACGTGTCGGCGGTCATCAGGCCCACGCGCAGCCCGGTGTACGGGCCAGGGCCGGTGCCGACGACGATGTCGGTGACGGCGTCCAGCTTCAGTCCGGCCTCGGCGAGCACACGGTCCACGGCCGGCAGCAGCAGCTCGCCGTGCCGGCGCGCGTCCACCTGGCTCGTAGAGGCGATGACGTCCGTACCGTCGTGCAGCGCGACGGTCACGGCGGGTGTGGCGGTATCCAGAGCGAGCAAGAGCACGCAAACAGCCTACGGCGCCGCGGGCCCCGTGTCGGACGCGCCGGTGGGACGGCCAGTGACTGCTACCGTCACCGAAAAGTCCGTTTCCATCGCATATACGGTGAGGTGTACGACGGTGGCAAGCAGCAGCGCGGGGTTCGTGGCCGGGCTCACCGCGGCGGCCCTCGCGACGGTCGGCTTCCTCGGCTGGCAGGCGTCGGCGAGCCTCCCGCCCGAGCTGGGCGGCGCCGCCAAGCCGACCGTGCCGCCCGCGGTGAGCGCCTCCAAGGCACCCCGGGACAAGAAGAACCCGGCGGAGCTGCCCGCCGGCACCGGCACCGGGCCCCGGGTCGTGTACGGCCTGGCGGACAACCGGGTGTGGCTGGTCGACAGGGGGGACAAGGTGCGCCGCACGTTCCGGGTCGACCCCGGCAGCGTGGACCCGGCGCCGGGGGTCTACATGGTCACCTCACGCTCGGGCTCGGTCACCGGCACGGACGGCATCCCCGTCGAGCACGTCGTCCGCTTCACCGCGGTGAACGGCGTCTCCATCGGCTTCAGCGCGCAGACCGGCCCGGCGACGCAGCCGCCCGACGACGGCGTCCTGACGGGCGGCATCCGCGAGTCCCGCCCGGACGGCACGGCCATGTGGGACTTCGCGACGATCGGCCGCCAGGTGGTAGTGATCCGCTAGACCCTCCGGGCGAACGAGTGCCCCGCTGCCCCCGCCGCCGGAAAACGGCCGGGCGCACCACCGGGCGCGCGAGGCCCCCGAGGGCAGACAGGACCCACACCCACACCCCACCGGCGGATCGCGGGTGCCAGGGTTGCCGGACGCAGGGCGGATGCCGGGATGGCGGCGGGGCTCGCGGGCGGCACCCGGGTCTGCGCGAGCCCCGGATCTGCGCGAGCGCGGGTCGTGGCACGTGCCCGCCGACCGGGGGGACCGGCGCGGGTCGTGGCGCGTGGACCGACGGCCGAGGGGACCGGCGCGGGTCGTGGCGCGTGGACCGACGGCCGAGGGGACCGGCGCGGGTCGTGGCGCGTGGACCGACGACCGAGGGGACGTCGGGCCCCTTCCCGCCGGAGGCCTTACGCGGCCTTGCGGCGCTCCTGTGCCGACACCGCCGGTTCCGGGTCCCGCGGGGGACGCGAGACCTCGGCTGCCGCGGCGCAGGAGGCCAGCAGGTCGCGCATGGACAGTCCGGGGCGCACGGCGGGGCGGGGCTGCGGCTTCGGGGTCTCGGCAGCGGGCATGGGACGCCTCCTGATGGTCGGGGGCGAGCAGAGTTAGGTAGCCCTAACTACGATCCGGATACCATGTGACCACGCCCCCGACCCGGGACGCAACATCTTCCCGACACTGTGTCGGAACGTACGGGACGGCCATACGGGACGACCTCGGGCCCGGTCGCCGGCCTCAGGCCGCCAGCGCGCTCAGGTCGGCGCCCGACCAGCGCTCCCCCAGACCGGTGAGCGTCACGTGGCGGACCTCGTCCGTCGTGTCGCCGACCGCCCGGTGGATGACGACCTGGAGCCGGTCCTCGGTCAGCTCCTCGACCTTGCCCTCGCCCCACTCCACGACGATCACCGAGTCCGTCAGCGAGACGTCCAGGTCGAGGTCCTCCATCTCGTCCAGGCCGCCGGACAGCCGGTAGGCGTCGACGTGGACGAGCGGCGGGCCGTCCCCCAGGGACGGGTGCACACGGGCGATCACGAACGTCGGCGAGGTGACCGCACCCCGTACGCCGAGCCCCTCACCGAGGCCACGCGTCAGGGTGGTCTTGCCCGCGCCCAGCTCCCCGGAGAGCATCACGAGGTCACCGGCGCGCAGCTGCTTGGCGAGCCGGCGGCCCAGCTCGCGCATCTGCTCGGGGGATGTGACGGTGAGCCGCGCGGAGAACTCGTCCTCAGCCGGGTTGTGCGGTGCTGCTGGTGCTTCCATAGCCCTTCACGGTAGCCGCTGCCGGCACTGCACCCGCACGGGTGAGGAGGTCGGCGAGGCGGTCGGTGACCACTTCCGGGTGTTCCAGCATCACCAGATGCCCGGCGTCCGGCACCAGCACCAGCTCGGCGTCCGGCAGCAGATCCGCGATCGCCTCGCTGTGCTCGCTGGGCGTGACCAGGTCGTCCACCCCGGCGAGGACCAGCACCGGCATGTCCCGGAAGCAGGCCAGCGCCTCCGTCTTGTCGTGGTCGGTGAACGCCGGGTAGAACTCGGCGACCACGTCGATCGGCGTGCCCTCGATCATCCGCTCGGCGAACCGGGCGACGGCCGGGTCGATGTCCCGGGAGGCGAACGAGTACCGCTTGATGATCCCCGCGAACAGGTCGGCCGTAGCCCGCCGCCCCTTCTCCACCAGCTCGGCCCGCTGCCCCAGCGCCTTCAGCACCCCGGGCAGCACCCGCCGCACCGCGTTGACGCCGGCCACCGGAAGGCCGAAGTTGACCTCGCCGAGCCGCCCGGAGGAGGTCCCCACGAACGCGGTGGCGACGACGCGGTCGCGGATCAGCTCCGGGTACTGCGCGGCCAGCGCCATGACCGTCATACCGCCCATGGAGTGCCCGACGAGCACGATCGGCCCCTCGGGCACGGCCGCGTCGAGGACGGCCTTGAGGTCCTGCCCGAGCTGGTCGATCGTGAGCGGCGTGTCGTCCTGGGTCTGCGCCACGCCGCGTCCCGAGCGGCCGTGGCTGCGCTGGTCCCAGTGCACGGTGCGGACGACACCGCGCAGCGCGGCCCGCTGGAAGTGCCAGGAATCCTGGTTCAGGCAGTAGCCGTGGCTGAAGACGACGGTGACGGGCGCCGGCGCCTTGCGGCCGAACAGCCGCCGGCGCCGGGGAGCGGAGCCGCCCTCCGGCTCGACGTCGTCGACCTCGAAGTACAGCTCGGTGCCGTCGTCGGCGTACGCCTTGCCGGGGGTACCGCGCAGCGCGCCGTACGGGCCGGCGGAGTCGAGTGCGAGCCGGGCCTTCGCGCGCATGCCGCGGCCCACGGTCATCCGCTCTATGGCGACGCCGGCGGCCGCGCCCGCGGCGAGCACGCCTATCGCGGCGCCCGCGATGCCGGTGGCCCGGCGCCAGCCGGCCGAGTCCGCCGCGGCCGCGGCGGCCGACACGGCGGACTCCACAGGGCTCTCGCTCACGTACCGCTCCTCTTCACCGGGCTGTTGCTGGTTACTCGTCGCCGGGTTGCCCGACCGGTTCCTCGTTCACATAGACGCGGGGAACACGCGATGAGATGCGGGTCACGATCTCGTAGGCGATGGTGCCGGCGGCCTGCGCCCAGTCCTCGGCGGTCGGCTCGCCGCGGTCGCCCGGCCCGAACAGGACCGCCTCGGTGCCCGGCTCGGGCAGGTCGCCGCCGAGGTCGACGACGAACTGGTCCATCGCGATCCGCCCGGCGGCGGTACGCCACTTGCCGTCCACCAGCACCGGTCCGGCGCCGGAGGCGTGCCGCGGGATGCCGTCGCCGTAGCCGAGCGGGACGAGGCCGAGGGTGGTCTCGCCGGGGGTGACGTAGTGGTGCCCGTAGCTGACGCCGTGCCCGCCCGGCACCTGCTTCACCAGGGCCAGCGACGCGGCCAGGGTCATCACCGGGCGCAGTCCGAAGTCGGCGGAGGTGCCGAGTTCGGGGCTGGGCGAGACGCCGTACATGGCGATACCGGGGCGGACCAGGTCGAAATGGGTCTCGGGGAGCGTGAGCATGGCCGGGGAGTTGGCGATGTGCCGCACCTCGGGGCGCACGCCCTGCGCCTCGGCGTACGCCGTCATCTCCCGGAAGCGGGTGAGCTGGGCGGCGATGGAGGGGTGTCCGGGCTCGTCGGCGCAGGCGAAGTGCGACCACAGTCCGGTGACACGCAGGATGCCCTCGCGCTCGGCGGCCAGTGCGGCGCCGACCAGTTCGGGCCAGTCGGCGGGCTGGCAGCCGTTGCGGCCGAGGCCGGTGTCGGCCTTGAGCTGCACGCGCGCGGGGCGGCCGGCGCTGCGCGCGGCGTCGGTCAGCTCGCGCAGGGCCCACATGCCGCTGACCGAGATGTCGATCCCGGCCTCGATCGCCTCACGCCAGGGCCCGCCCGGCGTCCACAGCCAGCACATCACGCGGACGTCCGCCGCGATCCCGGACTCCGGGGCGCGCACGGCGAGCGCCTCCTCGGGCGTGGCGGTACCGATCCACGTGGCGCCCGCCGCGACGGCCGCGCGGGCGCACGGGATCGCACCGTGGCCGTACCCGTCGGCCTTGACCACGGCCATGAAGGCGGCGCCCGGGGCCTTCTCGCGCAGCGTGCGCACGTTGGCCCGCAGGGCGGCCAGATCGATCTCGGCGCGGGCCCGCAGTGTCGCGGTCCGCGAGGTCGCTGTCTCAGTCATCGCGCCCCCAGTGTCTCAGAGGGCCAGGACGGGCCCACGGCACCGTGCCCATGGGGTACGCCACGCCCCGCTTCCGGCAGCCGGCGTACACCCGCTCCCCCTCAGTCCGCGTGCCGTACGTCCCGCCAGGCGTCCGGGATCGCCGACGCCACGTCATGCGCCCCCACGGGTACGCCCCGCGCGGCGAACCGGCCCGCGAGCCCGTGCAGATACGCCCCCGCGCTCCCCGCGTCCCGTGCGGAAAGCCCCGAGGCCAGCAGCGACCCGGTCAGCCCGGACAGCACGTCCCCGCTCCCGGCCGTCGCCAGCCACGGGGTCCCCGTCGCGTTCACCCGGACCGCCACCTCCTGGCCCGGGTCGGCGACGAGGGTGGTGGATCCCTTCAGCAACACCGTGGCCCGGTACCGCTCCGCCAGCTCGCGCACCGCGACGAGCCGCGCCCCCTCGACCTCCTCACGGGCGACCCCGAGCAACGCGGCGGCCTCCCCGGCGTGCGGCGTCATCAGCGTCGGTGCCGTCCGCGCGCGTACGGTCTCCCGGTCGGCGAGCCGCAGCCCGTCCGCGTCGATCAGCACGGGTACGTCGCTCTCCACCACCTCGGCCACGGTCTCCGCGTCGTCCCCGGCCCCCGGCCCGACCACCCACGCCTGCACGCGCCCCGCCTTGCGGGGCCCCTGGTCGGAGACGAGTGTCTCGGGGAAGCGGGCGACGACCGCGCCGCCCGCGGGCCCCACGTACCGCACGGCCCCCGCGCCGCCCCGCAGCGCCCCCGACACGGCGAGCACCGCGGCCCCGGGGTAGCGCGCGGACCCGGCGGCGATGCCGACGACACCGCGCCGGTACTTGTCGCTCTCCGAGCCCGGCACCGGCAGCAGCCGGGCCACGTCCGCGTGCTGCAACGCCTCGAGTTCGGCGCGTTCGGGCAGCGTCAGCCCGATGTCCACGAGCCGCACGCTGCCCGCGTACTCCCGCGCCGGGTCGATCAGCAGCCCCGGCTTGTGCGTGCCGAAGGTGACGGTCAGATCCGCCCGCACGGCGACCCCCCGCACCTCCCCGGTGTCCGCGTCGACCCCGCTCGGCAGGTCGACGGCGACGACGGCGGCCCGCGAGCGCGCCGCCGCGTCGGCCAGGGGCACCGCCTCGGGCCGCAGGCCGCCCTTCCCGCCGATCCCGACGATGCCGTCCATGACGAGGTCGGCCCGCTCGACCAGTTCCTCGGCACGGTCCGTGCCGGTGACGCGTCCCCCGGCCCGGCGCAGCGCCGCGAGTCCGCCGGCGTGCGCCCGCTCGGGACTGAGCAGCACGGCGGTGACCCCGGCGCCCCGCCGGGCGAGCCGCGCTCCGGCGTACAGGGCGTCACCTCCGTTGTCCCCGCTGCCGACGAGCAGCACGACCCGGCTGCCGTACACCCGCCCGAGCGCTTCGGCGCAGGCGGCGGCGAGTCCGGCGGCGGCCCGTTGCATGAGGGCACCCTCCGGTAGCCGCGCCATGAGCTCCCGCTCGGCTGCCCTGACCGTCTCAACGCTGTACGCGGTACGCATGCACCCGAGTCTGCCCCGGAAACGGCGCGACGAGCACGGCCAACGCGCTTCGCCGCGAGGGCACTTATGCGTGTGACGCGTCACCCCGCGGCTCATAGAGTGATCACTTCATCCGATCAGCGACCCGAGAGGGCTCATGCCTCACACCAGCGCATCCCCCACGCCCGTCCAGCGTTCCCCCCGCAGCCGGCGTCTCGCCGCCGCCCTGGCCGGCGCCGCCGCCCTGGCCGCGCTGACCACCATCACCGCGCCGTCCGCCTCCGCCGCCGTCGCGCCGCCGAGCGGAACGTCGTGGGACCACGTGTGGTCCGGCACCGGGGTCAAGGTCTACGTCAAGGAGCACGGCGACATCGTCTCCGTGTGCGACACGTCCGCGAACGGCCACTCGGCGTGGGTGACGGTCGACGACGTCACCGCCAACCGCTCCGGCTACAAGCTGACGGCGAGCGGCGGCAAGGGCACGTGCGCCTCGCACTCGGCCGCCGAGGGCATCAGGTACGACATGGACGAGTACGACCGCTTCGGCCTGAACTACGAGGGCGCGGGCGGGCGCGGCTCCTACTATGTGAGCTTCGTCAACGACCACTGACGGCCACGGCGGCCCGTGCGCACCCGCACGGGCCGCTCACCCCTCCGCGATCACCACGGCCGAGGCCACCCCGGCGTCATGGCTGAGCGACACGTGCCAGGACCGTACGCCCAGCTCGGCGGCCCGGGCCGCCACCGTGCCCGTCACCCGCAGCCACGGCCGGCCGCTGTCCTCGACGCACACCTCGGCGTCGGTCCAGTGCAGTCCGGGCGGCGCCCCGAGCGCCTTGGCCAGCGCCTCCTTCGCGGCGAAGCGCGCGGCGAGCGAGGCGACACCGCGCCGCTCCCCGCTCGGCAGCAGCAACTCGCCCTCCACGAACAGCCGCTGGGCCAGCCCGGGCGTACGCTCCAGCGACGCCGCGAACCGCTCGATCTCGGCCACGTCGATACCGACCCCGATGATGCTCATGCGGTGCACCCTACGGCGGCGGGGAAATCGCGGGGCCGAGCGCCGGAGCAGTTGCGACAGCTCCGGACGCGCTGACGAACCCTCACTCCACGGTCACCGATTTGGCCAGGTTGCGCGGCTGATCCACCTCGTTGCCGCGGGCGGTCGCCAGTTCGCAGGCGAAGACCTGGAGCGGGACCGTCGCGACCAGCGGCTGGAGCAGCGTCGGGGTGGCCGGGATGCGGATGAGGTGGTCGGCGTACGGGACGACCGCCTCGTCGCCCTCCTCGGCGATCACGATGGTGCGGGCGCCCCGCGCCCGGATCTCCTGGATGTTGGAGACGATCTTGTCGTGGAGGACCGACCGCCCGCGCGGGGAGGGGACGACCACGACCACCGGCAGGTCCTCCTCGATCAGCGCGATCGGCCCGTGCTTCAGCTCGCCCGCCGCGAAGCCCTCGGCGTGCATGTACGCCAGTTCCTTCAGCTTCAGCGCGCCTTCCAGCGCGACCGGGTAGCCCACGTGCCGGCCGAGGAACAGCACGGTGTTCTTGGACGCCAGCGAGCGCGCCAGCTCCCGTACCGGTTCCATCGTCTCCAGGACCCGCTCGACCTCGCCGGAGATCTGCGCGAGGTCCCGGATGACCGCGCGGATCTCGTCGCCCCACTTGGTGCCCCGGACCTGGCCCAGATACAGCGCGACCAGGTAGCACGCGACGAGCTGCGTCAGGAACGCCTTGGTCGAGGCGACCGCGACCTCCGGCCCCGCGTGCGTGTACAGCACCGCGTCCGACTCGCGCGGGATCGTGGAGCCGTTGGTGTTGCAGATGGCGAGCACCTTGGAGCCCTGCTCGCGGGCGTGGCGCAGCGCCATCAGCGTGTCCATCGTCTCGCCGGACTGGGAGATGGCGATCACCAGCGTCTGGGCGTCCAGGATCGGGTCCCGGTAACGGAACTCGCTCGCCAGCTCCACCTCGCACGGGATCCGCGTCCAGTGCTCGATGGCGTACTTGGCGATCAGGCCGGAGTGGAAGGCCGTACCGCAGGCGATGATGACGACCTTGTCGACCTCGCGCAGCTCGGACGGCGTGATGCGGACCTCGTCCAGCGTCAGCGAGCCGGACCCGTCGATACGGCCCAGCAGCGTGTCTGCGACCGCCTTCGGCTGCTCGGCGATCTCCTTGAGCATGAAGTAGTCGTAGCCGCCCTTCTCGGCGGCGGAGGCGTCCCAGTCGACGTGGTAGGAGCGGACCTCGGCGGGGCTGCCGTCGAAGCCGGTGACGTTCACGCCGTCCCGGCGCAGCTCGACGACCTGGTCCTGACCGAGTTCGATCGCGGAGCGGGTGTGCGCGATGAACGCGGCGACGTCGGAGGCGAGGAACGCCTCGCCCTCGCCGACGCCCACCACCAGCGGGGAGTTGCGCCGCGCGCCGACGACGACGTCCGGCTCGTCCGCGTGCACAGCGACCAGGGTGAACGCGCCCTCCAGCCGTCGGCACACCAGCCGCATGGCCTCCGCGAGGTCGGCGCAGGAGGAGAACTCCTCGGCGAGCAGGTGCGCCACGACCTCGGTGTCGGTCTCCGAGGCCAGGTCGTGCCCGCGCTCGGCGAGCTCGGCCCGCAGCGCCGCGAAGTTCTCGATGATGCCGTTGTGGACGACGGCGACGCGGCCCGCGTTGTCGAGGTGCGGGTGGGCGTTGGCGTCCGTCGGGCCGCCGTGGGTGGCCCAGCGGGTGTGTCCGATACCGGTCGTGCCGGCCGGGAGCGGCCGGTCGACCAGCTCCTTCTCGAGGTTGACGAGCTTGCCGGCCTTCTTGGCGGCGGCCAGCCCGCCGTCCGCGAGCACGGCGACGCCCGCCGAGTCGTACCCGCGGTACTCCAGCCGCTTGAGCCCGGCCATGACCACATCGAGCGCCGACTGCGCCCCCACGTATCCCACGATTCCGCACATGGCACCGCAGCCTACGATCCGAAGCGGGCGCGAACCCCCCGCCGTGTGCCCGAATTCGGAAATTCCCACGGGGATACGAACGGGGGACACGAACGCCCCGCCGGCGACTCAGCGGCGCGGAGCGGGTGCCTGAAGCCCGAAGCTCGCCGATTTCAGCCAGCGCCGCATGCGCGTGGCGAGGGGGCGTTCGACGAACCGGTGGGCCAGGTAGGACAGCAGCACCAGGGCGCCGACCGTGACGGCGACCAGCGTCCAGGGGGCGACCCGGCCGCCGAAGTGGTGGACGACGGTCATGCCGATGACGTCGTGCAGCAGGTACAGCGGGAAGGTCATCGTCCCGGCGACGGTCAGCCAGCGCCAGCGGATCCGGCTGGTCCAGCCGAGCGCGATCGCGGCGATCAGCGCGAAGAACACGGTGACCGCGAGGATCAGCGAGCCGCGCCACGGCGACCAGACGTCCCAGTTGTTGCGGCCGCCGTCGGGGGCCAGGAGGAAGTGCAGGGCGAGCAGCCAGGACATCACGACGATGCCCCACAGCAGCGGCGTCGAGCGGAACCGGTGCATCAGGTAGAACGCCATGCCCGCGATGAAGTACGGGGCGGACGGCGGGTTGACCAGCAGCGTGAGCAGCGGGATGCCGGCGGAGGGCGCCAGTACGGCGCCGACGGTCCACAGTCCGCAGAAGACGACCACCCGCTGGTAGGTCAGGCCCTTCCACACCACGACCGCGAAGGTGAGGTAGAAGCACAGCTCGGGCCAGAGGGTCCAGTAGACCGAGTCGAGGTCCTTCACGCCGAGCGGCTGCTGGAGCATGGTGAGGTTGGCGAAGACGACCCGTGGGTTCGGGTGTCCGAACGGCGTGTCGAAGAGGAAGATGACGGCCGCCGCCACGACGACCGAGATCCAGTACATCGGGTACAGCCGGGTCACCCGCGAGATGAAGAAGTCGCGTGGGCTGCGGCCCCAGGCACTCATGCAGATGACGAAGCCGCTGATCAGGAAGAACAGGTCGACGCCGAGCCGGCCGTAGGCGAAGTAGGCGTGCGCCTCGGGGAACAGCTCCTGGTAGGGACGGCCCCAGATGTGCTTCACGGTCGACGGCTTCTGGCCGACGAAGTGGAACAGCACCACCGCCAGGGCCGCAACGAAACGCAGGCCGTCGAGCGCGGCGAGCCGCTGCCCACGCGGACGCGTCTCCGCCGCGGGCACTCCCGGGGGCGAGGGTACGGCGGGTGCGGTCGGCCCGTTCTCTCCTCTTCGCCCCGTGGGCGCTTCGAGGAGTCGCGTGCTGTCCGCCTGGCTCATCCGTTCACCATTTCGTCGTCGCTGTCGGTTCCCTGTGCCTCCCCCATGGCAGCGTTCCATCCCGCACGGTACGGGTGACGGCCCGGCCCCTCGCATCCGGGGACCCCACACAGCACCGGCACGCGGGGGTCACGCGCCGGTCACGGGATTCCCACCGGGCGAAACCACCCGGTGGGAACGACAGCGACGGCTCAGCCGAGCTTGGCGAGCTGCGCCTGGAGCAGCTCGGGCGGGAAGGGGTAGTCCTTGCCGGTCGCGGCCGCGCCGAAGTTGATCGCGTTGAAGTAGGCGACGGTGGCGCCCTTGCGGACGACGACCGCCTTCACCGGCACCTGGTCACCGTCCGCCTCCATCATCGACGTCAGGGCCAGCGCCTCGTCGCCGCCCTGCGGCGCGGGAGTGCTGACGACCTTGGCGTACGGCGTCTTGTCGGTCCCCGCGGTCCAGGAGTAGCCGCCGGCACACGCCGCCACGGCGCCCTTCAGATCGGCGAAGGCCTTCTCGGCGCCCCCGTCCGCGTAGGACGCCAGCGTCACGAAGGCGTTCGTCCGGTCCAGGGCCGCGGTGAGCTTCTCCTCCGGCGCCGCGCCGGCGGCCGGCTTCTTCTGGTCGGCGAGCCAGTGCCGCTTGACGTGGGCCGCGGGGGCACCGACGTACGTCCCGGCCTGGACGTCGGCGAGCGGCGCGCAGGCCGGCTTGTCGGTCTTGATCTCGTCCTGGGCGATCTCGTCCTTCGCCGCCACCTTGGAGACCTTGCCGCTCTTGACGTCCGCCTGGGCGACCACGGCCTTCTCCAGCTCGGCGGCGGTCAGCGGCTTCCCCGCAGCCGGCGCGGCGGAGGCCGTCTTGTCGGCCTGCGCGGTCTTGCCGTCGTCGGCCTTGTCGTCGCTGCCCGACCCACAGGCGGACACGAGGAGCGCGAGCGCGGCGACCGAGGCGGCGAGACCGGCCCGGCGAACGGTGGTGAGACTCACGGAAACTGTTCTCTCTTCTTCACAACCCGGCGTTTTACGTGGACATTACACACAGCAGACCCACAGATGATCTCCCGAACACCCATTCGCGACCCGACCGTGACACCCGCGTGATCACCCTCCGCAGAGCCCCACGTGACAGCGATGGACAGTCCGGTCATTCCTGAGCCGCCACACCTTCCGCCACACCGCCGCCGACCTGGTCTCCGTCGTCCCCACCGACGGCGAGCGCGCCCAGGAACTGACGTCGGAAGGTACCTTCGGTGCGAAAAACCCCCTGGGCAAGGCCTACTTCCCCGACGGCAACGTGAAGGACGTGGGCAACAAGTTCTTCATCAAGCTCGTACGGGCCCAGGGGCACAGGTACGGCTACTACGTGCAGACGTGCTTCCCCAAGTAAAGGAGGTGAGGGACAGTGCCACGTTTCATGGAGTTCGACTTCGGCGTGTCGTGGGTGATGAGCTTCTTCCATCAGGACGCCACCCACGACGGGGACACAGCCGCCGAAATCGTCGCGAACCACCTTGCGCGGGGGATCGACGAGGTGGCCATGGCAGTACGCCGCGACGCACAGATTCTCTCCATCCTTTCCTCGGAGACGCTTGAGGTGCTGTGGGAAGCCGGCACCGACTACATGCCAAGCTGGGAGCGGATCGGGGGCGGAGCGCAGTGGACACGGACGGTCGTCGAACTTTGTGACGCCCGGCTGTCCGACACAGCGGACCCGCAGCCGCTCACCGGCGCGGACACCGAGGACGGCGCGGCCTGCCTCGACGCGGTCGTGGCCGAGATCGAGGCAGCACAGTCCCTTCCCCCCGAGGTGCAAGAGGCGCTGGTCGACTGCGCGCGTCTCTGCACGCCTGACGTGGCTTTCCGGATCCTGTTGAGGGCCATGAGCAGCATCCGGGAGGCCACGCTGTCTCCGGCCCAGTACACCCGGCTGGAAGCCATCGGCTCCGCCCTGCACTACGGAGAATTCGTGGTGGACAACGTCAGGTACCTCGTCGAAGACGAGTAGCCGACCAGGGCGCGTCACGCCGGCCCGGTCCGGCGTGACGCACCCCACCCCCCGCCCCGTTCAAACTCCGTTAACAATGGACTGTGATCTCTCCGGTCTCCTCGATGCCCCGGAGCGCCCACCGGAACCGTCCGGAGGCGACTCCCTACGTCGATCTCACCCGCGCCGAGTGGAGCGCGCTGCGCGACAAGACTCCGCTGCCACTGAGCGCGGAGGAGGTCGAACGGCTGCGCGGCCTCGGTGACGTCATCGACCTCGACGAGGTGCGGGACATCTACCTCCCGCTCTCCCGGCTGCTCAACCTCTACGTCGGCGCCACCGACGGCCTCAGAGGAGCGCTGAACACCTTCCTCGGGGAGCAGGGCTCCCAGTCCGGCACCCCGTTCGTCATAGGGGTCGCCGGCTCGGTCGCCGTGGGGAAGTCCACCGTCGCCCGTCTCCTCCAGGCCCTGCTCTCGCGCTGGCCCGAGCACCCCCGCGTCGAGCTGGTCACGACGGACGGGTTCCTGCTGCCCACCAAGGAGCTCCAGGCGCGCGGCCTGATGTCGCGCAAGGGCTTCCCCGAGTCGTACGACCGCCGCGCCCTGACCCGGTTCGTCGCCGACATCAAGGCAGGAAAGGGCGAGGTCACCGCGCCCGTCTACTCCCACCTGATCTACGACATCGTCCCCGGCGAGAAGCTCGTCGTGCGCCGCCCGGACATCCTGATCGTCGAAGGGCTCAACGTCCTGCAGCCCGCCCTGCCCGGCAACGACGGCCGCACCCGGGTCGGCCTCGCCGACTACTTCGACTTCAGCGTGTACGTCGACGCGCGCATCGAGGACATCGAGCGCTGGTACCTCAGCCGCTTCCGGAAGCTGCGCGAGACGGCCTTCCAGGACCCGTCGTCGTACTTCCGCAA
Organism: Streptomyces sp. NPDC036813; assembly: GCF_055609245.1. Classification (NCBI taxonomy): domain Bacteria; kingdom Bacillati; phylum Actinomycetota; class Actinomycetes; order Kitasatosporales; family Streptomycetaceae; genus Streptomyces; species Streptomyces sp. NPDC036813. The sequence continues at coordinate 239,221 of NZ_JBVJPV010000012.1, read as the reverse complement.
GTACACGCAGGTGTCCGAGGAGGAGGCCCTCGACTACGCCCGCACCATGTGGCGGACGATCAACAAGCCCAACCTGGTCGAGAACATCGCCCCCACCCGCGGCCGCGCCACCCTGGTCGTGCGCAAGGGCCCGGACCACAAGGTGCAGCGCCTGAGCCTGCGCAAGCTGTAACGGCACCCGAGGCGCCTGTTAGAAAGAGCGCATGCTGCATCTGCGCCTGATCACCCCGTCCGGCACGACGGACGACGTGGTCCGCCTGATCGAGAAGACCGTCGGTACCACGCATGTCGTGGTCCTGCCGGGCGCCGCCCGTGACCCGGCCGGGGACGTGGTGCTGTGCGACGTGGCCCGCGAGGCCGCCGACGAACTGCTGTCGGACCTGCAGCACCTCGGCCTGGAGCGCACCGGCTCCATCGCCGTCGAGAACATCGACCTGTCGCTGTCCCGCCGGGCCGACCAGGCGGAGGACGACGCACCGGGCGAGGGCGCGGACGCGGTGCTGTGGGAGCACCTCACCGAAGCCACCCACGAGGAGTCGACCCTCTCGGTCACCTACGTCGCGTTCATCACGCTGGCCACGATGATCGCGGCGTGCGGTGTGGTGCTGGACAACGCGATCCTGATCGTCGGCGCGATGGCGGTCGGCCCGGAGTTCGGACCGCTGGCCGGCATCTGCACGGCGATCGTGCAGCGCGCGCCCCGCCTCGCCCTGCGGTCGATGATCGCGCTGCTGGTCGGCTTCGCGGCGGCCATGGCGGTGACCGCCGGCTTCAGCCTCTTCATGGACGCCGTCGGCCTCTTCACCAAGGGACAGCTGGAGGCGGAGCGGCCCAACACCGGCTTCGTCTACGCGCCGGACTGGTTCTCGTTCGTCGTCGCGGTCCTCGCCGGCTGCGCCGGCACCCTGTCCCTGACCTCGTCCAAGTCGGGCGCCCTGGTCGGCGTCGCCATCTCCGTCACCACGGTCCCGGCCGCCGCGAACGCGGCGGTCGCCCTGGTCTACGGCGACACCCACCAGACGCTCCGCTCGAGCCAGCAACTCCTGCTGAACCTGCTGGGCATCGTCCTGGCGGGAACGCTCACGCTCCTGGCCCAGAAGTACTTCTGGGCCAGGCAGAGGGAACTCACGAAGGAACGGCAGGACAGCCGACCCTGAAGGGGCGTGGGGAACTGCGCGACCACCACCACGAGTCCGCAGACCGCGTCTCGCAGTACCCCCACCTCGAACCCGGCGGATTACCCCAACGCCGACTTCACGACATCGGCCAGCCGCCCGGCGACAGACCGGGCCTGCTCGATGTCCGCCGCCTCGACCATCACCCGCACCAACGGCTCGGTACCGGAAGACCGCAGCAGCACCCGCCCGGTCTCACCGAGCTCGCGCTCCGCGTCGGAGACCGCCGCAGCCAGCTCCCCCGACGTCTTGACCCGGGACTTGTCCACATCCCGCACGTTCACCAGCACCTGCGGCAACCGCTCCATCACGGAGGCAAGCTCCCGCAGCGACCGCCCGGTCTCGGCCACCCGCGCCGCGAGCAGCAGGCCCGTCAGCGTGCCGTCACCCGTCGTGGCGTGGTCAAGGATGATCACGTGCCCGGACTGCTCGCCGCCGAGCGCGTACCCGTGCTCCTTCATCTCCTCCAGCACATAGCGGTCACCGACCGCGGTCTGGACGAGCTTCAGCCCCTCCCGCTCCAGCGCCAGCTTGAAGCCGAGGTTGGACATCACGGTCGCCACGACGGTGTCGGAGCGCAGAGCGGACCGCTCCCGCATGGCGAGGGCCAGGACGGCGAGGATCTGGTCGCCGTCGATCTCCTCACCGGTGTGGTCGACGGCGAGGCAGCGGTCGGCGTCGCCGTCGTGGGCGATGCCGAAGTGCGCGCCGTGCTCGAGCACCGCGGCCTTGAGCAGGTCGAGGTGGGTGGAGCCGCAGCCGTCGTTGATGTTGAGCCCGTCCGGTTCGGCACCGATCGTGACGACCTGTGCACCGGCGCGGGTGAACGCCTCGGGCGACACGCGCGCGGCAGCGCCGTGCGCCTCGTCGAGGACGATCTTCAGCCCGTCGAGCCGGTTCGGCAGCACGCCGACCAAGTGCTCGACGTACCGGTCGAAGCCCTCCTCGTAGTCGCGGACGCGGCCCACGCCGGCACCGGTCGGACGGTCCCACGGCTCGCCGTGGCGGTGGGAGTCGTACACCGCCTCGATCCGGTCCTCGAGCTCGTCGGCGAGTTTGTGACCGCCGCGGGCGAAGAACTTGATGCCGTTGTCGGGCATGGCGTTGTGGCTCGCGGACAGCATCACACCGAGGTCGGCGCCGAGCGCGCCGGTCAGGAACGCGACGGCCGGGGTCGGCAGGACACCGACGCGCAGCACGTCGACGCCGGCGCTGGCGAGGCCCGCGACGACGGCCGCCTCCAGGAACTCCCCGGACGCGCGCGGGTCACGGCCGACCACCGCGATCGGCCGGTGCCCCTCGAAGGTGCCCGCCTCGGCGAGTACGTGTGCCGCCGCGACGGACAGGCCGAGTGCCATCTCGGCGGTCAGATCCGCGTTGGCGACACCGCGCACACCGTCCGTGCCGAAGAGTCGTCCCACGTGTCCTCCTGAGGAAGCGTCAGTTACGAAGAGCGGCGCGCCGCTGCGGCCCATGCGCGTGCCGACGTCCGTGTCCCGGGACTGCGCCGCCCGGGCACGCAATCGCACAAGCTGCTGAATGTCTTGTGCCGTTATACGCCCGAAGGCTGTGATAAACGAACGCCCCGGCGGCACACTGGCGTGCCGCCGGGGCGTTCGGAGTACGCGGGGGCAACCGACACGGAAGCCCGGATACGTACGAGCAGGCAGCGAAGCTTAGCGCTTGCTGTACTGCGGGGCCTTGCGGGCCTTCTTCAGACCGGCCTTCTTGCGCTCGACCGCACGGTCGTCGCGCTTGAGGAAGCCGGCCTTCTTCAGCGGGCCACGGTTGTTGTCGACGTCGGCCTCGTTCAGGGCACGCGCGACACCGAGGCGCAGGGCACCGGCCTGACCGGAGACACCGCCACCCGCGATGCGGGCGATGACGTCGTAACGGCCCTCGAGCTCGAGCACCTTGAAGGGCTCGTTGACTTCCTGCTGGTGCACCTTGTTCGGGAAGTAGTCCTCGAGGGTGCGACCGTTGATCTTCCACTTGCCGGTGCCCGGAACGATCCGGACACGGGCGATGGCGTTCTTGCGGCGGCCCAGGCCGGCGGCCGGCTGGGGCTCGCCGAAGCGGGAAGCCAGCGACTCGGAGGTGTACTCGCCCTCGACGGGGACCTCGGACTCGGTGGTGTAGCTCTCGATGTCGATCTCTTCGATCGGCTGCTCGGCAGTGGTCTCGGCCACGATTCTCCTCAGATTCTCTTCAGTCTTAGGGGGTGGCCGGACTTACTGCGCGACCTGGGTGATCTCGAACGGCACCGGCTGCTGGGCAGCGTGCGGGTGCTGGTCACCCTTGTAGACCTTCAGCTTCGAGAGCATCTGACGGCCCAGCGTGTTCTTGGGGAGCATGCCCTTGACGGCCTTCTCGATGGCCTTCTCGGGGTTCTTGTCGAGCAGCTCGTCGTAGCGGACGGAGCGCAGACCACCCGGGTAGCCGGAGTGGCGGTACGCCATCTTCTGGGTCCGCTTGTTGCCGGACAGGTGCACCTTGTCGGCGTTGATGATGATGACGAAGTCACCCGTGTCAACGTGAGGCGCGTAGATCGGCTTGTGCTTGCCACGCAGGATGGAGGCCGCAGTGGAGGCCAGACGGCCCAGGACAACGTCCTGAGCGTCGATGACGTGCCACTGGCGCGTCACATCGCCGGGCTTGGGGCTGTACGTACGCACGGTTCGTAGCCTTCGCTTCGAGTGAATGGTCCTAGACAAGGTCACCGAAACGATCACGACAGCCTTGACCCACGGCGGCGACGCATACCGCGTACGTGGGGTCGCTGGTCATCGGCCCGGTGGACCGGTGTAAGGGCCCGTCCCGTGAGAATGAGCAAGCCAATACACAACGAACAAGCAGAATACCGGGGCCGACGGGGTGGGTCAAAACGACCCCGCTCAGGCCCCCCGCGGCCACCGTCGCTCCGCCCTCCCCACTGCACGGGCCATGACACACGGGCACCCCGTCTAAGATGCGCCCCATGAGCTATGGGCAGGGGGGACCCCAGCAGCCCCAGTGGGATCCCTGGAAACCGAACTCCCAGCAGCCGTGGAGCGACGGCGGTGACGGCGAGACCCCGGACTGGGCGGCACTGGCCGAGGCGTCCGAAGCGCGCACCAAGCGGCGCCGGATGCTGTTCATCGGCGGCGGCGCGCTGGCCACCCTCGCGGTCGGAGCCGCGGTCGCCCTGGCCGTGACCTCGGCGAACGGCAGCAATCAGGCGGGCGGCGACCCCAGCTCGCTGCCGCCGACGGCGTCCATCCCGGGCGAGACGGCCACGGCCCCGTCGTTCGCACCGACGAGCGCCCCGCCCCCGCTGGACCCGAAGGAATTCGTCTCCGACAAGAAGAAGGACACCGCGCCCCTCGGCCCGGACATCCTCTTCCCCGGCTCGCAGCTCACCATGGGCTCGACCGTGTACAAGAAGGGCCCCACCGCCGACACCAAGGACTGCTCCACGGCGTCCAAGGGCACGCTGCCCAAGGCCCTCGCCGCGAACGGCTGCACCCGCGTGCTGCGCGTCACCTACACCCAGGGGGGTGTAGCGGTCACGGTCGGTATCGCCGTCTTCGACACCGAGGCGCAGGCCCTCGCCACCCGCAAGGCCAGCTCCCCGAAGACGGGCATGGTGCAGCCGCTGTCCGGCAAGGGCGTCAAGCCGTTCTGCGACGGCGCGGTCTGCCGCTCCACGACGAACTCCTACGGCCGCTACGCCTACTTCACCCTGACCGGCTTCACCAGCGGCAAGAACGTCACCACCAAGGACACCAAGGCCTTCAGCGCCGGTGACGACCTCGCCCTGTTCGCCTTCAACCAGATCAAGCGGCGCGGCGAGGCCCAGGCGTCGGCGGCGGCGAACGGCTGACCCGGCGGACGCGTCGGGCAGGTTAACTTCTCCCGACAGCTCCTCCGCAGGCGTTTCCCGGTCCCGGCACGCGTGCCAGCATCGGGGATCATGTCCGAAGCGATCCTGCTCGTGGGGGGTCAGGGCACCCGGCTGCGCCCCCTGACCAGCCACATCCCCAAGCCGCTGCTGCCCGTCGCCGGAGTGCCGTTCCTCACGCACCAGCTGGCGCGGGCCGCCGCCGCCGGCGTCACCCGCGTCATCCTCGCCACCTCCTACCTCGCGGAACTCTTCGAGGCGGAGTACGGCAACGGCGCGCGGCTCGGCCTGGAGCTGGAGTACGTCACCGAGGAGAGCGCCCTCGGCACCGGCGGCGCCATCCGCAACGCGGCCCGGCGCCTGCGCAGCGCGCCCCGCGACCCGGTGCTCGTCTTCAACGGCGACATCCTCTCCGGCGTCGACATCGCCGCCCTGCGCACTCACCACCGGGTCACCGGCGCGGACGTCACCCTGCAGCTGAAACGAGTCGGCGACCCGCGCGCCTTCGGCCTGGTCCCGACCGACGAGGGCGGCCGCGTCACCGCCTTCCTGGAGAAGCCGCAGACCCCGGAAGAGATCATCACCGACCAGATCAACGCCGGCTGCTACGTCTTCACCCGCTCGGTCATCGACCGCATCCCGCCGGACCGGGTCGTCTCCGTGGAACGCGAGACGTTCCCCGAGCTGCTCGCGACCGACGCCCACGTGCGCGGTGTGGTGGACGACACCTACTGGCTCGACCTCGGCACCCCCGCCGCCTTCGTCCAGGGGTCGGCCGACCTGGTCCGCGGCCGCGTCACCTCCCCCGCGCTGCCCGGGCCGCCCGGCGAGGCGCTGGTCCTGCCGGGCGCCCGCGTCCACCCCGCCGCGGTGCTCAGCGGCGGCACGGTCGTCTCCCCCGGCGCGGTGATCGAGGAGGGCGCGGTCGTCGAGGGCAGTGTGGTGATGACCGGCGCCCACATCGCCCCCGGCGCCACTGTCCACGCCTCGGCCATCGGCCGCCACGCCCGCATCGGCCCCGGCACGTCCCTGGAGGCGACGGTCATAGGCGACGGCGCGACCCTCTCCGAGGGCAACGAACTCCCCCCGGGGGTCCGCATCGCCTGCGGCACGGAGATGGCCCCGTACAGCGTGCGCCTGTCGGCGACACCGACGCCGTGCGCGAGGGAACACACGGGACGAGTCCCGACCTCAGGGGCGCGGGGGCCTGCGCGACCGGCCACGACGGCGTAGCACCGGGAAGACGGCAGAACCCGGCACTAACAACAGCCGCCCCGCGGGGGAAGGCTGCGCTTGTTCCGCGCCTCCCGGCTCCGCGCCGCGAGCAACGCGTCCGCCGGATACCCGACCTCCTCCAACGTCAGCCCGTGCGGCCGCACCACATGCACCGCGGAGTCCCGCACCCCCGCGGCGAGCACCTTCGCCGGCCACTCGGGCCCGCGGTGCCCGTCGCCCACGAACAGCAGCGCCCCGATCAGCGAGCGCACCATGTTGTGGCAGAAGGCGTCGGCCCGGACGGTGGCGGAGACGATCCCGTCGTCGCCCCGCGAAAGGCTCAGTTCCTGCAAGGTACGGATGGTGGTCGCCCCCTCCCGCTTCTTGCAGTACGCCGCGAAGTCGTGCTCCCCCAGCAGCCCCCGCGCGGCCTCGTTCATGGCGTCGACATCGAGCGGCCAGTCGTGCCACAGCACATGGTTGCGCAGCAGCGGGTCGACACCACCGGGGTTGTCGGTGACCCGGTAGGCATACCGCCGCCAGATCGCGGAGAACCGGGCGTTGAAGCCACTGGGCGCCGGCCGCAGCGCCCACACCCGCACATCCTTGGGCAGCCGCCCGGCGAGCCGCTTCAGCAGCTTCTCGTGGTGCTCGCGCCAGACGTCCTCGGGCAGATCGACATGGGCCACCTGGCCGCGCGCGTGCACCCCGGCGTCGGTGCGGCCGGCGACGGTCAGCTCGTACGTCTCCCGGGAGCGGGTGACGGTCCGCAGCGCGTCCTCGATCTCCCCCTGCACGGTCCGCCGGCCGCCGGCCTGCTTGGCCCACCCGGAGAAGTCGGTGCCGTCGTAGGACAGGTCGAGGCGGACACGGACGTAACCGGGCGCTGCTTCATCACTCACGTACAGATCCTCTCAGCAACACGAGAACGGGCCCGCTCCTCGAAAGGAACGGGCCCGCTCTTGAGGACGTCAGGCAGAGCCTCAGGCGTCCTTGGACTCCTCGGCCGGAGCCTCGGTGGCCTCGGTCGACTCGGCCTTGGCCTCCTCGGCCTCCTTGACCGCGCGCTTGGTCGCGGCCTCGGCCTCACCCACGGCGTTCTGCTGCACCGTCAGCGCCTCGACCAGCTCGATGACAGCCATGGGCGCGTTGTCGCCACGGCGGTTACCGATCTTGGTGATGCGGGTGTAGCCACCCGGACGGTTCTCGTAGCGCGGGCCGATCTCGGTGAAGAGCGTGTGGACGACGCTCTTGTCCGTGATCACCTGGAGCACCTGACGGCGGTTGTGAAGGTCGCCCTTCTTCGCCTTGGTGACCAGACGCTCGGCGTACGGACGCAGCTTGCGCGCCTTCGCCTCGGTGGTGGTGATGCGGCCGTGCTCGAAGAGGCTCTTCGCGAGGTTCGCGAGGAGCAGCTTCTCGTGCGCGGCGCTGCCGCCCAGACGGGCACCCTTGGTGGGCTTCGGCATGATCAATCTCCTGTGTGTCTGCCCCGGCCGTATCAGGTACCGGAGTCAGTATCCGAGCGAGCGGTTGCCCGTCGGAGATCCGGGCGCCCTTTCGGACGCCCGGAGGGTCCGCGCCCCGAAGGGGCGCGGGGAACTGCGCGACCGGCCACGACGGACCGGCAGCCGAATCAGTACTGCTCGGTCTCCACGAAACCGGCGTCAGCGTCGTCATCGGCACCGAACGCGTCCGCGGCGGCGGTCGGGTCGAATCCGGGCGGGCTGTCCTTGAGGGCCAGGCCCATGCCGGCCAGCTTCGCCTTGACCTCGTCGATGGACTTCGCACCGAAGTTGCGGATGTCCAGCAGGTCGGCCTCGGAACGAGCGACGAGCTCACCCACGGAGTGGATGCCCTCACGCTTGAGGCAGTTGTACGACCGAACGGTGAGCTCGAGCTCCTCGATCGGCAGCGCCAGATCGGCGGCGAGCGCGGCGTCCGTCGGGGACGGACCCATGTCGATGCCCTCGGCGTCGATGTTCAGCTCGCGGGCGAGACCGAACAGCTCGACCAGCGTCTTACCGGCGGAGGCCATGGCGTCACGGGGACGCATCGCCTGCTTGGTCTCGACGTCGACGATCAGCTTGTCGAAGTCGGTGCGCTGCTCGACACGCGTGGCCTCGACCTTGTACGTGACCTTCAGCACCGGCGAGTAGATGGAGTCGACCGGGATACGGCCGATCTCCTGGCCCGCCTGCTTGTTCTGCACGGCGGAGACGTAGCCGCGACCGCGCTCGACGGTCAGCTCCATCTCCAGCTTGCCCTTGCCGTTGAGCGTGGCGAGGACGAGGTCGGGGTTGTGCACCTCGACACCGGCCGGGGGCGCGATGTCGGCGGCGGTGACCAGACCCGGGCCCTGCTTGCGCAGGTACATCACGACCGGCTCGTCGTGCTCCGAGGAGACGACCAGCTGCTTGATGTTGAGGATCAGGTCGGTGACGTCCTCCTTGACACCCGGCACGGTGGTGAACTCGTGCAGGACGCCGTCGATCCGGATCGAGGTGACGGCGGCACCCGGGATCGAGGAGAGGAGCGTGCGGCGGAGGGAGTTGCCGAGGGTGTAACCGAAGCCCGGCTCCAGCGGCTCGATCACGAACCGGGAGCGGAACTCGTCGACGACCTCTTCGGTCAACGAGGGACGCTGAGCGATCAGCATGTGTGGATCAGATCCTTCTTTCGTGGACGCCCGCTATTTGACGCCCGACGGAAACCGCGCCCGGTGAAAAGCGCGGGTACTGCAAGGGTACGGGCGGCACGACGCAACAGAGCCGTACCGCCCGAGAAGCCCGAAGAAAGCGAGGTCAGACGCGACGACGCTTCGGCGGACGGCAGCCGTTGTGCGGGGTCGGGGTGACGTCCTGGATGGAGCCGACCTCGAGGCCCGTGGCCTGCAGGGAGCGGATCGCGGTCTCACGACCGGAACCCGGGCCCTTCACGAACACGTCGACCTTGCGCATGCCGTGCTCCTGGGCGCGGCGGGCAGCCGACTCGGCGGCCATCTGCGCGGCGAACGGCGTGGACTTCCGGGAGCCCTTGAAGCCGACGTGGCCGGCGGAGGCCCAGGAGATCACGTTGCCGGACGGGTCCGTGATGGAGACGATCGTGTTGTTGAACGTGCTCTTGATGTGCGCGTGGCCGTGAGCGACGTTCTTCTTTTCCTTGCGGCGCACCTTCTTGGCAGCGCCCTGACGACCCTTGGGGGGCATCTACTAACTCCTACGGGAGGTGGTCGGTCCTACAGCGAAGACCGTGGACAGAGGTCCGCTGCGGACTACTTCTTGCCCGGCTTCTTCTTGCCGGCGATGGCGCGACGCGGGCCCTTGCGGGTACGAGCGTTGGTGCTGGTGCGCTGACCGCGGACGGGCAGACCGCGACGGTGACGCAGACCCTGGTAGCAGCCGATCTCGACCTTGCGGCGGATGTCGGCCTGGATCTCGCGACGGAGGTCACCCTCGGTCTTGATGTTGTTGTCGACGTACTCGCGGATCGCGACGAGCTGCTCCTCGGAGAGGTCGCGGACGCGGGTGTTCGGGTCGACGCCGGTCGCAGCCAGCGTCTCCTTCGAGAGGGTCCGGCCGATGCCGAACACGTAGGTGAGGGCGACCTCCACGCGCTTTTCGCGCGGGATGTCAACACCGGAAACGCGTGCCATTCAATGGCTCCTGGTGATCTTCGGAGGTCTTCCGCAGGACCGGTTCCCAGCCGCCGTATCAGGTACGAACTGGGTCCCCGGCCTCCGAGCCGGGGGTGTCAGGCAGAAAGAAACCCCGCCTGGGTCGTGCGTATGAACAAATTCAGCTCGCGTCGCGCGAAAACTCTGCGAAGAGATGCAGAGGGTGCGATCCGTGTGCGATCAGCCCTGGCGCTGCTTGTGGCGCGGGTTCTCGCAGATGATCATGACCCGGCCGTGACGGCGGATCACCCTGCACTTGTCGCAGATCTTCTTGACGCTCGGCTTGACCTTCATGGGATGTGAGGTTCTCCGGGTCAGTTGCCGGCGGCCCCGTGCACAGAGAGGGCACGGGACGTGGGCAAGATCTACTTGTACCGGTAGACGATCCGGCCACGCGTCAGGTCGTACGGAGACAGCTCCACCACGACCCGGTCGTCAGGGAGGATGCGGATGTAGTGCATACGCATCTTGCCGCTGATGTGTGCCAGGACCTGGTGGCCGTTCTGGAGCTCGACCTTGAACATGGCGTTCGGAAGAGACTCGACGACAGTGCCCTCGATCTCGATGGCACCTTGCTTCTTGGCCACGCTTCGCCCTTCGAATCGACTACCTTGATCGACTCCGGTGAGCACCATTTGTAAGCATGCGGACATGCGGGTGCACCAGAGCCGACGAGTCAGTCTACGTCAGCACACCCGAAAAGGCGAAACGAGGAAGTCTGCCCTACGAGGGAGATCGTCATGCACAGGGGGCATGACTCAGCGCCGCGGCTCCGCGAACGAGGACGAGGCCGAACGAGGACGGACTCAGGCCAGCGGGTCCGGGGCCACCGTCACGCCGTACTCCGCGAGCTTGGCCTTGCCGCCGTCCGGGGCCGTCAGGACCAGGGGGCCCTCTTCCGTCAGGGCGACGGAGTGCTCCCAGTGGGAGGACCAGGTGCCGTCGGTCGTGATGACCGTCCAGTCGTCGGAGAGGACCTCGGTCTTAGGTGTGCCGAGGGACACCATCGGCTCGATCGCCAGGCAGAAACCGGGGACCAGCTTGGGACCCTTGCCGCGGCGCTTCTCGACGTAGTTCAGCAGGTGCGGGTCCATGTGCATCTCGGTGCCGATGCCGTGGCCGCCGTAGTCCTCGATGATCCCGTAGCGGCCGCCGCCGGGCTTGGGCTGGCGGCGGATGTACGTCTCGATCGCGCGGGAGATGTCGACCAGCCGGTTGCCCGGCTTCATCGCGGCGATGCCCGCCCACATCGACTCTTCGGTCACCCGGGACAGCTCGACCAGCTCCGGGGCGTGACCGGACCCCACGAACGCCGTGTACGCGGCGTCGCCGTGCCAGCCGTCGACGATCGCACCGCAGTCGATGGAGATGATGTCGCCGTCCTTCAGCACGACGTCATCCGAAGGGATGCCGTGGACGACGACCTCGTTGACGGAAGTGCAGATCGTCGCGGGGAAACCGCCGTACCCGAGGAAGTTCGGCTTGGCGCCGTGCTCGGCGAGGACCTTGCGCGCGACCTCGTCCAGGTCCTTGGTCGTGGCGCCCGGCACCGCGGCCTCGCGGGTGGCCTTGTGGATGGCAGCGACGACCAGGCCCGCCGCACGCATCTTCGCGATCTGCTCGGGCGTCTTGATCTGCACCATGGGGGGCCTGCGCTCTCCGTCACTCACGTCAACCGGTTACCAACACAACAGTACGGCCGTGACGCCCCCCAGGGCGCCACGGCCGGCTGCGGACCGACGGCTACTGGCCGTCGTCCTCACGCTTCAGCGCGCCGAGCGCGCGCTGCGTGACCTCGTCCACTTCGCCCATGGCCGAGATCGTCACGACCAGGCCCTGGGACTTGTAGTAGTCGATGATCGGCTCGGTCTGCGTGTGGTAGACCTCCAGCCGCGTGCGCACCGTCTCCTCGGTGTCGTCGTCACGCTGGTACAGCTCGCCACCGCAGACGTCGCAGACGCCTTCCTTGGCCGGCTTCTTGTACGACACGTGGAAGACGTGCGCCGAGTCGTTGCGGCAGATGCGACGGCCGGCGATGCGCTTCACGACCTCGTCCTCGGGGGCTTCGAGGTCGAGTACCGCGTCCAGCTCGATGTTCTCGGTGTTCAGCAGTTCGTCCAGCGCCTCGGCCTGCGAGACGTTGCGCGGGAAACCGTCCAGCAGGAAGCCGTTCTCGGCGTCCGGCTGCTCCATGCGGTCCTTCGCCATCGCGATGGTGACCTCGTCGGGGACGAGGTTGCCGGCGTCCATGTAGGACTTCGCGAGCTTCCCGAGCTCCGTCTGCTGGCTGATGTTGGCGCGGAAGAGGTCGCCCGTGGAGATGTGCGGGACGCGCAGGCGCTCGGCAAGGCGCGTGGCCTGCGTACCCTTTCCGGCACCCGGCGGCCCGACGAGGACGATTCGCATCAGCGGAGGAACCCTTCGTAATTGCGCTGCTGGAGCTGGCTCTCGATCTGCTTCACCGTCTCGAGACCGACACCCACGATGATCAGGATGCTGGTCCCGCCGAACGGGAAGTTCTGGCTTGCCCCGAAGCCCACCAACGCCATCGTCGGCACAAGAGCGATCAGACCCAAGTACAGCGAACCCGGCCAGGTGATCCGGTTGAGCACGTACGAGAGGTACTCAGCGGTCGGTCGGCCAGCCCGGATGCCCGGGATGAAGCCACCATACTTCTTCATGTTGTCCGCGACTTCCTCGGGGTTGAAGGAGATCGCCACGTAGAAGAACGCGAAGAACACGATGAGCAAGAAGTACAAAGTGATGTAAATCGGGTGGTCGCCCTTCACCAGGTTCTGCTGAACCCAGGTCTTCCACCCGGAGTTGCCTCCGGCGAACTGCGCGATCAGAGCCGGAATGTAGAGCAGCGACGAGGCGAAGATGACGGGAATCACACCCGCCTGGTTCACCTTCAGCGGGATGTAGGTCGACGTACCGCCGTAGGAACGGCGGCCGATCATCCGCTTCGCGTACTGGACGGGGATGCGGCGCTGGGCCTGCTCCACGAAGACCACGAGCCCGACCATGATCAGGCCGACCAGGATCACCGTGCCGAACTCGATCCAGCCGCCGGCCAGGTTGCCGGACTTCTTGATGGACCAGAGGGCGGACGGGAAGGTCGCGGCGATCGAGATGAACATCAGGATCGACATGCCGTTGCCGATGCCGCGGTCGGTGATCAGCTCACCCAGCCACATGACGACGGCCGTACCGGCGGTCATGCAGATGACCATGGTGATGGTGGAGAAGATGGCCCGGTCGGGAACGATCTGCGACGCGACGGTGCAGCCGTTGAAGAGGGCGCCGCTGCGGGCGGTGGCCACCAGGCCGGTGCCCTGCAGGATGGCCAGGGCGATGGTCAGATAGCGCGTGTACTGCGTGATCTTGGCCGTGCCGGCCTGGCCCTCCTTCTTGAGGGCCTCCAGGCGCGGGATCACCACGGTCAGCAGCTGCAGGATGATGCTCGCCGTGATGTACGGCATGATGCCCAGCGCGAAGACGGTGATCTGCAGCAGCGCGCCGCCACTGAACATGTTGACCAGACCGAAGAGGCCCTGGTTGCCGGACGCCTCGTCCACGCACTGCTGGACGGACTTGTAGTCCACGCCGGGAATCGGGATGTGGGTACCGACCCGGTAGACCACGATGATGCCGAGCGTGAAGAGCAGCTTCTTGCGCAGGTCGGGCGTCTTGAACGCCCGGGCGAACGCGGTGAGCACGGTGCCTCCTGCGACCCCCGCGCAACTGCGTCGAAGGGCGGTCTTGAGGTTCGACGAATACGAAAAGAAACAGTGGACGCTACCTTACCGGCGACACTGCTCCCCTAGGAACGACCAACCGGGGATACCCCAATTGTGGGGTATCCCCGGTTGACGCGTTACGCGTTACGTCATCGGGCTCAGACGAGCTCGGTGACCGTACCGCCGGCGGCGGTGATCTTCTCCTTGGCGGAGCCGGAGACGGCGTCGACCGTCACCTGCAGCGCCACGGAGATCTCGCCCTGGCCGAGGACCTTGACGAGGCTGTTCTTGCGCACGGCACCCTTGGCCACGAGACCCTCGACCGTGACCTCGCCACCCTCGGGGTAGAGCGCGGCCAGCTTGTCGAGGTTCACGACCTGGTACTCGGTCTTGAACGGGTTCTTGAAGCCCTTGAGCTTCGGGAGACGCATGTGGAGGGGCATCTGCCCACCCTCGAAGCGCTCCGGAACCTGGTAGCGGGCCTTGGTGCCCTTGGTACCACGACCGGCCGTCTTACCCTTCGACGCCTCACCACGACCGACACGGGTCTTGGCGGTCTTGGCGCCCGGGGCGGGACGGAGGTTGTGGATCTTGAGCGGGTTGTTCTCCGCCATGATCAGTCGACCTCCTCGACCGTCACGAGGTGGCGGACGGTGTGCACCATGCCGCGGAACTCGGGGCGGTCCTCCTTGACGACCACGGTGTTGATCCCCTTGAGACCAAGCGACCGCAGGGTGTCACGGTGGTTCTGCTTGCTGCCGATGTAGGACTTGACCTGCGTGATCTTGAGCTGCGCCATGATTACGCACCCGCCCCGGCACGCGCACGCAGCAGGGCCGCGGGGGCCACGTCCTCGAGCGGCAGACCACGGCGGGCCGCGATCTCCTCGGGACGCTGCAGGCCCTTCAGGGCCTCCACGGTCGCGTGCACGATGTTGATGGCGTTGTCGGAGCCCAGGGACTTCGACAGGATGTCGTGCACACCCGCGCACTCGAGCACGGCACGCACGGGACCACCGGCGATAACACCGGTACCCGGCGAAGCCGGCTTGAGCAGCACGACGCCGGCAGCCTTCTCACCCTGGATCGGGTGCGGGATGGTGCCCTGGATACGGGGGACCTTGAAGAAGTGCTTCTTGGCCTCCTCAACACCCTTGGCGATGGCGGCCGGCACCTCCTTGGCCTTGCCGTAACCGACACCCACGGTGCCGTCACCGTCGCCCACCACGACCAGCGCGGTGAAGCTGAAGCGACGACCACCCTTCACAACCTTGGCGACACGGTTGATCGCGACGACGCGCTCGACGTACGCGGTCTTCTCGGCGGCAGCAGCGCCGCCGTCACGGCCCTTCCGGTCCCGCCGCTCGCCGCCACCGGCACCGCTTCCGCGGCGCTGGGGTCCAGCCATTGGATTACCTCTCTCTTTTTCCGCTAGCTACGGCGGCTCAGAACTTGAGCCCGGCCTCGCGGGCGGCGTCCGCCAGGGCAGCGATGCGCCCGGCGTACTGGTTGCCACCACGGTCGAACACGACGGCCTCGACACCGGCGGCCTTGGCACGCTCGGCGACCAGGGCGCCGACCTGCTTGGCCTGGGCGGACTTGTCGCCCTCGGCACCGCGGATCGAGCTGTCCAGGGTGGACGCCGACGCCAGGGTGTGGCCCTTCAGGTCGTCGATCACCTGCGCCACGATGTGACGGTTGGAGCGGGTCACGACCAGGCGGGGACGCTCCGCAGTACCGGAGACGTTCTTGCGGATCCGAAGGTGACGACGCTTGATAGCAGCACGCTTGTAAGCGTCGCCCTTGAGAATCTTCTGTCCGTATGCCATGGCTTACTTACCCGCCTTTCCGACCTTGCGGCGGATGACTTCGCCCTCGTACTTGACGCCCTTGGCCTTGTACGGGTCGGGCTTGCGCAGCTTGCGGATGTTGGCCGCAACCTCGCCGACCTTCTGCTTGTCGATGCCCTCGACCGAGAAACGGGTCGGGGTCTCCACCTTGAAGGAGATGCCCTCGGGGGCCTCGACGGTGATCGGGTGGCTGTAGCCCAGCGCGAACTCGAGGTTCGAACCCTTGGCGGTCACTCGGTAACCGACACCGCTGATCTCGAGCTTCTTGACGTATCCCTGGGTCACACCGGTGATCATGTTCGCCACCAGCGTGCGGGACAGGCCGTGCAGGGCCTTGCTCTGCCGCTCGTCGTTCGGGCGGAGCACCTGGAGGGTGCCGTCCTCGCCCTTAGCGATGTCGATCGGCGCGACGATGGTGTGGGTCAGCTCGCCCTTGGGGCCCTTGACCTTGACCGTACGGCCGTCGATGGTGACGTCCACGCCGGCGGGAACCGGGATGGGGAGCTTGCCGATACGCGACATAGCTGTTTCCTCCGTTCCCTTCCGTTACCAGACGTAGGCGAGGACTTCCCCACCCACGCCCTTCTTCTGCGCCTGCTTGTCGGTCAGCAGGCCGTGAGACGTGGAGATGATCGCCACGCCGAGGCCGCCGAGCACCTTCGGCAGGTTGGTGGACTTCGCGTAGACCCGGAGACCGGGCTTCGAGATCCGCTTGATGCCCGCGATGGAGCGCTCACGGTTCGGGCCGAACTTCAGGTCGAGCACGAGGTTCTTGCCGACCTCGGCGTCCTCGACCTTCCAGCCGGTGATGAAGCCCTCCTGCTGGAGGATCTCCGCGATATGAGACTTGATCTTGGAGTGCGGCATCGACACGGAGTCGTGGTAAGCCGCGTTCGCGTTCCGCAGACGCGTCAGCATGTCTGCGATCGGATCAGTCATGGTCATGAATTGGCCTGTGGCCTTTCTCGCCGGGGTTTCCTATATGCGCCATCCCTCTCCCCATACATGGACGGGACGGGTGCGGTGCGGGGACCTACGGCGTAGTAAGTCGTTCAGGGCGGCAGAGGCCCAACCCTCCTAGCCTAAGCCATGAGAGCGGTGGCCTCTGCCGTCCCGGTTGCTTACCGAGAGGTCCAGGTATCCCTAACTAGGGGATTACCAGGAGCTCTTGGTCACGCCCGGCAGCTCGCCACGGTGAGCCATCTCACGAAGGCACACGCGGCAGAGGCCGAACTTGCGGTACACGGAGTGGGGACGACCACAGCGCTGGCAGCGGGTGTAGCCACGCACACCGAACTTGGGCTTGCGAGCAGCCTTCGCGATGAGAGCCTTCTTCGCCATCTCGCTCACGCCTCCTTGAACGGGAAGCCGAGGTGACGGAGGAGCGCGCGGCCCTCTTCGTCGTTGGTCGCCGTGGTGACCACGGTGATGTCCATACCCCGGACACGGTCGATCTTGTCCTGGTCGATCTCGTGGAACATGACCTGCTCCGTGAGACCGAAGGTGTAGTTGCCACGGCCGTCGAACTGCTTGGGGGACAGGCCGCGGAAGTCGCGGATGCGCGGCAGCGCGAGCGACAGGGTGCGGTCCAGGAACTCCCACATGCGGTCGCCACGGAGCGTGACGTGGGCACCGATCGGCTGACCCTCACGCAGCTTGAACTGCGCGATGGACTTGCGGGCCTTGGTGACGGCCGGCTTCTGACCGGTGATCGTGGTGAGGTCGCGGATGGCGCCCTCGATCAGCTTGGAGTCGCGGGCGGCGTCGCCCACACCCATGTTGACCACGATCTTGACGAGGCCGGGGACCTGCATGACGTTCTCGTACTTGAACTCGTCACGCAGCTTGCCCGCGATCTCCTCGCGGTACTTCGTCTTCAGACGCGGAGTGGTGGTGGTAGCCATCAGATGTCCTCACCCGTCCGCTTGGCAACGCGGATCTTGTTGCCCTCGTCGTCGAAGCGGTAGCCGACACGCGTGACGACCTTCTGGCCGTCCTTCTCCACGACCAGCTGGACGTTGGAGACGTGGATCGGGGCCTCGGTCGTGACGATGCCACCGGCCTGCGAACCGCCGGCGGTGGGGCCGGCCTTCGTGTGCTTCTTGACCCGGTTGACACCCTCGACCAGGACGCGCTCCTCGCGCGGGTAAGCGGCAATGACCTTGCCCTGCTTGCCCTTGTCCTTGCCGGTGATGACCTGGACCAGGTCGCCCTTCTTGATCTTCATGCTTACAGCACCTCCGGAGCCAGCGAGATGATCTTCATGAACTTCTTCTCGCGCAGCTCACGCCCGACCGGGCCGAAGATGCGGGTGCCGCGAGGGTCGCCGTCGTTCTTCAGAATGACGGCGGCGTTCTCGTCGAAGCGGATGTACGAGCCGTCCGGACGGCGGCGCTCCTTGACGGTGCGAACGATGACCGCCTTGACGACGTCACCCTTCTTCACGTTGCCACCGGGGATCGCGTCCTTGACGGTGGCGACGATGACGTCACCGATGCCCGCGTAGCGGCGACCGGAGCCACCGAGCACACGGATGCAAAGGATCTCCTTCGCACCAGTGTTGTCGGCGACACGCAGTCGCGACTCCTGCTGGATCACGTCTATCTCCTGGATGTCTGCCGGTTCCCGGCAGGGGTTCCTTCACGAAACCCCTGCCGAGCCTGGCGGAACGATGCGTAGGGGGTCCCCCTACGAGGGATTACTTGGCCTTCTCGAGGATCTCGACGACGCGCCAGCGCTTCGTCGCGGACAGCGGCCGGGTCTCCATGAGGAGGACGCGGTCGCCGACGCCCGCAGCGTTCTGCTCGTCGTGGGCCTTGAGCTTGTTCGTACGGCGGATGACCTTGCCGTACAGCGCGTGCTTGACACGGTCCTCGACGGCGACGACGACGGTCTTGTCCATCTTGTCGCTGACGACCAGACCCTCACGGGTCTTGCGGAATCCGCGTGCCTCGGTGTTCTCAGTCACGTTGCTCTCGCTCATCAGGCGCTCTCCACCGTCTCGATGCCCAGCTCGCGCTCACGCATCAGGGTGTAGATCCGCGCGATGTCCTTACGGACGGCCTTGAGCCGACCGTGGTTCTCGAGCTGACCCGTCGCCGCCTGGAAGCGGAGGTTGAACAGCTCTTCCTTGGCCTCGCGGAGCTTCGCCAGAAGCTCCTCGTTGCCCAGCTCGCGCAGCTCGGACGCCTTGGTACCGGCCGACATCACGCTTCACCTGCCTCGCGCTTGACGATCCGGCACTTCATCGGCAGCTTGTGGGCCGCACGAGTCAGCGCCTCACGGGCGATCTTCTCGTTGGGGTACGACAGCTCGAACATCACACGTCCGGGCTTGACGTTCGCGATCCACCACTCCGGCGAACCCTTACCGGAACCCATGCGGGTCTCGGCCGGCTTCTTGGTGAGGGGACGGTCCGGGTAGATGTTGATCCAGACCTTGCCGCCACGCTTGATGTGACGGGTCATCGCGATACGAGCCGCCTCGATCTGGCGGTTCGTCACGTAGGCCGGGGTCAGCGCCTGGATGCCGTATTCGCCGAACGCAACCTGCGTCCCACCCTTGGACATACCGTTGCGCTTCGGGTGGTGCTGCTTGCGGTGCTTGACCCTACGGGGGATCAGCATTTCGGTCAGGCCTCCGTTCCGGTGCTCTCAGCCGGAGCGGACGCGGGAGCCTCGGCCTTGGGGGCCTCGGCGCCGGCAGCCTGCTGCGGCTTGCGACCGCGCCCGCCACGCTCGCCACCACGGCCACCACGGGCCGGGCGGTCGGCGCCGCCACGGGCCGGGCGGTTACCCGCACGGGCCGCAGCGTTCTCGGCGCGGACCTCGGCGATGTTCTTCACGTCGCCCTTGTAGATCCAGACCTTCACGCCGATGCGGCCGAAGGTCGTCTTGGCCTCGAAGAAGCCGTAGTCCACGTTCGCGCGGAGCGTGTGCAGGGGCACACGGCCCTCGCGGTAGAACTCCGAGCGGGACATCTCGGCGCCACCGAGGCGGCCACCGCACTGGATCTTGATGCCCTTGGCGCCGGCCTTCATCGCCGACTGCATGCTCTTACGCATGGCGCGGCGGAAGGAGACGCGGGAGGAGAGCTGCTCGGCGACGGCCTGGGCAACCAGCTGAGCGTCGGTCTCGGGGTTCTTGACCTCGAGGATGTTCAGCTGGACCTGCTTGCCCGTGAGCTTCTCGAGGTCACCGCGGATGCGGTCGGCCTCGGCGCCACGGCGGCCGATGACGATGCCCGGACGAGCGGTGTGGATGTCCACACGCACGCGGTCACGGGTGCGCTCGATCTCAACCTTCGAGATGCCGGCGCGCTCCATGCCGGACGTCATCATCCGACGGATGGCGACGTCTTCCTTGACGTAGTCCTTGTACAGCTTGTCGGCGTACCAACGCGACTTGAAGTCGGTCGTGACACCGAGCCGGAACCCGTGCGGGTTTACCTTCTGGCCCATTACCGGGTTCCTTCCTTGCTGCTGACGACCACGGTGATGTGGCTGGTCCGCTTGCGGATCCGGTAGGCGCGGCCCTGGGCACGCGGCCGGAACCGCTTCAGGGTCGGGCCCTCGTCGACGTAGGCCTCGGAGATGTAGAGGCTGTCGGCGTCGGTGTGGTCGTAGTTGTGCGCGGCGTTGGCGATGGCGCTGTCCAGCACCTTGCCCACCGGCACCGAGGCGGCCTGCGGAGCGAATCGCAGGACCGCCTGGGCCTCCGTGGCGTCCATGCCACGGATGAGGTCCACCACGCGGCGGGCCTTCATGGGCGTGACGCGGATGTACCGCGCCTGGGCCCTGGCTTCCATGGTTGTCCCTTCAGTTACTTACGTGTCTGAATGCGATCCGCTACTAGCGGCGCTTCGACTTCCGGTCTTCCTTGACGTGACCCCGGAAGGTGCGCGTCGGCGAGAACTCGCCGAGCTTGTGGCCGACCATCGACTCGGTGACGAACACCGGGATGTGGGTCTTGCCGTTGTGCACCGCGATCGTGTGGCCCAGCATCGCCGGGACGATCATGGAGCGGCGGGACCAGGTCTTGATGACGTTCTTGGTGCCGGCTTCGTTCTGCGAGTCCACCTTCTTGATGAGGTGGTCGTCGACGAAGGGCCCCTTCTTGAGACTGCGCGGCATCTAAACCCGCTCCTAGCGCTTCTTGTTCGTCTTGCGGCGGCGGACGATGTACTTGTTCGAAGCCTTCTTCGGCGAACGAGTACGACCTTCCTTCTGACCCCAGGGGCTGACCGGGTGGCGACCACCGGAGGTCTTGCCCTCACCACCACCGTGGGGGTGGTCAACCGGGTTCATCGCCACACCGCGAACGGTCGGGCGGACGCCCAGCCAGCGCTTGCGGCCGGCCTTGCCCCAGTTGATGTTGCTCTGCTCGGCGTTGCCGACCTCGCCGACGGTGGCGCGGCAGCGCACGTCGACCAGGCGGATCTCACCGGAGGGCATGCGCAGGTGGGCCATCTGGCCCTCCTTCGCGAGCAGCTGCACGGAGGCACCGGCGGAGCGGGCGAACTTGGCGCCGCCGCCCGGACGAAGCTCCACGGAGTGGATCGTCGTACCGACCGGGATGTTGCGCAGCGCCAGGTTGTTACCGGGCTTGATGTCGGCACCGGGGCCGTTCTCGATCCGGTCACCCTGGTTCAGCCCACGCGGGGCCAGGATGTAGCGCTTCTCGCCGTCCGCGTAGTGCAGCAGCGCGATGCGCGCGGTGCGGTTCGGGTCGTACTCGATGTGCGCGACCTTCGCCGGCACGCCGTCCTTGTCGTGACGACGGAAGTCGATCACTCGGTAGGCGCGCTTGTGGCCACCGCCCTGGTGGCGGACGGTCACACGACCGGCGTTGTTACGGCCGCCCTTGCTGTGCAGCGGGCGGACCAGCGACTTCTCCGGCGTGGACCGCGTGACCTCGACGAAGTCGGCAACGCTGGCGCCACGACGGCCCGGCGTAGTCGGCTTGTACTTGCGGATTCCCATTTCTCAGTCCTCGTCCGATATCGGACGATCCGACCCGCTTACGCGGTCGGACCGCCGAAGATGTCGATACGGTCGCCCTCGGCGAGGGTCACGATCGCGCGCTTGCTGCCGGCACGCTGACCGAAGCCGGTCTTCGTGCGCTTGCGCTTGCCCTGGCGGTTGATCGTGTTGACCCCGGTGACCTTGACCGAGAAGACCGCCTGGACGGCCTGCTTGATCTGGGTCTTGTTGGCGTTCGGGTCGACGATGAACGTGTACTTGTTCTCGTCGAGGAGCGCGTAGCTCTTCTCGGAGACGACCGGCTTCAGCAGGACGTCACGGGGGTCCGTGTACGACTTGCTCAGCGGGGTCTCGACGGTGTTCTTGCCCTCGGTGGCGTGGCGACGCGCCTTGGCGACGCGCGCGGCCTTGGCGGCCTTGGCGGCCTTCGAGGCGATCGCGGGGTGACGGATAGCCATCAGACCTCGCTCCCTTCGGTGTCAGCGGCCTTGGGGCCAGACACGAAGGACTCGAAAGCGGCCTGGGTGAAGACCACGTCGTCCGAGACGAGAACGTCGTACGTGTTCAGCTGGCCCGGCTCCAGGATGTGGACCTGGGGCAGGTTGCGGGCGGACAGCCACGCGGCCTCGTCGGAGCGCTCGGCGACCAGGAGCAGGTTCTTGCGCTCCGAGATCTTGCCGAACAGGCTCTTCGCGGCCTTGGTGGAGATCGCACCCTCGACCACGCCGGCGACGACGTGGATGCGGTTGTGACGCGCCCGGTCGGTGAGGGCACCGCGCAGGGCGGCGGCCTTCATCTTCTTCGGGGTGCGCTGCGAGTAGTCACGCGGCTGCGGGCCGTGGACGACGCCACCGCCGGCGAACTGCGGAGCGCGGGTCGAACCCTGACGGGCGCGACCGGTGCCCTTCTGGCGGTAAGGCTTCTTGCCACCACCACGGACTTCACCGCGGGTCTTGGTCTTGTGCGTGCCCTGGCGGGCAGCGGCCAGCTGCGCGACGACGACCTGGTGGATCAGCGGAACGCTGACCTTGGCGTCGAAGATCTCCGCGGGGAGCTCGACGGAACCGGCCTTGTCGCCAGCCGGCGAAAGGATGTCAACAGTGCTCATCGGTTACCTCAGGCCCCCTTGGCCGCGGTGCGGACCAGGACGAGGCCGCCGTTCGGACCGGGAACCGCGCCCTTGATGAGCAGCAGACCCTTCTCCGCGTCAACGGCGTGGACGGTCAGGTTCTGGGTGGTGACCCGCTCGTTGCCCATGCGACCCGCCATGCGGAGGCCCTTGAACACGCGGCCCGGGGTGGCGCAGCCACCGATGGAACCGGGCGAGCGGTGCTTGCGCTGGGTGCCGTGTCCGGCGCCGAGGCCCTTGAAGTTGTGACGCTTCATGACACCGGCGAAGCCCTTGCCCTTGCTCTTGCCGGTCACGTCGACCTTGATGCCGGCCTCGAACACCTCGGCGGTGATCTCCTGGCCGAGGGTGTACTCGCTGGCGTCAGCGGTACGGATCTCGACGAGGTGGCGGCGGGGAGTGACGTCGGCCTTGGCGAAGTGGCCCTTGAGGGGCTTGTTCACCTTGCGCGGGTCGATCTCGCCGAAAGCGATCTGGACGGACTCGTAGCCGTCGACATCGTTCGTACGGACCTGGGTGACGACGTTGGGGCCGGCCTTGACGACGGTGACCGGAACAACACGGTTGTTCTCGTCCCACACCTGCGTCATGCCGAGCTTCTCGCCCAGGATGCCCTTGATCTGCTTAGCCATTCTCAGCCCACCAGCCTCAGAGCTTGATCTCGATGTCGACACCGGCCGGGAGGTCGAGTCGCATCAGAGAGTCAACGGTCTTGGGGGTCGGGTCGAGGATGTCGATCAGGCGCTTGTGCGTGCGCATCTCGAAGTGCTCGCGCGAGTCCTTGTACTTGTGCGGCGACTTGATGACGCAGTACACGTTCTTCTCAGTGGGCAGCGGCACCGGGCCCGCGACCGACGCACCAGTGCGCGTCACCGTCTCGACGATCTTCTTCGCCGAAGAGTCGATGACCTCGTGGTCGTAGGCCTTGAGCCGGATGCGGATCTTCTGTCCCGCCATGGCTACTCAGTAGTCCTGTCTCTCTACAGCTCTGGAACCTGGTGTTCCTTCGACTTTGTCCGACCCACGCGGTCGGGCGTGTCGCACTCCCGCTGACACAGATGTCCCTTGTTCGAACATCCCTTGTCGTGGGGAAGAGGTTCACCGGGTGCCTGGCCAGTGCCGCACCACACTTCCCGGAAGATTCCCGTACGTCCGCCCCAGCGCTACCCGAGGGCAGTTAGGGCGACGAGTACTGTGGGACTCGCTTCCGGTCCTCCCGGCGGGAGGCGCGCAGCATCAACACTCGACCGAGCAACTCCGACAGTCTGCCATAAGGGGCAGGCCGGATGCCAATCGAGCCGAAGAGATTACCCCGGGGGTGACGAAGGTCAAACCCGGGGCGCGATCCACCCTCAGCCCTGCGTGGCGTAGGTCACAAAATCCGCCCAGGCGCTCTCCGCGAGGGCGAGCCGGGGGCCGGCGATGTGCTTGGAGTCACGCACGTGCACGGTGCCGGGAGCGTGGGCGACCTCGACGCAGGAGTTGCCGTCGGTGCCTCCGCTGTAGCTGCTCTTGAACCAGACCAGCTCGGCGGTATCCCCGGCCGTGGTCTTGCGGATCATGTCTCTCCCAGCAGGTGCTCGATGAAGGCCAGCGACTCCCGGGGCGAGAGCGCCTGAGCCCGGATGGTGCCATACCGCAGCTCAAGGATGCGGAGGTGCTTGGGATCATGCATCGGACGGCCATTGAACGCGCCATCGGAGCGGCCCACCGCCGTCCCGTCCGGGAACTTGAGCAGTTCGATCCTGCCGTCCAGCCCTGGATGGGCCTCGGTGTTCGTCGGCATCACCTGGAGCGTGACATTGCGCAACTGCCCCACCTCCAGCAGACGTTCGAGCTGCCGTCGCCAGGCCATTGTGCCCCCGACCCGCCGACGTAGTGGCGCCTCTTCCAAAACGAAGTGGATCGAGGACGCCGGATCCCGCTCGAAGACCGACTGCCGCGCCAGCCGCGCCGCCACCATGCGCTCGACGTCGTCCGGTGAGTACGGCGGCTGGGCCGCGCCGATCACAGCGCGCGCGTGATCAGGCGTCTGCAGCAGCCCGGCGATGATGTTGCACTCGTACACCCCGATCTCCACCGCCCGGGCCTCCAGCTTCGCCAGCTCCCGTACCCGCTTCGGATACCGGACCTTCTTCACGTCCTCCCAGGTCGCCGCGATGAGTCCGCCGGCGTTCAGCACCTGGTCGGCTTCCACCAGGTAGTCCTGGCGCGGGATCCGCTTCCCGGCCTCGATCTTGTACACCATGTCTTCGCTGTAGCCGACGAGCCTGCCGAACTCCGCGGCCCGCAGCCCGGCCGCCTCCCGGCGCAGCTTCAGCTGCCGCCCGACCGTGGCGATGACGGCCACACCCCACTCGTCGTCCGGGTCCACTTCCCAACCCGGCTCGTCCGCCTCGCTCTTGAGCCGTACCGCCTCGCCGTCCACGGACATCCGCGCCCCTCCGTCGTCCCGTTCCCGCGCCGTACGTCGGCGCCCTACCCGTGGGAACCGTGCGGACAGCCAAGACAACGCCGGACAAGCACCGGACAGTGACCGTACGCAACCGCTCCGTCACTCCTCACGGTAGGCAGGAGCCGCCACGCTGAGTGACGTGAATCAGGAAATCGCCGAGTCCGGCACCGAACTCCCCCACGCCGTGCCCCACTTCAGCGTGCTGCTGTCGTCCACCGCGCGCGGCGCCCGCCTCGCCCGGCTGCTCGCCGACACGCAACTGCGCCGCTGGGGGCTGCCGGCCGAGCCCGCGAAACAGCTGGTGGCCGAGCTGGCGGCCAACGCGGCCACTCACGGCCGCGTCCCCGGGCGCAACTTCCGTCTGACGCTGTACGTGGTCGGCGGCACGCTGCGCATCGAGGTGACCGACACGCGGGGTGAGCGTCTGCCGGAGGTGCGGTGCCCAAAGGAGAGCGCCGAGTCCGGGCGGGGACTGCTCATCGTCGAGGCGCTCGCGGACAAGTGGGGCGTGCGTGAGGAACGCCCCCCGCGCAAGACCGTGTGGGCGGAGATCGGGACGGGGGGCACCGCGTCGTGACCGGTCACGTCCCGGTGAGCGGCGACCCGGCCCGGCGCGAGGTCAATGCTTTCAAGAACCCTGGGGAAAGTACCGGCCAAACCCCGCCCCACCCCGCCGTCTCCCCTGCGGACCCCCGTCACCCGCGCGAGTGGTCTTCGCCAACTGAGCTGGATTCGCGCCCAGTTCGCAGGCATATGCTCACCGCGACCACAACCGGAGACATGCGACGGCCCCCGGCCGGGACGGGCATCCCGATCGAGGGCCTGACCACCGAGGAAGGCAACAACTTCCCGATGGGTACCGAGCACTTTAGCGCGCCTCCGTGCGCTCAGCCGCTGAATCCGCGCGGCATCACCCACATCAACTCCGCGCACACCGAACGCTTCACGGTCGTCGGCAACCACCTCGCGCAGCACTGCGAGCTGAGCCTCACCGCGATCGGTCTCGCCACTCACATCCAGTCGCTGCCCTCCGGCGCCCCGGTCGGCATCAAGGCGCTCGCGGCCCGCTTCCCGGAGGGCGAGACCCGTATCGCCGCGGCGCTGCGGGAGCTGGAGGCCCACGGCTACCTGGCCCGCGTCCGCGAGAAGCTCCCGAACGGCCGGATCGTCACGCACACGGTGTCGTACAACCGGCCCGTGGCCGAGCGTCCCGCTCGCCCGTCCGGGGCCGAGCGGCCCGCGGGTCGCAAGACGCCCCCGCCGCCCCCTGCTCCCCCGCAACCACCGCCCCCGCCGCCTCCCCCGGCACCCGAGCCCGCGGCACAGGCCGCTCCCAAGCCCCCGCCGCCTCCCCTCCCCGAGCCGCAGACCCCCGATCTGGACCGTCATCGCGCGGCCACGGCCCTGCTGGCGACCCTCCACCGCAGCGACCCGCGCCTGCTGCTCTCCGAACGCGCCGTCCGCCGCCTCGCCCCAGCCGCGGCCGCCTGGCTCGAACGCGGCGCCCGCCCGGAAGCCGTCCGCCACGCCCTGACCGCGAACCTGCCACGCGACCCCCTGCGCAACCCCGCAGCCCTGCTGGCACACCGCCTGACCGACCTGCTGCCGCCTCCCGCGCCGCCCGACCCCCCACCCGCCGGGCACCACCGGCCGGCCGGACGCCTGCCCCTGCACAGCTGTGAGGGGTGCGAACGCGCGATTCGCACCCCTCAGCCAGGCTCCTACTGCCGCGACTGCCGGGAAGCCCACCCCGGCAACCGGTCAGCGGCGTGATCAGGTCACTTCGTGAAGTACCCCGTGATGTCGGCGATCAGGTCCACCGAACCCCACTGGTTGTAGAAGTCCACCTTGCCGTTCACGACCGGGACGATCACCAGGTTGGGGATCGTCAGGCCCGACGTGAAGTTCAGGTTCGACGCCGACGTGCGGGTCGTACCGTCCGGGTAGACCGAGACGAAGCTCGACGAGGTCGGATTCGTCGCGGTCACGTTCAGGACCACCGCCGTCACACCGGACGACGGGACACCCTGGACGCCGGCCACCGGCAGGGACACCACGCCCTGCGGGCCCACCGGGGCCTTCGGGACGCCGATGCCGTACCGGGTGTCCATCAACCGCTTCGGACCGAGGTTGATGTGCGAGGAGCCCTCGGTGCCGGAGGTGAAGTAGCCGGTGATGTCGGCGATCAGGTCGACCGAACCCCACTGGTTGTAGAAGTCCACCTTGCCGTTCACGACCGGGACGATCACCAGGTTGGGGATGGTCTGGCCGGCGGTGAAGTTCAGGTTCGACGCCGACGTGCGGGCCGTACCGTCCGGGTAGACCGAGACGAAGCTCGACGAGGTCGGGTTCGTGGCGGTCACGTTCAGGACCACCGCCGTCACACCGGAGGACGGCACGTCCTGGACGCCGGCCACCTGGAGGCTCACCACGCCCTGCGGACCGACCTGCGCCTTGGGCGCGCCGGTGCCGTACCGCGTGTCCATCAGCCGCAGCGGGCCGTGGCTGACGTGGGTCGAGCCGCTGGTGTCCGTGGCGTAGTAGCCGGTGACGTCGGCGATCAGGTCGACCGAGCCCGCGTGGTTGTAGAACCGCACCTTGCCGTCGATCACCGGCACGGTCACCAGGTTGGGGATCGTCTTCCCGGCGGTGAAGTTCAGGTTCGACGCCGACGTGCGGTCGGTGCCGTTCGGGTAGACCGACACATAGCTGGTCGCCGTCGGGTTCGTGGCCGTCACGTTCAGGACGACCGCGCCGACGCCGGTGGACGGCACCACGCTGTTGCCGGTGACGTCGAGGACCACCTCACCGCCGGGGCCGACCTTGGCCTTCGCCACGCCC
This sequence comes from Streptomyces sp. NPDC036813, assembly GCF_055609245.1. NCBI lineage: Bacteria > Bacillati > Actinomycetota > Actinomycetes > Kitasatosporales > Streptomycetaceae > Streptomyces > Streptomyces sp. NPDC036813. Next base: position 211,281 of record NZ_JBVJPV010000012.1, on the reverse strand, counting down.
GTGCCGGACCGGGTGTCCATCAGGCGGGTCGGGGTGACCGGCTTGAAGGTCTTGGGACCCGGCACGGTCACGGTGACCGGAGCCGACGTCGTGACCTTGCCGGAGGTGTGGGTGGCGCGGATCGCCACCGTGTGGTCGCCGTAGCCGCTCAGAGTGAGCGACGCGCTGCGGACATGGCCCCAGCTCCAGGTGGAGACCTGGCCGTCGACCAGCACCTCGAACTTGTAGATCAGGGCGTTCTGCGTGCTCGTGGACCAGCCGACCGTGACCGGGCCGGGCGTCTGGTAGCCGCTGCCGGCCTTCGTGGCCTCGCCGCCCACCGAGGTGATCGCCAGGTCCTTGACCGTGCCGCTCGCATAGCCGCGGATCGTGCCCAGCTGCCCGTACAGCAGGTTGCCGGGGCACTCGGTGGCGTAGCCGTCACGGTGACCGGAGACCGTGTTGAACGTGTAGTCCTGGCCCTGGGTGTACGAGGTGCCGAAGTAGTTCTTCTGCGTGGCACCGGAGTTCAGCAGGGTCGTGCCGGACGGGTCTACGCCGTACTGACCGAGCTTGTACGCGATGATCCGCGACGCGGAGACCAGGGACGCGTCCGACGCGTTCTGCTGGTTGTAGTCGCCGAGGAAGGCCACGCTCGTCGACTGGGAGTTCCAGCCGTAGGTGTGGGCCCCGTACACCGGCTGGTCGATCCCGCCCTTGCGGCCCTCGAAGAGGGTGCCGCACTTGTCGACCAGGAAGTTGTAGCCGATGTCCTTCCAGCCGTTCGTCTTCACGTGGTACGTGTAGATGCCCCGGACGATCGCCGCGGACTCGGAGCAGTCGTACGGGTTGGCGTCCGCGGTGTGGTGCACGAACGCGGCCTTGATCGTGTTGCCGTTCGGCAGATAGCCCGGCTCCTCCGGGCTGATGCTCTCGTCCGCGCCCCAGCCGGCACGCGAGACGATCGGCGGCTGCGGGGCCGTGGAGGCCGGCCCGGGCGTCGTGGGCGGGGTCTCCTGCACGAAGGCCGCGGGCTCGGCGTTCAGCTCACCCGAGGTCCGGCCCGCCGTCGAGGTGCCCGGGTCGACCAGGTCGAGACGCAGGCCGGCCGGGAGCTTGCCGTTGCGGGCGCCGTCGGTGACGCGGACCTCGGCGCCGTCGGAGGCGTCCACCCAGACCGGCTCGGTGGAACCGCGCGCGCCGGCCCGCTTGCCGTCGAGCATCGCCGGGTACGGCGTCAGGTCCTGCCACGCCGTCCACTCGCCGGTCTCGGCGTTGCGGGCGCGCGCCTGGATGGTGCCCTGGATCTTCGCCAGGGGGTCCGTCCAGGAGACGCCCATGAGGGCGAAGCGGTCGGTGTCCCGCTTCGACAGGACCGCCTCGCCGTGGCCCTGGTCGGTCAGCGCGAGCTTGTGCACGGCGGTCCGGACCGGGCCGTGCTCCTTCCCTCGCGCGCTGTAGACGCTCGGCAGGCGCGCCTGATCGTCCCCGCTTCCGAAGACGGCGCCGTTCGCGATGGACTGGATGCCCAGGATCGCTGCGATACCGAGGGCGGCCCCGGCGGCTGTGCGCCGCGCCCGGGCAGCGGCCGTACGACGTGCTCGACGTCCCGATCTCAAGTTGTTTCCCACCCCTGAACGGCCCCCCTGGGACCCCTAGATGGACATGACACGGATAAGTGGCGGCATGCTACAGGGGTGCGTGGGAGCGCTTTCCACCGGGGCGTGAGAAACACGTGTGACCTGCGGGACTGCGGAGACACAAAAACGAGGGGCCCGTACGACCGAAGTCGTACGGGCCCCTCGCGGAGCTCGCATCTGGAGCTACCGGGTCACTGGACCCTCAAGCAAGCGGACTTACTTGGTGATCTTGGTGACCTGGCCGGCGCCGACGGTCCGGCCACCCTCACGGATGGCGAACTTCAGGCCCTCCTCCATGGCGACGGGCTGGATGAGCTCCACCTTCATCTCGGTGTTGTCACCCGGCATGACCATCTCGGTGCCCTCGGGGAGGGTCACGACGCCGGTCACGTCCGTCGTACGGAAGTAGAACTGCGGGCGGTAGTTGTTGAAGAACGGGGTGTGGCGGCCACCCTCGTCCTTCGACAGGATGTACGCCTGCGCCTCGAACTCGGTGTGCGGCGTGACCGAACCCGGCTTGATGATGACCTGACCGCGCTCGACGTCCTCGCGCTTGATGCCACGGAGGAGCAGACCGACGTTCTCACCGGCCTGGCCCTCGTCGAGCAGCTTGCGGAACATCTCGATGCCGGTGACCGTGGTGGTGGTCTTCTCGGTCTTGATGCCGATGATGTCGACGGTCTCGTTGACCTTCAGGACACCACGCTCGATACGGCCGGTGACGACCGTACCGCGACCGGTGATCGTGAAGACGTCCTCGATGGGCATGAGGAACGGCTTGTCGACGTCACGCTCGGGCTCGGGGATGTTCTCGTCCACAGCCTTCATCAGGTTGAGGACGGACTCACCCCACTCCTTGTCGCCCTCGAGGGCCTTGAGCGCGGAGACGCGGACGACCGGCAGGTCGTCGCCCGGGAACTCGTACTCGGAGAGGAGCTCACGGACCTCGAGCTCGACGAGCTCCAGGATCTCCTCGTCGTCCACCATGTCGGCCTTGTTCAGGGCGACGACGATGTACGGAACGCCGACCTGGCGGGCCAGGAGCACGTGCTCCTTGGTCTGCGGCATCGGGCCGTCGGTGGCGGCGACCACGAGGATGGCGCCGTCCATCTGGGCCGCACCGGTGATCATGTTCTTGATGTAGTCCGCGTGACCGGGGCAGTCGACGTGGGCGTAGTGACGGGTCTCCGTCTGGTACTCGACGTGCGCGATGGAGATGGTGATACCGCGCTGGCGCTCTTCGGGAGCCTTGTCGATCTGGTCGAACGCCGAGGCCTCGTTCAGGTCCGGGAACGCGTCGTGCAGCACCTTGGTAATGGCGGCCGTGAGGGTCGTCTTACCGTGGTCGATGTGACCGATGGTGCCGATGTTGACGTGCGGCTTAGTCCGCTCGAACTTCGCCTTCGCCACTGGGGTCCTCCTGGGAGTGGTTCTGGTACGCCTTACTTCATCGGCGCCAGGTGATCTTTGCTGAAAAGGCCCGGAACCCGGGGCAAACCCCGCGATTGCGGTGTTTGCCCTGGAGGCTCCGGAGTCAAGCCTACGGCGTGTGAACGCGGTGCGTTACTCGCCCTTGGCCTTCGCGATGATCTCCTCGGCGACGTTCCGCGGAACCTCGGCGTAGGAGTCGAACTGCATCGAGTAGCTTGCGCGACCCGACGTCTTGCTGCGGAGGTCGCCGACGTAGCCGAACATCTCCGACAGAGGCACGAGGCCCTTCACGACACGGGCACCGGCCCGCTCCTCCATGGCCTGGATCTGACCACGGCGGGAGTTGATGTCGCCGATGACCTCACCCATGTAGTCCTCGGGCGTGGTGACCTCGACGGCCATCATCGGCTCGAGCAGCACGGGGCTGGCCTTGCGCGCGGCCTCCTTGAAGGCCTGCGAACCGGCGATCTTGAAGGCCAGCTCGGAGGAGTCGACCTCGTGGTAGGCACCGTCGTGGAGGATGACACGGACACCGGTCATCTCGTAGCCGGCGAGGATGCCGAACTGCATGGCCTCCTGCGCACCGGCGTCCACCGAAGGGATGTACTCCTTCGGGATACGGCCACCGGTGACCTTGTTCACGAACTCGTACGAGACGTCGCCGCCCTCGAGGGGCTCGATGCCGATCTGCACCTTCGCGAACTGACCGGTACCACCGGTCTGCTTCTTGTGGGTGTAGTCGACGCGCTCGACGGCCTTGCGGATCGTCTCGCGGTAGGCCACCTGCGGCTTGCCGACGTTGGCCTCGACCTTGAACTCGCGCTTCATGCGGTCGACGAGGACCTCGAGGTGAAGCTCGCCCATACCGCCGATGACGGTCTGGCCGGTCTCCTCGTTGGTGTGCACCTGGAAGGAGGGGTCCTCCTCCGCGAGACGCTGGATGGCGACACCCAGCTTCTCCTGGTCACCCTTGGACTTGGGCTCGATCGCGACCTCGATGACCGGCGCCGGGAAGTCCATGGACTCCAGGATCACCGGGTTCTTCTCGTCGCAGAGCGTCTCACCGGTGGTGGTCTGCTTCAGGCCCATGACGGCGACGATGTCGCCGGCGCCCACCGACTCGATCTCCTCACGCTTGTTCGCGTGCATGCGGTAGATCTTGCCGATGCGCTCCTTCTTGCCCTTGACGGAGTTCAGCACCGAGGTGCCGGACTCCAGGCGGCCCGAGTAGACCCGGACGAAGGTGAGCTTGCCCAGGTGCGGGTCGCTCATGATCTTGAACGCCAGCGCCGACAGCGGCTCGTCCTCGGACGGCTTGCGCTTGATGACCGTCTCCGGGTCCTTGACGTCGTGGCCCTCGATGGCCTCGATGTCGACCGGGGACGGCAGGTAGCGCACGACCGCGTCGAGCAGCGGCTGGACACCCTTGTTCTTGAACGCGGTACCGCAGAACACCGGGGTCACCGTGGTGCCGGTGCCCTTGCCGGACGCGATGGTGATACGACGGATCGCGGCGTACAGCTGCTCCTCGGTGGGCTCCTCGCCCTCCAGGTACAGCTCCATGATCTCTTCGTCGTTCTCGGCCACGGCCTCGATCAGCTTGCCGCGGTACTCCTCGGCAGCCTCGGTGTGCGTGGCCGGGATGTCGACGACGTCGTACATCTCGCCCTTGGTGGCCTCGGCGGACCAGACGAGCGCCTTCATGCGGACCAGGTCCACGACGCCCTGGAAGTCGGCCTCGGCACCGATCGGGAGCTGCATGACGATCGGCTGCGCGCCCAGGCGGTCCGAGATCATGTCCACACAGCGGTGGAACTCGGCGCCCGTGCGGTCGAGCTTGTTGACGAAGCAGATACGCGGAACGCCGTAGCGGTCCGCCTGACGCCACACCGTCTCGGACTGCGGCTCAACGCCGGCGACGCCGTCGAACACCGTCACGGCACCGTCGAGCACACGCAGGGAGCGCTCCACCTCGACGGTGAAGTCGACGTGACCCGGGGTGTCGATGATGTTGATGGTGTGGTCGACGTCTTCCAGCGACCAGTGACAGGTGGTGGCAGCAGAGGTGATCGTGATGCCACGCTCCTGCTCCTGCTCCATCCAGTCCATGGTGGCAGCGCCGTCGTGGACCTCACCGATCTTGTAAGACACACCGGTGTAGAACAGGATCCGCTCGGTGGTGGTCGTCTTGCCCGCGTCGATGTGGGCCATGATCCCGATATTGCGGACCTTGGCCAGGTCAAGTGAAGTGGTAGCCATAAGGCTTCAGTCTTCTCTCGGTCTCGATGTGGGTAGCGACTACCAGCGGTAGTGCGCGAAGGCCTTGTTGGACTCGGCCATCTTGTGCGTGTCCTCGCGCTTCTTCACAGCGGCACCGAGGCCGTTGGAGGCGTCGAGAAGCTCGTTGAGCAGACGCTCGGTCATGGTCTTCTCGCGACGGGCGCGGGAGTAACCGACCAGCCAGCGCAGCGCGAGCGTGTTGGCACGACCGGGCTTGACCTCGATCGGAACCTGGTACGTCGCACCACCGACACGGCGGGACTTGACCTCGAGGGTCGGCTTGATGTTCTCCAGCGCGCGCTTCAGCGTGATGATCGGGTCGTTGCCCGTCTTCTCACGCAGACCCTCCATGGCGCCGTAGACGATGCGCTCGGCGGTGGAGCGCTTGCCGTTCAGCAGCACCTTGTTGATCAGGGAGGTCACCAGAGGAGAACCGTAGACCGGGTCGATGATGACCGGGCGCTTCGGGGCGGGGCCCTTACGAGGCATTCTTACTTCTCCTTCTTGGCGCCGTAACGGCTGCGAGCCTGCTTGCGGTTCTTGACACCCTGGGTGTCGAGCGAGCCGCGGATGATCTTGTAGCGAACACCCGGCAGGTCCTTCACACGGCCGCCGCGCACGAGCACGATGGAGTGCTCCTGCAGGTTGTGTCCCTCACCCGGAATGTAGGCCGTGACCTCGATGCCGCTGGTCAGACGCACACGCGCGACCTTACGGAGGGCCGAGTTCGGCTTCTTCGGGGTGGTCGTGAACACACGCGTGCAGACGCCACGACGCTGAGGGGAACCCTCGAGTGCGGGCGTCTTGTTCTTCTCGACCTTGTCCTGCCGGCCCTTCCGGACCAGCTGCTGGATCGTAGGCACTACTTCTCCGGTTTCTGTGTGCCGATGGTGAAGCTAACCTGGAACGTCGCCGACCCACGCGGTCGGGTGTGTCGAATCGTGCGGGCTTCTGCCGGACGGCATAAGAGACGCAGATTGCGGTGGCCGGTCATGGCTCCTGTGCGGTTGAAGGCACGCAGGAGAGCCAAGGCACACCCCAGGCACAAGGTCTGAGCGTACCTACCTCAAACGCTACGGTCAAAACAAATGGGTCCCGCCCGCAGCGACACACGCCACATGTCAAGCCCGCCTGGCACAAGTGATCTACGAATCGGCGGCCGCTGTCCGCTTCGAACACTTTTCTCACGCCCTTGCGCCGGGGTCACAGCCAGGGTCACAACCGGGTCATCCGACCGCCAGGGACACGGCCGTCAGCAGGATCAGTACGAGTGCCCAGCCGGCCGTGGCCAACCACCCCAGCACCAGACCGGTCATCGCCAGCCCCTCCCCCAGCTCCCCCGTCCGCCGGATCTCGGAGCGCGCCACGTGCCCCAGCACGACCGCCGGAATCCCGGTGAGCCCGGCGGTGGGCACACACAGCAGCCCGCACACGGCGGCCCCCACGGCCTTGCCGTTGGTCCGCGGCCGGGGCACGGGCCCGAACACCCCCGGAGCGAGGGCAGCGGGCACAGCAGGCGGTACGGGGCCCTGCGGCAGGTCGGCGACCAGGGAAGCCAGCTCCCCCACCGTACGGGCCGCATACGCCCGCCCGACCCGCTCCTCGAACTCCCCACGCTCCAGGCGACCCTCGCCGTACCCGGCCCGCAGCACATCGACGGCCCGCTCACGCTCGGCATGCGAGGCGAGCACCGCCCTCCACCCCTGCTGCCCGGGCTGAGAGGGCTGCCACGGATACGGCGACTGCGACACGAGCACCTCCCCGAAGCGCCGGCGTCCCTCCATGATGCGCCGAACCGGCGAGCGCGGCACCAGCACAACGCCGAAGGGCGGCCACCCCCCACGGGGTGGCCGCCCTTCAGTGGACGTGCGCCTTACTGGTTGTACGGACCGTAGTCGTAGTCCTCCAGCGGAACGGCCTGGCCGGAGCCGGTGCCGAACGGCGAGTAGTCGATGTCGTCGTAGCCGACGGCCGAGTACATCGCGGCCTTGGCTTCCTCGGTCGGCTCGACCCGGATGTTGCGGTAGCGGGACAGGCCCGTACCGGCCGGGATGAGCTTACCGATGATGACGTTCTCCTTGAGGCCGATGAGGCTGTCGGACTTGGCGTTGATCGCCGCATCCGTCAGGACTCGGGTCGTCTCCTGGAAGGAGGCGGCCGACAGCCAGGACTCCGTCGCCAGCGAGGCCTTGGTGATACCCATCAGCTGCGGACGACCGGAGGCCGGGTGACCACCCTCCTGGACCACACGACGGTTCTCGGTCTCGAACTTCGAGCGCTCGACCAGCTCACCGGGCAGCAGCTCGGCGTCGCCGGACTCGATGATCGTCACACGGCGCAGCATCTGCCGGATGATGATCTCGATGTGCTTGTCGTGGATCGACACACCCTGCGAGTTGTACACCTTCTGGACCTCGCCGACCAGGTGGACCTGGACGGCACGCTGACCCAGGATGCGCAGCACGTCGTGCGGGTTGGTGGCACCCACGGTGAGCTTCTGGCCCACCTCGACGTGCTCGCCCTCGCTGACCAGGAGACGGGCGCGCTTCGAGATCGGGTAGGCCGTCTCGTCGCTGCCGTCGTCCGGCGTGATGACGATCTTCTTGGTCTTCTCGGTCTCCTCGATCCGCACGCGGCCGGAGGCCTCGGAGATCGGGGCGACACCCTTCGGCGTACGGGCCTCGAAGAGCTCGACGACACGGGGCAGACCCTGGGTGATGTCGTCACCGGCCACACCACCGGTGTGGAAGGTACGCATCGTCAGCTGGGTACCGGGCTCACCGATGGACTGGGCGGCGATGATGCCGACCGCCTCACCGATGTCGACCAGCTTGCCGGTGGCCAGCGAACGGCCGTAGCACATGGCGCAGGTGCCGACGGCGGACTCGCAGGTCAGGACCGAACGGGTCTTGACCTCCTCGATGCCGCGCAGGACCAGTTCGTCGATCAGGACGTCACCGAGGTCGGTGCCGGCCGGGGCCAGGACCTGACCGTCGACCACGATGTCCTCGGCGAGGCAGCGCGCGTACACGCTGGTCTCGACGTCCTCCGCCTTGAGCAGCGTGCCCTCGGCGTTGCGCTCGGCGATCCGCAGCTTGAGGCCACGGTCGGTGCCGCAGTCCTCCTCGCGGATGATGACGTCCTGGGAGACGTCGACCAGACGACGGGTGAGGTAACCCGAGTCGGCGGTACGCAGAGCGGTGTCCGCCAGACCCTTACGGGCACCGTGCGTGGAGATGAAGTACTCCAGCACGGACAGACCCTCACGGAACGAGGCCTTGATCGGACGCGGGATCGTCTCGTTCTTGGCGTTCGACACCAGACCACGCATACCGGCGATCTGACGCATCTGCATCATGTTGCCTCGTGCACCCGAGTTCACCATCATGAAGATCGGGTTGGTCTTCGGGAAGTTCTCGTTCATCGCCTCGGCGACCTCGTTGGTCGCGTTGGTCCAGATGCCGATCAGTTCCTGGGTGCGCTCGTCCTTGGTGATCAGACCACGCTCGTACTGGCGCTGGACCTTCTCGTCCGCGGCCTCCCAGCGGGCGACGATCTCCTTCTTCGCCTCGGGGACGACGACGTCGGAGATGGCCACGGTGACGCCGGAACGGGTCGCCCAGTAGAAGCCCGCCGCCTTCAGGTTGTCGAGCGTCGCCGCCACGATGACCTTCGGGTAGCGCTCGGCCAGGTCGTTGACGATCTGGGAGAGCTGCTTCTTGCCGACCTCGTAGTCGACGAACGGGTAGTCCTCGGGCAGCAGCTCGTTGAAGAGCGCACGGCCCAGCGTGGTCTTCAGCGTGAAGCTGTCACCCTGCTGCCACTCCGGCTCGCCCTCCTCGCGCACCGGCGGCACCCAGCCACGCGGCGGGATGGTGCCCACCGGGAAGCGGATGTCGACCGGGGTCTGCAGGGACAGCTCGCCGGCGTCGAACGCCATGATCGCCTCGGCGACGGACGCGAACGCGCGGCCCTCGCCCTTGGGGTTGCGGCCCTCGGCGTCCGTGGTGAGGAAGAACAGACCGAGGACCATGTCCTGGGTCGGCATCGTCACCGGACGGCCGTCGGCCGGCTTGAGGATGTTGTTCGAGGACAGCATCAGGATGCGGGCCTCGGCCTGCGCCTCCGCGGACAGCGGCAGGTGCACGGCCATCTGGTCACCGTCGAAGTCCGCGTTGAACGCGGTGCAGACGAGCGGGTGGATCTGGATGGCCTTGCCCTCGACCAGCTGCGGCTCGAAGGCCTGGATGCCGAGGCGGTGCAGGGTGGGAGCACGGTTCAGCAGAACCGGGTGCTCGGCGATGACCTCTTCGAGGACGTCGTACACGACCGTGCGGCCGCGCTCCACCATGCGCTTGGCGCTCTTGATGTTCTGCGCGTGGTTCAGGTCGACCAGGCGCTTCATCACGAACGGCTTGAACAGCTCCAGCGCCATCGCCTTCGGCAGACCGCACTGGTGCAGCTTCAGCTGCGGACCGACGACGATCACGGAACGCGCCGAGTAGTCGACACGCTTACCGAGCAGGTTCTGACGGAAACGACCCTGCTTGCCCTTCAGCATGTCGCTGAGGGACTTCAGCGGGCGGTTACCGGGACCGGTCACCGGCCGGCCGCGACGACCGTTGTCGAAGAGGGCGTCAACAGCCTCCTGAAGCATGCGCTTCTCGTTGTTGACGATGATCTCCGGAGCGCCCAGGTCGAGCAGGCGCTTCAGACGGTTGTTGCGGTTGATGACACGGCGGTACAGGTCGTTCAGGTCGGAGGTCGCGAAGCGGCCACCGTCCAGCTGCACCATCGGACGCAGGTCCGGCGGGATGACCGGGACGCAGTCCAGGACCATGCCCTTGGGGCTGTTGGACGTCTGCAGGAACGCGGAGACGACCTTCAGGCGCTTCAGGGCACGGGTCTTCTTCTGGCCCTTGCCGGTGCGGATGATCTCGCGGAGACGCTCGGCCTCCTCCTCGAGGTCGAAGGACTCCAGGCGCTTCTGCAGCGCCGCGGCACCCATCGAACCGTCGAAGTACGTGCCGAAGCGGTCACGCAGCTCGCGGTAGAGCAGCTCGTCGCCCTCGAGGTCCTGGACCTTGAGGTTCTTGAACCGGTTCCACACCTCGTCGAGGCGGTCGATCTCGCGCTGCGCACGGTCGCGCAGCTGCTTCATCTCGCGCTCGGCACCCTCGCGCACCTTGCGGCGCACGTCGGCCTTGGCGCCCTCGGCCTCGAGCTCGGCCAGGTCGGTCTCGAGCTTCTTGGCGCGGGCCTCGAGGTCGGAGTCACGGCGCTGCTCGATCTGCTGACGCTCGACGGAGACGTGAGCCTCCAGCGAGGGCAGGTCGCGCTGACGGCGCTCCTCGTCCACGTACGTGATCATGTACGCCGCGAAGTAGATGACCTTCTCCAGGTCCTTCGGGGCGAGGTCGAGCAGATAACCCAGGCGCGACGGGACGCCCTTGAAGTACCAGATGTGCGTGACGGGAGCGGCCAGCTCGATGTGGCCCATCCGCTCGCGGCGCACCTTGGCACGGGTCACCTCGACGCCACAGCGCTCACAGATGATGCCCTTGAAGCGAACGCGCTTGTACTTGCCGCAGTAGCACTCCCAGTCCCGGGTCGGACCGAAGATCTTCTCGCAGAAGAGTCCGTCCTTTTCGGGCTTGAGGGTGCGGTAGTTGATGGTCTCGGGCTTCTTGACCTCGCCGTGGCTCCACTGACGGATGTCGTCAGCGGTGGCCAGGCCGATCCGGAGCTCGTCGAAGAAGTTGACGTCGAGCACTATGCGTCAATCCCTCTCAGGGTCGAAAGTCTGTGGTCTGAAACGGGGGCCTGGGGGTCGGCGGGGCCCTGTGGGTGGGGGCCCCGCCGGACTCCCGTCAGACCTCTTCGACGCTGCTCGGCTCGCGCCGGGACAGGTCGATACCGAGCTCCTCCGCAGCGCGGAAGACGTCCTCGTCGGTGTCGCGCATCTCGATGGACATGCCGTCCGAGGACAGCACCTCCACGTTGAGGCACAGGGACTGCATTTCCTTGATGAGCACCTTGAAGGACTCGGGAATGCCGGGCTCAGGGATGTTCTCGCCCTTGACGATGGCCTCGTAGACCTTCACGCGGCCGGTGACGTCGTCGGACTTGATGGTCAGCAGCTCCTGGAGGGCGTACGCGGCGCCGTAGGCCTCGAGGGCCCACACCTCCATCTCACCGAAGCGCTGGCCACCGAACTGGGCCTTACCACCCAGCGGCTGCTGGGTGATCATCGAGTACGGACCGGTCGAACGGGCGTGGAGCTTGTCGTCGACCAGGTGGTGGAGCTTGAGGATGTACATGTAGCCGACCGAGATCGGGTCCGGGAACGGCTCACCGCTACGGCCGTCGAACAGCCGCGCCTTACCGGTCGGGAGCACCATGCGCTCGCCGTCGCGGTTCGGGATGGTGTGCTGCAGCAGACCCGCCAGCTCGTCCTCACGGGCACCGTCGAAGACCGGGGTCGCGACGTTGGTGCCGGGGGCGACCTGGTCGGCACCGATGACCTGGAGGCGCTGCGCCCACTCGTCCGCCAGACCGGAGACGTCCCAGCCGCGGCTGGCGAGCCAGCCGAGGTGGATCTCCAGGACCTGTCCCGGGTTCATTCGGGACGGCACACCCAGCGGGTTGAGGATGATGTCGACCGGGGTGCCGTCCTCCAGGAACGGCATGTCCTCGATCGGCAGGATCTTGGAGATGACGCCCTTGTTGCCGTGACGGCCGGCGAGCTTGTCACCATCGGTGATCTTGCGCTTCTGCGCCACGTACACGCGCACAAGCTGGTTCACACCCGGGGGAAGCTCGTCGCCCTCCTCGCGGTCGAAGACGCGGACGCCGATGACCTTGCCGATCTCACCGTGCGGCACCTTCAGCGAGGTGTCGCGCACCTCGCGCGCCTTCTCACCGAAGATCGCGCGGAGCAGGCGCTCCTCGGGGGTCAGCTCGGTCTCACCCTTGGGCGTGACCTTGCCGACGAGGATGTCACCGGCGACGACCTCGGCACCGATACGGATGATGCCGCGCTCGTCGAGGTCGGCGAGGACCTCCTCGGAGACGTTCGGGATGTCCCGGGTGATCTCCTCGGGGCCGAGCTTGGTGTCACGGGCGTCGACCTCGTGCTCCTCGATGTGGATCGAGGAGAGGACGTCGTCCTGCACGAGGCGCTGCGACAGGATGATCGCGTCCTCGTAGTTGTGACCCTCCCACGGCATGAACGCCACGAGCAGGTTCTTGCCCAGCGCCATCTCGCCGTTCTCGGTGGCCGGGCCGTCGGCGAGCACCTGGCCCGTGATGACGCGGTCGCCCTCGTTGACGATGACCTTCTGGTTGACCGAGGTGCCCTGGTTGGAGCGGGCGAACTTGGCCAGGCGGTACGTGATGTACGTGCCATCGTCGTTGGCGGTGGTGATGTAGTCCGCGGAGACCTCCTGGACCACACCGGCCTTCTCGGCCTTGACGACGTCGCCGGCGTCGACGGCGGAGCGGTACTCCATGCCGGTACCGACGAGCGGGGCCTCCGACTTAATCAGCGGAACGGCCTGGCGCATCATGTTCGCGCCCATGAGGGCGCGGTTGGCGTCGTCGTGCTCGAGGAAGGGGATCATGGCGGTCGCGACCGACACCATCTGGCGCGGCGAGACGTCCATGTAGTCCACGTCCTCGGGGCCGACGTAGTCGACCTCGCCGCCCTTGCGGCGGACGAGCACGCGGGCCTCGGCGAAGCGCAGGTCGTCGTTGAGCGTGGCGTTGGCCTGCGCGATGACGAAGCGGTCCTCCTCGTCGGCGGTCAGGTAGTCGACCTCGTCGGTGACCTGGCCGTCGATGACCTTGCGGTACGGGGTCTCGACGAAGCCGAACGCGTTGACCCGGCCGTAGGAGGCGAGCGAGCCGATCAGACCGATGTTCGGGCCTTCAGGCGTCTCGATCGGGCACATGCGGCCGTAGTGCGACGGGTGCACGTCACGGACCTCGAAGCCGGCCCGCTCACGGGAGAGACCACCCGGGCCGAGCGCCGACAGACGGCGCTTGTGGGTGAGACCCGACAGCGGGTTGTTCTGGTCCATGAACTGCGACAGCTGGCTGGTGCCGAAGAACTCCTTGATGGAGGCGACGACCGGCCGGATGTTGATCAGGGTCTGCGGCGTGATCGCCTCGACGTCCTGGGTCGTCATCCGCTCACGGACGACGCGCTCCATACGGGCCAGACCCGTGCGGACCTGGTTCTGGATGAGCTCGCCGACGCTGCGCAGGCGGCGGTTGCCGAAGTGGTCGATGTCGTCGGTCTCGACGACGACCGGCTGGCCGTTGTCACCGACGGTCTCGGTCTCACCGGCGTGCAGCTTCACCAGGTACTTGATCGTCGCGATGATGTCCTCGACGGTCAGGATCCCGGCGTCCAGCGGGGCGTCCGCGCCCAGCTTCTTGTTGACCTTGTAGCGGCCGACCTTGGCCAGGTCGTAGCGCTTGGGGTTGAAGTAGAGGTTCTCGAGCAGCGTCTGCGCGGCCTCACGCGTGGGGGGCTCGCCCGGACGCAGCTTGCGGTAGATGTCGAGCAGCGCGTCGTCCTGGCCCTGGGTGTGGTCCTTCTCCAGGGTGGCGCGCATGGACTCGTACTCGCCGAACTCCTCGAGGATCTGCTCGGTGGTCCAGCCGAGAGCCTTGAGGAGGACGGTCACGGACTGCTTGCGCTTGCGGTCGATGCGGACACCGACCATGTCGCGCTTGTCGATCTCCATCTCCAGCCAGGCACCCCGGGACGGGATGATCTTGGCGGAGAAGATGTCCTTGTCGGACGTCTTGTCGATGGAGGAGTCGAAGTAGACACCCGGCGAACGGACAAGCTGCGACACCACGACACGCTCGGTGCCGTTGATGACGAAGGTGCCCTTGTTCGTCATGAGCGGGAAGTCGCCCATGAAGACGGTCTGGGACTTGATCTCGCCGGTCTCGTTGTTGGTGAACTCGGCGGTGACGAAGAGCGGGGCCGCGTAAGTGAAGTCGCGGTCCTTGCACTCGTCGATGGAGTTCTTCGGCGGCTCGAAGCGGTGGTCGCGGAAGGTCAGCGACATCGACCCGCTGAAGTCCTCGATCGGGGAGATCTCCTCGAAGATCTCCTCCAGACCGGACTTGGTGGGGACATCCTGACCGTTCTCGAGGGCCTCCTCGACGCGAGCCTTCCACGCGTCGTTGCCGAGCAGCCAGTCGAAGCTCTCGGTTTGCAGCGCGAGAAGGTTCGGAACCTCGAGGGGCTCCTTGATCTTTGCAAAGGAGATGCGCAGCGGGGCGGTGCTGGCAGCGTTGTTCGTATTCGCGGTCGAGGCGTTGCGCGAGGCGGCCAAGAGGGGGTCCTTCCGAGGGCTCGGACTCACTACGCGCGTACCGTCCCCTCCCCCGCGCACAAAGACAGAAGTCCCAGGTCAGAGACGATCTGTCGGTCAGTGCTCGAGTGAGGGCAGACCCCTGGTGACGGGCAGGGGGCAGCTAACAGGCAGCGCAAAGGGTCAGTGTAGCCACTTGGCACACTGATGTCCAGTCCCGCATTTCGGAGACCTCACTCTTCCAAACGCCTGCGGCATACCTGCCTTCAACGCACGTTGATACTGCCCTCTTCGCCGTCGATCCATGCCTCGGATTCGGATCCTTGTGACGACGCGTCCTGAGAATTGCGCGCTGCGTGCGGTTCGTCAAGGCCCCCCTTGCCCGAACCGGGGCGACCGAGACACGACGAAGATCACCTTACCCCTCGCGAACACAGGTGCAAGGCAGCCCGGGCCGTCCCCCGGGGAACGCCGAAGGGCGACCACCCGGATGGATGATCGCCCTTCGGTGCGTTCGCGTTACAGCCCCAGGGAAGTCGTTTTCACGACCTGGGCCCTGGGAGGCCGTTCATGCGGTCGCGAAGGTCTTACTTGACCTCGACGGAGGCGCCGGCGCCCTCGAGGGCCTCCTTGGCCTTGTCCGCGGCGTCCTTGGCGACCTTCTCGAGAACGGGCTTCGGGGCGCCGTCCACGAGGTCCTTGGCCTCCTTCAGACCCAGCGAGGTCAGCTCACGCACGACCTTGATGACCTGGATCTTCTTGTCGCCGGCACCGGTGAGGATGACGTCGAACTCGTCCTTCTCCTCGACGGCCTCAGCGGCACCGGCGCCACCAGCGGCACCCGGGGCGGCAACGGCCACGGCGGCGGCCGCGGTGACGTCGAACTTCTCCTCGAAGGCCTTCACGAACTCGGAGAGCTCGATGAGGGTCATCTCCTCGAACTGCGCGAGCAGGTCTTCCTGGCTGAGCTTCGCCATGATGGCGGTCCTTCCACTAATTCGGCAGGTGCCGGATGTACTGGGTGAGGCGGGCGTACGTTGGCCCGCTGGCGACACGCGCCGCGCTCAGGCGGCGAGCGTCAGAAAGCGAGCCGAATTACTCGGCACCGCCCTGCTCGTCCTGCTTGGCACGGAGCGCGTCCACGGTGCGGACGAGCTTCGACGGCAGCGCCTGGAAGAGCTGAGCAGCCTGGGACTGCTTGCCCTTGAAGGCACCGGCCAGCTTGGAGAGCAGAACCTCGCGGGACTCGAGGTCCGCAAGCTTCTTGATCTCGTCGGCGGAGAGGGCCTTGCCCTCGAGCACACCGCCCTTGATGACGAGATTCGGGTTGTCCTTGGCGAAGTCACGGAGACCCTTCGCCGACACCACCGGGTCACCGGTGATGAAGGCGACGGCCGTCGGACCAGCGAACTGGTCGTCCAGCGTCGTGATCCCGGCCTCGTTGGCCGCAATCTTGGTCAGCGTGTTCTTCACCACGGCGTACTGGGCGTTCTCACCGAGCGAGCGGCGCAGCGTCTTGAGCTGCGCCACGGTGAGACCGCGGTACTCGGTCAGCACGGCGGCGTTGGAGTTGCGGAACTTGTCCGTCAGCTCCGCAACCGCGGCAGCCTTGTCGGGCCTCGCCATAGAGCCTCGGCCTCCTTCCGGGTGATTCTGACCGCGCGGACCCGAAGGAGGACTGGGGAAAACGAAACGCCCCGGCGCAGGCGCACGGGGCGGACTCGACCGGCAGCACACACATGTGAACACACACATGCTCCGGGAGTTCTTCCACAGTCACCTGCGCGGGTCGCCCGCATTTTCAGCGGATCCTTCGGCCACCGACCCCTTTGTTGGGGCACGGCAACGACCAGCGGTCTTTGGCTTCTGTAGGAGAGTACGGGAACGGGTCGCAGACAAGCAAATCGCCCGTACGGGGATCAGCTCTGCAGGGCCTTCTCCATCGCCTTCTTCATCATCTCCGCCAGGTCGGCGACGTCCTTGGCGGGCGGGGCGGTCACCGTCACCGGCTTGTTGAAGTCGAGGAAGGTCACGGTCATGTCGAGGGCGCCCTTGTCCGCGTCGCCGCGCATGCGGAACTGCTTGGTGTGCTGCTCACCGTCGACCCACATGTCCATGGTCAGCTTGTCGATGCCGAGCTCTTCGTACTGCTCGACGCTCTTCTCCCGCTTCTCACGGACGGCAGGGGCCTGGTCCTTGAAGGAGGACTTGAGGTCGTCGACCGTGACCGTGCCGGCGTAGTGGGTCGTCCGCACCCCGTCGACCGTCTCGGTGCCGACCTTCTTCACGTCCTTGGAGCCGGTGAGCAACGCGGAGTCCGCCGCCGGGTTCTTCCGCGCCTGGCCGCCGGCCGCTCCCAGCTGCTCCAGGTCCTTGGCGCTCCCGGACATGTCGAACTTGATCCAGCTCTTGCCGTCCATGTCCTTGGCGGCCTCGGCGCCTCCGTCGACGTACAGCGCGTTGTCTACGAGACGTACGTCGATGTCGCTGCTGTCCGCCCCGGCGTCGACCGCCATCTTCATGCTCATGGCCAGCGGCTTCACCTGCATCGCCGCCTCGCCGCTCACCGTCCCGTCCGGCGTCGTGCCGTGGAGGCGGTAGCGCAGGGACGTGATGGCGTCGGCGTTCTTCGCCGCCGCCGCGACGGCCGCCGCGGGCGACATCTCCGGCGACTGCGCGTCGCCCTTGCCGCAGCCGACGGCCCCGGCGAGCAGCAGCGCGGCGAGCGAGGCAGCGGGTATGACAGTGGACTTCTTCATGGCTTCCCCCCACGCAGGACACAGCTGCCACACGGCAGCCTTGCGAGGCTAACGGTAAGGGAGGGGTAAGACACTCGCTTTTCTCACGGCCCCGGGGTGCCCATGAGCTGCGCGAAGTCCTCGGTGTCGGCGGCCGGGGGGCGGTGCACGGCGACGTGGACGCCGTAGTCGCCGTAGGTGGCCGTCTGGGTCATCAGGCCGCTCGTCATCGTGGCCTGCTCGGACTTCTTGACGATCAGGTGGTGGTCGTCGACCCACAGGTCGATGTGTTCGCTGCGCACGCCGGCGTCGGTGAGCTGCTTCTTCAGGGACATGTCGGCGAGAGAGGCGACGTCGACCGTGCCCGTGTAGTGCCGGGTGCGGCGGCCGGCGACGGTCTCCTCGCCGACGGCATGGGCGTCACCGGAGGCCAGCAGCAGCTTCACGGGCGGCACCGGCGCGGTGTTGCGCAGCTGGTCGCGCAGATAGCTGCCGGAGTCGCCGGGCAGGCCGGCGAGGTCGTCGTAGGCGTAGCGGATCCAGTGCCGGCCGCCGATGCGCCGGGCGAACTCGGCGCCCACGCGCGCGTAGTACGCGTCGGGCAGCAGGCGCGCCTCCATGGTGGTGCTGCCGAGCGCCCGCAGCGGTTCGGCGAGGCTGCCGCCGGTGTAGGTGATGGTGAGCGTGCCGGTGGACTCGCCGGCCCAGTCCAGGGTGCCCTCGCTGCGGGTGGACAGCAGCCCCGCCATGACCGTGGTGGAGCTGATCCGCGCCGAGCCGGCCCGGGTGGTGGCCTGCTCCACGGCGCGCAGCGCGGCCGTGGTGCGCGCGTCGGGGTGGCTGGGCGACGCCGTGGGCCGCGGCGCGGCGTCACCGCCGCCGCAGGCCGCCAGGCTGCTCAGTACGGCCGCCACCAGGACCGGCGCGATCCCCCGTCGGATGGTCCTCATCCGGTCTCCCTCCGCTCCCCCGCGATCTTCACGCTAACCCGCGGTGGACCGCTTGGGGAGCGGAACGCCCACGGGGACCGGGGTCCGGGGACGGAACCGGGCGAAGGTGGACGGGGAGCGTGGGCCCCTACCGGGCCGAGGGGCCGGGGGGCGCGGGGCCCGGACCGTAAAAACGGGAACGGGCCCCGCCCCCTGAGAACAGGGTGCGGGGCCCGGAACCGACTTCGGTGAGCGTCAGGCTCAGACCGCGGCCGGGTCCTCCTCGACGAGGAGGTTGCGGGTGCGGTTCGGGTCGACCGGAATGCCGGGGCCCATGGTGGTGCTGAGCGCGGCCTTCTTGATGTAGCGACCCTTGGCGGCGGACGGCTTCAGACGGAGGATCTCCTCCAGGGCCGCGCCGTAGTTCTCCACCAGCTTGGTGTCGTCGAAGGACGCCTTGCCGATGATGAAGTGCAGGTTCGCGTGCTTGTCGACACGGAACTCGATCTTGCCGCCCTTGATGTCGGTGACGGCCTTGGCCACGTCGGGGGTGACGGTGCCGGTCTTCGGGTTCGGCATCAGACCACGCGGACCGAGCACGCGGCCGAGACGGCCGACCTTGCCCATGAGGTCCGGGGTGGCGACGACGGCGTCGAAGTCCAGACGGCCCTTCGCGACCTCGTCGATCAGTTCGTCGGAGCCGACGATGTCGGCGCCCGCGGCCTCCGCGGCCGCAGCACGGTCACCGGTCGCGAAGACCAGGACCCGGGCGGTCTTGCCGGTGCCGTGCGGCAGGTTCACGGTGCCACGGACCATCTGGTCGGCCTTGCGCGGGTCGACACCCAGACGGAAGGCGACCTCGACGGTCGAGTCGAACTTGGTCGTGGAGGTCTCCTTGGCGAGACGGACGGCCTCGAGCGGGGCGTACAGCTTGTCCCGGTCGACCTTGGCGTCCGCAGCCTTGAGAGCCTTGCTGCGCTTGCTCACGTGATGCTCCTGTGTGTGCTGAGGAGTTGTGGTGCGGGCCGAGCAGGCCCTGCCACTTCTGCTGGAAGGTGGGGTCAGCCCTCGACCGTGACGCCCATGGAACGGGCGGTGCCGGCGATGATCTTCTCGGCGGCGTCCAGGTCGTTGGCGTTGAGGTCGGGCATCTTGGTGGTGGCGATCTCGCGGACCTGGTCACGCGTGATCTTCGCGACCTTGGTCTTGTGCGGCTCGCCGGAGCCCTTCTCCACGCCCGCGGCCTTGAGGATCATCTTCGCGGCCGGCGGCGTCTTGGTGATGAAGGTGAAGGAGCGGTCTTCGTAGACCGTGATCTCCACCGGGATGACCCAGCCACGCTGCGACTCGGTCGCGGCGTTGTAGGCCTTGCAGAACTCCATGATGTTCACGCCGTGCTGACCCAGCGCGGGGCCGACCGGCGGGGCCGGGTTGGCGGCACCGGCCTGGATCTGGAGCTTGATGAGCCCCGTGACCTTCTTCTTCTTGGGAGGCATGGCTCTCCGGGTCCTTTCACTTCGGGTCCATGCCCGCCTCCGGGGACCACCCGGACGCAGGCATACCGCACAACGATAACGGGTATAGATGCGCGGCCAAAAACCGTGCAGGTCAGACCGTCCCCCGCGAGCGGGGGCGCCCCCAGTGGAAGCTTGGTCTGACCTGCGCGGAAGCGGTAAGTCCAGAAAGAACTAGTTCTTCTGGATCTGGTCGAAGGACAGCTCGACCGGGGTCTCGCGGCCGAAGATCTCCACCAGACCCTTGACCTTCTTGGAGTCCGGGTTGATCTCGTTGATCGTGGCCTGCAGCGTGGCGAACGGGCCGTCGGTGACGGTGACCGAGTCGCCGACCTCGAAGTCCAGCACCTGGACCTCGACCTTGCGCTGCGGCGCCGGCTTGCCCTCGGCCTCGGCGGCCTCGCGGGCGGCCTTGGCCTCCGCCTCGGGGGCGAGCATCTTCACGATCTCGTCCAGCGACAGCGGGTACGGGTCGTAGGCGTTGCCGACGAAGCCCGTGACACCGGGCGTGTTGCGGACGACACCCCAGGACTCGTTCGTCAGGTCCATCCGGACGAGCACGTAACCGGGCAGCTTGTTCTGCTTGACGGTCTTGCGCTCGCCGTTCTTGATCTGGACGATCTCTTCCTCGGGCACCTCGGCCTGGTAGATGAAGTCCTCGACGTTCAGCGAGACGGCGCGCTGCTCCAGGTTGGCCTTCACGCGCTTCTCGTAACCGGCGTAGGTGTGGATGACGTACCACTCGCCGGGCAGCAGGCGCAGTTCCTCACGGAGCTTCTCGACCGGGTCACGGTCGTCCTCGGGCTCGGGCTCCTCGGCCACGGCCTCGGCGACCTCGTCCTCATCGGCCTCGTCGCCGGCGTCGGCCTCCTCGTGGAGGGCGGCTTCCTCGGCGGGCTCGCCCGCTTCGAGGTCGGCAGCCTCTGCCTCGTCCAGGTCCTCGTCCGCGCCCTCGACGATGTCGAGCTCGTCGTCCACCGACTCTGCCGCAGTCTCGCTTGGCTCAACGGCGTCGTTCAGGTTCTGGTCAGACACGGTGGCTGCTTCTTCCTGGATACATAGGGGTGGAACACGCGAAAAGGGGCGCCGGATACCTCGGCGCCCTTCGCTTCTGGCTCAGCCGAAGACGTACTTGGCCGCGTGGTTGAGCCCATAGTCAATCACGGTCACCAGGCCGATCATGATGGCGACGAAGAAGATCACCACAGTCGTGTACGACGTCAGCTGATTGCGCGTGGGCCAGACGACCTTGCGCAGTTCGGCGATGATCTGCCGGTAGAAGGTGGCCAGGCGCTTGAGCGGACCCTTCTTGGCCCGCTTGCCGCCCTTACGGGCCTTCTTCCGACTCTCCTGCGCCTCGTCCTGGGCGTCAGGCGTGTCGATGGAGCCCACGGCGTCCGCCATTAGTCCTCACCTGATCCCGGGTCGTGGCCGTGCCGCGCCCGGTCTGAGCCGCACGGCGGTGCATTGCTGTACGTACATGCGCACACATCCTGGCGAAGGTGTGTGTAGCAGGGCCGGAGGGACTTGAACCCCCAACCGCCGGTTTTGGAGACCGGTGCTCTACCAATTGAGCTACGACCCTTTGGTGTGTCCCCCAACGTACCGCATCCGGCCGGATGCTTGGTGTGCACCGGTTGCGGGCGCGGCTGCTGAAGGCCAACGAGGTGAGAGTGTACGTGGTCCGGAGCGCGCAGTCGAACGGAAAGCGGCCGCGGGGGTGGTTGGTTCTGATGTTCGTGGCCGGAACCGTGTCGATCACCCCGGGCGTTCCGTCAGACGTTCGGTCGGTGCCCACTGGGTGAAACCGGCGTGCCGGGCGGGTTTCCGGTCTGAAAGCATGGGCCGTATGAGCGCTGCAATCCCTCCCACCGAGCGCCGGGTCTCGGCCCGCATCGGCGCGATCTCCGAGTCCGCCACCCTCGCCGTGGACGCCAAGGCCAAGGCCCTCAAGGCCGCCGGGCGCCCGGTGATCGGCTTCGGCGCCGGTGAGCCCGACTTCCCGACTCCGGACTACATCGTCGAGGCGGCCGTCGAGGCCTGCAAGAACCCCAAGTACCACCGGTACACCCCGGCCGGCGGCCTGCCCGAGCTGAAGGCCGCCATCGCCGCGAAGACGCTGCGTGACTCCGGCTACGAGGTCGACGCGTCCCAGGTCCTGGTGACCAACGGCGGCAAGCAGGCGATCTACGAGGCGTTCGCCGCGATCCTCGACCCGGGTGACGAGGTCATCGTCCCGGCGCCGTACTGGACGACCTACCCGGAGTCGATCCGGCTGGCCGGCGGTGTCCCCGTCTTCGTGACCGCCGACGAGACCACCGGCTACCGCGTCTCCGTCGAGCAGCTGGAGGCCGCCCGCACCGAGAAGACGAAGGTCGTCCTCTTCGTCTCCCCGTCCAACCCCACCGGCGCGGTCTACTCCGAGCACGAGACCGAGGCCATCGGCCGCTGGGCCCAGGAGCACGGCCTGTGGGTGCTCACCGACGAGATCTACGAGCACCTGGTCTACGGCGACGCCTCCGCCGTGTCGCTGCCCGCGGTCCTGCCCGAGCTGCGCGACAAGTGCATCGTCGTCAACGGCGTCGCCAAGACGTACGCCATGACCGGCTGGCGCGTGGGCTGGATCATCGGCCCGAAGGACGTCGTGAAGGCCGCGACCAACCTGCAGTCGCACGCCACCTCCAACGTCTCCAACGTCGCCCAGGTGGCCGCGCTGGCCGCCGTCTCCGGTGACCTCGATGCCGTCGCGAAGATGCGCGAGGCCTTCGACCGGCGCCGCAAGACGATCGTGCGGATGCTCAACGAGATCGACGGCGTGCTCTGCCCGGAGCCCGAGGGCGCCTTCTACGCCTACCCGTCGGTCAAGCCGCTGCTCGGCAAGGAGATCCGCGGCAAGCGTCCGCAGGACACCGTCGAGCTGGCCGCGCTGATCCTGGAGGAGGCCGAGGTCGCGGTCGTCCCGGGCGAGGCGTTCGGCACGCCGGGCTACCTGCGGCTGTCGTACGCGCTCGGTGACGAGGACCTCGTCGAGGGCGTGAGCCGGATCCAGAAGCTGCTGGCGGAGGCGAGGGACTGACGTCCCCGCCGAGCCGGACACGGGCCGCTTCCTTCGGGAGGCGGCCCGTTTCTTCGTGCGAGCAAGACCTCGATCGGGGAAAGAGGTACCGGGACGCCGGGGGCGTGCGGCAGGATCCTGGAATGGAGCGCGTACGTGATCTGTCTGCACTGCCCAAGGCCCATCTGCACCTGCACTTCACCGGCTCGATGCGACCCAGCACCCTCCTGGAACTCGCCGACAAGCACGGCGTCCGGCTGCCGGACGCGCTGACCGACGCGCTGGCGAGCGGGGAGTCGCCGCGGCTGCGGGCGACGGACGAACGGGGCTGGTTCCGCTTCCAGCGGCTCTACGACGCCGCGCGCTCGTGCCTCCAGCAGCCGGAGGACATCCAGCGGCTGGTGCGGGAGGCCGCGGAGGAGGACCTGAAGGACGGCTCCCGGTGGCTGGAGATCCAGGTCGACCCCACCTCGTACGCCCCGCGGCTCGGTGGGCTGATCCCCGCGCTGGAGATCATCCTGGACGCGGTGGAGACCACCAGCCGGGAGACCGGGCTCGGGATGCGGGTGGTGGTCGCCGCCAACCGGATGAAGCACCCGCTGGACGCGCGCACCCTGGCCCGGCTGGCCGTGCGGTACGCCGACCGCGGCGTCGTCGGCTTCGGGCTGTCCAACGACGAGCGCCGGGGCATGGCGCGCGACTTCGACCGGGCCTTCGCCATCGCACGCGACGGCGGGCTGCTGTCCGCGCCGCACGGCGGTGAGCTGACCGGCCCGTTCTCGGTGCGCGACTGCCTGGACGACCTGCACGCCGACCGGCTCGGGCACGGGGTGCGCGCCGCGGAGGACCCGTGGCTGCTGCGCCGGCTCGCCGAACAGGGCGTGACCTGCGAGGTCTGCCCGGCGTCCAATGTGGCCCTCGGCGTGTACGAGAAGCCGGAGGACGTGCCGCTGCGCACGCTGTACGAGGCGGGCGTGCCGATGGCGCTGGGCGCGGACGACCCGCTGCTGTTCGGCTCGCGGCTCGCCGCACAGTACGAGATCGCGCGCCGTCACCACGCCTTCACGGACGAGGAGCTCGCGGAGCTGGCCCGGCAGTCGCTGCGGGCGACGGCGGCACCTGAGGGGGTCAAGCGGGAGCTGCTGACCGCGGTGGACGAGTGGCTGGACGGCTGAGCCCGCCGGCTCACTGACTCATGGAGCCGACCACCATCGGGAACGACGTCTTGTCGAAGATGCCGTTGGCCAGGTTCTGCGGGACGATCTTGCCGTTGACCTTCAGCGTGGGCGTGCCGGTCGCACCGGACGTGTCGAAGGCCTTCTCGGAGGCGGTGACGAAGGAGCGGTGCTTCATGCCCTTCACCGCCGCGTCGAACCCGGCGCCGCGCAGGCCCCGTACCTGGGACGCCGTCCGGAGCAGGAACGCGTCGGTGTAGCCGTCGACGCTCTCGTCGGGCTGATGGGCGAAGAGGGCGTCGTGGAGCTCGACGAACCTGCCCGCGTCCAGCGCGGCCCGCAGGGCGTTGGCGGCCTTCTTCGAGCCCTCGCCGCCGAGCTTGTCGTCCAGGAAGGACGCGAGGGTGTACTCGGCCCTGACCTGGCCGGAACGGACCATCTCGCGCAGGGCCTCACCACCGCCCTGGGTCTCGAACCGCTCGCAGACCGGGCAGCGCATGTCCTCGTAGACGTGCACGACGGTCTTGGCGGTCGGGGAGCCGACGCGGACGGTGGTGCCGTCGGGGGCGAGGGACTCGGGCAGGTCGGCGTCCGTGGCGTAGGTCTGTGCCGGGGCGGACGCCTGGGCCTGCTTGTCGTCGGGTGCGGTGGCGTCGCCGTCGGTCTCGCCCTTCCCGCCGCATGCCGTCGTGACGGCTCCCAGCAGTACGGCCGCCGCGGCGAGCGTGGCGGCGGTACGGGTGCGGCGGGTGCCCTGCATGATCGTTCCCCTCGTGTCTCCAGGTCGGGGTACGACCCTATGTGATGCCCGCGCTACAGAGTGACGCCCACCGTCACCGGTTCGTTGACGAGGGTGATGCCGAAGGCCTGGTGGACGCCGGAGACGACCTCGCGGGCGAGGGCGAGGAGATCCTCGGTGGTGGCCTCGCCGCGGTTGGTCAGGGCGAGGGTGTGCTTGGTGGAGATGCGGGCGGGGCCGCTGCCGTAGCCCTTGGTGAAACCGGCCTTGTCGATGAGCCAGGCCGCGGAGGTCTTGGTGTGGCCGTCGCCCGCCGGGAAGGCAGGCGGTTCCATGTCGGCGCCGAGGCGGTCGTGGACGCGGGCGCGGAAGGCCGCGAAGGCCGTGTCCGTGAGGATCGGGTTGGTGAAGAAGGAACCGGCGGACCAGGTGTCGTGGTCGTCGGGGTCCAGCACCATGCCCTTGCCGGCGCGCAGCTTCAGGACGGTGTCGCGGGCCGTGTCGAGAGGGACGCGGTCGCCGGGTTCCACGCCGAGGACGCGGGCGGTCTCGGCGTAGCGGATCGGGGCGGAGAGGCCGCCGGCGTCCTCCAGCGCGAAGCGGACGCGGAGGACGACGTAGCGGTCCGGGTCCTGCTTGAAGCGGCTGTGACGGTAGGAGAAGGCGCACTCGGCGTTGGTAAGGGTGACCGTGCGGTGGGCGCGGCGGTCGTAGGCGATCACTTCGGTGATCGTGGCGGAGACGTCCTGGCCGTAGGCGCCGACGTTCTGGATCGGGGTGGCGCCGGCGGAGCCGGGGATGCCGGCGAGGCACTCGATGCCGGCGAGCCCGGCCTCCACGGTGCGGGCGACGGCATCTGTCCAGATCTCGCCGGCGGCGAGTTCCAGGGTGGTGCCGGTCAGCTCGACGCCGCGGGTGGCGATGCGGAGGGCGGTGCCGGCGAAGCCCTTGTCTCCGACGAGCAGGTTGGAGCCGCCGCCGATGATCAGCAGCGGGGTGCCGGTCGCGTCTGCCTCGCGGACGGCGTCGATCACCTCGGCGTCACTGCTCGCCGTGAGCAACCGGGTGGCGGGGCCGCCGAGCCGGAGGGTGGTGAGGGGGGCGAGGGGGGCGTCGTGTTGTTCGAGCACGCGAGCAAGCGTAAGCCTGCCGGCGGCGGGGCTGGGGTGGGTGGGGGTGCCTGCGGCGGCCTGCGCGGGTGTGTTGCGGCTGGTCACGGGGGCCTGCGGCGCTGGGTCGTCGCTCGCCTGCGGGGCTCGTCGTGGCTGGTCGCGGGGGCCTGCGGCAGCCTGCGCGGGTGCGTTGTGGCTGGGCGCCGTTGCTTGCGGTGCCTGGTCGTTTGTCGGCTGCGGGGTGGTGGGGGCTGGTCGCCGGTGCCTGCGGCGCCTGGTCGTATTCCGGCTGCCGACCGGTGGGGGCTGGTCGCCGGTGCCTGCGGCGCCTGGTCGTATGTCGGCTGCCGGCCGGTGGGGGCTGGTCGCGCCGTTCCCCGCGCCCCTTTTTTTGCCTGCGGCGGCCCGTTGTCGTCTCGTCGTGGCGTGCCTGGCGCCTACGGCCGATTCGTGAGTCGGGGCCGGGGCGGGGGGTGTCCGTCCTCGGTCCGGCCGCCCGTCCCCGACGAGGGCACCCTGTGCCGGTGCCGGCCGCTGCGGGCGGACACCCCCCACCCCGTCCCCTTACCGCCGTCGGCGACTGCACCGACGTCGTGGCGGGCGGCGGGTGCCGCAACGTCCTGGCGCGGGGCGGGTGCCGCAACGTCGTGGCGCGGGGCCGTGGGGTGCCGTCCCGCGCAGCTGCGACGGGTGCAGTGGTGGGCGGCCCCCATGCCGACACTGAAGGGGCCCCCAGGACCGCACGGGTGGGGGAGGCGCCCCGCCGGTGCCGGTGAGCGCCCGATCCCCGGCCGGCGCCGTCAGACGGCGGGCACGCAGCCGTCGGCAACCTCAGTGCGCCGACGTTTGCAAGGTCCGGGGTGTCTCCGAGGCCGAGTGGTCCGGCGTGACGCGGCGCCCGCGAGGGATCATCAGCGTCGCCGCCCCCGCCAGTGCGACCACCCCCGCCCCCGTGAACACCGCCGGCCGCAGCCCGTCGACGAAGGACTGCGCCGACTCGTAGCCACCCTGCGCCGAGAAGATCGACGACATCACGGCGATACCGAGCGCACCCCCGACCTCCCGCAGCGCGTTGTTCGCGCCTGAGGCGATTCCCTGCTCGGTGGCCCGGACGCTGGACATCACCAGATGGGAGGCCGGGGCGAAGAAGAGGGCCATCCCGACACCGCTGAGGATCAGACCCGGCAGCTGCGCGGCGTACGACGCGTGTTCGGTGGACGCGGAGGCCAGGTAGCCGAGCCCCGCGGCCTGGAGGAAGAGGCCCACCGCGACGACCGGCCGGCCGCCGACACGGTCGGCCAGGATCCCCGCGACCGGCGCGACGAGCATCGGCATGCCGGTCCACGGCAGCATCCGCAGCCCCGCCTCGGTCGGCGAGTAGCCGAGCACGCCCTGCATGTACTGGCTGAGCAGGAAGATCGACCCGAACATGCCCAGGAACATCAGCATGCTCGCCGCGTTGATCCCGGAGAACGCCCGCGAGCGGAACAGCCTCATCGGCAGCATGGGGTTCTTCGCTCGTGTCCCGTGCAGGACGAAGCCGGCCAGGAGCGCGCCGCCCGCGATCAGGCCGAGCAGGACGAGGGGGCTGGTCCAGCCGTCCGCCGGCCCGCGGACCAGGCCGTAGACGATCCCGAAGAGGCCGCCACTGGCGAGGAGCGTGCCGGGCAGGTCGAGCGGCGCCCCCGTGCCGTAGGACTCGGCGAGGCGGAGCCGGGCGAGGGGCAGCAGGGCGATGCCGAGGGGGACGTTCAGCCAGAAGATCCAGTGCCAGGAGATGTGCTCGGTCAGGCTGCCGCCGATCAGCGGCCCGGAGGCGACGGCGAGGCCGTTGACCGCGCCCCAGATGCCGTACGCCATGCCGCGCTTGGCGGCGGGTACGGCGGCCGTGAGCAGGGTGAGGGTGAGCGGCATCATGATCGCCGCGCCCACGCCCTGGACCGCCCGGGCGGCGATCAGCGCGCCGATGCCGGGCGCCATGGCCGCGGCCGCGGAGGCGACGGTGAAGACGGTGACGCCCACCTGGAAGAGCCGGCGGCGCCCGAAGCGGTCACCGAGTGCCGCGCCGAACATCAGCAGGACGGCGAAGGTGAGCGTGTACGCGCTGACCGTCCATTCG
The DNA here is from genome assembly GCF_055609245.1 of Streptomyces sp. NPDC036813. Lineage (NCBI taxonomy): Bacteria > Bacillati > Actinomycetota > Actinomycetes > Kitasatosporales > Streptomycetaceae > Streptomyces > Streptomyces sp. NPDC036813. The sequence continues at coordinate 183,235 of NZ_JBVJPV010000012.1, read as the reverse complement.
AGGTCGCCCAGCCCGCCGCCGAGGTCCTCGCGGATCGAGGGCAGTGCGGTGGTGACGACGAGGTTGTCGAGGGCCGCCATGAAGCCGGCGACGCTGGTGATGACCAGGGCCCAGGCGGTGCCCCGGGTGGTGGGTTGTGACATCTCTCCCCCAGGGAGTTCATTAGTTAGTGATTACTAATTTTGCTGGGTACGGGGAAGGCGACCACTGGGGGTCGCTTCCGTCAGTCCGCCGGGCGGCCGGGTGGGGCCAGTCCCGCCCACACCCGGTGGTCGCCCGGGAAGCCCATCGCCACCAGGCAGTTGATGAGCATGCCGTGCGCCATGAAGCTCGTCGTCTCGCCGGCGTCCGCCCCCAGGGCCAGGTGCACGGTGTCCCACAGCCGCAGCCAGCCCTGCCGTACGACCTCACCGAACTCGTGATCGCCGTCGGCCTCGGCGGCCGCGACCGCGAGGTACGTCTGCATCTGCATCATCAGCCGCTCGGGCTGCTCGGCGGTGACCCGCCGGTAGGCCCGGCCCATGGCGGCGACGGCCTCTTCGCCCTGCAGGCCCTCGGCCGCCTCCTCGAAGGTCCGGATGGTGTCCTCGATGCAGCGCTGGGCCGCCGCGAGGAAGATCGCCCGCTTGCCGGGGAACAGGCGGAAGAGATACGGCTGCGACACCCCGACCCGCTTGGCGATGGCCTCCGTGGAGGTGCCGTGGTACCCGCCCCGGGCGAACTCGGCGGTCGCCGCCCGGATGACGCTCTCCCGGCGCTCTTCTGCGCTCATCCTGACCATGGCAGTAAGTTAGTACTCAATCACTAACTAGGTCAAGCCGCAGACACGCGTAAGGGGCGCTCCGCCGTGGCGAGCGCCCCTTACGTGAGAGGTACGACGTGCGCGGCTCAGGCGAGGCGGACCAGAGCCCGGGACATGCCGAGCACCTTCTGGCCGGCGCTGCTCACCAGGAGGTCCACGCGTACGGTCTGGTCGTCCAGCTTGGCGGCGACCTTGGCGCTGACCTCGATCGTGGCGCCCTGCTCGTCGTCGGGCACGACGACCGGCCTGGTGAAGCGGACGCCGTACTCGACGACCGCGCCCGGGTCGCCGACCCAGTCGGTGACCACCCGGATCGCCTCGGCCATGGTGAACATGCCGTGGGCGATGACGTCCGGGAGGCCGACCTCCTTGGCGAACTTCTCGTTCCAGTGGATCGGGTTGAAGTCCCCGGAGGCGCCCGCGTACTGCACGAGTGTGGCGCGGGTCACGGGGAAGGACTGGGCCGGCAGCTCGGTGCCGACCTCGACGTCGTCGTAAGCGATCTTCGCCGCCATGGGTCGCGTCACACCTCCTCGGCCCCGCGGGCCACGAGCTTGGTCCAGGCGGTCACGACGTGCTCCCCGGCCTCGTCGTGGACCTCGCCGCGGACGTCCAGGATGTCGTTGCCGGCCATCGACTTGATCGCCTCGATGGTCGAGGTGACCGTGAGCCGGTCACCGGCCCGCACCGGGCGCCGGTAGGCGAACTTCTGGTCCCCGTGCACCACCCGGCTGTAGTCCAGGCCGAGCTGCGGGTCGGCGACGACCTGCCGGGCGGCCTTGAAGGTGATGGCGAACACAAAGGTCGGCGGAGCGATCACATCCGGGTGGCCGAGCGCCTTGGCGGCCTCCGGGTCGCTGTACGCCGGATTGGTGTCCCCCACCGCCTCCGCGAACTCCCGGATCTTCTCCCGGCCCACCTCATAGGGCTCGGTGGGCGGGTAGGTCCGCCCCACGAAGGACTGGTCGAGCGCCATGGCCCGGTACCTCCTGGTGTGAATCACTCCTGGTGTGAACAACGAACGTTCGCCGCAGTGACGAAACGACGCGAGGCCGCCCCCCAATGTCTCGGGGGCGGCCTCGTGTACGAGCCTGATTTATCGCGTTTCGCGGTGCGCGGTGTGCGCGTTGCAACGCGGGCAGTGCTTCTTCATCTCAAGACGGTCCGGGTTGTTACGCCGGTTCTTCTTGGTGATGTAGTTCCGCTCCTTGCACTCCACGCAGGCCAGCGTGATCTTCGGGCGGACGTCGGTGGCAGCCACGTGAGTGCTCCTTGACGAACGGTTGCTAGAGATTAATGCACATGAAGAGTAGCCGATCGACGGACCGACCCACCAATCGGCTACTGAAGTAGCGGTGACCGGACTTGAACCGGTGACACAGCGATTATGAGCCGCTTGCTCTACCGACTGAGCTACACCGCTGCGGTGTGATCGAATCCCGCCTCGCGACGAGAACCTCTCTCACCAGAGCCCCAAAACGGAATCGAACCGTTGACCTTCTCCTTACCATGGAGACGCTCTGCCGACTGAGCTATTGGGGCGAGCGAGGAAGACATTACACGGTCGCCCGCCGTTCGCCCAAATCCGATTCCTCCGGGCCCCTCAGGGGCCCCAGCAGCCCCTCCCACCCGAGGACCACACCGGTACGACTATTGCGCTCCTCCCTGACGTGCGCGGGCAGCCACCCTAGGCTCGACTCACTCTGTGTGATCTTGCGCCGCCGCGCGCGGTCCGACGAGCCCCTGGAGCGCGATGCCCGACAGTCAGCCGACACAGTCGACCCCGTCCTCGGGTCCTGCCGACCCGGGCCTGCTGCTGCTGTGCGGGGCACGGCTCACCGACGGCCGGCGGGTCGACGTAAGGCTGTGCGGCGGGCGCATCGAGGCGGTCGGCACCGCGGGAAGCCTCGCGGCCGAGACCCGGTGCCGCGGCACGCGCGTGGACCTGCGCGGCTACCTGCTGCTGCCGGCCCCGGCCGAGCCGCACGCCCACGCCGACACCGCCCTGTCGGCCGACGGCGACGGCCCGGCCCCGTCCGACCCCGAGGACGTCCAGCGGCGCGCCACCGAGGCCGCACTCCTCCAGTTGGGCCACGGGGCGACCGCCCTGCGCGCCCACGTGCGCGTGGGCGACGTACAGGGCCTCGGCGCGCTGGGCGCGGTCCTGCAGGCGCGGCGTGCGCTGCGCGGGCTCACCGAGCTGACGACGGTGGCCGTACCGCGCGTGCTGACGGGCCGGGCCGGGGCCGACGGGCTGGCGATGCTGCGTGACGCGATGAAGATGGGCGCCTCCGTCGTCGGCGGCTGCCCCGACCTCGACCCGGACCCCACGGGCTATGTGGAGGCCGTCCTGGAGGTCGCCTCCGAGCACGGCTGCCCGGTCGACCTGCACACCGACGCCGCCGACCCGGCCCGCCTGGCCCGGCTCGCGGCCATGGCGGGCGGCCTGCGCCCCGGCGTCACGCTCGGCCCGTGCGGCGGCCTGGACCGGCTGCCCGCGGAGGCGGCCGCCCGCACCGCGGACCAGCTCGCCGCGGCCGGTGTCGCCGTCGTCTGCCTGCCGCAGGGCGGCTGCGCGGGCGCCCAGGGGCGGGACACGGCGCCCGTACGTCTCCTGCGCGCCGCCGGCGTCCAGATGGCGGCCGGCAGCGGCGCACTGCGGGACGCCGCCAACCCGGTCGGCCGCGGCGACCCGCTGGAGGCCGCCTATCTGCTGGCCTCCCGCCACGGCCTGCGCCCCGAGGAGGCGTACGACGCCGTCAGCGCCTCCGCCCGCGCGATGCTCGGCCTGCCCGAGGTACGTGTGGAGGCGGGCTTCCCGGCCGAACTCCTGGCCGTACGCGGAGACCGCCTCGCCGCGGCCCTGTCCCTGGCCTACAGCCGCATCGTGATCCACCGGGGCCGGGTGGTGGCCCGCACCAGCGCGGTCAGAGAGTTCTGCGACTCGTCGGCAGCGGACCTGGACCTGCCCCGCCAGGGCCGCACGGAGCTGTCCTGACACACGCCACGCCGGACGCGGAACAGCGACGCGCCCGATGCCGCAGGCACCCGTCCCCCACCAGGCGTACGGTCGAAAGCATGCGCATTGTCATCGCTGGTGGTCATGGTCAGATCGCGCTGCGGCTGGAGCGGCTGCTCGCCGCGCGCGGGTACGAGGCCGCGGGGCTGATCCGCAAGGCCGAACAGGGCGACGACCTGCGGGCGGTCGGCGCCGAACCGGTGCTGCTGGACCTGGAGTCGGCGTCCGTGGAGCAGGTCGCGGACGCCCTGCGGGGCGCGGACGCGGCGGTGTTCGCCGCCGGCGCCGGCCCGGGCAGCGGAGTGGACCGCAAGGACACGGTGGACAAGGGCGCGGCGGTGCTCTTCGCGGACGCCGCCGTCCGGGCGGGCGTACGCCGGTTCGTGGTCGTGTCCTCGATGGGCGCGGACGCCCGGCACCAGGGCGACGAGGTGTTCGACGTGTACCTGCGCGCCAAGGGCGAGGCGGACGACCACGTGCGCGGCCTGGACGCCCTCGACTGGACGATCCTGCGCCCCGGTTCGCTGACGAACGACGCCGGCACCGGCCAGGTCCGTCTGGAGGCACACACCGGCCGCGGCCTGATCCCCCGCGACGACGTGGCCGCCGTGCTGGCGGAGTTGGTGGACACCCCGGCGACGGCGGGCCTGACCCTGGAACTGGTGAGCGGGTCGACGCCGGTGTCGGTGGCGGTGAAGTCGGTGGCGGGCAACTGAGGCCGGGCCGGCCGCCCTCAGAACAACGGCAGCTGCCCCGGGAACTCGGCAACGGCGTATCCGTCCAAGGACGGCTGCGCCGCGCCCAGTTGCGCCGGTCTGCGCGAGCCCGGGCACGAGACGAGCGCGCCGCTCTGCCGCGTGCCGGGCGGGTCGTGCCGGGCGTAGCGTCCCGCCACGACGGCGATCTCTCGACGGCACTCGGGGCAGTGTCTGCGACGGCTGGACATGCGACCAGTGTGCCCGGGGCCACTGACAACGACGTCCGCGCGCCGCGCACGGCTCGGCGCGCAAAACCTCCGCCGTCTCCTTAGCCTTCGTACGTGGCACACACCTTCGACGAGCTCGTGGAGAAACAGCGCGCGGCCAATGAGGCGCACACGCGCGTGCTGGAACTGCGCGAGGCCTACGGCCCGCCCACGGCGGCCCCGTGGACGCAGGAGCAGACCTCGACGTACGAGACGGCCTGGCGCGCCTGGCGGGACCTCGCGCGCGACGTGCAGGCATCGGTGTCCGAGTTCGCCAAGGACGAGGGCCGGATGCGCAACGAGGTCGAGGCGGAGGTGAAGAAGGCGTCGACCGAACCCGCGGAGGGCGGCTGAGCGCCGCGCCGGGACCAGGCGGGCCACCCACGCGGCTCGCCTCCCGAAGCTGACCGGACGCCCCCGACCAGACCGCTGAAACGGCGAGACCCCCTCGCGCTGCTTTTCAGCAGAGCGAGGGGGTCTCCCTCAGCGTGGCGGCGCCAGGATTCGAACCTGGGAAGGCTGAGCCGGCAGATTTACAGTCTGCTCCCTTTGGCCGCTCGGGCACACCGCCAAGTGGTGCTGCCGTCGAGCCGCCTTTCGGCGCTGCTCCCCGGCAACGACGTAAACAATACCCGATGCCCAGGGGTGCTTCGCCACCCGATTGATGACCACTCCCGCAGGGCTGGGTGACTAGGCTGGTCGGGATGCGGCCCGGGACCTACGCCGGGCCCGGCGGCAGCCCCACGGACGCCGATACGCACCCGTTTCGCACCCCGATACAAGGAGCCACAGGACATGGCCGACTCCAGTTTCGACATCGTCTCGAAGGTCGAGCGGCAGGAGGTCGACAACGCCCTCAACCAGGCCGCCAAGGAGATCTCGCAGCGCTACGACTTCAAGGGCGTGGGTGCCTCGATCTCGTGGTCCGGTGACAAGATCCTCATGGAGGCGAACTCCGAGGACCGGGTGAACGCTGTCCTCGACGTCTTCCAGTCCAAGCTGATCAAGCGCGGCATCTCGCTGAAGGCCCTGGAGGCGGGCGAGCCGCAGCTGTCCGGCAAGGAGTACAAGATCTTCGCGGAGATCCAGGAGGGCATCTCCCAGGACAACGCCAAGAAGGTGGCGAAGATCATCCGCGACGAGGGCCCCAAGGGCGTCAAGGCGCAGGTCCAGGGTGACGAGCTGCGGGTCAGCTCCAAGAGCCGTGACGACCTGCAGGCCGTCATCGCGCTGCTGAAGGGCAAGGACTTCGACTTCGCGCTGCAGTTCGTGAACTACCGGTAGGACCTCGCCGCAGTTCGTGAACCACCTTGCAGGACCTCGCGCCGCAGTTCGTGAACCACCGGGCAGGACCGCCGGCCGAACGACAAAGGGTGGGCCCCCGAGCGCCGGGGGCCCACCCTTCGCGCTGCGTGCGGCGGTCAGTCGCGCGAGTTGCCGAACAGGATGCGATAGGCGATCAGCAGGACCAGCGAGCCGCCGATGGCCGCCGCCCAGGTGGCGCCGTCGTAGAAGTCCTTGGCGATCGGGTGGTCCAGCCAGCGGGCCGAGATCCAGCCGCCGATGAAGGCGCCCGCGACACCGATGAGGGTGGTGCCGATGAAGCCGCCCGGGTCGCGGCCCGGCAGCAGGAACTTGGCGATGGCTCCGGCCAGCAGGCCGAGGATGATCCAGCTGATGATTCCCATGCCGTGAACCTGCCCTTCCGCGCCGTGCCGGCCCCGTCCGAGTCCTGTGATCCTCGTCCGGGCGGCCCTGGTGCGCGTGTTCGTGCGTCGTTGATGAACAGGACGTCACACGGACGGCCGATGGTTGCGGCGATCAGTAGGGTGCGGGTCATGACACAGTCCGGACCGGCCGTCGGCGGTGAACTGCGGCGCACCCTCGGTGTCGGTGACGCCGTGGTCGTCGGGCTCGGTTCGATGATCGGGGCCGGGATCTTCGCCGCCCTGGGCCCGGCCGCCCGCGCCGCCGGGTCCGGCCTGCTGCCCGCTCTGGCCCTCGCCGCCGTCGTCGCCTACTGCAACGCCCTGTCCTCGGCCCGGCTGGCGGCCCGCTATCCCGCCTCGGGCGGCACGTACGTGTACGGCAGGGAGCGGCTGGGCGCGTTCTGGGGCTACCTCGCGGGCTGGTCGTTCGTGGTCGGCAAGACCGCGTCGTGCGCGGCGATGGCGCTGACCGTGGGCGCGTACGTGTGGCCCGGGCAGGCACATGCCGTGGCGGTCGCGGCCGTCGTGGCGCTGACCGCCGTGAACTACGGCGGCGTACAGAAGTCGGCGTGGCTGACCCGGGTGATCGTGGCGGTCGTCCTGGGCGTGCTGGCGTGTGTCGTCGTGGCGTGCCTGGCGTCGGGGACGGCGGACGGGGGACGGCTGGACGTCGGCGCCCCCAGCGGCGCGGGCGGCGTACTGCAGGCGGGCGGTCTGCTGTTCTTCGCCTTCGCCGGGTACGCCAGGATCGCCACCCTCGGTGAGGAGGTGCGCGATCCGGCGCGGACCATTCCGCGGGCGATCCCGCTGGCGCTGGGCATCGCGCTGGGCGTCTACGCGTGCGTGGCGGTCGCCGTCCTCGCCGTACTGGGCGCGGACCGGCTCGGTGAGGCGGGCGCGCCGCTGGCCGACGCGGTGCGCGCGGCGGGCGTGCCGGGGCTGGCACCGGTGGTGCGGGCGGGGGCGGCCGTGGCGGCGCTGGGCTCGCTGCTCGCGCTGATCCTGGGCGTGTCGCGGACGACGCTGGCGATGGCCCGGGACCGCCATCTGCCGGCCGTACTGGCGGCCGTTCATCCGCGCTTCAAGGTGCCGCACCGGGCCGAGCTCGCCGTGGGCGCGGTGGTCGCGGTGCTGGCCGCCACAGTGGACGTACGCGGGGCGATCGGCTTCTCCTCGTTCGGCGTCCTGGCCTACTACGCCGTCGCCAACGCCTCGGCCTGGACGCTGACGTCGGCCTGGCACACGCGCGTGGTGCCCGCCGTGGGCCTCGTGGGCTGCGCGACCCTGGCCTTCGCCCTGCCGGCCCTGTCCGTGGCCATCGGCGCGGGCGTGCTGGCGGTGGGCGCGGGGGCGTACGCGGTACGGCGGTGGATCGGCCGCGCGTGACCGGTGTACGGCAGCCGTGCGCGGCCCTTCGTCAGCGCGCGGCGAACGGCTCGTCGGTGCGGACGATGTCCCGGCCCAGCGGGAACAGCGAGACCGGGATCAGCTTGAAGTTGGCGACGCCGAACGGGATGCCGATGATCGTGACGCACAGGGCGATGCCGGTGACGATGTGTCCGATGGCCAGCCACCAGCCCGCGAGGATCAGCCAAAGGACGTTGCCGACGCAGGAGGGCGCGCCGGCGTCACCTCGCTCGACGGTGGTGTACCCGAAGGGCCACAACGCGTAGACGCCGATACGAAAGGCCGCGATCCCGAACGGGATGCCGATGATCGTGATGCAGAGCAGCACGCCGGCGAGGAGATAGCCGAGGAACAGCCAGAAGCCGCTCAGGATCAGCCAGATGACGTTCAGAATGGTTCTCACAGCGGGCGACCTGCCATCTTCTCGAGCCGGGCGATACGGTCCGCCATCGGCGGGTGGGTGGAGAACATCTTGGACAGACCCTGACCTGCGCGGAACGGGTTCGCGATCATCATGTGACTGGTCGTCTCGAGGCGCGGCTCGGGCGGCAGCGGCAACTGCTGGGTGCCTGTCTCCAGTTTGCGCAGCGCGCCGGCGAGGGCGAGCGGATCGCCGGTGAGGCGGGCCCCTGAGGCGTCCGCCTCGTACTCCCGGGAGCGGCTGATGGCGAGCTGGATGACGCCGGCGGCGATCGGTCCGAGCAGCATGATCAGCAGCATGCCGAACAGGCCGGGGCCCTCGTCGTCGTCCGAACGGCCGACGGGGATGAGCCAGGCGAAGTTCACCAGGAACATGATCACCGAGGCGAGTGCGCCGGCCACCGACGAGATCAGGATGTCTCGGTTGTAGACATGGCTGAGCTCGTGGCCGATGACGCCGCGCAGCTCCCGCTCGTCGAGCAGGCGCAGGATGCCCTCCGTGCAGCACACGGCGGCGTTGCGCGGGTTGCGGCCGGTCGCGAAGGCGTTGGGCGCCTCCGTCGGCGAGATGTACAGGCGCGGCATGGGCTGGCGGGCCTGCGTGGACAGGTCGCGGACCATGCGGTAGAGCCCCGGCGCCTCGAACTCGCTGACCGGGCGGGCCCGCATCGCGCGCAGGGCCAGCTTGTCGCTGTTCCAGTACGCGTACGCGTTGGTGCCCAGTGCCACCAGAACGGCCACGATCAGGCCCGTACGGCCGAAGAAGCTGCCGATGACGATGATGAGTGCGGACAGCCCCCCGAGGAGTACTGCCGTCCTGAGCCCGTTGTGCCGGCGGTGCACGGTACACCCTCCAAGTGGTGCGGCAGGGGAACCCTTTGCCTTGCTGATCTGCGGTAGCCACTGAGGTCGTGGTGTCACGTCCAGTGGACCCTCCCGCTCTGGTCAACGCCAGGCGAGGGCCGCCAGTTCCCCGGCGATCGCGGGGGCCCGTGCGCCACTCGGGTGAGGGGCCCCCGCGGCACCGTCAGAAGAGCGCCGTGTCCGCGAAGCGCAGGACCAGCTGCGGTGCGCCGGACAGTGCGACGGCGACGAGCGCGGTGAGGGCGAGGGCCGCGGTGAGCGGTGCCGGGAGGCGGTGCCGGGCGGCCTCGCCGTCGGGGGCGCGGAACAGCAGGGCCGTCCACTGCAGGTAGTAGAACAGCGCGATCACCACGTTGACCGCCATGATCACCGCGAGCCAGCCCAGGCCGGCGTCGACGGCCGCGGAGAAGACGGTGACCTTCGCGAACAGGCCGATGACGCCCGGCGGGAGACCGGCCAGGCAGAGCAGGAAGAAGGCCATCAGCAGGGCGGTGAGCGGGTTGGTGGCGTACAGGCCGCGGTAGTCCGCGACGCGGTTGAGCAGCTTCGTACGGCCCACCAGCGCGGCCACCGCGAAGGCGCCGAGGTTCACCGCGCCGTACATCAGGGCGTAGGCGACCGTGGAGCCGATCGAGTGCGCGGGGTCGTCCGTGTAGGCCGCGGCGGCGATCGGCACCAGCAGGTAGCCGGCCTGGCCGACGGAGGACCAGGCGAGCAGCCGGACGGCGCTGTACGCGCGCGTGGCCTGCTGGCGCAGGGCGCCGACGTTGCCGACGGTCATGGTGAGGGCGGCGAGCACGGCGAGCGCAGGACCCCAGGCGTCGGCGTACGACGGGAGGGCGACGACGGTGACGAGGATCAGCCCGGAGAAGCCGACGGCCTTTCCGACGACCGACAGGTAGGCGGCGATCGGCAGTGGCGCGCCGACGTAGGTGTCGGGCACCCAGAAGTGGAAGGGGACGGCCGCGGTCTTGAAGGCGAAGCCGATGAGGGTGAGGACGACACCCGTCTGGGCGAGGGTCTGGAACTGGCCGTCGACGTGCTGGATGCGGTCGGCGATCTGCGTGAGGTAGAGGGTGCCGGTCGTGGCGTACAGGAAGCTGACGCCCATGAGGCTGACGGCGGTGGCCGTCACCGACGACAGGAAGAACTTCAGGGCCGCCTCGGAGGACCGCTTGTCGCCGTGGCGCAGGCCGACGAGCGCGAAGGCGGGCAGGGAGGCGACCTCGAGGGCGACGATGAGCGTGGCGAGGTCGCGGGAGGCGGGCAGCAGGGCGGCGCCGGCGGCGGAGGACAGCAGCAGGAACCAGTACTCGCCCTCCGGCATGTCCTTGCGGGCGTCCTTCAGGGCGGTCACCGACAGCAGGGCGGCCAGCAGGGCGCCGCCGAGGACGAGCAGCTGGATGACGAGGGTGAAGCGGTCCGCCGTGTAGCTGCACGCGTCCTGACGGGTGGGCAGGCAGAAGGTGGTCCGGTCGCCGTCGAGGAGCGGCAGCAGCAGGAGGGCGGAGCCGGCGAGTCCGGCCACGGAGATCCAGCCGAGGACGGCCTTCTTCGCGTCCGGCAGGAACAGGTCGGCGACGAGGACGGCCAGGCCGACGACGGCCGTCAGGGTGGGCGGCGCGATCGCGAGCCAGTCGACGGACTGGACGAGGGACTCCGCCAGCGGCTGGGCGAGCGGCTGGGCCGGGGAGCTCATCGGGTGCCTCCTGCGAGGAGCTGCTGCACGGCCGGGTCGGTCAGTCCGAGCAGGGCCTTGGGCCACAGGCCCGCGACGACGGTGAGGACGACGAGCGGGGTCCAGGCCGCGAACTCGTACGTGTGGACGTCGGCGAGCTTCGGGGTGTCCTGGGGGACGGCGCCCATGCAGACGCGGCGGACCACGACGAGCATGTACGCGGCCGTCAGCAGGGTGCCGAACGCGCCGACCGCCATGAACGTGAGGAAGGCGGGACGGCTGAGGTCGGCGGCGGGCTTGAACGCGCCGAACAGCGCGAGCATCTCGCCCCAGAACCCGGCCAGGCCCGGCAGGCCGAGCGAGGCGACCGCGCCGAAGGCGAGCAGGCCGCCGAGGCGCGGGGCCTTGCCGTACAGCGCCGCGCCGGTCTCCTCGGCGAGGGTGTCGAGGTCGGTGGTGCCGGTGCGGTCCTTGAGGCCGCCGACCAGGAAGAACAGCAGGCCGGTGATGAGGCCGTGGGCGATGTTCGCGAACAGGGCGCCGTTGACGCCGGTCGGGGACATCGTGGCGATGCCGAGCAGGACGAAGCCCATGTGGCCGACGGAGGAGTAGGCGATCAGCCGCTTGAGGTCGCCCTTCGCGCCCCGCTTGGCGAGGGCCAGGCAGGCCAGGGATCCGTAGATGATCCCGACGACGGCGAGGGCGGCGAGGTAGGGCGCGAAGGTGCGCATGCCGTCCGGGGCGATCGGCAGCAGGATCCGGACGAACCCGTACGTACCCATCTTCAGCAGGACACCGGCCAGCAGGACCGAGCCGACGGTCGGCGCGGCGGTGTGCGCGTCGGGCAGCCAGCTGTGCAGCGGCCACATCGGGGTCTTCACGGCGAGCCCGATCCCGATCGCCAGTACGGCGATGACCTGCACGGACGTGGTCAGCGACCGGCCGTTGTCAGTGGCGAGTGCCACCATGTCGAAGGTGCCGGCTCGCAGGCCGATCAGGAGCAGGCCGAGCAGCATGACCACCGAGCCGAGCAGCGTGTACAGGATGAACTTCCACGCCGCCGCGGCCCGGCCCTCGCCGCCCCAGCGGGCGATGAGGAAGTACATGGGGATCAGGACCATCTCGAAGGCGAGGAAGAACAGGATCAGGTCGAGGACGGCGAAGGTGGCGAGGGTGCCGGACTCCAGGACCAGGATCAGGGCGACGAAGGCCTTCGGGGACGGCCCCGCGGGCATCTTGAAGTAGCTGTACAGGGCGCTGAGGAAGGTCAGCAGCGCGGTCAGGACCAGCAGGGGGAGGGAGATGCCGTCGATGCCGAGGTGGATGCGCACGTCGAGTGCGGGGATCCAGCTGATGTCGGTACTGGCCTGCATCTTCGACGGGTGGTCGTGGTCGAAGCCGAGCGCCAGGACGATCGCGGCGATGAGGACCACGCCGGTCACGGTCACACCGTGGCGGAGCACGGCCTGCTCCGGGGACTTCCCCTTCAGCCCGGGCGGGGCCGGCAGGAGAGCGGCGACCGCGCCGAGGAGCGGGCCGACGACGACGAATGCCAGAAGGAACTGCATCACGGACTCGTTGATATCGATCACGCCTGCTCACGCTCCCGTGGCGACGAGGACGGCGGCGACCGCGAGGACGACGGTGCCGGCGAGCAGCGCGCTCACATAGGTCTGCACATTGCCGGTCTGGGCGCGCCGCACGGCGGCCCCGAGCCAGCGGGGAAGAGCACCTGCCCCACGGACGTAGGTGTCGACGACCTCGCGGTCGAGGAACCTGACGAGGCTCGCCCCGGCCTGCACCGGGCGCACGAACAGCGTCGAGTAGACCGCGTCGAGGTGGAAGCCGCCGGCCGCGGGCCGGTGCAGCGGGCCGAGCAGCAGGCGCCCGGGGTCGGCCGGGTCTGGGGCGTGGGCGATGTCCCCGTAGGCCGGCTCGTGGGTGGCGATGGCCTCGGCCTCGACCAGCCCGGCGTCGCCCTCGGGGTGGGCGGCGACCGCGCCGAGGGGGACGCGGGCGGCGCGCGCGGTGGTGTGGCGCCAGGCGGCATAGGTGACGATGCCGCCGACGAGGGCCACGCCGGTGCCGATGACGGAGGTGGTCAGGGCCGGGGCCAGGGAGCGTCCGTCGAACCAGTCGGGCAGCAGCCGGTAGGCGAGTCCGCCGAGCGCGAGGGAGGGCACGGCGAGCACCCACAGCACGACGGTCATGGTCAGCGGCTGCCGGCCGTGGTCCGGGGCCTCGGCGCCGTGACCCCGGAAGGCCAGCAGCCACAGCCGCGTCGCGTACGCGGCGGTGAGCAGGGCCGTGACCAGGCCGGCGACGAGGACGATCCAGCCGGCGGCGCCGGGGGCGTGCCCGGTGTGGCCGGTGGCCACGTGCTCGGCGGCGCCGAGGACCGTCTCCTTGGAGAAGAAGCCGCTGAACGGCGGGATCGCGGCGAGCGCGAGGAGCGCCACGGTCATCGTCCAGTAGGCGTCCGGGACGCGGTCGCGCAGATGGCCCATCCGGGACATGGCGGCGAGCGAGTTGGTGCCGGCGGCGTGGATGACCGCGCCGGCGGCGAGGAACAGCAGCGCCTTGAAGGCGCCGTGGGACAGGAGGTGGAAGACGGCGGCGCCGCGGTCGCCGACGGCGAGGGCGCCGGTCATGTAGCCGAGCTGGCCGATCGTCGAGTACGCGAGGACGCGCTTGATGTCGTCCTGGGCGAGCGCGGCGAGGCCGGAGCCGGCCATCGTCACGGCGGCCATGACGGCGAGGACGACCATCGCGGCCTGGGAGGCCTCGAAGACCGGGAGGAGCCGGGCGACGAAGTAGACACCGGCGGCGACCATCGTCGCGGCGTGGATCAGCGCGGAGACGGGCGTGGGGCCCGCCATCGCGTCGGGGAGCCAGGTGTGCAGCGGGAACTGCGCCGACTTGCCCGCCACGCCGGCCAGGAGCAGCAGGGCGATCAGGGTGGGGTGGTCCAGGCCGCCGTGCGCGACGGCGCCGAGGATCTTGGTGATCTCGAAGGAGCCCGTGTCGCCGGCCAGGACGAACAGGCCGATCAGGAAGGGGACGTCGCCGAGCTTGGTGACCAGGAAGGCCTTGAGGGAGGCGGCACGCGCCTCGGGGGTCTCCCAGTAGTGGCCGACGAGGAAGTAGGAGCAGATGCCCATGACCTCCCAGCCGACCAGCAGCACGATCAGATCGCCGGAGTAGACGACCAGCAGCATCGCGGAGGTGAACAGCGAGACCAGGGCGGCGTACGACGGGTAGCGCGGGTCGTCGCGCAGGTAGCCCGTGGAGTAGATCTGCACGCACGTCGCGACGACACCCACGAGGACGGCGACGAGCGCGGCGAAGCCGTCGATGTGCAGCGCGAGCTCGATCGGCACCGAGCCGGTGGGGGTCAGCTCGGTGGCGGCGTCGATCGCGGCGCCCCCGCCCTGGTCCGCGGCGACGGCGACGGCCAGCGCCAGGGCGGCGAGGGTCGGCAGGATCGCGAGCGGGCGGACGAAACCGGGCGCGGTGCGGCCTAGCAGCAGGCCGGCGGCGGCGCCGAAGAACGGCAGGAGGGGGACGAGGACGGCGAGAGTGGTCGTGGTCACGCGGTGGCCTCAGCCTTCTCGGTCGTGTCGGCCGTGAGGGCGTCGCCGCGGGAGCCGTCGGGCTCGGGGCCCTCGGCGGTGTCGCGGAGCCGGTCGATGTCGGAGGTGCCGCGGTTGCGGTGGACGGCCAGGACGATCGCCAGGCCGATGCCGATCTCGGCGGCGGCGATGGCGATGGTGAACAGGGTCAGGGCCTGCCCGGAGTGCAGGGTCTCCTCGGCGGCCTTGTTCAGCCACACGTCGAAGGCGACCAGGTTCAGGTTGACGGCGTTGAGCATCAGCTCGACCGACATCAGCACCAGGATCGCGTTGCGGCGCGCGAGGATGCCGTACAGGCCGGCGCAGAAAAGGAGGGCGGACAGGACGGCGGGATAGGCGAGGTGCATCAGGCGCCTTCCTTCCCGGCGGCGGAGGGGGCCTCGGCAGCGTTCGTGCCGGCCGGTGTCCCGGCGGCCGTGGCGCGGGAGGCGGCGGTGCCGGTCTGCGGCGCCGCCTCCGCCTTCGCCTTGCGGGACAGGACGATCGCGCCGACGAGTGCGGCGAGGAGGAGGACGGAGAGGGCTTCGAAGGGCAGCACCCAGTTCTGGAACAGGCTGGCGCCGGTGACCGCGGTGGAGCCGGCGGCGGGGCCGTCCAGGTCGATCCAGGTGGTGCGGAAGGCGTCGACGACCACCCAGACCAGGGCGGCCGCTGCGGCGACCGCCACGGTCAGGGCGGCCCACCGGTTGCCGGAGTCGGCGTCCGGGGAGCGGCCGATGGGGGCCCTGGTGAGCATCAGACCGAACAGCAGGAGGACGACGACGGAACCGACGTAGATCAGGACCTGCACCCAGGCGATGAACTCGGCTGTCAGCAGCAGGTACTCGACGGCGAGGCCGCCGAGGGTGACGACGAGCCACAGGGCGGCGTGCACCAGCTGCCGGGTGGTGACGGTGACCAGGGCGGCGCCGAAGGTGAACAGGCCGACCAGGACGAAGGCGATCTCCACGCCGGTCGGGGAGAGGAAACCGTGGGAGGCGGCGGCGGTCACGGCCTGTGCGGCGGCGAGAGTCACGACGTTCCCTCCTCGTCGCGGGCGGCGGCCAGCTTCTCGGCGCTCTTGCGGGCGGCCGACAGTTCCTTCGGCTCCTCGGCGCCCGGATCCAGGGCGGGCGGGGCCGGTACGGTCCACATCCACTCGCGCAGCTTGTCGCGCTCGTGGGTGAGGTCGCGGATGTCGGTCTCGGCGTACTCGAACTCCGGGGACCAGAACAGCGCGTCGAAAGGACACACCTCGATGCAGATACCGCAGTACATGCACAGGGAGAAGTCGATCGCGAACCGGTCGAGGACGTTGCGGCTGCGCTCGCGGCCGCCGGGGGTGGCCGCGGGGACCGTCTCCTTGTGGGAGTCGATGTAGATGCACCAGTCGGGGCACTCGCGGGCGCAGAGCATGCAGACCGTGCAGTTCTCCTCGAACAGGCCGATCACGCCGCGGGTGCGGGGCGGGAGGTCGGGCTGGACATCCGGATACTGCGCGGTGACGTGCTTCTTCGTCATCGTGCGGAGGGTGACGGCCAGGCCCTTGGCCAGGCCGCTGCCGGGAATCGCCATAGCTACTGGATCACCACCTTGACGATGCCGGTGAGGGCGATCTGGGCGAGGGAGAGAGGGACCAGGAGGGTCCAGGAGAGCTTCTGGAGCTGGTCCTCGCGCAGCCGGGGGTAGGTGACGCGCAGCCAGATCACGATGAAGGCGAGGATCGCGGTCTTCAGCAGGGTCCACACCCAGCCCAGGCCGTCGGCGCCCCACGGGCCGTGCCAGCCGCCGAGGAAGAGGACGGTCGTAAGGCCGCACAGGACGATGATCCCGGCGTATTCGGCGAGCAGGAACAGGGCGAAGCGCAGGCCGGTGTACTCGGTGTACGCGCCGAAGATGATCTCCGAGTCGGCGACGGGCATGTCGAACGGCGGCCGCTGGAGCTCGGCGAGACCGGCGACGAAGAAGACGATCGCGCCGACGATCTGCCAGGGCAGCCACCACCACTCGAACGCGTCGAGGATGCCGGGGAGGGACACCGTGCCGGCCGCCATGGCCACGGAGGCGGCGGTGAGCAGCATGGGCAGTTCGTAGGCCAGGAGCTGGGCGGCGGTGCGCAGACCGCCGAGCAGGGAGAACTTGTTCGCGCTGGCCCAGCCGGCCATGAGGGAGCCGAGCACGCCGACGCCCATCACCGCGAGGACGAAGAAGACACCGGCGTCCAGGACCTGGCCGACCGCGCCCTCGCCCGGGCCGATCGGGATGGCGAGCAGCACGAGCAGATACGGCAGCAGGGCGACGGCGGGCGCGAGCTGGAAGATACGGCGGTCGGCGCCCGCGGGGACGACGTCTTCCTTCTGCGCGAACTTCACGCCGTCGGCGATCAGCTGCGCCCAGCCGTGGAAACCGCCGGCGTACATGGGGCCGAGGCGGCCCTGCATGTGGGCCATGACCTTGTGTTCGGTCTGGCCCACGATCAGGGGGAAGGTGAGGAAGACGACGAAGACGACCACGAGTCGCAGGGCGACGTCGAGAGCGCCGTTCACTGCGGGCCTCCTGCGGGGTCGTGGGGGTCTTCGGGGGCGTGGGGGTCTTGGGGCTGTTGAGTGTCGCGGGGTGCACCGGTGCGGCCGGCTTTGCCGGCTTCGCTGCCGGGGTCGCCCTGCTCGGCGGGGCCGCCTTGGTTGCCCGGGTCGGCCTTGCCGGCGGGAGCGCCCTGGTCGCCGGAGTCGCCCTTGCCGACCGGGCGGGCTTCGGGGCCGCGGTCGGCTCCGTCGCCGGTGGCGGGGGCGGCCTTGGCGGCCGGGTCCGCGTCGTCGCCGGCCGGCTCGGTCGCCGGCGCGGGCTGGGGCTCCGGCCCGGGCTGGGGCTCGGGCTGGCGCTCCGGCTCGGGCCGGTGCTCTGGCTCCGACTCGGACCGGGCCTCCGGCTCGCGCTGGCGCGCCGGCTCCGACTCCGGCTCGCGCTGGGCCTCCGGCTGGGGCTCCGGTTCCGGCTCGGGCCGCGCGTCGTCGAACGCCGGGCGGGCGTGGTGCCACGGGGCGTCCGCGCTGCGGCGGGCGGGCCTTTCCGGTGCGGTCGGTTGTGTGGGGTGCTCGGCCTCGGCCCGCTGTGAGGCCGCGCCCTGCGAGGCGCTGCGTGCCCGACGCGGGCCAGCCGGTGCCGGGCCGGGCTCGTGCGCCACCGAAGCCTCGGCGGCCGGGCCCTCGGCCGCCGCTCGGGAAGCGTCGCCCTCGCTGGCGTCCTGCTTGCGCGTCGCCGCGTCCGCAGGCCCGGCGACGACGTCGTCGCCCTCCCGCTCCGCCGAATCCGCCGCGGCGGCCTGGCTCACCGAGCCCTCGCTCGCGGTACGTGTCCGGCGCGGACGGGCAGTAGCTCCCGACGAGGCCTCCGGCACCTCGGTCCCCGCCGCCTCCGCAGCAGCCGCAGCACCCGCAGCACCCGCAGCAGCCTGGCTCGCAGAACCCTCGGACGCGGTACGCGTCCGGCGCGGACGGGCAGTAGCTCCCGACGGGGCCTCCGGCACCTCCGTCCCCGCCGCCTCCGCAGCACCCGCCGCGGCCTGGCTCGCCGAGCCCTCGGACGCCGTGCGCGTGCGGCGCGCCGGCCGCTCCCCCGCCGCAGCCGCGGCACGGCCGGCACCGGCAGCGCCCGCCGCGCGACCCGCGCCCGCTGCCCGGGCCGGGCGGGCCGGGGCAGGCGGGAGCTGCCCCTTGAGCGGGCCCCACTCGTTGGGGTCGGGGACGCCCGGCGGCAGCATCTGGCGGCGCTTGGGGCCGCCGTGCTCGGACTCCCCCGGTTCCTTGGCGCCGGGCCAGGCCTTGGCGACCCGGGCGGCCAGGACGAAGTCCTTGCGCAGCGGGTGGCCCTCGAAAGTGTCGGGAAGCAGCAGGTGGTCGAGGTTCGGGTGGTCCTCGAAGCCGACGCCGAACATCTCGTGCGTCTCGCGTTCGTGCCAGGCGGCGCCCGCGTAGACCGACACGGCCGACGGCAGCACCGGCGCCTCGTGCGGCACGGTCGTGCGCACCAGCAGGCGCCGCACCGGGCCCAGCGCCGCCACGTGCGCGGCGACGCGGAAGCCCATGCCGGGCTCGTCGACCGCGCTCAGCCAGTCGAAGTAGGTGCAGCCCAGCCGGTCGCGGGCCGTCGTCAGCGCCGCGAGCCAGGACTCCGACGGGACGTCGACGGTCAGAACGTCGTACGACTCCTCGGCCGTCGCCGCCGTACCGAAGAGCTCCTCGGTGTCGGCGGGCAGCCAGCCGACCGTGCCGGCGCTCATCGGTCCTCCCCCTGCGCGGGCTGCGGCGGCTGCACCAGGCCGCTCTGCAGCGCCGCCGGCGAGGGGCGGGACGCACCGTGGCCGTAGCGCTCGCCGAGCGACTCGCGGGCGATCTTCTCCTGGAGCTTGAGGATGCCCTGGAGCAGCGCCTCGGGCCGCGGCGGGCAGCCGGGGACGTACACGTCGACGGGGATGATCTGGTCGACGCCCTTGGTGACGGAATAGGAGTCCCAGTACGGGCCGCCGCAGTTGGAGCAGGCGCCGAAGGAGATGACGTACTTCGGCTCGGGCATCTGCTCGTACAGGCGCTTGACCGCAGGGGCCATCTTGTCGGTGACCGTGCCCGAGACGACCATCAGGTCTGCCTGGCGCGGTCCCGGCGCGAAGGGGATGACGCCGAGCCGGATGAAGTCGTGGCGGGACATCGACGCGGCGATGAACTCGATCGCGCAGCAGGCCAGTCCGAAGTTGAAGACCCACAGCGAGTAGCGGCGGCCCCAGTTCAGGACCACCTTCATCGGCTCAGGGGCCAGGCGGGCGAGCGCGCCCAGCCTCTTCGGCTCGGGAAGCGGCACGGGCTCCGGGACGGCGATCTGTGGAACGGCGGGCTCCGGAACAGCCGGGTTCACGTCCATGCCAGGACGCCCTTCTTGTACGCGTACAGCAGGCCTACGGCGAGGAAGCCGAGGAAGATGAACATCTCCACCAGGGTGGCCGCGCCGTAGCCGGGCGCGGCGAAGACCGTCGCCCAGGGGAAGAGGAAGATCGAGTCGACGGCGAAGATGACGTACAGGAACGCGTAGACGTAGTAGCGGACCTGGGTGTGTGCCCAGCCCTCGCCGACGGGGTCCACGCCGCACTCGTACGTCAGGAGTTTCTCGGGCGTGGGCACGACGGGCCGCAGCAGGCGGCCGGCCCCGAAGGCGACGGCGACGAAGAGCACGCCGACGACGGCGAGCAGTCCCACGACCGAATAGGAGTGGAAGTAGTCCGCCGCGACGACGACGGTCATATCCCGCACGTCCGTCTCCTCGCTCCCTGGCTTCGCGTTTCTCGGCTTTCGACGACCGTCGAGGAGTGTTCGACGATCTGTACGCACGGGAGTCTAGGCCCTGATAAAGAGGCGGTAAGCAGCCCGTCACGCCTTGAGACGCGTGGCCCGGGGGGAGGGTGGGGTTTTCCCCACCGGGGCGAGGCCGGGCGACCTCATGGCGCGGCGCCGCGGCGCGCGGCACGCTAGCCCATATGACCGCAACCGACCCCGCCCGCCGGCCGGCCGACGACGACCGTCCGCCACCGGCCCGCCTGGCCTACGACGCGCACACCTGGAAGGAGATCGCCCATCTCCTGGCGAACCTTCCGCTGACGCTGATCGGCTTCGTCTACGTCATGACCGTGCTGCTGGTGAGCGGCGCGCTGACGATCACCGTGATCGGCTTCCCGCTGCTGGCGCTGGCCCTGATGGGCGCGCGGCTGCTGGGTCGGTTCGAACGGGCCCGGGCGCGGGCGCTGCTGGGGGTGCGGGTCGAGGAGCCGAGCCGGCTGCCGCTGCACCGCGCGGACGGTGTCTTCGGCCGGATGTGGATGGTGCTGAAGGACTCGGTGGCCTGGCGGACCGCGCTGTACGACCTGGTCCGGCTGCCGTGGGGCATCGTCACCTTCGTCGTGACGCTCACCTCGCTGTTCGTGCTGTGGCCGGTGCTGCCGTACCTGGCGCGCGGGATGAGCAACGTGGACCGGGCGATGGTGCGCGGGCTGCTGTCGCCGTCCGACGAGCTGGAGCGCCGTATCGCGGAGCTGGAGTCGGACCGCGGGGTGGTCGTGGACACGGCGGCCGCCGATCTGCGGCGCATCGAGCGCGATCTGCACGACGGGGCGCAGGCCCGGCTGGTGAACCTGGCGATGGGGCTCGGCCTGGCGAAGGAGAAGCTGCTGGAGGGCCAGGCCGACGAGCACGTGGCCGCGATGGTCGACGAGGCGCACGGCGAGGTGAAGCTGGCGCTGCAGGAACTGCGCGATCTGGCGCGCGGCATCCATCCGGCGGTGCTGACCGATCGCGGTCTGGACGCGGCGCTTTCGTCCGTGGCGTCGCGGTGCACGGTGCCGGTGAAGGTGACCGCCGAACTGTCGTCGCGGCCCGCCGCCGCGATCGAGGGCATCGCCTATTTCACGGTGTCCGAGCTGCTGCAGAACATCAGCAAGCACAGCGGTGCGAGGTCGGCCAGGGTGGAGGTGTGGCGGTCCGACGACCGGCTGCTGATCCAGGTGTGGGACGACGGGCGGGGTGGCGCGTCGCCGGACCGCGGTACCGGGATGCGGGGGCTCGCGGAGCGGCTGGACGCCGTGGACGGCCTGTTCGTCATCGACTCGCCGCCCGGTGGGCCGACGACGGTCACGGCGGAGCTGCCGTGGCGCGACCGTGCGCAGGACGCCCGCTCCTGACGCCGGCGAGCTCCCGAGGTGGGGAAAACCCCCCGTCCAAGACGCCGACGGCCTCCATGGTCCGCCGACCTGCGGCGCAGCAGGCTGGACGTAGGTGACAGGGCGTGCGGCCGAGCGGCGGCCACGAGCAGAAACGGACGGACACCGATGGCCATGCAGTATCAGGAGCGCTACCGGTCGGGGTACGACGACGGCTCCGGCCGGCACCGAATGCCGGCGGCGCTGCGGGCGCCGTTCGAGGGCCGCAGCTGGCGGGAGCTGGGATATGTGCTGCTGGGCCTGCCGATCGGGATCGTGCTGTTCGTCTTCGCGGTCACGATGGTCTCGCTCGGGGCCGGCCTGCTGGTGACGTTCCTCGGCGTCCCGGTGCTGGCCGCGGCGCTGGCCGGCTGCCGTGGCTTCGGCGCGCTGGAGCGGGCGCGGGCGCGCGGGCTGCTCGGCCTGGAGGTGGCCGACCCGGAGCCGCTGCGGGCCCGCAAGAACAGCCTGATGGGCTGGATCGGCGCGGTCCTCAAGAGCGGCGCGTCCTGGCGGCATCTGCTGTACGCCGTGCTGCAGTTCCCGTGGGCGGTGTTCTCCTTCTGCGTGGCGCTGGCGTTCTGGGCGTACGGCTGGGCGATGCTGACGTACCCGCTGTGGTTCTGGGTCTTCCCGATGTACGCCGGCCAGGGCGGCCTGCAGCTGTACGGCGACGAGCACCACCGGATCTACATCGACAACCCGTTCGAGATCACCGTGACGGTGCTGGTGGGTGCGCTGTTCACGATGGCCACGCCGTGGATCGTGCGGGCGCTGACGTCGGTGGACCGGCTGCTGGTGCACGGGCTGCTCGGCCCGTCGCGGCTGGGGGCGCGGGTGGTGGAGCTGGAGTCGGACCGCGGGGTGGTCGTGGACACGGCGGCGGCGGACCTGCGGCGCATCGAGCGCGATCTGCACGACGGGGCGCAGGCCCGGCTGGTCAACCTGGCCATGGACCTGGGGCTGGCGAAGGAGAAGCTGCGGGACGACCCGCGGGCGGCAGCGCGGATGGTGGACGAGGCGCACGGTGAGGTGAAGACGGCGCTGCAGGAACTGCGGGACCTGGCGCGCGGCATCCATCCGGCGGTGCTGACCGACCGTGGCCTGGACGCGGCGCTGTCCGCCGTGGCCTCCCGGTCCGCGGTGCCGGTGCGGGTGGAGGTGGACCTGCCGTCGCGACCGGTCCCCGCGATCGAGGGCATCGCCTACTTCACGGTCTGCGAGCTGCTGCAGAACGTCGGCAAGCACAGCGGGGCGCGGTCCGCGACGGTGGATGTGTGGCGCTCGGACGACCGCCTGATGCTCCAGGTCACGGACGACGGCACCGGCGGCGTGGCCCCCAGCCCCGGCTCGGGCCTCACCGGCCTCACGGAACGCCTCGACGCGGTCGACGGCATCCTCATCATCGACTCCCCGCCCGGCGGCCCGACCCGCATCACAGCGGAACTGCCCTGGCGAACGCACTGACCGACTCGCACCGTCCCGGCCCCCGGGCCCTTGACCCCGGCCGAAACCCGACACCCCTCCCCCCTCTCCGGCCTCCCGCGCCCGCGCTTCGCGTCCGTTGATGGAATGCTTGGGATGTTGTCGCGCAGTGTGGGGGGAACGGCGTCGTGGAGGTCAGGGTGCGGGTGGTCATCGCCGAGGATTCGGTGCTGCTGCGGGAAGGGCTGACGCGGCTGCTCACCGACCGCGGGCACGACGTCGTCGCCGGCGTGGGGGACGCCGAGGCGCTGGTGAAGACCATCGCCGAGCTGGACGCGGAGGGCGCGCTGCCCGACGTCGTCGTCGCGGACGTAAGGATGCCGCCCACCCACACCGACGAGGGTGTTCGGGCCGCCGTGCAGCTGCGCAAGGCGCATCCCGGGCTCGGGGTGCTGGTGCTTTCGCAGTACGTCGAGGAGCGGTACGCCACCGAGCTGCTGGCCGGTTCGAGCCGCGGCGTCGGCTATCTGCTGAAGGACCGCGTGGCCGAGGTGCGCGAGTTCGTGGACGCGGTGGTGCGTGTCGCCGAGGGCGGTACGGCCCTCGACCCCGAGGTCGTCGCCCAGTTGCTGGGCCGCTCCCGCAAGCAGGACGTCCTCGCCGGGCTCACCCCGAGGGAGCGGGAGGTCCTCGGACTGATGGCCGAGGGGCGTACGAATTCGGCCATCGCCAAGCAGCTCGTCGTCAGTGACGGCGCGGTCGAGAAGCACGTCAGCAACATCTTCCTCAAACTGGGCCTGTCCCCGAGCGAGGGCGACCACCGCCGGGTGCTCGCCGTGCTGACGTATCTGAACTCCTGACGTATCCGAACTCCTGGGCACCTCGCCGGGACACTGCCGCACGTCGGGGAACCCGGACGGGGACGAGCACGGCTCGCGGCGGTGGCAGGGTGGTCGAGCGCCACCATGCGGAAAGTCAAGGGAAGGCGACCCTTACAGACGTAGGGTTGATCCTGGGAGGCCCGTGGGAGGGCCGCTCCCGACAGCCGCCTCGAGGGAGGTCCAGTTCAGTGACCAGTCAGGTCAGCAGCCCAGCGGAGCAGGCCGACACCACCGTCGTAGGAGAGCAGCGCAGACCGGCCGGGGGGAAGGACGTGCGCCGGCTGGACCGGGTGATCATCCGGTTCGCGGGGGACTCGGGTGACGGCATGCAGCTCACGGGCGACCGGTTCACCTCGGAGACCGCGTCGTTCGGCAACGACCTCTCCACCCTGCCGAACTTCCCGGCCGAGATCCGCGCGCCCGCCGGCACCCTGCCGGGTGTCTCCAGCTTCCAGCTGCACTTCGCCGACCACGACATCCTCACCCCGGGCGACGCGCCGAACGTGCTCGTGGCGATGAACCCGGCCGCCCTGAAGGCGAACATCGGCGACATGCCGCGCGGCGCGGAGATCATCGTCAACACCGACGAGTTCACCAAGCGGGCCATGCAGAAGGTCGGCTACGACTCCAACCCGCTGGAAGACGGCTCGCTGGACGGCTACAGCCTGCACCCGGTGCCGCTGACCACGCTGACGGTGGAGGCGCTGAAGGAGTTCGACCTCTCCCGCAAGGAGGCCGAGCGCAGCAAGAACATGTTCGCGCTGGGGCTGCTGTCGTGGATGTACCACCGCCCGACCGAGGGCACCGAGAAGTTCCTGCGGACGAAGTTCGCGAAGAAGCCGGAGATCGCCGAGGCGAACATCACCGCGTTCCACGCGGGCTGGAACTTCGGTGAGACGACCGAGGACTTCGCGGTCTCCTACGAGGTCGCGCCGGCGGCGACGGCGTTCCCGCCCGGGCTGTACCGCAACATCTCCGGCAACCTGGCCCTCGCCTACGGCCTGATCACCGCCTCCCGCCAGGCCGACCTGCCGCTGTTCCTCGGCTCGTACCCGATCACCCCGGCCTCGGACATCCTGCACGAGCTGAGCCGGCACAAGAACTTCGGTGTGCGCACGTTCCAGGCCGAGGACGAGATCGCCGGCATCGGCGCCGCCCTGGGCGCGGCGTTCGGCGGCTCGCTGGCGGTCACCACGACTTCCGGCCCCGGTGTGGCGCTGAAGTCGGAGACGATCGGCCTCGCGGTGTCGCTGGAGCTGCCGCTGCTGATCGTGGACATCCAGCGCGGCGGCCCCTCCACGGGTCTGCCGACGAAGACCGAGCAGGCGGACCTGCTGCAGGCGATGTACGGCCGCAACGGCGAGGCGCCGGTGCCGGTCGTCGCGCCGAGGACACCGGCCGACTGCTTCGACGCCGCGCTGGAGGCCGCGCGGATCGCGCTGCTCTACCGCACCCCGGTGTTCCTCCTCTCGGACGGCTACCTGGCCAACGGCAGCGAGCCCTGGCGCATCCCCGAGGTGGACGACCTGCCGGACCTGCGGGTGCAGTTCGCCCAGGGCCCGAACCACACCCTGCAGGACGGCACCGAGGTCTTCTGGCCCTACAAGCGGGACCCGCACACCCTGGCCCGGCCGTGGGCGGTGCCGGGCACGCCGGGCCTCGAGCACCGCATCGGCGGCATCGAGAAACAGGACGGCTCCGGGAACATCTCCTACGACCCGGCCAACCACGACTTCATGGTCCGCACCCGGCAGGCCAAGGTCGACGGCATCGAGGTCCCGGACCTTCAGGTCGACGACCCGCAGCAGGCACGCACGCTGGTACTGGGCTGGGGATCGACGTACGGACCGATCACGGCGGCGGTACGGCGGCTGCGGACGGCCGGGGAGGCGATCGCGCAGGCGCACCTGCGTCATCTCAACCCCTTCCCGCGCAACCTCGGCGAGGTCCTGAAGGCTTACGACAAGGTCGTGATCCCCGAGATGAACCTCGGCCAGCTCGCCACCCTGATCCGGGCGAAGTACCTCGTCGACGCCCGCTCCCACACCCAGGTCAACGGCATGCCGTTCAAGGCGGAGAGGCTCGCCGCGGCGCTGAAGGAGGCCATCCATGACTGACGCCGACACGCTGCTTCAGCTGGTCCCCAAGGCCGAGGCCAAGCAGACGATGAAGGACTTCAAGTCGGACCAGGAGGTGCGCTGGTGCCCGGGCTGCGGTGACTACGCGATCCTGGCGGCGGTGCAGGGCTTCATGCCCGAGCTGGGCCTGGCCCGCGAGAACATCGTCTTCGTCTCCGGGATCGGCTGCTCCTCCCGCTTCCCGTACTACATGAACACCTACGGGATGCACTCCATCCACGGCCGCGCCCCGGCCATCGCGACCGGTCTGGCGACTTCGCGCCGGGATCTGTCGGTGTGGGTGGTGACGGGCGACGGCGACGCCCTGTCCATCGGCGGCAACCACCTCATCCACGCCCTGCGCCGCAACGTCAACCTCAAGATCCTGCTGTTCAACAACCGGATCTACGGTCTGACCAAGGGCCAGTACAGCCCGACGTCCGAACTGGGCAAGATCACCAAGTCGACGCCGATGGGCTCCCTGGACGCCCCCTTCAACCCGGTGTCGCTGGCGCTCGGCGCGGAGGCGTCCTTCGTCGCCCGCACCATCGACTCCGACCGCAAGCACCTCACCGAGGTCCTGCGGCAGGCGGCCGCCCACCCGGGCACCGCGCTGATCGAGATCTACCAGAACTGCAACATCTTCAACGACGGCGCCTTCGACGCCCTGAAGGACCAGCAGCAGGCCACCGAGGCCCTGATCCGCCTGGAGCACGGGCAGCCCATCCGCTTCGGCACCGACGGCGACCGCGGGGTCGTACGCGATGCGCGGACCGGTGATCTGCGGGTGGTGGACGTGACGCCGGAGAACGAGGCCGACGTCGTCGTCCACGACGCCCACGCCGCCTCCCCGACCACGGCGTTCGCGCTGTCCCGGCTCGCCGACCCCGACACCCTGCACCACACCCCGATCGGCGTGTTCCGCTCCGTCGACCGGCCGGTCTACGACACCCTCATGGCCGACCAGCTCGACACCGCGGTGGAACAGCGCGGCAAGGGCGACCTCGCCGCACTCCTCGCCGGCGGCGACACCTGGACGGTCGTCGGCTGACGGCGCCTTCTCTCACGAGGCAGGCGACGCCTTCCCTCACGAGGCCCGGGACGACGAAGCGTCCCGGGCCTCGTCGTATGCCGTGCGGGCCCGTTCCACGTCGGGCATGCGCCGCTCCGTCCACAGGGTGAGTGCGCGGACCTGTCCGGCGGCCTCCCGGCCCAGTTCGGTCAGGGAGTAGTCGACGCGGGGCGGGATGACAGGCTTGGCGTCGCGGTGGACCAGACCGTCGCGCTCCAGGGTCTGCAGGGTCTGGGTGAGCATCTTCTCGCTGACCGCCCGGCCGACGCGGCTCACCTCGCGGCGCAGCTCACTGAACCGGTAGGAACGCTCCAGCAGGGCGATCAGGACGAGCACGCCCCACCGGCTGGTGACGTGCTCCAGGACGAGCCGGTAGGGGCACATCGCCTCGGCGTCGGAGCCCACTGCACTTACTGTCATGCCAGTACCTTACTTCAAAGTGGGTACTTTCCAGAAGTTAGCGCAATCCGTACGGTGGGTGTCAGACAACGGAGAAGTCACACCCCCCGAGGAGATCGCACCATGAGCATCGTCGTCACCGGAGCCACCGGAAACCTCGGCCGTCACGTCGTGGAGCAGCTGCTGGAGAAGGTCCCGGCCGACCAGGTCACCGCCGTCGTGCGCACCCCGGAGAAGGCCGCCGATCTCGCCGAACGCGGCGTACGCCTCGCGGTCGCCGACTACAACACCCCGGACACCTTCGACGGCCTCTTCGCCGCCGGCGACAAGGTGCTGCTGATCTCCGGCAACGAGTTCGACAAGGGCCGGACCGGCCAGCACCGGGTCGTCATCGACGCCGCCAAGGCCGCGGGCGTCGCCCTGCTCGCCTACACCAGCGCCCCGGGCAGCCTCACCGCCGCGCTCGCCGACGACCACCGGGCCACCGAGGAGGCGCTGCTCACCTCGGGTCTGCCCTACGTGCTGCTGCGCAACGGCTGGTACCACGAGAACTACACGGAGAACCTGGCCCCGGTCCTGGAGCACCGCGCCGTCGTCGCGGCGGCGGGCAAGGGCCGCGTGTCCTCGGCCTCGCGCGCCGACTACGCGGCCGCCGCCGTCGCCGTACTGACCGGCGAGGGGCACGAGAACAAGACGTACGAACTCGGTGGTGACACCGCGTGGAGCTTCGCCGAGTACGCGGCCGAGCTGAGCCGGCAGACCGGTGAGGAGATCGTCTACAACCCGGTCACCCCCAAGGCGCTCACCGGCATCCTGACCGGCGCCGGACTGCCCGAGCCGCTCGCCGCGGTCTTCGCCGGCGTGGACGTCTCCATCGAGAAGGGCGAGCTGGAGGTCACCTCCGGCGACCTGTCCCGCCTGACCGGCCGCCCCACCACACCGCTCGCCGAGGCGATCACCGCCGCGCTGAAGGGCTGAGCAGCCGGCCGGAGGGCCGAGCGGCCGGGCCAAGGGCCGAGCGGCCCGCCGCAGGGCCGACCGTCTCACTCGCCCGCGCTGTCATGACCGTATGGCGATACGGGCATGACAGCGGGGCGGCGCGGCGCTACCTTCGTGGAGGCATGTGCAGAGGCGAAGGAGGAGCCCGTGGGCGGGACGTCGAAGGGTGAGCAGCGGATAGGCCTGCTGAACGGCTTCGCTGCGTATGGGATGTGGGGGCTGTTCCCGCTCTTCTTCCCCCTGCTGGAGCCCGCCGGCGCCGGCGAGGTGCTCGCCCACCGGATGATGTGGTCCTTCGTCGTCGTCGCCGCGGCGCTGCTCGTCATGCGGCGCCGGCGGTGGGCCGGCGAGCTGCTGCGCCAGCCCCGCCGGCTGGCCCTCGTCACGGTCGCCGCGGGCGTCATCAGCATCAACTGGGGCGTCTACATCTGGGCCGTGAACAGCGGCCATGTCGTGGAGGCCTCGCTCGGCTACTTCATCAACCCGCTGGTCACCATCGCCATGGGCGTGCTGCTGCTCGGGGAACGGCTGCGGCCCGTGCAGTGGGCCGCCGTCGGCGTCGGCCTGGCCGCGGTGGTCGTCCTGACCGTCGGCTACGGCCGCCCGCCGTGGATCTCCCTGATCCTCGCCTTCTCCTTCGCCACCTACGGCCTGATGAAGAAGAAGGTGAACCTCGGCGGCGTGGAGTCGCTGGCCGCCGAGACCGCGATCCAGTTCCTGCCCGCGCTCGGTTATCTGCTGTGGCTGACCGCGCAGGGGCACTCGACGTTCACCAGCGAGGGCCCGGGCCACACCGCGCTGCTCGCCTCCACCGGCGTGGTCACCGCGATCCCGCTGGTCTGCTTCGGCGCGGCCGCGATCCGCGTGCCGCTGTCCACGCTGGGGCTGCTGCAGTACCTCGCGCCGGTCTTCCAGTTCCTGTGCGGAGTTCTCTACTTCCACGAGGCCATGCCGCCCGAGCGCTGGGCCGGCTTCGCCCTCGTCTGGCTGGCCCTGATCCTCCTCACCGCCGACAGCCTCCGCACGGCCCGCCGCACGGCCCGCCTCCGGACGACCCTCGCGGCGGCGGCCGAGTCCGCGGCAACCGATCCTGCGGCGGCCGAACCCACGGCGGCCGGGCTTCCGGCCATCGAATCCCCGACGACCGGGACGCCGGCCACCCCCCACGTGGAGGCGTAGTCCGAGGTACGGCGGCGGGGGCCTAGCCGGCCGGGTGGTAGGCGCGGGCCCGGTGGGCGCGGACCTTCTCGCGGTTGCCGCAGTGTTCCATCGCGCACCAGCGGCGGCGGCCCGGGCGGGACGTGTCGACGAAGAGCAAGTAGCAGTCGTGGGCGCCGCACTCGCGGACGCGGTCCGCGTGCGGGCCGCTGAACAGGTCGATCGCGTCGCGGGCGACCGTGGACAACAGCTGCGCGCCGCTCGCGCCCGGCGCCCACGCGCGCGTGCCGTCCGGGGCGAGCCGGGACACCAGTGACGGCCGCGCGGCCGCCTCGTTGAGGGTCGCCACCAGGTCCGGGCGCAGGGGACGTCCGTGCGCGCGGTCGGCGGTGAGCGCGAAGAGCGCGTCGCGTACGTCGCGGACCCGGGCCAGCTCGGCATCCGTGACGTGCAGGTCGAGCCCCTGCGGGAGTCGGCTGCGCCCGGCCCAGGCGACCAGGTCGGCGGTGGTGTGCAGCGTCTCGTACCGGGCGAAGGCGCCCGGCCCGCCGGTCGTGAGCAGTTCCAGGCACAGCGCGCCGGGATCGAAGCGGTAGGGCCGCCCGTCGTGCGTGTGCAGGATCAGCCCGGTGGGGCCGCTCGGCCGGGCGGAAAGACCAGGCGGTCCCGGCGATTCCGTTGCACGCTCACTCATGTAACCATTATTACTGGTTACATGACCACGACGGCACCGGCTCCGGTGCACTTCAAGATCGTCATCGACGCCGCCGATCCGCACACGCAGGCCGATTTCTGGGCCGCGGCGCTGCACTACGCGGTGGAGGACAACGCCGCACTCATCGAGCAGCTGCTCGCCGCCGGCGCGCTGCCGGGCGCGGCCACCGTGGAGTACCACGGCCGCCCCGCCTTCCGGGACCTGGTCGCCGTACGGCATCCGCAGGACCCGTACGACCCGCACAGCGGCACCGGGCTCGGGCGGCGGCTGCTGTTCCAGCGGGTGCCGGAGCCGAAGACCGTGAAGAACCGGCTCCACCTCGACCTGCACCCGGGCGAGGGGCGACGCACGGACGAGGTGGAGCGGCTGAAGGGGCTCGGCGCGAGCGTGCTGCGGGAGGTGAAGGAGCCGAGCGGGCAGTGGGTGGTGATGGCCGATCCGGAGGGCAACGAGTTCTGTGTGCACTGAGCGTGGGGCTCGCGCGCGGGTCCGGTGAATGATCCGATATGTGAACACCCATGTCCGGATTGTGGTCTTGACGGAGCGTCAGGCTCAGCTTCACCATCGGGCACCCTATTCCTCAAGGAATTCGGAGCCCCCCACATGAAGCTCTCCGTTTCCGCGCGGGCGACGGCCGCTGCCGTCGTCGCCGGCGCCACCTTGATCGCCACCGGTTCCATAGCCGGGGCGGCGCCCGCCCCCACCGCGGCCGCCGCCGCTCCCGACATCCCCGTCGCGGCCGTCAAGGCGCATCTCGCCCAGCTGCAGTCCATCGCGACCGCCAACGGCGGCAACCGGGCGCACGGCCGCGCCGGCTACAAGGCATCCCTCGACTATGTGAAGGCCAAGCTGGACGCGGCCGGGTTCACCACCACCGTCCAGCAGTTCACCTCTTCCGGCCGCACCGGCTACAACCTGATCGCCGACTGGCCCGGCGGCGACACGGGCCAGGTCCTCATGACCGGCGCCCACCTCGACAGCGTGACCGCCGGACCCGGCATCGACGACAACGGCTCCGGCTCCGCGGCGATCCTGGAGACCGCGCTCGCCGTGGCCCGCAGCGGCTACCACCCCGCCAAGCACCTGCGCTTCGCCTGGTGGGGCGCGGAGGAGCTGGGCATGGTCGGCTCCCGCTCCTACGTGGGCGGACTGTCCTCGGCCGACCGCGCCCGCATCACCGGCTATCTGAACTTCGACATGATCGGCTCACCGAACCCCGGGTACTTCGTCTACGACGACGACCCGGCCCTCGAGAAGACCTTCAAGGACTACTACACCGGGCTCGGCATCCCCACCGAGCCCGAGACCGAGGGCGACGGCCGCTCCGACCACGCGCCCTTCAAGAACGCCGGCGTGCCGGTGGGCGGACTGTTCAGCGGCGCGGACTACATCAAGACGTCGGCCCAGGCCGCCAAGTGGGGTGGCACCGCCGGGCAGGCCTTCGACCGCTGCTACCACTCGTCGTGCGACACGACGGCCAACATCAACGACACGGCACTGGACCGCAACAGCGACGCCATCGCGTACGCGGTGTGGACGCTGTCGTCGTGACGTCTTTCCGAGTGTCCCTCAGCCGCGGACGGCGGCGCGGGCGGTGAGGCGGTCCATTCGGGCGCGGGCCGACCGGAGCTCCTCGGCGTCGTCGGCGGCGGGGCCGTTCTCGGCGGCGAGCGAGGACCACAGGGCGATCAGCTCGCCGCCCAGGCTCAGGCCCTGCCGCGGGTCGCGCACCGCCCGCCACGCGGTGGCCGCGCTCTGCACATTGCCGTAGGCGGCCTCCGCGTCCTGCTTCCGGCGGTGGATGCCGGCCAGATCGAGGGAGACCCGGAAGGCACGCTCCGGTTCGCCGCCCAGGTAGGCGATGTAGGCGGTGAGTTCACGCAGCCGGAGCACCTCCGGGTGCTCCGGCCCCAGCGTGGCCGCCGCCTCGGCCACGGTCTCCTCGGCCAGCTCCGCCGCGGCATCCGTCCGCCCGGCCCGCACGGCCTCGTTCACCCGCGCCACCCGACCGGCCGGCAGCGCGGACCCGGCACCGCCCCCGGCGGACGGCACGTCCTCCAGTACGGCCTCGGCGATGGCGTCGAACCCGCGGGCGGGCGTGGGCTTCGCCTCGGCAGCGGCTTCGGCCAGGGCGATGTAGGTGTAGGGGTCGGGGGTCGGCGCGGGGGCCGGGGCCGGAGCGGGTGCCGGGGCCGGGGCCGGAGCGGGTGCCGGGGTCGGAGCCTGGGCCGGGACGGATTCCGGGGCCGGAGCGGGTTCCTGTGGAGCACCGTCGGCTGTGGCGGGTGCCGGCTGCGTGGCGGACGGGTGCGCGGCGGACGGGGACATCTCGGGCGGCGGGCCGAAGACCCCCTGAGGCACGGTGACCGTGCCGGGGGCGGTCGCGTCCCGCAGGGGACCGGGGACCGCACGCAGCGGGACCGTCCGAGGCGCCTGCGGCTGCGGCTGCGGCTGCGGCTGCGGCTGCGAGGTCAGGTGGCTGGAGCCGTCCGGGTCCACGCGCAGGGGGACGACGTACCCGAGGCGTTCGTCGTGGATCGTGGCGAGGACGGAGTGACCGTCGGCGCGGGCCATACGGTGCAGGTGGGCGAGGACGGCGTCCTGAGCCTCCTCACCGGGCCCCACCGGCAGCGGCACACCCGCGACCCAGGCACCGGCCCGGGCCACCGCACGGCCACCCTCATCCACGACCGAGCCGTCCACCGCGACACGGACCTCCAGCGTCTTCACGCGGCTGAGTCGAGTCATCGCTTCCCTCACTTCCGATGCGTCATTCGGACTCGACGGCGAGCCGGCGGACGGCACATGCGTTTTCCATGGTGCTCCGGGCCACACAACCCTTTTGAACACGCACTGTCGAGTCTCGCCCCTCCCGCCCCGTGCACAGGTCACCACCCCGTCACAGACTCGTCCCGACTTCCGGCCCGGTGCCTCCACCCCACCGGGATTAAATGCGCGTGCATTCAACGTTGACGCTTCTGATCGCCGTAACCGAGTACCAGGGGGATGCCATGACCCGCCGTTTCCTGTTCGTGCTGGGCAGCAGCCGCGAGGACGGCAACACCGAACTGCTCGCCCGCAAGGCCGCCGAGCAGCTCCCCGAGGGGGTGGAGCAGGAGTGGATCAGCCTCGCGGAGCACCCTCTGCCCGACTTCACCGACCTGCGCCACGACAGCGACCACGTCCGGCCCACCGGGGACAACACCGCACTGCTGCTGGACGCCACGCTCGCCGCGACGGACCTGGTGATCGCCTCACCGCTGTACTGGTACTCGGTCTCCGCCCACACCAAGCGCTATCTGGACCACTGGTCGGGCTGGCTGCGCATCCCCGGCCTGGACTTCAAGTCCCGGATGGCCGGGCGCACCCTGTGGGGCGTGACCGCCCTCGCGCACCGCGAGGAGGAGGTCGCCGACCCGCTCGTCGGCACGCTCAACAACTCCGCCGCCTACCTGGGAATGCGGTTCGGCGGCGTCCTGCTCGGCAACGGCACCCGCCCCGGCGACGTCCTGAACGACCACGCGGCGCTGACCCGCGCCAAGACCTTCTTCGCTGGTGAGGCACCGCTCGCCCGCTTCCCGTACGAGCGCCCATGAGCCGCTAGACGGTGATGTCCTTCGCCGTGAACCGGGCCCACGCCGCCGAACCGAACACGGCGGCGTACAGGCCCTGGAGACCGAGGTTCTTCACCAGGTCGTCCCAGTAGACCGGCTCGCGCATCAGGTCGGCGAAGGACAGCCAGTAGTGCGAGAAGAGATACGGCTGTATCGCGTGCAGTTGCGGGAACTGGTCGAGGATCTGCACGGTGATCAGCAGCCCCACGGTCGTCGCCATCGCCGCGACCCCGCTGTTGGTGAGCGTGGAGACGAACAGTCCGAGCGCCGCCACCCCGATCAGGGACGCGGCGACGGCCAGCGCGATCAGCAGGGCCCGGCCGAGGCCCTCCGCGAAACCGATCCTGGTGCCGGAGATGGTCGTCAGATCGCCGAGCGGGAACAACAGGGCCCCGACCAGCAGCGCCGACACGGCGACGACGAGAGTGGCGAGCAGACAGAAGGCCATCACAGTCGTGTACTTGGCGAGCAGCAGCCGCGTACGCCCGGCCGGTGCGACCAGGAGATAGCGCAGGGTGCCCGCGTTTGCCTCGCCGGCGATGGCGTCGCCCGCGACCACACCGACCGCCATCGGCAGGAAGAACGGCAGAGTCGCGGCCAGCGCAGTGAAGACGAGGAACAGGCCGTTGTTGGTGACCTGCGTGATGAACGCCGGTCCCCCACCGCCCCCGGACCCCGACGAACCGTCCCCCGTCTCGATCCGCACGGCGATCCCGACCAGGACGGGCACCGCGGCCAGCACCCCCAGCAGCGCGAGGGTGCGCCATCGTCGCAAGGTGACCAGCAGTTCGCTGCGGAAGAGCCCCAGGGTCCACAGGGGCCGCACCGCCCGGGCCGTCTCGGAGGCGGTGGCGCCGCCCGTGGTGACCGTGGTCGTGCTGCTGGTGTCATCCGGCGACATCGAAGCCCTCCCCCGTCAGCGCCACGAACGCGTCCTCCAGCGTGGCCCGTTCCACCCCGAAGCCCCGCACCCGTATCCCCGCCGCGACCAACGCGGCGTTGAGATCGGCCGGTTCCGACTCCGGCGGCTCGCCCGTCACCCGGTCCTCCGCCACGACGACGTCCCCGACACCCTGCTCCTTCAGCACCCGGGCCGCGTCGCAGACGTCTGGCGTCGTCACCACCAGCCGCCCCCGGGCCCGCGCCGCCAGGTCGGCGACCGCGCCCTGGACGACGAGCCGGCCGCGCGCCATCACCGCGGCGTGCGTGCACACCTGCTCGATCTCGTCGAGCAGGTGCGAGGAGAGGAAGACGGTCGCGCCGTCCGAGGCCAGCTCCCGCACGAGCGCCCGGATCTCGCGCATGCCCTGCGGGTCGAGCCCGTTGGTCGGCTCGTCCAGCACGAGCAGGCGCCGGGGCTGGAGCAGCGCGGCAGCGAGCCCGAGCCGCTGCTTCATCCCGAGCGAGTACGCCCGCGCCTTCTTTCCGGCTGCCGCCGTCAGCCCCACCCGCTCCAGCGCGGTGGCGACGCGGGCGCGCCGGGTGCGCGGGTCGGCGGTGGGGTCGGCGGCGTCGTAGCGGAGCAGGTTGTCCCGGCCGGAGAGGAAGCCGTACAGCGCGGGCCCTTCGATCAGCGCGCCCACCTGCGGCAGCACCGAGCGGGCGGCCCGGGGCATCGGCTGCCCGAGCACGCGCGCGGCGCCGGAGGTGGGCTCGATCAGGCCCATCAGCATGCGGATGGTGGTGGTCTTGCCCGATCCGTTCGGACCGAGGAAGCCGAAGACGCTGCCCGCCGGCACCGTCAGGTCCAGGCCGTCCACGGCGAGCTGCCCGCCGCGGTAGCGCTTGGTGAGGGCGCGGGTGTGGATGACGTACTCGTCCTCCAGCTCCTGCTCATCCCGTGCGGCGGGCGCTGCGTCCATCGGCTCCCCGATCGTTTCCCGTGGCCGGCGGTGTCCCGCCGGCTCACCTGCCCGCGTCGGCGGCCTTGACCAGGGCGTCCTTGGTCACCGCTCCGACGTAGGCCTTGCCGTCGTCGGTGATCAGGGCGTTCACCAGGCGAGTGGAGAACACCGTGCCCTTGCCGAACTTGCCCGAGACCTTGTCGCCGAGCGAGTCCAGGAAGCCGCCGAGGTCGCCGCCGACCTCGCTGCCGGAGGGCACACCACCCTTGGCGCCGGTGTCGAAGACCGCGATGGCGTTCCAGCCCTCACCGAGGACCTCGGGTCCGCCGATTCCCTTGCCCGGCGCCCCGCCCGGCGTGGGCAGGAGGTGCCCCGGGAGGCCGCCCTTCAGCGGACCGTCGCCCTGGAGGCGGTCGCCCTTGGGGTGCTCACGGTCGCCGCCCTCGGTGACCTTGGCACCCTTGGGCGGGGTGAAGTCGAAGGTGGAGGCGGCCGGTCGGGCGAAGCTGACCTGCGTGAAGCCGGCGTCGACCACGGCGGCGCCGCCGCTCTTCGGGGTCAGGGTGAACTTCAGCGGCACGCCGGTCTTCGCGTCCACGGCGATGGTGATCCCGCCGACGGTGCTGCCGGACTGCTTGGGCTTGATCAGCAGCTTGTAGGCGTCGCGGCCGGCGACGTGGGCGGTGCCGTCCACCGTGACGGCGGTCGTGGAGTCGACGGCCTTGAGGGCCTGCTCGGCGAAGTCCTTGGGCGTGCCGGAGAAGTCGTCCGTGCCCCGCGTGCCCTTGCGGTGGTCCTTGCCGGTGTCCTCCGAGGTGGCGTGGTACACCTCGTTGGACTTGCTGTCGTAGCCCCACACGTCCTTGCCGTTGTGGATGAGGCTGTATTCGGCGGCGTCCTCCAGCACCGACACCTTCTGCCGGTCCGGCCCGTCGGCCGCGACCCGCAACGTGTGCGAGCCGGTGGCGAGTTCGGTGACCTTGGCGGACGGGTCGGCGGCCGAGCCGTCACCGGAGCCGCCCGTCTTCCCGCCGAGACCGCCCGCGAGCCCGCCCAGGTCGGGCAGCCCGAGGTCGGTGCTGATCCGCACGGTGCCCGACATCTGCTGGACGTCCGACGCCGCGATCTTCTCGATGAGCTGCTGCGCGGTGATCTTCGGCAGATCCGGGTCACCGGAGCTGGCGAGCGCGGGGACGATCCCGATCGTCGCGGCGGCCACGCCCACGACGGTCGCGGGCACGACGTACCGCGCGGCCCTGCGACGCCCCCCGCCCGACGAGCCGGCCGGCTCCTGCACGGCCGTCGCCCTGTCATCGCTTCCATACGGTGCCATGTGTGCGCTACCTCCGTCGTCGGCGGCGGCTGTCGTTCCCGTGACCCCCGGCGCGTGCTCCCGGCGGGCCCCACCCCAAGCCGCCATTCTCACCCGAATCGGTGAGGAGTGGTGTCTTCCGTGCTTTCCATGAGACCAAATCGGCCGCCGGGAAGCGTCACTCCACGGACGCAACCGCATGTACTGCTGGGGTATGACATGGCGGGGCCTCAGCTCGCCCTACCCGTAGGGGAGGTGGGGGACCAGGGAGCCACGGGGACGGGGCAGCGGGCTCCACCCGAGGGTGCGGATACGCCGAGAGGCGGAGTCCACCCGGGGTGCGGCCGTCAGCGGAAGGGCCGCACGGCCCGGATGTACGTCTCCGGCCGGGAGGGGGACGGCTGCCGTCAGCCCGCCCGGTGCACCACCGCGTCGCACAGCTCCATCAGCGCCGCCTTGGCGCCGCACTCCCGCAGCGGAGCCAGCGCCGCACGCGCCTCCTCGGCGTAGCGGACGGTGTCGCGCCGCGCCTGCTCCAGCGCGGGGTGCGCCCGCAGCCCGGCCAGCGCCTCCGCGTGTCGCGCGTCGTCGCTCAGATCGGAGTCCAGCAGCTCGCACAGCGCGCGGTCCTCCGGCAGCCCCAGCCGCTCGGCCTGCTCGCGCAGCCGCAGCACCGGCAGCGTCGGAATGCCCTCGCGAAGATCCGTGCCCGGCGTCTTGCCGGACTCGTGCGAGTCGGAGGCGATGTCGAGCACGTCGTCAGCCAGCTGGAAAGCGACGCCCAGCCGCTCCCCGTACTGGGTCAGCACGTCCACGACCGTCTCGTCGGCGCCGGACATCATCGCGCCGAACCGGCACGACACCGCCACCAGCGACCCCGTCTTGCCGCCGAGCACCTCGAGGTAGTGGTCGACCGGGTCGCGCCCGTCCTGCGGCCCCGCGGTCTCCAGGATCTGCCCGGTGACCAGCCTCTCGAACGCCAGCGCCTGCACCCGCACCGCCTCGGGGCCGAGGTCGGCGAGGATCTGCGACGCGCGCGCGAAGAGGAAGTCGCCGGTCAGTACGGCGACCGAGTTACCCCACCGCGTGTTCGCGCTGGGCACCCCGCGCCGCACGGCGGCCTCGTCCATGACGTCGTCGTGGTACAGCGTCGCGAGGTGGGTCAGCTCGACCACGACCGCCGACGGCACGACACCCGGCGCATACGGGTCGCCGAACTGCGCCGCCAGCATCACGAGCAGCGGCCGGAACCGCTTCCCGCCCGCCCGCACCAGGTGCTGTGCGGCCTCCGTGATGAAGGGAACCTCGCTCTTGGTGGCCTCGAGCAGCCCTTCCTCGACAGCCGCCAATCCGGCCTGGACATCGGCCTCGAGAGCCTGGTCCCGCACGCTAAGCCCGAACGGCCCGACGACGGTCACGAGGGGTCTCCTGTCTGCTGGTGCCGGTTGGCGATTACACGGTTTGTCGATAGGTCGCTGACATCACTCAAGTCAGCGTATCCGGTCACGTTTCGATCACCGATAGCGCCCACGGTTACAGGCCAGGTGGTATCGGATCACGCCCGATATGTTTATCGATCAAATCTGATCGGCCGAAAAGTACCGATATCAACCATGCTCGTGTCGTGAAGACCACCCCCCACCCTCCGTGAGGCACCCCGCCCCGGCGCGCCACAACACGACCCGACTGCCCGTTTTGCCGTAATTAATCAGTCGATTCACCTTGGCCGCCTTGGTACCAAATGTGTTTCCCCTGTGACACCAGTGAATTGGGTCACGCGCCACCCTCACCGGCCTCCCCTCCGTCTGCCCCGTGTTTCGCCAGTCCCGACAAGCGAGTTGGGCCTCGGCGACCACAAAGGATCAAGCACCCCAAACACCCCGGACCAAGGTCAACCAGGGCAT
Organism: Streptomyces sp. NPDC036813; assembly: GCF_055609245.1. NCBI lineage: Bacteria > Bacillati > Actinomycetota > Actinomycetes > Kitasatosporales > Streptomycetaceae > Streptomyces > Streptomyces sp. NPDC036813. The sequence goes on along the minus strand of NZ_JBVJPV010000012.1, from coordinate 144,582 downwards.
TAGGTGAAACCGGTACTTGTTCCCGGCATCAGCTCTCGCATAACTTCCCGGCCTGTCGGATGGACGCCTAATCCTGCCGCCGTCCGGCATCCACCATCGGACCAACTCATCCGTGTACGGCAGGAGCGGGGGACCCAGGTAAGTCGCCGAGCCGGACGTCGTCACCCCGACGACGCCCCGGACCGGCTTGGGGTGAAGCCGTGCCGCAGCCGCGGCCGGCCGGGCATCTCCAGCCCGAACCCGACAGCTCACCTCGCAGGCGTGGGAGAGGAACTTCGTCATGTCTGCTGCCGGTCAGCACCGCCGCACCCGCACGTCCCGCCTCGTCCGCACCCTCGCCGTCGCCGGCACCGGTGCCGCCGCCCTCGCGCTGCCGCTCTTCGGCGCCACCAGCGCCTCCGCCGCCACCCCGGCGACCAGCGCCACCGTGATCACGGCCGCCAACTCGGTCTACCCGAACAACCTCGACGGCTGGATCCGCCAGTCGCTGGACATCATGTCCCAGCACGGCATCCCGGGCACCTACGACGGGATCTACCGCAACATCATCCGCGAGTCCTCCGGCAACCCCGCCGCCATCAACCTGTGGGACTCCAACGCGGCCGCCGGCACCCCGTCCAAGGGCCTGCTCCAGGTGATCGACCCGACGTTCCTCGCCTACCACGTGTCCGGCACCTCCATGGACCCGTACGACCCGATCGCCAACATCACCGCGGCCTGCAACTACGCGGCCGCCCGCTACGGGTCGATCGACAACGTGTTCAGCGCGTACTGAGCCACCGCCTCACGCGAGAAGCCGTGAGCCGCTGCCTCCGGCAAGAGCCTTGAGCCGCTGCCTCACGGGAGCGTCGTGAGCCACTGCCTCACGCGAAGAGTCGTTCGAGGACGACGGCGATGCCGTCGTCCTCGTTCGACAAGGTGACCTCGTCGGCCACGGCCTTCAGCTCCTCGTGGGCGTTGGCCATGGCCACCCCTCGGGCGGCCCAGGCGAACATCGGGATATCGTTCGGCATGTCCCCGAACGCGAGCGCCCGCTCGGGGCCCAGCCCGAGATGGTCGGCCGCCAGCGCGAGCCCCGTCGCCTTGGTGACACCGCACGGCTGCAGCTCCACGGTCCCCGGCCCCGACATGGTCACCGTCGCCAGGGAACCGACCACCGCGCGCGCCGTCGCCGCCAGCTCGTCGTCGGACAGCTCGGGATGGCGCAGCAGCACCTTGCTGATCGGCTCGCCCCACAGATCGTCGCGCCGCCCGACCCGCACCGCCGGCAGTGTCGGGTGCGGCATCCGGTAGCCGGGCTCGATCAGCGTCAGCCCGTCCACGCCGTCCTGGTCGACCGCGGCGTACACCTCCCCCACCTCGGCCTCGATCTTGCCGAGCGCGGTCTCGGCCAGCTCCCGGTCGAGGGTCACCGACCACAGCAGACGGCCGGCCCCCGCGTCGTACACCTGCGCGCCCTGGCCGCACACCGCGAGCCCCGTGCAGCCGAGGTCCTCCAGCAGCGGCCGCACCCGGGGCGCCGGGCGGCCCGTCACCACCAGGTGGCGGGCGCCGGCGTTCGCCACCCGCGCGAGCGCGGCCCGGGACCGGTCGGACAGCGTGTCGTCGCCGCGCAGCAGCGTTCCGTCCAGGTCAGTGGCGATGAGGGCATATGCGAGGGGTGCGGCCATGATCAGAGAATACGGACCCCGCAGGTCACCCGTTCACCACCCGATTCGCCGTTCCGCAACGTCCCCGGGGGACCCGGTCGGCGCCCCGCTCTTCACCCCCAGGCCCGGCAACGGGGCCTCTGGTTCGACGGCGACCCCGACGACCCCGCCCTGCCCGAGGCCGTGCGTCCGTGCTTCGCCGACGCCGGTGTCGATATCTCGCCCGGCATCCGCACGCGAGCGGCCTGATCAACCTGGCAGCACGCGCAGGAGGACTGACCGGGCCGCCGCTCCCGCGCAGGATGGCCGTCCCCGCGCAGGTCGGCCGTCCCGCGCAGGTCCGGCGTGCCCTCAGCCGTGCGCCGCCACCAGATGCCGGGCCAGCCGTGGCGAGGCGAACTCCGTGCCGCATACGAACCGCATCACCGGGCCGTACGACCCAGCCGCCGGCAGACCCGTGAAGTACAGGCCGGGGACCGACGAGACGTAGCCGGCGCCGAGCCTGGGAGTGCCGCGGCTGACGGCGAGCGCGGTGCGCAGCCCGTGGCCGAGGAAGTCCATCGCCGCGAGGTTCACCCGGTAGCCGGTGGCCGCGATGACGTGGTCGGCGGCGAGCCGCTCGGTGCGGCCGGAGTGACTGCGCACGGTGAGGGTGGCGCCCTCGCCCGTCGACTCCGCCCGCACGATCCGCTGCACCTCGCTGACCTCCACCTTCCCCGCGAAGCGCTCGCGCAGCCACCAGGCGCCGAGCGGGCCGAGGACCCGGCGGACCAGGTAGTGGCGTAGCTCGGCGGGCAGATAGCGGTAGGGCTGCGGGTAATAGCTCAGGGCCCACAGCGACCAGGCCCGGCCGAAGGGCGACTGAGGGCGCAGCCGGGGCTGGTCCCACGGCGCCGCGCCGAAGGCGACCCGGCCCCGGCCGCGGGCCACCACCCGCACCCGGGCCCCGGCCTCGGCGGCGAGCGCCGCCGTCTCCAGCGCGGACTGTCCGGCGCCGACGACGATCAGCTCGCGGCCGGCGAAGCGGGTCAGGTCGTGATGCTGGGAACTGTGCGAGACCGGCGCCGTCGGAGCGGGTCCGTCCGGGGCGGCCGAGGCCAGCTCGCGGGGCAGGTGGGACAGGCCGGACAGTCCGGTGGCGACGACGACGGCCCGCGCGGTGAGCTGCTCCCCGGAGTCCAGCTTCAGCTCGAAGCCGCCCCCGGTGCGCCGGTCCACGGAGACCACCCGCACCCGCTCCAGCTCGGGCAGCAGCTTCTGCTGGAACCACTGCCCGTAGGCGATGAACGTCTCGACGGGAATGATGTCCTCATCGGTGACCAGCCGCCGGATGCCGGCCGCGTCGCAGTAGTCGGCGAGGGTGTACCCGCGTTGCGGGCAGTCGATGCTGGAGGCCGCGGGGGTCGACTTCAGGAGCATGCCGGCGGGCATGTTGTCGCGCCAGCTGACCATGGGGTCGCCGAAGACGCGGACGGGCACGCCACGGGCGCGCAGATGGGCGGCGGTGGACAGGCCGAAGGGGCCTGCCCCGAGGACTGCTACCGGTTGGTTCACGAAGTCCCTCCCCAGGACGTCATGTCGTCACTTCGTGGTGTGTCGTCACTTCGTGATGTCGTCACTTCGCGGTGTCGTCACTTCGCGGTGTCGTCACTTCGCGGTGTCGTCACTCCGCGTTCCGGCCGGGAGGCGGCTACGGCTGGTGGCGTCCACCCGGCCGTCCACCCGGTCCGGTGCTGCCGCGGCGGTGGGTCCGCCACAGCTGATAGAGGTGCTTCGCGCCGGGTCGCACGAAGCGCGCGAGCATCGTGAGGAACGGCAGCGGGTCGTCACCCGCGAGCCAGGCCAGTTCCGTGCCGCTCGCCCGGGCCGGTGCGTGCGGCGTCGTGTAGCCGCTGCGGCGATAGGCGAGCAGGGCGGCCAGGTCGATGTTCTCCACGATGTAGCGGTGGCCGGCGCGCTGTTCCCCCTCCGGAACGGTGCGCCCGGTCAGGTCCAGGTGCAGGGCGCGGACCACGTCCACCCCCGCCTCGTTCTCGAAGAGGCGGAACTGGGCGCCCATGCGCGGGTTGAAGTCGAGGAGCTTGTACTGCCCGTCGCGCCGGTCGAAGCGCAGGTCGAGGTCGATGATTCCGGTGAAGCCGATCTGTTTGATGAAACGTGCGGCGAGGTCGGCGAGTTCCGGGTTGTCGACGACATAGGCGTTCGCCGTCATCCCGGCATGCGGCGGCCAGGAGCGGACCTTCACGCCGGTGAACATCGCCAGCGGTGTCGAGTCGGCGCCGAAGCAGGCGTGCACGATCCAGTCCTCGGCCTGCTCACGCGGCAGATACTCCTGAAGGATCACCCCGGGCCGTTCCCCCCAGTCCCGCGCCAGCGCGAGCAGCCCGTCGCGGGTGGTGATGCGCGTCGTGCCGTTGACGGCCGGCCGCCTGCGGCGCACGAACGCCTCCCGGTTCTTCGCCACCACCGGGAAGCGGGCTTTCTCTGCGAACGCCACGACGTCGTCGTACGACCGCGGGAACGCGGCCGCCGGGCTGGGGATGCCGTGCTGCGCGCACAGCTCGTGCAGCCCCTGCTTGCTGGCCAGCCGACGCGGCAGATCCTGGACGACGCGCGGAAAGAGGAACAGCCCGGCGAGGTCGTCCTGGTGCTCGGCGATCAGCACCGCGGCCTCCTCGTCGGTGGGGATCAGCACGGTCGGCCGCCCGATCCGGCGCCCGATCCGCAGCAGCCCCTCGACCAGGTGCCCCGCCTCCTCCGTGCCCGTCGTCGGCCACACGAACGCGCGCCGCAGATAGCGGGAGGAGGCGGCCGGGGTGTAGGGATCCTCGGTGATCGCGTACATGGGCACGCCCAGACGCCCCAGACTGCGGATCGCCCCGACCCCGCCGTGGTGCAGCGGATAGTCTCCGAACTTCACGATCAGGCCCGGTACTTCACGGTCGGCCTGGAACGGCAGGCTTGCGGCACTGCTGGCCACGGGTCCCCCCACGTGTCCCCCCGACGGAACGGATGCCCTCCGTCCGTGTTCCCCGCAAAGGACGCTAAGCCGGAATTGCCACCTCCGACAAGGCCATAACGGACATTGCAAACTCTTTAGACACTGCCCAAGACAGCCGACTCGGCCGTAACGTGTGCCGCGACCACCTGGATCGCACGGCCATGGCGCCGTGTCCGACGTGCACGAAAGCGAGGCGGCACCGCATGCCCCCCTTCGACGTCCCCGAGGGCGACCCCTTCGGTGCGCACAACCTTCCGTACGGCGTCTTCTCGCCCGCCGGTTCTCCGGCCGAGCGGCGGGTCGGCGTCCGGCTCGGCGACCACGTGCTCGACGCGGGCGCGGCGGCGATGGCGCTCGGCTCCCCCTACGCCGCGCTGCTCGCCCAGCCCTCGCTGAACCCGCTGCTCGCCGCCGGCCGCACCACCTGGTCCGACGTCCGGCGCGCACTGACGGCGTGGGTGACGGTGCCCTCGCACCGCGAGGCCGTCGAGCCGTTCTTCCACCCCCTGTCCTCGGTGACCCTGCACCTGCCCTTCGAGGTGGCGGACTACGTCGACTTCTACGCCTCCGAGAACCACGCCCGGAACGTCGGCCAGATCTTCCGCCCCGACGCCGCCGACTCCCTCACCCCCAACTGGAAGCATCTGCCGATCGGTTACCACGGCCGCTCCGGCACCGTCGTCGTCTCCGGCACCGACATCGCGCGGCCTTCCGGCCAGCGCAAGGCTCCGACCGACGCGGCGCCCGTCTTCGGCCCGTCCGTCCGCCTCGACATCGAGGCCGAGGTCGGGTTCGTCGTCGGCGCTCCCTCCTCCCTCGGCGAGCCGGTCGCCCTCGGCGACTTCCGTGACCACGTCTTCGGACTGTGCCTGCTCAACGACTGGTCGGCCCGCGACATCCAGGCCTGGGAGTACGTCCCTCTCGGCCCCTTCCTCGGCAAGTCCTTCGCCACCTCGGTCTCCGCGTGGATCACCCCGCTGGAGGCCCTGGACGAGGCCCGCGTCGCACCCCCGGAGCGCACCCACCCGCTGCTGCCCTACCTCGACGACTCCACCGACGAACCCGGCGGCTACGACCTGCGGATCTCCGTCGCCATCAACGGCCACGTCGTCTCCGAGCCCCCCTTCTCCACCATGTACTGGACGGCCGCACAGCAGCTGGCGCACATGACCGTCAACGGCGCCTCGCTGCGCACCGGCGACCTCTACGGCTCCGGCACGGTCAGCGGCCCCGAGCCCGCCCAGCGCGGTTCCCTGCTGGAGCTCACCTGGAACGGCCAGGACCCCCTGGAACTCCCCGACGGCAAGCGGACCTTCCTGGAGGACGGCGACGTGGTGACCCTGTCCGCCTGGGCGCCCGGACCGGACGGCGTGCGGGTGGGCCTCGGCGAGGTGACTGGACGGATCGTCACGCGCTGACGCGCTCCGGCACGGGCCACCATGACGCGGCCGGAGGAGCTCCGGGGTGGGGGGCGTCTCGGGCTCCCCCCCCCCCCAGCGGGACACGTGATCACGGGGCCGCCCCTCGGCTACACGGGGTCGTGATCACCGGGCCGCCCCTCCGCCCCGCCGGGCCGTGATCACGAGCAGTCCCTCCGCCCCGCGGGCCCGTGATCACGGACTGCCCGTCCGCCCCCGCGGGCCCTCCTTTCAGAGGGCTGACGCACCGCCCCCGGGGCCGTCATACTGGCGACGGACGCGCTCACCGAGCCGTCGAGCGATCGCGTCCGTCGCCCGTACGACCACCCCCGCCCTGCCCGACCAGGATCCGGAGCCCGTGGCATGACCATCTGCCTGCTCCTGCTGAGCGTCGTCGTTCTGACGGCCGCGGTGCCGGTCCCCCGCGCGCTGACCCGGGCCGCCTGGCCCGAACGGGAACCGGTCGTCGCCCTGTGGGTGTGGCAGTGCCTCGTCGCGACCGTCCTGCTGTGCTGTCTGACGGCCCTGGCGCTCAGCACCGCCGCCGTCTTCCACACCGTGCGCACCCAGCTCTTCGCGCCCGCACCGCCCGGCGTGACCGAGGCGTACGACCTGTCTTCCGCCCCGCCCTGGGCGGTCGCGCTCACCCTGCTGCTGGCCTGCGGTGCGGCCTGGACCACCGCCATGCTCGCCCGCGAGCTGGTCGAGGCCCGCCGGCGCCGCGGCGTGACCCGCGCCCACCTGCGTGAACGCGCCCCCGAACTGCCGGCCGGGCTGGGCCCCGCGCGCGGCCCGCTGCTCGTCCTGGAGGACGAGTACCCGGACGCCTGGTGGATGCCCGGCCATCCGCCCCAGTTGGTCGTCACCACGGGCGCCCTGCACCGCCTCACCGCCCACCAGCTCGACGCCGTCCTCACCCATGAGCGCGGCCATGCCCGCGCCCACCACGACTGGCTGCTGCACCTGTCCACCGCACTGGCCACCGGTTTCCCCCGCATCCCGCTCTTCGCCCACTTCTGCGACCAGACCCACCGCCTGGTCGAGCTGGCCGCCGACGACACCGCCTCCCGCCGCTGCGGCCACATCACCACCGCCCTCGCCCTGATCGAGCTCAACCAGCACCGGGGCGTACTGTCCTGCGCCTCCAGCCACCGCCTGCTCGGTGAGCGGGTCGACCGCCTGCTGGAGCCTCCGCCCCGGCTGGACCGCAGCCGGCGGGCCCTGACGACCACCGTGGCCGCGCTGGTCCCCCTGCTGCCGCTCCTGATCGCCTTCGCGCCCGGCCTGACGGCACTGGCCTGACGCCGCCTCTCCGACGGCCCGACGCCGATCTGGCGGCCGAGGCTGACCTGACGCCCGGGGCCCGACGGCCCGGCACTGGTTGCCACCGCCCCCTCCCGGGTGGCAGATCTTCCCTGATTGCTGTCGAAACCCGAGGTCAGGCCCGTATTCGATGGGTCGTCAGGTGGCGCAACATTTCAGCAACCCCCCTTTTCCTACCTCCTCGGTATGGTTCCAGCCATGCCAGCCACCGACCGCATCCGGGACCACGCCGGCCAGGGCGCGACCACCGTCGCCGCCCACCGCGCGCGGCGCCGGCTGCGTGCGGACCGAGCCCGGCAGCTCGCCGACCTGCTCCGCCGCCAGCTCCTCACAGGCGGCTTCGAGACCGGCACGCTCCCCCATGAATCCCTCCTCGCCACCGACTACCGCACCTCCCGCAACACCGTCCGGCAGGCTCTGGACCTGCTGCGCTCCGAGGGCCTCGTCGACCGCCTGCCCGGCGTCGGCACGGTCGTCGTCGCCCGTAAATACCCCCACGGGCTCGACCGCCTGATGGGTCTGGCCGAAACCCTGCACGAGCACGGCCGTGTCACCAACGAGGTCCGCACCATGGGCCCCGTCCCCGCACCGGGCCCCGTGGCCGACCGGCTCCACGTCCCGCCCGGCGCCGACGTCCTCTACATCGAACGGCTGCGCCGTCTGAACGGCCTGCCGCTCTCGCTCGACCTGACCTATGTCCCGCTCGACATCGGCACCGCCCTGCTCGGCGCCGACCTGGAGAACACCGACGTCTTCCGTCTCCTGGAGGCCATCACCGGCCGCCGTCTCGGCCACGCCGAGATCACCCTGGAGTCCGTGAACGCGGACGCCCACTCCGCCGCCGTACTGGAGGCACCCCGCGGAGCGGCCGTCCTGATGCTGGAGCGCCTCACGCACCTGTGTGACGGGCGCCCGGTGGACCTCGAGTTCATCCGCTTCCGCGGCGACCGCATCTCCATGAGCGGTCTGCTGCACCGCTCCGTCTGACCCCTGCCCGTCCGCATCCCGCCCCCTTCCGGTCTTCCGGTCCCTTCCGCCCTTCACCTCTTCATCGTTCGGCGGGGCACGACCGGTTCACCGCCGCGGCGACTTTTTTCCGCGGATCTCCGCCTGTCCGGCGGAGATCCGCAGACCTTTTCCGGATCTCTGGAGACAGCCATGCCCTTGGTGCCCCAGCGGGCCGACGTGCCCGTGACCATCGACGAGTCGAAGTGCATCGACGGCTGCACGCTCTGCGTCGACATGTGCCCGCTGGACTCCCTCGCCATCGACACCTCCAGCGGCAAGGCGTACATGCACGTCGACGAGTGCTGGTACTGCGGCCCGTGCGCGGCCCGCTGCCCCACCGGAGCCGTCACCGTCAACATGCCCTACCTGCTCCGGTGAAAGGTCCCGACCCGATGAAGCACACCGCGTCCCTCCCCGTGAAACGCGCCGCACTCACCGCCGCCTCCCTGCTCCTGCTGCCGCTGACCGCCTGCGGCGGCACCGCCTCCGCGGGCGGCGACAGCGCCACGGTCACCGTTACCGTCGGCTACCAGTCCAAGACCATCAACACCGTCACCGCCGGCACCCTGCTGCGCTCCCTCGGCTCCTTCGAGAAGCAGCTGAACGCCCTGCACGACGGCCACACCTACAAGGTCGTCTGGCAGGACTACGCCACCGGCGCCCCCATCACCGCCCAGATGACCGCCGGCAAGATCGACATCGGCTCGATGGGCGACTTCCCGCTGCTCATCAACGCCGCCCGCGGCAAGCAGCTGAACCGCCCCACCCACCTGGTCTCCGTCACCGGCTACAACCTCCGCGGCGGCCTCAACACCATCGTCACCGCACCCGACTCGAAGCTCGCCTCCGTGACGGACCTGAAGGGCAAGAAGGTCTCCACTTCCGTCGGCTCCGCCGCCGACGGCACCCTCGTGCGGGCCCTGCGGCGCGCCGGCATCGACCCCGACAAGGGCATCGAGAAACTCAACCAACAGCCCGCCGTCGGCGCCTCCGCCCTCACCGCGGGCAGCGCCGACGCGTTGTCGCAGTTCGTCGCCTGGCCGGGCCTGCTCGCCTACCAGGGCAAGGCGAAGGCCCTGTACGACGGCGCCCAGCTGAACCTGCCCACCTTCCACGGCGTCACCGCCCGCGAGGACTTCGCCAAGAAGCACCCGGCCGTCCTGGAGGCCTTCCTCAAGGCGCAGGCCGACGCCACCGACTACCTGAGCGCCCACCCCGTGACCGCCGCCGAGAAGGTCGCCGACGCCACCGGCCTGCCCGCCGAGGTCGTCTACCTCTACAACGGCGCCCACGGCATCGCCACCTTCGACCCGGCCCTCAAACCGCAGCTCGTCGCCGCGCTCAAGCAGGACGTGGCCATCCTGAAGGCCGCGAAACTGACCGGCGACATCGACGTGGACGCCTTCGTCGACGACCACTACGTGAAGCAGGCCCTCGGCGCCTCCTACACCCGGCGCCTGACCGCCACGCCCGCGCCGGCCGCCGCGGAGGTCTGGCCCAAGGGTGCGGACAAGACCCTCGAGCTGCCCTCCCCCGCGGCGCTCCTCAGCCACGTGAAGCGGCACCACGACACCGTCCGCGCCGCCTATGTCGCCGACGCCACCACCGGCACCCCGTGGTTCGCCGACAAGGCGATCTGGGTGGCCGACGGCACGAAGCTGCTGCCGTTCGTCGCCCCGGCCACCGCCCGCGCCTACGTCTCGGGCCACGGCGGCGCGCGCGTCGTCACGTACGCCGAAGCCCTGGAGCGGGCCTCATGACCCGGTACGCGCTGCGTGTCCTCTCTCTCGCCGCCGCACTCGGCGTGTGGCAGCTGCTGACCAGCCTGGACGTCGACCTGTGGCTGCGCTTCTCGCAGTTCCCCACGGTCACCGACGTCGCCCACGCCTTCGCCCGGCGGCTGTCCGGTCCCGACTACTGGACGGACCTCACCGACAGCCTGACCCGGATCGCCTCCGGCTTCCTCCTCGCGGCCGCCCTGGGCGTCGCCGCCGGCGTGCTCGTGGCCCGCTCGCGCCTCGCCGAGGACCTGCTCGGCACGCTGCTGGAAGTGGTCCGCCCCATCCCCGCCATCGCCCTCGTCCCCGTAGCGATCCTTCTCTTCCCCTCCAACGAGCAGGGCATCGTCTTCATCACCTGCACCGCCGCCTTCTTCCCCGTCCTGGTCTCCACCCGGCACGCGGTGCGCGCCCTGACCCCCGTGTGGGAGGAGGCGGTACGCACCATGGGCGGCGGCCGGTGGCGCGTGCTCGGCTCGGTCGTCCTGCCCGGCGCCCTGCCCGGCATCTTCGGCGGGCTGTCCGTCGGCATCGGCGTGTCGTGGATCTGCGTGATCTCCGCCGAGATGATCTCCGGTCAGTACGGCGTCGGTTACCGCACCTGGCAGGACTACACCGTCGTCGACTACCCGGGCGTCTTCGTCGGCATGGTCACGATCGGCGTGCTCGGCTGGATCACCTCCACCGCCGTGGAGCTCCTCGGCCGCCGCCTGACCCGCTGGCTGCCCCGCACGTCCCCTGCCCCCATGGCACGCGTCCGCCCCGCCGGGGCCGCCGTATCGAAGGCGCCGGGAGGCACCGCCGTGGCCACGGCGGCGCCCGCGCCGAGCAAGGAGGCACGTGATGAGCACCTCGTCTGAGACCCGCACAGCCACCCGGCCCGCGACTCGCCCGGCGCAGGCCGCGCGCGGCACCCGGCTCACCCTGCGCGGCGTCACCCTCGGCCGCCCGGACGCTCCCGCCGTCCGCGGCGTCGACGTGGACATCGCGCCCGGCGAGATCCTCACCGTCGTCGGCCCTTCCGGCTGCGGCAAGTCGACACTGCTGCGCACCCTCGCCGGGCTGCTGGCGCCGCTCGCCGGAACGGTCGAGCAGGACGGCCGGCCACTGACCGGACCGGCGGCGGAGCGCGCCCTGGTCTTCCAGGAGGACGCGCTGCTGCCCTGGCGCACCCTGCGCGGCAACGTGGAGCTCCCGCTCGCCATCGCCGGCGTCCCGCGCCGCGTACGCCGGGACCGGGCCGAGGAGTGGCTGGACCGCGTCCACCTCGCCGACCTCGCCGGGCAGTTGCCCCACCGCGTCTCCGGCGGACAGCGCCAGCGCGCCCAGCTGGCCCGCGCCCTGGCCGGCCGGCCGCGCGCCGTGCTGATGGACGAACCGTTCGGCGCGCTGGACGCCCAGACCCGGGCCGGCATGCAGGACCTGCTGGTGGAGGTGTTGCACGGCACCGGCGCCACCGTCGTCTTCGTCACCCACGACGTCGACGAGGCGCTGTTCCTCGGTGACCGCGTGGCGCTGATCGGCTCCGGCGCGGTGACCGCCCTACACGATGTGCCGCACCCCCGTGACCGGACGGCACACGACGACCCCGCGCGCGTGGCGCTGCGCCGCGACATCCTCTCCTCGCTCGGTACGTGAAAGGCACCCCGGTGACTGTCGTGAACACCACTGTGGACACTCCACTGGCGATCCCCGACCTCGGTGACGCCGAGGAGCTGACCTGCGACGTCCTCGTCATCGGCGGTGGCACCGCCGGCACGATGGCCGCACTGACCGCCGCCGAGCGCGGCGCGGACGTGCTGCTGCTGGAGAAGGCCCACGTCCGCCACTCCGGCGCGCTCGCCATGGGCATGGACGGCGTCAACAACGCGGTCGTCCCCGGCCGCGCCGAACCCGACGACTACGTCGCCGAGATCACCCGCGCCAACGACGGCATCGTCGACCAGTCCACGGTCCGCCAGACGGCGACGCGCGGCTTCGCGATGGTGCAGCGGCTGGAGTCGTACGGCGTGAAGTTCGAGAAGGACGAGCACGGCGAGTACGCGGTCCGCCAGGTGCACCGCTCCGGCTCCTACGTGCTGCCCATGCCGGAGGGCAAGGACGTCAAGAAGGTCCTCTACCGGCAGCTGCGGCGACGGGAGATGCGGGAGCGGATCCGCATCGAGAACCGGGTGATGCCGGTACGAGTGCTGACGGCGAAGGGGCGGGCCGTGGGAGCGGTCGGCTTCAACACACGCACGGGCGCGTTCGTCGTGGTGCGCGCGGGCGCGGTGATCCTCGCCACCGGCGCGTGCGGCCGGCTCGGCCTGCCCGCCTCCGGCTACCTGTACGGCACCTACGAGAACCCCACCAACGCGGGTGACGGCTACGCCATGGCCTACCACGCGGGCGCCGAACTCACCGGCATCGAGTGCTTCCAGATCAATCCGCTGATCAAGGACTACAACGGCCCGGCCTGCGCCTATGTCGCCAACCCCTTCGGCGGCTACCAGGTCAACCGGCACGGTGAGCGGTTCGTCGACTCCGACTACTGGTCGGGGCAGATGATGGCGGAGTTCGCCGCCGAGGTGGCCTCCGACCGGGGGCCGGTCTATCTCAAGCTCAGTCATCTGCCGGAGGAGTCGGTCGCGGCGCTGGAGTCGATCCTGCACTCCACCGAGCGCCCCACCCGCGGCACCTTCCACTCCGGGCGCGGCCACGACTACCGCACCCACGACATCGAGATGCACATCTCCGAGATCGGCCTGTGCGGCGGCCACTCCGCGTCGGGCGTCCGCGTCGACGACCACGCCCGCACGACCGTGCCCCGCCTGTACGCGGCCGGTGACCTGGCGTGCGTGCCGCACAACTACATGATCGGCGCCTTCGTCTTCGGCGACCTGGCCGGCGCGGACGCCGCCCAGTACACGGCCTACGAGGGCGAGTTGCCCGAGGACCAGCTGCGTGAGGCGCACGAGCTGATCTACCGTCCGCTGCGCAACCCGGACGGCCCGCCGCAGCAGCAGGTCGAGTACAAGCTGCGCCGCTTCGTGAACGACTACGTCGCCCCGCCGAAGTCGGGCGCCCGGCTCTCGCTGGCCCTGGAGGCGTTCGAGCGGATGCGCACCGACATCGCCGCGATGGGGGCGACGACGCCGCACGAGCTGATGCGGTGCGCGGAGGTCACCTTCATCCGCGACTGCGCGGAGATGGCCGCGCGCGCCTCCCTGGCCCGCACGGAGTCCCGCTGGGGCCTCTACCACGAGCGCCTCGACCATCCGGCCCGTGACGACGCCTCCTGGTTCCACCACCTCGATCTGCACAAGTCCCCCTCTGGTGCGATGGAGTTCACGGTCCGTCCCGTGGCTCCCTATCTGGTTCCGGTGGAGGGGTACGCGCCGGCCGGTGGTTCCTCCCGTGCCCTCGGCGAGGTGCGCCCGCAGGACGTGGCCACCGCTGGCTCGCGCGACGCGGCACCCGTGGCGGTCACGGGCGTCACCGACGCGCGCCCCGTGCCGGCAGGGTCTGCGGGGGTCCCGCAGCCGCTGGACGCCCTGCCCCGCACCGGGCCGGCCGCCGAGCGCCTCCTGGAGTTGGTCGCCCTCGCCGAGGAACAGCCCGAACTCGATGCGCTGCGCCCGTACTTGGCGGATCCGGCTGCCGCCGTCCGGCGTGAGGCGGTCGCCGTCCTGACCGAGACGCTGCCCGCCGGGACCGGGCCCGCGCTGGCCGCCGCGCTGCGCGATACGGCCGCCGAGGTGCGGTCCGCGGCCGCCGCCTCCCTCCGTGAGCTGGTCGAGACCCTGCCGCCCGAGCCCCTTCTGCGCGACGGCCTGGCCGCCGCTCTGGCCGAACCGGACCCCGTCGTCCGCGCCGCCGCCCTCGACACCCTGCGGGCGCTGCGCCTCGGTGACGCCGGCCTGTTCGCCGGGGCCCTGACCGACACCGACATCACCGTGCGCATCGCGGCCGTCCGGGCTCTCGTCTCCGTCGACGCCGCCGGCGAACTGGCCCGTGCCGCCGACGCCGACCCCTCCCGCGAGGTCCGGGTCACGCTCGCCAAGGCGCTGGCCACGGTGGCGGTGACCACCCGCGCGACTGAGGCCCCGGCCTCGGCGTCACCCGGTACGGTCCTCGCCGCGCTCGCCGGCCTGACCGAGGACCCCGACGCGCTGGTGCGCGGGGCGGCCTACGGGGCGCTGGGCACCGCCGGCTGCTCCGCCGACCTGGCCGCACGTGCCGTCGCCGCACTGGCCGACGCGGCCTGCCAGGTCCGCGCCGGTGCCGCGACCGCCCTGTCGGCCGCGGACGCCGCGCTGGCCGTCCCGGCGCTCGCCAAGGCGGTCGCCGATCCGAACGCCGACGTACGCAAGGCCGCCGTCCTGGCCCTCACCCGGCACGGCGACGCCGAGGGCGCCCGCGCGGCCCTGGCCACGGCCACCGCGGACACGGACGCGGACGTCAGGGCGTACGCCACGCGGGGGCTGTGACGAGCGGGACTCCGGGGTGCGCGGCGCTCGCTGCGGGACAGCGCCCGCCGCGCACCGCGCGCCCGGTGTCCCGCTATATCCAGTCCTCCGGCTCCGGTTCGGCGTCGGGCCAGTAGTCGTCCGGCTCCGCCGTACCGCTCCTGACCTCCTGCGGCGCTGCCGTGCTGGTCCCGGCCCCCTGCGGCTCGGCCGAACCGGGCTGCTCGCCCAGACCGGCCAGGACCTCGATCACACCCTCTCCGTACGTCTCCAGCTTCTTCAGGCCCACCCCGCTGACCGTTCCGAGCTCCTGCACCGACGTCGGCCACACCGTGACGATCTCGCGCAGCGTGGCGTCGTGGAAGATGACGTACGCCGGGACGCCCTGCTCGCGGGCCTGCTCGGCGCGCCAGGCACGCAGGGCCTCGAAGGCGGGCTGGAGCGAATCGGGCAGCTCGGCGGCGGCGGTCTTCGGCCTGCCGCTCCGGCCGGAGGAGCCCGAGGAGCCCGAGGACCCCGACGCCGACCGGGAGGCCGCCGGCTTCTTGGGCTCCTTGCGCAGAGGCACCTCCCGCTCGCGCCGCAGCACCGACCCGCTGGCCTCGGTCAGCACCAGCGTGCCGTACTCCCCTTCCACTGCGAGCAGTCCCTGGGCGAGCAGCTGGCGCACCACACCGCGCCATTCGCCCTCACCGAGCTCCTGGCCGATGCCGAACACCGACAGCTGGTCGTGGTCGAACTGGATCACCTTGCCGGTGCGCTTGCCCAGCAGGATGTCGACGATCTGACCGGTGCCGAACTTCTGCCCGCGCTCGCGCTGCAGGCGCACCACCGTCGACAGCACCTTCTGCGCGGCGACCGTGCCGTCCCAGGTCTCCGGCGGGGTCAGGCAGGTGTCGCAGTTGCCGCAGCCCGCCTCGTCCGGCTCCTGCCCGAAGTAGGCGAGGAGCTGGCCGCGCCGGCACCGGGCCGTCTCGCACAGGGCGAGCATGGCGTCGAGGTGTGACTGGGCCCGCCGCCGGAAGGCCTCGTCGCCCTCACCGGACTGGATGAGCTTGCGCTGCTGTATGACGTCGTTGAGGCCGTAGGCCATCCAGGCCGTGGAGGGCAGTCCGTCGCGGCCGGCCCGGCCGGTCTCCTGGTAGTAGCCCTCGACCGACTTCGGCAGGTCCAGGTGGGCGACGAAGCGCACGTCCGGCTTGTCGATGCCCATGCCGAAGGCGATCGTCGCTACCACGATCAGACCGTCCTCCCGCAGGAAGCGCGACTGGTGCGCGGCGCGCGTGCCGGCGTCCAGGCCCGCGTGGTACGGCACCGCCTGGATGCCGTTGCGGGTGAGGAACTCCGCCGTCTTGTCCACGGAGTTGCGCGACAGGCAGTAGACGATGCCGGCGTCGCCCGCGTGCTCCTCCCGCAGGAAGCTCAGCAGCTGCTTCTTCGGGTCCGACTTCGACACGATCCGGTACTGGATGTTGGGCCGGTCGAAGCTGGCCACGAAGTGCCGGGCCGTCGGCATGTTCAGCCGCTCGGTGATCTCCCGGTGCGTGGCGTGGGTCGCCGTCGCGGTGAGCGCGATGCGCGGGACGTCGGGCCAGCGCTCGCCGAGCAGGGACAGGGTGAGGTAGTCGGGCCGGAAGTCGTGGCCCCACTGGGAGACGCAGTGCGCCTCGTCGATGGCGAAGACGGAGATCTTCCCCCGGGAGAGCAGGTCCAGGGTGGCGTCGACCCGCAGCCGCTCCGGCGCCAGGTACAGCAGGTCCAGTTCACCCGCCAGGAACTCGGCCTCCACCACGCGCCGCTCGTCGAAGTCCTGCGTGGAGTTGATGAACCCGGCGCGCACACCGAGCGCCCGCAACGCGTCCACCTGGTCCTGCATGAGCGCGATGAGCGGCGAGACGACGATCCCCGTACCCGGTCTGACCAGGGCCGGGATCTGGTAGCACAGCGACTTGCCGCCGCCCGTCGGCATGAGGACGACCGCGTCCCCGCCGGCCACCACATGCTCGACGATCGCTTCCTGCTCGCCGCGGAAGGCCTCGTATCCGAAGACCCGGTGCAGCGTGGCGAGCGCCTCGCTCTCGCCCGCGCCCGGCGCCTCGGTCATCTCTGCCATCTCGCTGATCACGCCCGTCCCGGCCATCGTCCCGTCCCCCGTGCGTCGTCCCTCGACCACTGCCTCCACGATAGGGGCCCCCGGTGACAGCCCCCGAGTTATCCACAGGCACGAGGCATGATCATCCGACTCCGCCGTCGGATCCGCGTACGACTGCCGCACCTCAGCCCCCTCACGCCACCGTCGCGCCACCCCCATCGCGCCCTCGGCCCCGTCGCACCACCCCCGTCCCCCAAAGCCCCTCGCCCCTCGACCCCATCGCCGCTCTGCCCCGCCCCCTCAGCCCAATGGACGTCCGGCATGGCGAGCCGCCGGCGTGCGGGACATGCTGCTCGGGCGGGACCGGGGGGACCCGCAGCCGTCGTGTCCGTCCGTCGCCCGAGGAGATGTCCCTCATGCGCCCCCGTCTCGCCAAGGCCGTCCTCGCCCTGACCGCGTCCCTCTCCCTGCCCCTGGCCGCCGCTCCCGCCCACGCCGACTCCGCGGGCCCGGACCCGGTGCTGCGGGGCCAGCTCGCCCGCACGTACGAGGCGACCGCGAAGTACGGCTACCTGCCGAACGCGCTCGCCGACGGCTACCAGGCACACATGTGCCTCGCCCGTGACCAGGGCGGAATGGGCTACCACTACTTCAACGAGTCCCGCTTCGGCTCGCTGGACCCCGCCAAGCCGGCCGGTCTTCTCTACGAGGACGACGGCAACGGCGGACGCCGGCTCGTCGGGGTGGAGTGGGTCGTGCCGACCGCCGACGCCAAGGGCAAGCGGCCGCAGATCTTCGGCCAGGACTTCCAGGGCCCCATGGCCGGTCACTACCCCGGCATGCCGCGCCACTACGACCTGCACGCCTGGCTGTACAAGCCGAACCGCAACGGCCTGTTCGCCCAGTGGAACCCGGACGTGACCTGCCCGGCCTCCGACATGCACCAGGCACACTCACCGAAGGCCTGACGCACGCGCCCCGCACCACCCGGAGCCTCGCACGCACGCGTGGGGCCCCGTTCCTCCACCGAGGAACGGGGCCCCACAGCCGTACGGGGACGGATGGCTCAGCGCACGAACACACCCGCCTGGCTCGCCAGGTCCAGGAAGTACTGCGGCGCCACACCGAGCACCAGCGTGACCGCCACACCGACGCCGATCGCCGTCATCGTCAGCGGCGACGGCACGGCGACCGTCGGCCCCTCCGGACGCGGCTCGCTGAAGAACATGAGCACGATCACCCGGATGTAGAAGAACGCCGCGATGGCCGACGAGATCACACCGATCACGACCAGCGGGGCCGCGCCGCCCTCGGCGGCCGCCTTGAAGACGGCGAACTTCCCGGCGAAACCGGAGGTGAGCGGGATGCCCGCGAAGGCCAGCAGGAACACCGCGAACACGGCCGCCACCAGCGGCGAGCGCCGGCCGAGCCCCGCCCACTTCGACAGGTGCGTCGCCTCACCGCCCGCGTCGCGCACCAGCGTCACCACGGCGAACGCGCCGATCGTCACGAACGAGTACGCGGCCAGGTAGAACAGCACCGACGAGACGCCGTCCGGCGTGGTCGCGATGACACCCGCGAGGATGAATCCCGCGTGCGCGATCGACGAGTACGCCAGCAGGCGCTTGATGTCGGTCTGCGTGATGGCGACGATCGCGCCGCCGAGCATGGTGACGATCGCGACGCCCCACATGACCGGCCGCCAGTCCCAGCGCAGCCCGGGCAGGACGACGTACAGGATGCGCAGCAGCGCGCCGAACGCCGCCACCTTGGTGGCCGCGGCCATGAAGCCGGTCACCGGGGTCGGAGCACCCTGGTAGACGTCCGGCGTCCACATGTGGAAGGGCACCGCGCCGACCTTGAACAGCAGGCCCATCACGATCATCGCGGTGCCGAGCAGCAGCAGCGCGTCGTTGCCCATGGTGCCCGCCAGGGCCGGGTCGACGTTGCTGATCGTGCCGTCGACGACCTGGGCGATCGTGCCGTAGGAGACCGAGCCCGCGTAGCCGTACAGCAGGGCGATGCCGAACAGGGTGAACGCGGAGGCGAACGCGCCGAGCAGGAAGTACTTGACCGCGGCCTCCTGCGACATGAGCCGCTTGCGGCGGGCCAGGGCGCACAGCAGGTACAGCGGGAGCGAGAAGACTTCCAGCGCGACGAACAGGGTCAGCAGGTCGTTGGCCGACGGGAAGACCAGCATGCCGGCGACCGCGAACAGCAGCAGCGGGAAGACCTCGGTGGTGGTGAAACCGGCCTTCACGGCCGCCTTCTCGCTCTCGCCGCCGGGGACGGACGCGGCCTGCGCGGCGAAGGAGTCCACCGGCCGGCCGTGCGCCGCCGGATCCAGACGCCGCTCGGCGAAGGTGAACAGGCCGACCAGGGCGGCCAGCACGATCGTGCCCTGAAGGAAGAGCGAGGGCCCGTCGACGGCGATCGCGCCCATCGCGGCGATGCGCGCCTTGGTGGTGCCGTAACCGTCCGCCGCGAGCGCGACGACCGCGGCGAAGGCGGCGGCGAGCGCGACGACGGACACGAACAGCTGGGCGTGGTAGCGCGCCTTGCGCGGCAGGAACGCCTCGATCATGACTCCCACGATCGCCGCGCCGATGACGATCAGGGTGGGCGACAATTGCCCGTATTCGATCTTCGGCGCGTCGATCTTGGAGATCGGGTCGGCCGCGGTTGTCCACAGGCTGTGGACGGCTGGGGTGCTCACTTGGCCGCCTCCACCTCGGGCCGGGGGTCCTTCTTGTGTACGTCGGACAGGGTCTGCTTGACCGCCGGGTTGACGATGTCCGTGACGGGCTTCGGGTAGACGCCCAGGAAGATCAGCAGGACGACCAGCGGGGCGACGACCACCAGCTCGCGCACCCGCAGATCGGGCATCGCGGAGACCTCCGGCTTCACCGGACCGGTCATCGTCCGCTGGTACAGCACCAGCGTGTACAGCGCGGCCAGCACGATGCCGAAGGTGGCGATGATGCCGACGGCCGGATAGCGGGAGAACGCGCCGACCAGGACGAGGAACTCGCTGACGAACGGCGCCAGACCCGGCAGCGACAGGGTCGCCAGACCACCGATCAGGAACGTGCCGGCGAGCACCGGGGCGACCTTCTGCACACCGCCGTAGTCCGCGATGAGCCGCGAGCCGCGCCGGGAGATCAGGAAGCCGGCGACCAGCATCAGCGCGGCCGTCGAGATGCCGTGGTTGACCATGTACAGCGTCGCGCCGGACTGGCCCTGGCTGGTCATCGCGAAGATGCCGAGGATGATGAAGCCGAAGTGCGAGATCGACGCGTACGCCACCAGGCGCTTGATGTCGCGCTGGCCGACGGCGAGCAGCGCGCCGTAGATGATGCTGATCAGGGCCAGGACGAGGATCACCGGCGTCGCCCACTTCGACGCCTCCGGGAAGAGCTGGAGGCAGAAGCGCAGCATCGCGAAGGTGCCGACCTTGTCGACGACCGCCGTGATGAGGACGGCGACCGGCGCGGTGGACTCCTGCATGGCGTTGGGCAGCCAGGTGTGCAGCGGCCACAGCGGCGCCTTCACCGCGAAGGCGAAGAAGAAGCCGAGGAACAACCAGCGTTCGGTGTTCGTCGCCATGTGCAGCGAGCCGTTGGCCCGGGCCTGGGCGATCTCGGCGAGGCTGAAGTTCCCGGCGACCACGTACAGGCCGATCACCGCGGCCAGCATGATCAGACCGCCGACCAGGTTGTAGAGGAGGAACTTCACGGCCGCGTACGACCGCTGCCGGGACGCCGCCTCCTCGCCGTGCTCGTGGGCACGGTCCCCGAAGCCGCCGATGAGGAAGTACATCGGGATCAGCATGGCTTCGAAGAAGATGTAGAACAGGAAGACGTCGGTGGCCTCGAAGGAGAGGATCACCATCGCCTCGACGGCCAGGATCAGGGCGAAGAAGCCCTGCGTGGGCCGCCAGCGCCGGCTGCCGGTCTCCAGCGGGTCGGCGTCGTGCCACCCCGCCAGGACGATGAACGGGATCAGCAGCGCGGTCAGCGCGACCAGCGCGACCGCGATGCCGTCCACGCCCAGTTCGTAGCGGACCCCGAATTCGGCGATCCAGGCGTGCGACTCGGTGAGCTGGTAGCGGCCGCCGTCCGGGTCGAAGCGGACCAGGACGGTGATCGCCAGGGCGAGCGTGGCGAGCGAGAACAACAGCGCCAGCCATTTGGCGGCGGTGCGCCGCGCGGCCGGGACGGCGGCCGTGGCGACCGCCCCGATGGCCGGGAGCGCCGCCGTCGCTGTCAGCAGAGGAAAGGACATCGGTATCAGACCGCCCTCATCAGCAGGGTCGCGGCAATGAGGAGTGCCGCACCGCCGAACATCGAGACCGCGTACGACCGTGCGAAGCCGTTCTGCAGGCGCCGCAGCCGTCCGGACAGGCCGCCGACCGAGGCCGCCGTGCCGTTGACGACACCGTCGACCAGGGTGTGGTCGACGTAGACCAGGGAGCGCGTCAGGTGCTCGCCGCCGCGGACCAGGACGACGTGGTTGAAGTCGTCCTGCAGCAGGTCACGGCGGGCGGCCCGGGTGAGCAGCGAGCCGCGCGGGGCGACGGCCGGGACGGGCCTCCGGCCGTACTGGGCCCAGGCGATGGCCACGCCGATGACGAGGCACACCATGGTCGCGCCGGTGACCACCGCCGCGCTGAGCGGCGAGTCGCCCTCACTGTGCCCGGTGACGGGCTCCAGCCAGTTCAGGAAGCGGTCGCCGATGCTGAAGAACGCGCCGCCGAACACCGATCCGACGGCCAGCACGATCATCGGGATCGTCATGACCTTCGGCGACTCGTGCGGGTGCGGTTCACTGTGCGCGCCGCGGGTCTCGGCGGCCGGCTCCACGCTGGGCTCGGCCGGGGACGGCGTCGGCGCGTTGCGCCAGCGCTCCTCGCCGAAGAACGTCATCAGCATCACGCGCGTCATGTAGAAGGCGGTGATGGCCGCGCCCAGCAGGGCCGCGCCGCCGAGGATCCAGCCCTCGGTGCCGCCCTTGGCGAACGCCGCCTCGATGATCTTGTCCTTGGAGAAGAAGCCGGACAGGCCGGGGAAGCCGATGATCGCGAGGTAGCCGAGGCCGAAGGTGATGAACGTGACCGGCATGTACTTGCGCAGGCCGCCGTAGCGGCGCATGTCGACCTCGTCGTTCATGCCGTGCATGACCGAACCGGCGCCGAGGAAGAGGCCGGCCTTGAAGAAGCCGTGCGTCACCAGGTGCATGATCGCGAAGACGTAGCCGATCGGGCCGAGGCCCGCGGCCAGCACCATGTAGCCGATCTGCGACATGGTCGAGCCGGCCAGCGCCTTCTTGATGTCGTCCTTGGCGCAACCGACGATCGCACCGAACAGCAGCGTGACCGCGCCGACCACGGTGACCACGAGCTGCGCGTCGGGCGCCGCGTTGAAGATCGCCGCGGAGCGGACGATGAGGTAGACGCCCGCCGTGACCATCGTCGCGGCGTGGATGAGGGCCGAGACCGGGGTCGGGCCCTCCATCGCGTCCCCGAGCCAGGACTGCAGCGGCACCTGGGCCGACTTGCCGCACGCGGCGAGCAGCAGCATCAGGGCGATCGCGGTGAGCTTGCCCTCCGTGGCGCCGCCGACCAGGCCGGGCGCCTCGTGGGTGCCGAGGACGGGACCGAAGGCGAAAGTGCCGAAGGTGGTGAACATCAGCATGATCGCGATCGACAGACCCATGTCGCCGACGCGGTTGACCAGGAAGGCCTTCTTCGCGGCGGTGGCCGCGCTGGGCTTGTGCTGCCAGAAGCCGATGAGCAGGTAGGAGGCGAGACCGACGCCCTCCCAGCCGACGTACAGCAGAAGGTAGTTGTCGGCGAGGACGAGCAGCAGCATCGCCGCGAGGAACAGGTTGAGGTAGCCGAAGAAGCGGCGGCGGCGCTCGTCGTGCTCCATGTACCCGACCGAGTACAGGTGGATCAGCGAGCCGACGCCGGTGATCAGCAGGACGAACGTCATCGACAGCTGGTCCAGACGGAAGGCGACGTCCGCCTGGAAGCCCTCGACGGGCACCCAGCTGAACAGGTGCTGGGTCAGGGTGCGGTGTGCGGCGTCCTTGCCCAACAGGTCGGAGAAGAGGACGAGACCGAACACGAAGGACAGGGCGGACAGCAGCGTGCCGATCCAGTGGCCGGCGCGGTCCAGGCGCCGGCCACCGACCAGGAGGACGGCCGCTCCGAGCAGGGGCGCCGCGATGAGCAGCGCAATCAGGTTCTCCACGATTCTTCCGACCCCTTACAGCTTCATCAGGCTGGCGTCGTCGACCGAGGCCGAGTGGCGGGAACGGAACAGCGACACGATGATCGCGAGCCCGACCACGACCTCCGCCGCCGCGACGACCATCGTGAAGAACGCGATGATCTGGCCGTCGAGGTTGCCGTGCATCCGGGAGAAGGCGACGAAGGCGAGGTTGCAGGCGTTCAGCATCAGCTCGATGCACATGAAGACCACGATGGCGTTGCGCCGGATCAGGACGCCGGTGGCGCCGATCGTGAACAACAGGGCTGCCAGATACAGGTAGTTGACCGGGTTCACTGCGACGCCTCCTTGTTCCGCTTGAAGGTCGCCGGTGCGATAGCCCCGCGCTCCAGGCGGTCCTGTGTGCGCTGCTCCAGCGCCTTGAGGTCGCTCAGGGCCTCGGTGGACACGTCACGGATCTGACCGCGCTCGCGCAGCGTCTTGCTGACGGTGAGCTCGGACGGGGTGCCGTCGGGGAGCAGACCGGCGATGTCCACGGCGTTGTGCCGGGCGTAGACGCCGGGCGCCGGCAGCGGCGGGATGTGCGCGCCTTCGCGGATGCGCTGCTCGGACATCTCCCGCTGGGTCTTGGCGCGCTCGGTGCGCTCGCGGTGCGTGAGCAGCATGGCTCCGACGGTGGCCGTGATGAGCAGGGCGCCGGTGATTTCGAAGGCGAAGACGTACTTGGTGAAGATGAGGGACGCGAGCCCCTCCACGTTGCCGTTCGCGTTCGCCTGGCCGGTGCCGTTGAACTCCTTCAGGGAGGCGTTGCCGATCCCGGCGAACAGCAGGATGCCGAAGCCGAGGCCGCACAGCAGGGCCAGCCAGCGCTGACCCTTGATGGTCTCCTTCAGGGAGTCCGCCGCGGTGACACCGACGAGCATCACCACGAACAGGAACAGCATCATGATCGCGCCGGTGTAGACGACGATCTGCACGATGCCCAGGAAGTAGGCGCCGTTGGCGAGATAGAACACCGCCAGGACGATCATGGTCCCGGCGAGGCAGAGGGCGCTGTGCACGGCCTTCTTCATGAAGACGGTGCACAGGGCGCCGATCACCGCGACCGTGCCGAGGACCCAGAACTGGAAGGCCTCTCCGGTGGAGGTGGAGTAGGCGGCGAGCTGCGTCGTCATCGCCCGACCACCTTCTCCGACGCCGGTTCCTCCTCGCCGAAGGTGGACGCGGCCTCCTGCGGGACCTCCCCCTTGGAGACGGCGACCTGCGGGACCGTGCCCGGGGCGGCCTCGGTGACCAGGCCCCGGTAGTAGTCCTGTTCGTCCATCCCCGGGTAGATCGCGTGCGGGGTGTCGACCATGCCCTCTTCGAGACCGGCGAGCAGCTGCTCCTTGGTGTAGATGAGGTTGGCGCGGCTGGAGTCCGCCAGCTCGAACTCGTTCGTCATCGTCAGCGCGCGCGTCGGGCACGCCTCGATGCACAGCCCGCACAGGATGCAGCGGGCGTAGTTGATCTGGTAGACGCGGCCGTACCGCTCGCCCGGCGAGTAGCGCTCCTCGTCGGTGTTGTCCGCACCCTCCACGTAGATGGCGTCGGCGGGGCAGGCCCAGGCGCACAGCTCGCAGCCGACGCACTTCTCCAGGCCGTCCGGATGGCGGTTGAGCTGGTGCCGTCCGTGGAACCGCGGAGCCGTGGTCTTCTTCTGCTCCGGGTACTGCTCGGTCAGCCGCTTCTTGAACATGGCCTTGAAGGTCACGCCGAAGCCGGCCACCGGGTTGAGGAAACCGGGCTCGGTCTCCTTGGGCTCCTCAGCCATCGGACGCCTCCTTTCCATCCAGAGATCCGTCACTGTGAGTATCGGACCCACCACTGACAATCAGCTCCCGCTCGCGGCGCGAGCGACGCCGGGGTACGGGCGGAAGCTCCTGTCCGGGCAGCGGTGGCACGGGGAATCCGCCGGCCATCGGGTCGAAACCGGCCGGCTGCCCGGCGGGCGTCCCGTCCTTCTTCGCCTTCGCGCGGAACATGTCGACGACGAAGGACAACAGCAGCAGGGCGAGGACGGCGCCACCGACGTAGAGGGCGATGTCGGCGAAGTCGTAGTTCTCGTTGCGCAGGGCCCGCACGGTCGCGACCAGCATCAGCCACACCACCGACACCGGGATGAGGACCTTCCAGCCGAGCTTCATCAGCTGGTCGTAGCGGACGCGGGGCAGGGTGCCGCGCAGCCAGATGAAGAAGAACAGCAGCAGCTGGACCTTGATCACGAACCAGAGCAGCGGCCACCAGCCGTGGTTGGCGCCCTCCCAGAAGGTGCTGATGGGCCAGGGGGCGCGCCAGCCGCCGAGGAAGAGAGTGGTCGACACCGCCGACACCGTCACCATGTTCACGTACTCGGCGAGCATGAACATCGCGAACTTGATCGACGAGTACTCGGTGTTGAAGCCGCCGACCAGGTCGCCCTCGGACTCCGGCATGTCGAAGGGGGCGCGGTTGGTCTCGCCGACCATGGTGACGATGTAGAGGATGAAGGAGACCGGCAGCAGCAGGATGTACCAGCGGTCGTGCTGCTGCTCGACGATCGTCGACGTCGACATCGACCCCGAATACAGGAACACCGAGGCGAACGCGGCGCCCATGGCGATCTCGTAGGAGATCATCTGCGCGCAGGAGCGCAGACCGCCGAGCAGCGGGTACGTCGAGCCGGAGCTCCAGCCCGCGAGCACGATGCCGTAGATGCCGACCGAGGCGACCGCGAGGATGTACAGCATCGCGATCGGCAGGTCGGTGAGCTGCATCGTGGTGCGGTGGCCGAAGATCGAGATCTCGTTGCCGGCCGGACCGAAGGGGATCACCGCGATCGCCATGAACGCCGGGATGGCGGCGACGATCGGCGCGAGGACGTAGACCACCTTGTCCGCGCGCTTGACGATGACGTCTTCCTTCAGCATCAGCTTGATGCCGTCGGCGAGCGACTGGAGCATGCCCCACGGGCCGTGCCGGTTGGGGCCGATGCGCAGCTGCATCCACGCGACGACCTTGCGCTCCCAGACGATGGAGAACAGCACGGTCACCATCAGGAAGGCGAAGCAGAACACCGCCTTGATGACGACCAGCCACCACGGGTCGCGGCCGAACATCGAGAGGTCTTCAGCGGCGAGGTACGGGCTCATGCCTCCACCTCCTTGGGGGCGTCGGCGACGGCGGTCGCCGGGCCGATACGGACGAGCGAGCCGGGCAGCGCCCCGGTGTCGGAGGCGACGCCGCCACCGACGGAGTTCAGCGGGAGCCAGACCACACGGTCGGGCATCTCGGTGACCTCCAGCGGCAGTTCGGTGGTGCCTGCCGGGCCGGTCACGGCGAGCAGGTCGCCCTCCTTGACGCCCGCCTCGGCGGCCGTGGCGGCCGACACGCGCGCGTGGGCGGCGTGCCGGGTGCCGGCGAGCGCCTCGTCGCCCTCCTGCAGCACGCCCTGGTCGAGCAGCAGCCGGTGCCCGGCGAGCACCGCCTCGCCGGCTGCAGGCCGGGGCAACTGCCCCGCGGTCTCCAGCGGCTCGGTGGCACGCGGCCCGTCCCAGGCGCCGAGCCGGTCGATCTCCGCACGCGTGGTGCGCAGATCGGGCAGGCCCAGGTGGACGTCCATGGCGTCGGCGAGCATCTGCAGCACCCGCGCGTCGGTCGGCTCGATACGGCGGGTCATCTGGTCGGGCTTGAGGGCGGCGTCGAAGAAGCGGACCCGGCCCTCCCAGTTGAGGAAGGTGCCCGGCTTCTCGGCGACCGCCGCGACCGGCAGGACGACGTCGGCGCGCTCGGTGATCTCGCTGGGCCGCAGCTCCAGCGACACCAGGAAACCGACCTCGTCGAGTGCGGCACGCGCGCGTGCCGGGTCCGGCAGGTCGGCGACCTCCACTCCGGCCACCAGCAGCGCCTGGAGTTCACCGCCGGCGGCGGCCTCCACGATCTGCCCGGCGTCACGGCCGTAGCGGTGCGGGAGTTCGGCGACGCCCCAGACGGCGGCGACCTCCTCACGCGCGCGTGGATCGGTGGCCGGGCGGCCGCCCGGCAGCAGCGACGGCAGCGCACCGACCTCGATCGCGCCGCGCTCCCCCGCCCGCCGCGGGATCCACACCAGATCGGCGCCGGTCGCGGACGCGGCCCGTACGGCGGCGGTGAGTCCGCCGGCCACCGCGGCCAGCCGCTCGCCGACGACGATCACGGCGCCCTCGGTGCGCAGCGCCTCGGCGGCCCCGGCCCCGTCGTCCTCCAGGCCGACGCCGCTCGCGAGGGCGTCCAGCCATTCGGTCTCGGTGCCGGGAGCGGCCGGCAGCAGCGTGCCGCCCGCCTTGGTCAGGCCCCGGGTCGCGTGCGTGGCCAGCGCGAACACCTTCTGCCCGTGTTTGCGCCAGGCCTTGCGCAACCGGAGGAAGACACCGGGCGCCTCCTCCTCCGACTCGAAGCCGACCAGCAGCACCGCCGGCGCCTTCTCCAAGGAGGTGTACGTGACGCCCGTGCCGTCGAGGTCAGTGCCCCGGCCCGCCACCCGGGCGGCGAGGAAGTCGGCCTCCTCGCTGCTGTGCACGCGCGCGCGGAAGTCGATGTCGTTGGTGTCGAGCGCCACGCGCGCGAACTTGCTGTAGGCGTAGGCGTCCTCGACGGTGAGCCGGCCGCCGGTCAGCACACCGGTGCGGCCACGCGAGGCGAGCAGCCCCTGCGCGGCGATCTGCAGCGCCTCCGGCCAGGAGGCCGGCTCCAGCTCACCCTCCGCGTTGCGCACCAGCGGCGTGGTGAGACGGTCCTTCTGCTGGGCGTAGCGGAACGCGAAGCGCCCCTTGTCGCAGACCCACTCCTCGTTGACCTCCGGGTCGAAGGCGGCCAGCCGCCGCATGACCTTGCCGCGCCGGTGGTCGGTGCGCGTGGCGCAGCCGCCGGAGCAGTGCTCGCACACCGACGGCGAGGAGATGAGGTCGAAGGGGCGGGAGCGGAACCGGTAGGCGGCCGAGGTGAGCGCGCCGACCGGGCAGATCTGGATGGTGTTGCCGGAGAAGTACGACTCGAACGGGTCGCCCTCACCGGTGCCGACCTGCTGCAGCGCGCCCCGCTCGATCAGCTCGATCATCGGGTCGCCGGCGATCTGGTTGGAGAAGCGGGTGCAGCGCGCGCACAGCACGCACCGCTCGCGGTCCAGCAGCACCTGCGTGGAGATCGGCACCGGCTTCTCGTAGGTCCGCTTCTTTCCCTCGAAGCGGGACTCGGCGTTGCCGTGCGACATCGCCTGGTTCTGCAGCGGGCACTCACCGCCCTTGTCGCAGACCGGGCAGTCCAGCGGGTGGTTGATGAGCAGCAGCTCCATCACACCCTTCTGGGCCTTCTCGGCGACCGGGGAGCTGAGCTGCGTCTTGACGACCATGCCGTCGGTGCAGGTGATCGTGCAGGACGCCATCGGCTTGCGCTGGCCCTCGACCTCGACGATGCACTGGCGGCAGGCGCCGGCCGGGTCGAGCAGGGGGTGGTCGCAGAACCGGGGGATCTCGATGCCGAGCTGCTCGGCGGCCCGGATGACCAGGGTGCCCTTGGGCACGCTGATCTCGACGCCGTCGATGGTCAGCGTCACCAGGTCCTCCGGCGGGACCGCCGCCTCTCCCCCGCCCGTGGGGGCGCTGGTGGTCACGGTCATGCGTTCACCTCCGTGCGGTCGGCCCAGGCCGTCGACTTGGCCGGGTCGAAGGGGCAGCCGCGGCCCGTGATGTGCTGCTCGTACTCCTCGCGGAAGTACTTCAGCGAGGAGAAGATCGGCGAGGCGGCACCGTCGCCGAGGGCGCAGAAGGACTTGCCGTTGATGTTGTCGGCGATGTCGGCGAGCTTGTCGAGGTCGCTCATCGTGCCCTTGCCGGCCTCGATGTCCCGCAGCAACTGCACCAGCCAGTAGGTGCCTTCACGGCAGGGCGTGCACTTGCCGCACGACTCGTGGGCGTAGAACTCCGTCCAGCGGGTCACGGCACGCACCACGCAGGTCGTCTCGTCGAAGCACTGCAGGGCCTTCGTGCCGAGCATGGAACCCGCGGCGCCCACTCCCTCGTAGTCGAGGGGGACGTCGAGGTGCTCGTCGGTGAACATCGGGGTCGAGGAGCCGCCCGGTGTCCAGAACTTCAGGCGGTGTCCGGGGCGCATGCCGCCGCTCATGTCGAGCAGCTGGCGCAGCGTGATCCCGAGCGGCGCCTCGTACTGGCCGGGGCTCGCGACATGGCCGGAGAGGGAGTACAGCGTGAAGCCCGGGGACTTCTCGCTTCCCATCGACCGGAACCAGTCCTTGCCCCGATGCAGGATCGCGGGAACCGACGCGATCGACTCGACGTTGTTCACAACAGTCGGGCAGGCATACAGGCCCGCGACGGCAGGGAAGGGGGGACGGAGCCGCGGTTGACCCCGGCGGCCTTCGAGCGAGTCCAGCAGCGCGGTCTCCTCGCCGCAGATGTACGCCCCGGCCCCGGCGTGCACGGTGAGGTCGAGGTCGAGTCCGCTGCCGAGGATGTTCGTCCCGAGGTAGCCGGCTTCGTAGGCCTCGCGCACGGCCTCGTGCAACCGCCGCAGAACGGGGACGACTTCACCCCGCAGATAGATGAAGGCATGCGACGACCTGATGGCATAGCACGCGATCACAATGCCCTCGATGAGGCTGTGCGGGTTCGCGAAGAGGAGCGGGATGTCCTTGCACGTCCCGGGCTCCGACTCGTCGGCGTTGACAACCAGATAGTGCGGTTTCCCATCACCCTGCGGGATGAACTGCCACTTCATCCCCGTCGGGAATCCCGCGCCGCCGCGCCCGCGCAGACCGGAGTCCTTGACGTACGCGATCACGTCGTCCGGTGACATGGCGAGCGCCTTGCGGAGCCCCTCGTACCCCTCGTGCCGTCGGTAGACGTCCAGGGACCAGGACCGGTCCTCGTCCCAGAAGGACGACAGCACGGGCGCGAGCAGCTTCTCGGGGCTGTTTTCCTTCAGTTCGGGTGCCAAGGTCATCACTCCCCCTCCTCGGCTGCGGGCCCCGCCGGGTGGGAAGGGTCGGAGGCCGATGTGTCCTGCGGCGCGTCATGGGAGCTGAGGTGCTCGGCCGGCGACGGCTCGTGCACCCTGTCCTGCGGCTCCTGATGAGGACCGCCACGCGGATGGACCACGCGCGCGGGTCCGGCCTCTCCCTTGGCCAGGCGGAGGCCCACCAGCGACGCCGGTCCGGCACTGCCGCCCGCCTCGACGGCCCCTGGCCGCTCGTCGGGGAAGCCGGCCAGGATCCGTGCGGTCTCCTTGAAGGTGCACAGCGGCGCACCGCGCGTGGGCGTGACCGGGCGTCCCGCGCGCAGGTCGTCGACGAGACGGCGGGCGCTGTCGGGGGTCTGGTTGTCGAAGAACTCCCAGTTGACCATCACGACGGGCGCGAAGTCGCAGGCCGCGTTGCACTCGATGTGCTCGAGGGTCACCTTGCCGTCGTCGGTGGTCTCGCCGTTGCCGACGCCGAGGTGCTCCTGGAGCTGCTCGAAGATCGCGTCGCCGCCCATCACCGCGCACAGCGTGTTGGTGCACACCCCGACCTGGTAGTCGCCGCTCGGCCGGCGCCGGTACATGGAGTAGAAGGTGGCGACGGCGGTGACCTCGGCCGTGGTCAGGCCGAGCATGTCCGCGCAGAACCGCATCCCGGTGCGCGTGACGTGGCCCTCCTCCGACTGCACCAGGTGCAGCAGCGGAAGGAGTGCCGAGCGGGAGTCGGGGTAGCGGGCGATGATCTCGCGCGCGTCCGCCTCCAGCCGGGCTCGGACCTCGTCCGGGTAGGCGGGCGCGGGCAGCTCGGGCATCCCCAGGCTGACGCCCCGCTCCGAAGAAGAGGTGGTCACCGGTCGACGCCTCCCATCACGGGGTCGATGGACGCGACGGCGACGATGACGTCGGCGACCTGGCCGCCCTCGCACATCGCCGCCATGGCCTGCAGGTTGGTGAACGACGGGTCGCGGAAGTGGACCCGGTAGGGCCGGGTGCCGCCGTCGGAGACGGCGTGCACGCCGAGTTCGCCCTTGGGGGACTCGACCGCCGCGTACGCCTGTCCCGGCGGTACGCGGAAGCCCTCCGTGACCAGCTTGAAGTGGTGGATCAGGGCCTCCATGGAGGTGCCCATGATCTTCTTGATGTGGTCGAGGGAGTTGCCCAGTCCGTCCGGTCCCAGGGCGAGCTGGGCGGGCCAGGCGATCTTCTTGTCGGCGACCATGACCGGGCCGGGCTGGAGCCGGTCCAGGCACTGCTCGACGATGCGCAGCGACTGGCGCATCTCCTCCAGCCGGATCAGGAAGCGGCCGTAGGCGTCGCAGCTGTCGGCGGTCGGGACGTCGAAGTCGTACGTCTCGTAGTCGCAGTACGGCTGGGTCTTGCGCAGGTCGTGCGGCAGGCCGGTGGAGCGCAGGATGGGGCCCGTCGCGCCGAGGGCCATGCAGCCGGCCAGGTCGAGGTAGCCGATGTCCTGCATGCGGGCCTTGAAGATGGGGTTCCCGGTGGCGAGCTTGTCGTACTCCGGGAGGTTCTTCTTCATCTTCTTCACGAACTCGCGGATCTGGTCCACCGCGCCGGGCGGCAGGTCCTGGGCGAGTCCGCCGGGGCGGATGTACGCGTGGTTCATGCGCAGGCCCGTGATGAGCTCGTAGAGATCGAGGATCATCTCGCGGTCACGGAACCCGTAGATCATGATCGTGGTCGCGCCGAGCTCCATGCCGCCGGTGGCGATGCACACCAGGTGGGAGGACATCCGGTTCAGCTCCATCAGGAGCACCCGGATGATCTTGGCCCGCTCGCTGATCTGGTCCTCGACGCCGAGGAGCTTCTCCACGGCCATGCAGTAGGCGGTCTCGTTGAAGAAGGACGTCAGGTAGTCCATGCGCGTCACGAACGTGGTGCCCTGCGTCCAGGTCCGGTACTCGAGGTTCTTCTCGATGCCGGTGTGGAGGTAGCCGATGCCGCAGCGGGCCTCGGTGACCGTCTCGCCCTCGATCTCCAGGATCAGGCGCAGCACCCCGTGGGTGGAGGGGTGCTGGGGACCCATGTTGACGACGATGCGCTCGTCGTCGGCCTTGGCGGCGGACTGGACGACCTCGTCCCAGTCGCCACCGGTCACCGTGTAGACGGTGCCCTCGGTGGTCTCGCGGGCCGAGGCGGCCGACGCGGCGTGTGACTGCGTGTTGCTCACGAGTACGACCTCCGCTGGTCCGGAGCCGGGATCTGGGCGCCCTTGTACTCGACGGGGATGCCGCCGAGGGGGTAGTCCTTGCGCTGCGGATGGCCCTGCCAGTCGTCCGGCATCATGATCCGCGTCAGGGCCGGGTGACCGTCGAAGACGATCCCGAAGAAGTCGTAGGTCTCGCGTTCGTGCCAGTCGTTCGTCGGATAGACGGAGACCAGCGACGGGATGTGCCGGTCGCTGTCGGGGCAGCTGACCTCGAGCCGGACGAGCCGGTTGTGGGTGATCGAGCGCAGGTGATAGACGGCGTGCAGCTCGCGGCCCTTGTCGTTCGGGTAGTGCACGCCGCTGACGCCGGTGCACAGCTCGAAGCGCAGGGCCGGGTCGTCGCGCAGGGTGCGGGCGACCCGCAGCAGGTGCTCGCGCTCGATGTGGAAGGTGAGCTCGCCGCGGTCGACGACCGTCTTCTCGATGGCGTTCTCGGGCAGCAGGCCCTGTTCCTCCAGCGCGCCTTCGAGTTCGTCGGCGACCTCGTCGAACCAGCCGCCGTACGGCCTGCTCGCCGGTCCCGGGAGGCGGACCGAGCGGACCAGGCCGCCGTAACCGGAGGTGTCACCACCGTTGTTGGCGCCGAACATGCCGCGCTGGACGCGGATCTCCTCGCCGCCCTCACCGCGCTGGCCGGGGAGGTTCGACGCGCTGAGGTCCTTCTCCGGGTTGACCCCGTTCGCGCCGTTGGTACCGTTCGCGTCGCTCACCGCAGCAGCCCCTTCATCTCGATCGTGGGCAGGGCCTTCAGCGCCGCTTCCTCCGCCTCCCGGGCCGCTTCCTCGGCGTTCACGCCGAGCTTGGAGGACTGGATCTTCTGGTGGAGCTTGAGGATCGCGTCCATCAGCATCTCGGGCCGCGGCGGGCAGCCGGGCAGATAGATGTCGACGGGGACGATGTGGTCGACGCCCTGGACGATCGCGTAGTTGTTGAACATGCCGCCCGAGGAGGCGCACACGCCCATGGAGATCACCCACTTGGGGTTCGGCATCTGGTCGTAGACCTGCCTGAGGACCGGCGCCATCTTCTGGCTGACCCGGCCGGCGACGATCATCAGGTCGGCCTGGCGCGGCGAGCCGCGGAAGACCTCCATGCCGAAGCGGGCCAGGTCGTAGCGGCCGGCGCCGGTGGTCATCATCTCGATGGCGCAGCAGGCGAGGCCGAAGGTCGCGGGGAAGACGGACGCCTTGCGCACCCAGCCCGCGGCCTGTTCGACGGTGGTCAGCAGGAAGCCGCTCGGAAGCTTTTCTTCGAGTCCCATGTCTTTAAGGCCCCTCAGTCCCATTCCAGGCCGCCGCGCCGCCAGACGTAGGCGTAGGCGACGAAGACGGTGAGCACGAAGAGCAGCATCTCCACGAGCCCGAAAATCCCCAGGGCGTCGAAGGTGACGGCCCAGGGGTAGAGGAAGACGATCTCGATGTCGAAGACGATGAAGAGCATCGCCGTCAGGTAGTACTTGATGGGGAAGCGCCCGCCGCCGGCCGGCGTGGGGGTCGGCTCGATACCGCACTCGTATGCCTCGAGCTTGGCGCGGTTGTACCGCTTCGGACCGATCAGCGTGGCCATGACCACGGAGAAGATCGCAAAGCCTGCCCCGAGGGCTCCCAGTACGAGGATGGGCGCATACGCGTTCACCGCTCCTCGCTCCTCTCAGTCGGCACTGACTGCTGGCGGTTGCGGTCGGCCTCACAGCCGCCTCATCGGCCCCACGAACCCCGCCCGCCCCGGCGGAGATCGGGAACATGTGAAGCAGGTCACAAGCCCAACCGCGTGCATCTTATGCCCGTGGGTCTGTGATCTGCGACACGGGGTATTGCACAAGCTTTGTGATCTCCACCACCTGACGAAGGATCATGAAGTCGTATGAGCAGTGATCTTCGTACAGGAAGCGTCCGAGTGATCACCAGAGGTGACATTTCCGCTCGTCGGACCAGCTCAGAGGGGTCGCCCCACTATCAAGAGACTTCGGCGTCGGGCAAATTCGCCCTGGACGTGATCTCTTGCTAGAGCCCGCGTTCACACATCAGGGGGACCTCCGGCACGCGCGGTGGACGCGTGCACGCGTTCACGAAGTCGCACCGTCGAGATCGCGCCGTGATCAGGATGTGATCATGCTGCGCGGACGCAGGCCGACCGGAGGCCGTTCCGTGACCTCCGCCACACCCGCGAGAGGCGTCCGAGAACCGGGCTTGGCCATCGAGCCCAACCAGTGGTAGGTGGAGGGCAATTCGGGCGTAATGACGAAAGTACGTGATCAAAGCCGTGTTGAGCTGGGTCCGCAATGTCCGTTACGGCGTCAATAAAGAACAACACGCCCGGGATTCGGGGTCACGACTGAGCAACTGTGGCGCAGCACACGTTTCTTGAAGGTATGAAGGAGCCCCTGATACCGGTTGTACCCATGTCCCACACCGCTCACATACGCAGCCACCGGAAGCCCCGCCGCAGCGCGTCGAAAATCGCGATGCGGGCCGGAGTTGCCGGTGGCGTCCTCAGCACCCTGGCAGTCGCCGGCGCGTCGGCCTCCTCGGCGAACGCCGCGGAGCCGGTGACGCAGACCCTTGAACTGCCCACCCTGACGGCGGACCTGTCCGCCCAGGTCGCGCAGTCCGCTGAGGCCACGCAGCTGGCCGCCGCGAACTACGAGCTGCGTGCCGAGCGTGACGCGGCCGCTGCGAAGGCCGCCCAGCAGGCCGAGAAGAACCTCGCCGAGGCCAAGAAGAAGGCCGCGGAGGCGAAGAAGAAGGCCGAGGAGGAGGCCGCCCGCAAGGCCGCCGCCGAGCAGGCCGCCCAGCGCGCCTCCCGCAGCTCCGAGCGCCCCACGCTCTCCGCCTCCGTGAGCGCCGACGTCTCCACCAGCTCCTCCTCGGCGACCGGTTCGGCCGCCGCCGTCGTCGACTTCGTCAAGGCGCAGGTCGGCAAGGCCTACGTCTCCGGCGCCACCGGCCCGTCCGCCTACGACTGCTCCGGCCTGGTGCAGACGGCCTTCAAGCAGGTCGGCATCGACCTGCCGCGTGTCTCGCAGGACCAGTCCACCGCCGGCACCCAGGTCTCCCTGAGCAACCTTCAGCCGGGCGACATCCTCTACTGGGGCGGTGCGGGCAGCGCCTACCACGTGGCCGTGTACGTCGGTGACGGCATGTTCGTCGGCGCGCAGAACCCGTCCTCGGGCGTCGTCGAGCGGGACCTGTCGTACGACCCGCCGAGCGGTGCGGTGCGCGTCCTCTGACACACGCGCACGTACGACCGTAAAAGGGACGAAGGGCCGCAAGCCGCTTTATGGCTGCGGCCCTTCGGCACACCCGCGATGCATCGGCACACCCGCGACGCTTCGACACATTCGCGACGCTCCGGCACATCCGCGACTCTTCGGAACACCCGCGACGCTCCGGCACCCCGCGGCCCTCGACCCGTGCCCCGCGACTCCTCGGCGCGCCGCACATACGGGTCTCTCCGGCGTTCCGGCAAGCAGAAGCCGGCGCCCCTCAGGGGGAGCGCCGGCTGTCGCTGTCCGCGCGGAGGGCTACGCCTTCGGCGCCACCTTGCTCAGGCCGTTGATGATGCGGTCCATCGCGTCGCCG
This sequence comes from Streptomyces sp. NPDC036813, assembly GCF_055609245.1. Classification (NCBI taxonomy): domain Bacteria; kingdom Bacillati; phylum Actinomycetota; class Actinomycetes; order Kitasatosporales; family Streptomycetaceae; genus Streptomyces; species Streptomyces sp. NPDC036813. The sequence goes on along the minus strand of NZ_JBVJPV010000012.1, from coordinate 108,795 downwards.
CCCGTGGGGTCGGTGAGGTTGGCGAGCAGCTTGAGGGTGAACTTCATCAGCACCGGGTGCGTCAGACCGCGCTGGGCGGCGATCTGCATGACCTTGGGGTTGCCGATGAGCTTCACGAAGGCGCGGCCGAGCGTGTAGTAGCCGCCGTAGGTGTCCTTGAGGATCCGCGGGTAGCGCTGGAGGGCGAGCTCGCGCTGGCCCGGCGTGGCCCGCGCGTGCGCCTGGACGATGACGTCGGCGGCGAGCTGCCCGGACTCCATGGCGTAGGCGATGCCCTCGCCGTTGAAGGGGTTCACCAGGCCGCCCGCGTCGCCGACGAGCAGCAGGCCCTTGGTGTAGTGCGGCTGGCGGTTGAAGGCCATGGGCAGGGCGGCGCCCCGGATCGGGCCGGTCATGTTGTCCGGGGTGTAGCCCCAGTCCTCCGGCATGGACGCGCACCAGGCCTTGAGCACCTCGCGCCAGTCCAGCTCCTTGAAGGAGTCGGAGGTGTTGAGCACGCCCAGGCCGACGTTGGAGGTGCCGTCGCCCATGCCGAAGATCCAGCCGTAGCCGGGCAGCAGCCGGTCCTGGGGGCCGCGGCGGTCCCACAGTTCCAGCCAGGACTCCAGGTAGTCGTCGTCGTGGCGGGGGCTTTCGAAGTACGTCCGGACCGCGACGCCCATCGGACGGTCCTCACGGCGGTGCAGGCCCATCGCCAGGGACAGCCGGGTGGAGTTGCCGTCGGCGGCGACGACGAGCGGCGCCTGGAAGGTGACCTCGCGCTTCTCCTCGCCGAGCTTGGCGGTGACACCGGTGATGCGGCCGGTGCGGTCGTCGACGACCGGGCCGGAGACGTTGCAGCGCTCGAAGAGACGGGCGCCGGCCTTCTGGGCCTGACGGGCCAGCTGCTCGTCGAAGTCGTCGCGCTTGCGGACCAGGCCGTAGTCGGGGAAGGAGGCGAGATCCGGCCAGTCCAGCTGGAGGCGCACGCCGCCGCCGATGATGCGCAGGCCCTTGTTGCGCAGCCAGCCGGCTTCCTCGGAGATGTCGATGCCCATCGCGACGAGCTGCTTCACGGCGCGCGGGGTGAGGCCGTCACCGCACACCTTCTCCCGTGGGAACGCGGTCTTCTCCAGCAGCAGCACGTCGAGGCCCGCCCGGGCGAGGTGGTACGCGGTCGTCGAGCCGGCCGGGCCCGCGCCCACGACGATCACATCGGCGGTGTTCTCGGAGAGGGGCTCGGTCACGACACTCACGGCGGGATCTCCCCAAGTCTGAAATCTGTGTGCCGAGCGGCACGGGACATGGGCAGTCTATTCAGCAGCATTGATCAATCGGCTGAAGGGCTGCCCCGTGAACCGAACTCTGCCCGTGGTACGACTGCGTGTCCCCACCGACGAGGACGCGGTGGCCTGGCACCGGGTCTTCGCACATCCGGACGTCATGGAGTTCCACGGCGGCAGACCCGCCGAGCTGTCCGTCTACGAGGAGCTCACCGCCCGCCAGCGCAGACACGACGCCGAGCGCGGCTTCTGCCTGTGGACCATGGTGGACGAGCAGGACCGGGTCATCGGCTTCACCGGCGCCCAGCCGTGGCCGCACGCCTGGGGACCGGCCGGCGAGATCGAGATCGGCTGGCGGCTGGGCCGGGAGCACTGGGGCAAGGGGTACGTCACCGCCGCCGCGGAGATGACCCTGGAGCGGGTGCGCGCGGCGGGCGTGGGCAATGTCGTCGCCCTGGTCGACGCGCGCAACGCCCGCTCGATCGCGGTGACACAGCGGCTGGGGATGCGGCTGGCCGAGACGTTCGTGACGCCGGAGTCGGAGCGGAAGGGGCACTGCTACCGACTCGACCTGTAACCGTGAGTAACAGATCACTACGGAGTGCGACACAACGCTTCCGGTGGGCACCCCCGGGCGGTTACCCTGCCAGTACCGCTGGGGGTGACATCTGTGCCGATAACACCCAGAACACCGGAAGTCCGTGTGCCGAGGCTCGTCGGTCTGATGGCCGTCGACGCGCGCGAGAGAGCCACCGCGCACGGGGTGCTGCTCGCCGCTCCCGACCGGCCCGACTTCCGCCGGACCGTCGTCGACTACGTCGTACGTCAGTACCCGCCGCCCGGCGTCGAGGTGCCGCGCGGGGCCGTGGTCACCGTGTGGTTCGACCTCGGCGAGGGCGAGGGGGGCGGCGGAGCGGGCGTGCACGAGCCGCGCCTGCCGCAGCCACCGCACGGCGGGCTGCAGCGGGAGCTGGACGAGCCGGGCGACCCGTACGCGATGATCGGCGGCTGACCGGCCGACGGACCGCCCCGTCCCCACCGGCCCCCGCAACCGCGGAAGGGCTCAGCTCTCCTTGAACCCCCGGTGCAGCGCCACCACGCCACCCGTCAGGTTGCGCCAGGCCACCTTCGTCCAGCCGGCCTTGCGCAGGTGCTCGGCGAGGGCGGGCTGGTCCGGCCAGGCACGGATGGACTCGGCGAGGTACACGTAGGCGTCCGGGCTGGAGGACACCGCACGGGCGACCGGCGGCAGCGCGCGCATCAGGTACTCGGTGTAGACGGTCCGGAAGGGCGCCCACGTCGGGTGCGAGAACTCGCAGATGACGATCCGCCCGCCGGGCCGGGTCACCCGGTGCATCTCACGCAGGGCCGTGTCGAAGTCCTGCACGTTGCGCAGCCCGAAGGAGATCGTCACCGCGTCGAAGGTGTCGTCCTTGAACGGCAGCTTCGTCGCGTCCCCGGCGGTGAAGGGCAGCCAGGAGCGCTTGCGCTTGCCCACCTGGAGCATGCCGAGGGAGAAGTCGCAGGGGACGACGTAGGCCCCGGTCTGCGCGAACGGCAGCGAGGAGGTCGCCGTACCGGCGGCCAGGTCCAGCACCTTCTGCGCGGGCCGGGCGTCGACCGCCTTGGCCACCTCCTTGCGCCAGCGGCGGTCCTGCCCCAGGGACAGCACGTCGTTGGTCAGGTCGTACCGGTCCGCCACGTCGTCGAACATCGAAGCGACTTCGTGCGGCTGCTTGTCCAGGGATGCGCGGGTCACCGGACCATTGTGGCAGGGGGCCTTGCGGGCAGAAGCGTCGGCTTCTGGCGCGCCGCCACCTCCCCCACCCACCCGCATCCCGGGGATGGTCAGCGGCGCCGGTACACCAGCCGGCCCGCGACGACCGTGGCGACACAGGTCCCGGCCCCGCGTTCCACCAGCTCCGTCTCGTCCCGTACGTCGAACACCGCGAACCGGGCGGCCGAGCCGGCCTCCCGCTCGGGCGCGAACTCCGCGGGCGTCCCACAGGCGTACGGGTCGAGGGACGCGCGCCCCTCCGGCCTGCCGATCCGCCCCACCACACCCAGCCCGGTGCGCCGTACCGCGTCCTGCACCGCGCGGTTGCGCAGCGGCTCGCAGGCGGCCGCGACCGTGCCGTGCGCCAGCATGCGCTGCACTCCGCGCCGGGCGCTCGCGCCCCAGCGGGCGTCGTCCAGGGCGAGCCTCGCCAGCGCGTCACCGGTCAGCGGCTCGGTGCCGAGCTCGTCCGCCTCGCGCGGGTCCGGGTGGTAGGCCGCCTCCAGCAGCTCGTTGCCGTACAGGTTGACCAGCCCCGGAGTGAGGATGCCGGGCCACTCGCGCACCCGCGCCCGCGGATGCGCGGCGCGCGCCTCCTCCAGGGGCCCGGCGGTGGTGATCCACTCGCCCTGCACGACCAGTGCACGGCCCCGGGAGTCGGCGTGAATCGTCAGCACCGCGGCGTCAGTTGGACGCGAGCAGCTTCAGCTCCGGATGAGCCGTGCCGCCCTCGATCGCGGTGGAGGAGATGTGGGAGACCACGCGGTCGTCGACGGGGTCGTTCGCCGGGTCGTCGTGCACGACCAGGTGCTCGTACGTCGTCGAGCGCTGCGCCGGGACACGGTCCGCCTTGCGGATCAGGTCGATGATCTCCATGCGGTTGGAGCGGTGCTTGGCGCCGGCGGAGGACACGACGTTCTCCTCCAGCATGATCGAGCCGAGGTCGTCCGCGCCGTAGTGCAGGGAGAGCTGGCCGACCTCCTTGCCGGTGGTGAGCCAGGAGCCCTGGATGTGCGCCACGTTGTCGAGGAAGAGGCGGGCGATCGCGATCATCCGCAGGTACTCGAAGAGGGTCGCCTGCGTGCGGCCCTTCAGGTGGTTGTTCTCCGGCTGGTAGGTGTACGGGATGAACGCGCGGAAGCCGCCCGTGCGGTCCTGTACGTCGCGGATCATCCGCAGGTGCTCGATGCGCTCGGCGTTGGTCTCGCCGGTGCCCATCAGCATGGTGGACGTCGACTCCACGCCCAGCCGGTGCGCGGTCTCCATGATCTCCAGCCAGCGCTCGCCGGACTCCTTCAGCGGAGCGATCGCCTTGCGCGGCCGCTCCGGCAGCAGTTCGGCGCCCGCGCCCGCGAAGGAGTCGAGGCCGGCCGCGTGGATACGGGTGATGGCCTCCTCGACCGGCACACCGCTGATCCGGGCCATGTGCTCGACCTCGGACGCGCCCAGCGAGTGGATCACGAGCTGCGGGAACGCGTCCTTGATGGCCTTGAAGTGCGTCTCGTAGTACTCGACGCCGTAGTCGGGGTGGTGGCCGCCCTGGAACATGATCTGCGTGCCACCCAGCTCCACGGTCTCCGCGCAGCGGCGCAGGATGTCGTCGAGGTCGCGGGTCCAGCCCTTGGCCGTGTCCTTGGGGGCGGCGTAGAAGGCGCAGAACTTGCACGCCGTGACGCACACGTTCGTGTAGTTGATGTTCCGCTCGATGATGTACGTCGCGATGTGCTCGGTGCCAGCGTACCGGCGGCGGCGCACGGCGTCGGCGGCGGCGCCGAGCGCGTGCAGCGGGGCGTCGCGGTAGAGGTCGAGCGCCTCCTCGGGCGTGATCCGTCCGCCCGCGGCGGCACGGTCGAGGACGGACTGGAGGTCGGCCTTCTCGGTCACCGGAGCGTCCTTTTCATAAGGGGTGTAACGGACCGAACCAGCGTACGCCAGGGGTCTGACGGGGCTGACCTTGGCCTTGCCCGTCGGCCGGGTGGCTCTCAGGCCGTGTACGCCCCCACCAGCATCCCCGCGAACGCCCCCGCGAGCAGGAACGGCCCGAACGCGATCACCGTACGCCGCCCGGCGCCCCGCGCGACGACCAGGAAACCGCCGTACAGCGCTCCGAACAGGAACCCGGCGAAGGTGCCGAGCAGCAGCGTCGGCCAGCCGTACCAGCCGAGTACGGCGCCCGCGCCGAGCGCCAGCTTCACGTCGCCGAAGGCCATGCCGGCCGGGTTGATCAGGAACAGCAGGAAGTAGCCGCCGCCCAGCGCCAGGGCGCCGAGCAGGGCCGTCGTCCAGTGCCCGGCGTGTTCGGGCAGCAGCGCGACCAGGCCCAGCAGGGCGGCGGCGGCTCCCGCGAGGGGCAGGGTGAGCGGGTCGGGCAGCCGCTGCACCCGCAGGTCGACCACGGCGAGCAGGACGCCGACCGGCGCCAGCAGCAGCCACACGAACAGCTCGGGCCGGGTGCCGGTGGCGGCGGCGAGCGCGGCGCACAGCGCGGCGGTGACGACGGCCGGCCACCAGGCGTGCGGGCCGTACGACGCCGTCTCGGCCGGACACGCGCGGCAGCGGGCCGGGCCGAGCCAGCCGCGGACGGGGTGCCCGTGCGGACACTCCCGACGCCAGCCCTGCTGCTCCTCGCCCTCCGCGGCACAGGGCACGCTGAAGCGGTACGCCGCCCGGGGCAGCCGTGCCCCCGCCACCGCGCCCCACAGCGCGGCGACGGCGGCCAGGATCAGGCCGCTCATCCGACGGCCGCGGCGCCCTCGCGCCACGTCGGCAGCAGCTCGTCGAGGAGGGCCTCGGTGCGCGGCGGCACGCCGCGTGCCCCGCTGCGGGCGACGAGATCGCCGGCGAGCGCCGCGAGCCGCTCCGGGTCGCCGGTGGCGTGGGTGGCGCGCAGCAGCTCGTGCCACAGGCGCTCGTCGTCGGGGGCGGTCCGCAGCGCGGCGTTCAGCGCCTCGATGGCCCGCTCGGCGCGGTCCTTCTCCAGGTGGAACTCGGACAGCGCGAGCCCGATGTCGGCGACGAGCAGCGGAAGCTGGGCGTCCACGATCTCGTGCGTCAGCCAGCGGTAGCGGCCGGCGGGCCGGTCGGCGAGCAGCGGGCCGCGCACCAGGACGAGCGCGTCGGTGAGCAGCCGTCCGCGCACGGCGCGGCTGTCGACGCCCCGGCCCTGCGTGGCCTCGTGGTAGAGGGAGCGCAGCACGTCCAGGTCGGAGACGACCGACTTGGCGAGGACGAGCCGACCGGTGGCGTCGGTGGTCAGGCGCCGGGTGCCGTCCGGGTCCGTGCCGAGCCAGGCGCGCAGCCGCTCCAGCAGCGCCTCGCGGACGTCGTCGGTGACACCGCGCGGCCACAGCGCGGAGGACAGCACGCGCGGGTGCACGCCCTCGCGGTGCAGCAGGAGCAGGGCGAGCGCCTCGTGCAGCAGCGCGCTGCGCTCGTCGTCGGGCGCCTGAAGACCGATGATCTCGTACGACCCGACGAGGCGGGCGTAGACCGCGGGGCGGCCCTGCTCGCTGACGTCGACGAGGAACGGCGGGGTGGTCGTCGGCCCGTCCGGACCGCCGTGCTCGGGGTCGGCCTTGACGAACAGCTCGACGACCGCCTGCCGCAGCGCGGCGGGCAGCATCTGCGCTTGCAGTTCCAGGCCGAGCAGCGGGGCGCGCAGCCTGCCGTCGCCGGAGATCTCCATCTCCCAGGCGGCGCCGGGCAGTTCGCCGCTCTCGCTGCCGACGAGGTAGCCGATGCCGAGGCGGCTGGCGTCGGCGGCCAGCTCGGCGAGCCGGCGGGCGTCCTCGGCGGAGGGCTGCGCGGCGAGCAGCACCAGGTGCGGTGCCCAGCGGGCGTGCTGCGCGGGGCCGGTACGGCCGGTGAGCACCGAGTCGTGCCCGGCGGCGCCCAGGGCGCCGCGCCGCTGCCGCGTCTCGGCCTCCATGGTCTCCAGCAGGGCCTCGATGCCGTCGAGGTGGCGCAGCCGGTTGGGGGCGAGGGCGGTGAGGTCCTCGCCGAAACCGACGAGGGTGATGGTCATGCGGTCCGACCAGCCGTTGGTGGCGAGTTCGGCGGCCACGGAGGCGAAGACGGCGTCCCGGTCGGCCTCGCGGCCGCTCAGCGAGACGATGCCGGGCACGGCCTCCAGGTTGAGCAGGAGCCGGGAGTCGTCCATGGTGCCGAGGCTGACCAGGCCCGGGTAGGGGGCGGCGGTGTCGGTGTCGCCGTAGGAGCGGGCGTCGCTGCCCGCCAGCACCCAGAAGGTCTGGTCCTGCCCGAGCTGCCAGGGCGCGGGCGGCTTGCCGGAGGGCTGGGCGAGCTGCAGGTGCAGTTCGCCGCCGGTCAGCCAGGCCGCGTAGACGACCGGCAGCGGCCGCGACTCTGCGGCGAGGGCGGCGGCGAGGCCGCGCAGCGAGCGGTCGAGGAGGCGTACGCCCTCGGGGTCGGCGCCGACGAGCAGCGCGTCCTGCGCGTCGAGCGCGTCACCGGTCGGCGTGGGCGGCTCCATGCCGCGTCCGCGCACGGTGCTGATCGCCGACTGCCACAGCGCCTGCCGGCGGCGCCTGCCGAGGGCGCCGAGCAGTCCGGCGGCGAGAAGGGGGGCGCCGAGGAGGGCCTGGCCGAGCCGGAAGGAGGCGTCGTCGGCGGCCTGCTGCCGCTGGTCCTGCTGCTGGTGCGGCTGCTGGTGCCGCTGGTCGGGCCCGGGGCGCTGCTCGGGCACGGAGGCGTGCGCACCGCCCCCGCCCTGAGCACCACTGTCCTGAGCCCCGCCGCCCTGGGCGTGGTCGCCGCCCTGGGCGTGGTGGCCGCCCTGGGCGTGGTGGCCGCTCTTGGCGTAGTCGTGGATCTGGTGCTGGATCTCGGGCGAGACCTGGGCGGCGTCGTCGGGCATCTCGACGAGGTCGCCGCCGCGGGCGTCACCGGGCATCTCCATGATCCAGCCGGGCCGGATGAGGCTGGCCTCGGACAGCCTGGAGCCGTCGGGCTGGATCCGGTCCTTGTTCAGCTCGTAGATCTCCTTGTACCGGCGGCCGTCGCCCAGGTGGCGCTGGGCGATCTCCCACAGGGAGTCGTGGTGGCGGCCCTCCGGCGGCTGGATCCGGTAGTACTTCGTGTCCCCGTGCTTGGCCTGGCTGTCGGCACGCGCGTGTGCGGCCTGATCCGCGAGCGCGGAGGCGGCGTTGGCGGTCTGCTCCTGCGTCTGCGCGAACAGCCCCGGCGTCTGCTGGGCGGCGGCGACGGTCGGCTTCTGGTTGCCCTCCAGGCTGTGGCCCAGCTGCGACAGTCCCGGCGTGAGGCTGGCGGCGGTGGCGCCGACGAGCAGCAGTGCGGCAACGAGCTGCCGCGCGAGCAGCTGGCTCGGCCCGGCACCGGGCACCCGCCCCGGCACCCCGACCCCGGACACCGCGGCCTTGACCTCGACGAGCACGCACGCGGTGAACTGCGCCCACGCGAGCCAGACGACGACGGTCAGGATGTGCAGGAACGTCTGGACGGTGATCTCCTGCTGGAGCCAGTCGAGACTGGGCACACCGCTGGGCAGCGGCCAGCCGACCTGCGAGGCCAGCGCGAGGGGAACCCCGGCGACGAGCGCGACGAGGGCGACAAAGGCGAGGAACGCCTTCACGAAGTCCCCGAACGAGCGCCGCCGCACCCGCACCTGCTGCGGAGTCCGGTTCCGCGGGCCCGTCGAATTGCCCGAGCTTCCCGTCGAGCTGGAAGTCCTGCGTCGCGCCATGGCGGATGTCCTGGGGTCGAGTGTGGAGGGGTGATCTGGAGCGTGGGGGGTCTCGTGCGTGAGGGTGGAACGGTCGGTGCGTGGGGTGGGTGCTTTGAGCCTACAGAGATCTTATGGACTGGGACTGACAGCGCGGAGAGGCCGGGACGGAACCGGGACACACCCGCAGGGACGGCCCGGAGGATTGCTCACCGCTTGCCGCAGAAGCCGGAGTTGTCCGCCCCGCGGCCCTCACACCTGCCCCAGCGAAGGCATGCCGCCGGGCCGGCCGGGCCGCCTTGGGCGGATACACCCGAAGGTCACCCAACTGCTCGGTCGTCAGGGCCACTTCGTCGCTCGCCCGTCAGGTGTCCGGCTTCGGGGCGTGCGGCACGTCGTGCTGCCCCACGTCGCGTCAGGTGCAACGCCGACGGGCCCTCGCTTGTGCGCACGCCGATGACGGCCACGGCCGCGAGACCGACGGCCACGGGGAGGAAGGCGTCGAGGGACACCGCCGTGAGCCGTCGGCCCTCGCCGGGCGTGGTCGTCGCGAGCGGCGGGCTGGTCATCGGTTCACCGGGCGCCGACGGCACTGCCCAGGGCCGCCAGGAACGCCGTGCGGTCGCGGGTGGCGATGGTCAGGGCCTCGCCGCGGCGGGTGGTGAGGACCACGCTGTCCATTCCCATGGGCACGCTCCAACCGCCGCCGACCAGTCGGGCCTGGACCGGCGCGTTGGTGTTCAGCGACGTCGCGTAGCGCTGCGGGGCCGTCGGCACCGCCTGCTGGGACGCCGCGTACACGCCGGCGGGGTCTAGGTCCGCGAGGGCGATGCGTTCCCGGCCGACGCGCAGGGTCTGCCCGTCGATCTGGATGCGGTTGAAGAAGTACTTCGACAGCGGCACGGCGTTGAACGGCACCCAGATCAGCACCAGGAACATCGCCGACAGGCCGAGCCACAGGCCGAAGTCGTCGGGCAGGCTGCCCGCGCCCATGGCGGCGACACCGACCAGGTAGAGCACGGTGGTGATCGCCAGCCAGGTCTTGGGGATCTTCTCTTCGTACAGCATGGGTTCCTTCCGGCCCTGCTCGCTCAGCGGTTGACCGACTGGATCTCGCGCACGGTCACGTTCTGGGTGGCACCGAAGGTGCCGTCGGGCAGGCGGTCACCCTCGCCGGTGGTACTGGTCCAGGTGATCTTCCAGGTGACGGTGGCCTTCAGCGCGTAGGAGCCGTTGGCGCCGGTCGAGCGGAGGTAGCGGACGCCGCAGGGCGGGGTCTGGTTCGCCTTGCCCTTGGCGTACGGCTCACCGATGGAGCCACCCTCGAACGTGCAGTCACCGGATGCCGGGAAGGTCTCGGCGTCGCTGGTGCCCGGGTCGATGTGCAGGGACTCGGGTGTGGCGGTGGTGGTCGCCGACAGGCCGGTGCCGGGGAGGCTGGCGGTGACGGAGACCGGGTGGAAGTCGGCCTTGTTCAGCCATATCCAGGTCGGCAGGTTCACCGTGGAGGTCCCGGCCGGGGCCATCTCGACCTTGGTCTCCGGGATGGGCAGCTCGTCGTAGGCGTACTCGGCGAGGACCTTCGGGCTGACGGCGAGGGGTTCCTTCGGGGGCTGGCCGTTGTCCACCCAGAAGGGCATCCTGTCGCAGGCACTGGCCTCGGGGTCGTCCTTGCGGTTCGGGTTGACAACGGCCGCCCAGAACATGCCCTTGCCCTGCTTGTCCAGGTTGTAGTCCTTGTAGGGGTTTCCGTCCTTGTAGTACGAGTCCAGCAAGTCGCCGACCACATTGCCGATCCCGAAGAAGGTGAACGAGCGCCAGGTCTTGACGTCCGACTCGATCTCCTTGGGCGAGAACGCGGGCTCATACCAGCAGGCGGGCGGCGTCCAGTTGGAGTCCGTCGAGGAGAGCGTGCCGGTCTTGCCGCCACTGCTGCCGCCGTTGACGGTGGTCTGGATCTTGGTCTCTACGGTGATCTTGTTACCGCTGCGGTTGCCGTTCGCGGTACCCAGGCTGGTTCCCCCGTGCGTCTTGTCCCCGGCGTACGACACCGCCGGAAAAAGAGCCAACGGGACTGCGATGGACGCGGCGACAAGGATTCGTGACTTGCTACGGCTCACGGCTGGCACTTCTGGGCCCCTCGCTTGGATGTGACGTTCACGGTCTGCCAAACACCCTGAGTGTTCTTCTCCATGCGCGCGCTGTAGGAGACGTAGTCGTCCGCGTCACCCGGCGACATGGTGACCTTCTTCGTCTTGCGGTCCTTGCTGTAGGACTTGGTCTCGTCGCTGCAGTACGTCATCGTGGCCGCGGCCGCGCCCTTGAGCGTGACCTCGCGGTTGAAGTACCGGGTCTCTCCCGTCCATGTCGTCCCCGAGTCGTAGAAGGACTGGATGTACGAGGCGGCGGAGATCAGCGCGTTGCCCTTGTTGTAGAACTTCAGCGCCGGGTGTTCCTTGGCGTCGACGGTGACGGCCTCGTCGATCGAGTTGATCATTCGCTCGTTGTCGGCGAGCACAGCGTCCTTGACCGGGTCACCCGTAGGACCGCCGTCGAAGACGTTCTTCACATCGCCCGGCAACTTGATCTCCGGCCGCTTGATCCCGTCCGCGCTCGCCGAAGGCGTCGGCGACGCGCTCGCCGACGCCCCCGTGTCCGCGCCCGCGATCTTGTCGTTGCCGGCGGAGTCCGAGCCGCCGCCGCAGGCGGACAGCAGCAGGACCGCCGCCGTCGTCAGGGCAGCCGCAGCCGCCGTCGTGCGTGTGCGCATGGGGTTGTACCTCCGTAGGGGTTCGCGCAGGGAAGAGCAGAGGGGGTCCACCGGACGATGCATCACATGCACCTCTTCGCCGACCCGGTGGAGGACACGCTCGTCGCCTGCCACACGCCTCGGCTGTCCCGCTCCAACCTGGTGACGTAGAAGACGTAGTCGCCGGCCGACGCCTTGACGGAACGGTCGACCGCGCCTGTACTCCGGTCCTTCGGGTAGGTTTGCGTCCCGTCCTCACAGTAGGCGACCTGGGCGACACCATCCCCGAGCAGCTTCACCTCACGGTCGTAGTAGCGGGCCTTGCCGGCGTAGCTGCGCCCCCTGTCATAGAACGACTTGATGAAGAGGGCGGCCGACACGAGAGCGTCACCCTTGGAATAGAACCTCAGAGCCGGGTGCTCCTTGGCGTCCACGGTGATCGCCTCTGTGAGCGAGCTGATACGCCGGGCATTGTCCGCCAGGACGGCGTCCTTGGTCGGGTCACCAGTCCTTCCCCCTTCGAAGACGTCCTGCACGTCGCTCGGCAACTTGATCTCAGGCCGGTCAATGGAGTCCGCGGCGGGAGATGCAGCGGACGTCGCGGAGGCGGTTGCGTGCGGACTGCGGGGCTTGGCCTGCGTGTCCTGGGAGCCGGAGCCGCCGCAAGCGGTGACGAGCAGGGCTGACGCGGTGAGAAGGACTGCGGCCGTCGATCGTGAGTGCATGAGGGTGAGACTCCGTCGGGGGTTGAGCGAGTGCACAGCAAGCGGCATCAAGACGTCAGCCCACCTCGTTCTCCGCTACCGCCTGGCCGTGGACCACCACGTCGCCGCCGTAGAACATGCCGCTGAACACCGGGCTGTACGTCAGCTGGACCTCGACCTCGACCTGCTGGGCGTCGGCCGCCACGCAGTGGGTCGCGGCGATGTCCGCGCCGGTCATGTCCATCTCGCGGGCGAAGGCCTTCACGCGGGCGTCGCAGTTCTGGTAGTTGATCGGTGCCGGGCCGCCCACGTTGTCGTAGAGGGCTTCCTTGTCGATGTCCTGCGCGGCGTACCGCGCCGCCTGTTCCGCGATGTCGGCCGCCCGCTCCCGTTTGGAGATGGACAGACCGCCGTCGATGACGAACGCCGACAGCGCCAGGAAGACCAGCGCGAAGATGATCACCGCGCCGGCGCCCGAGCCCCGGTCGTCCAGGCGGGACAGACGCCCCTGCCACCACCGCTTCACGCCGACCTCCGGAACGGGTCCAGCGGGGAGCTGAAGCTCGCCGTCAGGGTCGTCGGCACGTTCAGGCCGAGCATCGCCAGGCCCCGCACCTGGCAGCTGACCTCGACCGTGAAGATGGTGTCCGGCGCGAAGCCCGGGCTCGTCTGTACGACCGACACCGGGCCGGAACATACGTCCGCCAGATCCGCCTCCGCGGCCTTGCGCGCCTCCGCCATGGCCGTGCCGTGGTCCTTCTGGATGGACCCCGCGCGCGCCGCGTCCCGCGCCGCGCCGTCGAGGGCTCCACGCCCCTCGACCAGCTGCCCGAAGGCCACCAGCACCAGGATGAAGAGGATCATCACCGGGGCCAGGATCACGACCTCGACCGTGGACAGGCCCCGGTCGTCGCGCCGCAGACGTTCTCTCAGGGAGCCCATCTACCTCTCCCCCTCCCGCACGAACCGCTCCACCGGCCCCGCCGACTGCGCGTGCACCGTCAGGTCCAGGCCCGGGAACACCGTCGGGATACGGGCCGAGATCTCCACGCCGACCGTGTTCTGCTCCGGCTGGATCAGCTTCACGTCCGGCGACAGCACCAGCTGCGGGCCGAGCTGGCGGATGTAGTCGTCGACCACGTCACGTGCCTTGCCCCGCCACGCGCCCGGCTCCTCGTGCGCCGTCGCCCGGGCCTTGCGGGCGCCGGCCTGGGCCGCCGCCTGGGCCACGTGGTCGGCGAAGAAGTACAGCGCGAACTGCACCGTGGCGAAGATCATGAAGAACAGGACGGGGGTGAGCAGCACGAACTCGATCGCCGTCATGCCGGAGTCGCCGCGGTGGGCCGCCGCCTCGCGTACGGCCGACACCCTGCGGCGCACCCATCTGCCCACGCCCACGTGCAACCCCGTCACCCCGTTGAATCCGTACGACCCGTCGTGTCCCGTACGACGGATCAGCAGGTCTTGCCCGCGTCCGCGCCCTTGATGCAGTCGCCGACCTTGTTGGCGCCCTCGCTCAGCGCGGCGTTGATGATCGCGGCCACCACGCCGACGATCGCCACGACGACCGCGGAGATGATGACCCACTCGACCGCGGAGGCACCGCGGTCCAGCTCGCCGGAGCGGGCGCGCTCGACGCGGCCGCGCAGGAAGGTGACCAGGAAGTCCACGGCGGGGATGCCGGTGGAGAAGTTCCGTCCGTTCATGGTGAGTTGTCCTCTCGAAGTCCTAATCGAAGGCTGGCAAACGGTTGGCTGAAGGCTGTGTGCGGAGGTGAGACGTCAGACCTGGAACACCCGCATCGCCGCCGGGAAGATCAGGAACACCAGGAAACCCGCGCACAGCAGCAGCTGGGCGACGAGCATCGACTGCGACTTCTCGCCCGCGCTGCCCTCGATCTCGGAGAGCTCGCGGTGGCGCATCGTCTCGGCCCGGGAGGCGAGGGACTCGCGGACCTTCGCGCCGTCGTCGGCGACCAGGGCCAGGGAGGCCGAGAGGTCCTTCAGCTCCTCCACGCCCAGTTCCTCGCCGAGCGCCCCGAGCGCCTGCCACTGGCTGACGCCGGTGATCCGGGCGTCGGCCAGGGCGTACTTGATGCGCTGGTTGGCCCAGCCGTCGGAGATCTCCGCCGCCGCCATCAGCGCCTCGGGCAGACCGCGGCCGCCGGCCAGGCTCATCGACACCAGGTCGAGATACGCCCCGATGACGCGCCTGAGGTCACGCCGCTTGTCGGCGGCGTCGCGCCGTACCTCAAGGTCGGGCAGGAAGAAGAACAGCGCGCCGCACATCAGCGCCAGCCACACCGGGATGATCGGGCTCTTGCCGAAGCCCAGCGTCCACACCACCGCGAACAGGAACGGGCCGAAGAACAGGCCCGCCACCCCCAGCAGCGCCTTGGTCGCCAGGAACTTCTCCCAGCTGCGGTCCAGCACCGCGAGGTCGGCGCGCAACGAGCGCTGCTCCCAGCCCTGCTGGAGGTAGAACTCCGCGACCCGGCTGCCGACCTGAGCCCGCAGCGACCCGAGCCGCCCGCTCTCCTGGGCCCGCGTCTGCGTCTCGTACGCCGAGCCGCGCGCCCGCATCGCGTCGATCCGCGCGACCTGCTGCAGCGCGCTGCGCTTGCTCGGCATCAGGGCGCGGACGAGGGCGTAGACGCCCAGGCCGAAGACCACGCCGACCACGATCGGCATCGTGAGGTTCACCGGCGTACCCCTTCCTCCTGCTGCTGCACGGGCGTGCGGGGACGGACGAACTGCACCGACGACTCGTCGCGCACCAGGAAACGCTCGGGCGTCTCGATGGTGGACAGCTTGCGCAGCCACCAGAAGCCGAGCGCGAACAGGCCGCACACGCAGGCCAGCACGAGCTGGCCGACCGGCGTGCCGTAGGGAGAGACGAAGTCCCGGTTGAAGATGGACAGGCCGAGCACGAACGCGATGGACACCGCGACGACGATCTGCACCGAACGGCGGGTCGAGGCGCGCTGCGCCATCACGCGCTGCCGCATGTCGACCTCCTCGCGCGCCGACTTGGCGAGCGCGCCGAGCACCTGCCGCAGACCGGGGCCACGCAGCCGGGCGTTGAGGATGAGGGCGGCGACGATGATGTCGGCGGAGGCGTCGTCGATCTCGTCGGCGAGCAGCTGCAGCGCGTCCGGCAGCGGGGTGCGGGAGCGCAGCCGGTCGACGAGGGCGTCCAGGTGGGGGCGCAGGATGGGAGCGGCGGCGCGTGCGGACGCCGGGATGGCCTGTTCCAGGCCGACCGCGCCGGCGATGGTGTCGCGCAGCGACTCCGTCCAGGAGGCGAGGGCCTCCACGCGCTTCATGGCGGCACGTTCCTCCGCCGCGCCGCCGAAGAGGCGGTCCCAGAAGAAGACGAGGACGGCCGCGGCGGCGCCGGCCACGACCCAGCGGGTCAGCAGCAGCACGGCCAGGCCGACGATGGCGGCGAGCGAGCCGCGCTGCCCGGCGAAGCGGAGCAGCTCGTTCGCGCGCTCGCTCGCTTGTCGCTTCTCGTGCTCGGGCTTCGCGGGCAGGCCGCGGATCGCGAGCATGAGCAGGGCGAGTCCGCCGCCGACGGCGACGCCGCAGGCGAGGGCGTACAGGACGGTCGTGGAGAACAGCCCGCCCATCGCGCCGAGCGAACCGAGGGCCATGGTGGTCGTCATGCCGCTCACCCCCACGTTCCGTGCGGCTGGTAGCCGTGTGCGATGAGGTCCTCCAGGCAGGCGATGGGCGCATGCGGGACGACACGGCCGTCGGGCGCCTCCGCGAACACCTCGCTGGACAGCACGCGCCCGTCGACGCCGTTGACCTCGCGCACGGAGGTGACCATGCGCTGGAGTCGGCCGCCGGTCTGGTAGTTGTTGCGCCGCTGGATGAAGACGACGAAGTTCACCGCGCCCGCGATGAGCATCTGGCTGGCCTCGATGGGCAGCCGCTCGGTGGCCTGCAGGGCGTAGGTGGAGATGCGGTTGAACACCTCGTGCGAGCTGTTGGCGTGGATCGTGGACAGCGAGCCGTCGTTGCCCTGCGACATCGCGTTCAGCATGGTGACGATCTCGTCGCCGAGGACCTCACCGACGATGACCCGGGAGGGGTTCATACGCAGCGAGCGGCGCACCAGTTCGGCCATCGAGATGGAGCCCTGCCCCTCGGAGTTGGGCAGCCGCTCCTCGAACGCGACGACATTCGGGTGGAGGTCGGGGAAGGTGTCCAGGCCCAGCTCCAGGGCGCGCTCGACGGTGATGAGGCGCTCGTTGGGCGGGATCTCGTTGGCGAGGGCGCGCAGCAGCGTCGTCTTACCGGCGTTGGTCGCGCCAGCGATCATGATGTTCTTGCGGGCGCGGACCGCGCAGGCCAGGAAGTGCCCGAGCTCGGGGGTGAGGGTGCCGTTGCCGACCAGGTCGGAGATGAACACCTTGCCCATGCGGGCCCGGCGGATGGACAGCGCGGGCCGCCGGGCGACGTCCATCACGGCCGACAGACGCGAGCCGTCCGGCAGCCTGAGGTCGAGCTGCGGGTTCGCGGAGTCGAAGGGACGCGAGGACAGACCGGAGTACGCGCCGAGCACCTGGATCAGCTCGATGAGCTCCTCGTCGGTCTCGGCGACCGGCTCGCCCTTGGCCTCGCGGCCGTCGGCGTAGCCGATGAAGACCTGGTCGCAGCCGTTGATGTCGATGTTCTCGACCTGCGGGTCGTCCAGCAGCGGCTGGAGCCGGCCGACGCCGAACAGCGCCGCGTGCACGGCGGCCGCGTACTGCTCCTCGGTCTCCGCGTCCAGCGGAGTACGGCCCGCGTTGATCTCGGAGCGGGCGTACTCCTCGAGTATCTGGGCGATGACGGCGCGGGCGTACTGCCGCTCGTCCTCGCTGGACATCGGCGTGACACCGCTCGCCTGGTCCAGACGTCGCTGCTCGGCGATGCGGTCACCGGCGTCCTGGCGGAACCGCTTGACCAACTGGTGGTCGACAGCGGTCATCGCCCGGCCCCCGCGTGCCCGTTCATCGGCCCGTTCGCGGGCACGGACCAGGCGGCGCCGTAGGTCTGGTAGAGGTCGGCGGTGACCTTGCGGGCGGAGCGGATCAGCAGCGACTTGTCGAGGCGGCCGCGCCGGCGGCCGGCGAGCTGCTCGGCGCCGGCCGGGTCGTCGGCGATGGTGCCGACCACCCGGGCGCCGGTCTGCGCGTGGACGAGCATGTCGTTGACCTGGTTGACCAGCTTGCCCGCGTTGTTCGGGTCGGCGACCAGGACGACGCCGATGACCGGGTTGGCCAGGCTCGCGGCCCCGCGCGGCCCGCCGTGCAGCTTGGCGGCGAGGGCGGCGGCCCGGTCCCGGACGCGGGCCAGGGACTCGGCCTCGGTACGGGCGATCAGCAGCACCAGCGCGGCGTGCGGGAACAGCTCGACGGCCGGGGTGTCCCCGCTGACCCGGCCGCAGTCGGCGATGACGTCGGCGGGGGCGTGCGGGGAGTCGGCGAGCGAGGCGAAGGCGTGTCCGAGGGTCGGCCACAGCCCGGTCAGGCCCGCGGCCTGCTCGGCGACACCGAGGCCGACGAGCACCTCCAGACCGCCGCTGAGCGGCTGGACGTGGTCCCACAGCTGGTCGGGGACGAGGCCGCGGCGCGCGGTCGCGGCGATCGACAGCATGCCGAGGTTCGGGTTGAGCGGTCCGCCGTGCGCGGCGGCGCTGCGGTAGACGAGGTCGCCGCCGGCCGGGTCGGTCTCGGCCAGCAGCACGCGCCGCGGCCAGACCGCCGCGAGGGCGACGGCCGCGGTGGTGACGCCGGGGGAACCCTTGTCGGCGGCGAGGGCGATGAGGGCCATGGGTCGGGTGCCGCCTTCTAGTTGCCGGAGACGCGCACGATGGCGACCGCGTTCGCCGAGGCGGCACGCGCCACGGCGGCGGCGTCCGCCTGGTCGACGAGGAGGGTCAGGGAGAGGTTGCCGGTGCTGACGGTGGCGTCGCTGCTGTCCTTGACGTCGTTGACGAGCGCGTTCGCCACGAGCAGGCCGCCGGAGGACGACGAGGAGGAGGAACCGGTACCGGTCTTGCCGGAGGACGAGCCGGCAGCGGAGGCGTCCACGTTGTAGACGGCGACGTGGTCACCCGCCTTGATGGTGGAGGGGTACTGGCCCTCCTTCAGCGCGAGACCCACGGAGGCCTTGCCGGCGGGGATCTCGGCCTTCGCGGCGAACATGTCGCCCACCACGACCGTGCCCGCGTAGATGGTGGACTTGGCCTTGAGCTTGCTGAGCGCAGACAGCTGCTCCCACTTGACGTAGTGGATGCTGTCGTCGTCGGCGACCATCACGGAGGTCGTGTTGTCCGTGCCGACGGACTCACCGGCCTGGATGTCCTTGGTCACCTTGATGACCTCGATCCGGTCACCGGCGCGCAGCACGAGCATCGTCGCCCCCAGCGCGCCCACCAGGATCAGCAGGACCGCGAGCGCCGCGAGCGCCGGCTTGCGCTCCCGCGGCGGCGTGGGAAGCCGGTCACCGACCGACGGCTGAGCCGGAGCCGCGGAACGTCCCGCGCCCGCCCCCGTACGCTCCTGGATCTTCACGCAACCGCTCCCCGTACACCCAAGCTGTTGTCGGCCAACTTCTTTGCCTTCATTGCAATCCGGACACTTCGCCAGAGATCCACTCGGATCAGTGCGTTTAACCTGCGCGAGGGCGAGTGTCAAGCGATCGCACGGTATCAGCCGCACATAAGGCCCTCAAGGCGAGCTCGTTCCCTCGAAGCACGCGACCGTTCGGTTGTACTTCTGCAACCACGAACGCGTGACCTGCCGTTGAACAATGGACAGTGACCCACCAACTCGCTGTGCGGCAGCGAATCCGCGACCGGGCCCGTCGGCGGCTGCTCCCTGTACGCCGACGACTCTTCGTCACCGGCCACGCATCACTTCTGCACGGTTCGCTCACAGCGGCACGGATCGGGCATGCCACCCACCTCACCCTCGCGATCTGCGTCCCGGGGGCGGGTTCCCCGCCGCACCGAGCCCGTCCGCGCCGGCGACGCCGTGGCTGTGAACTTCTCGGTGAACGGCATGGCCATCGCGAACGGAACCTGGAGCGACGCGAAGCTGAACGCGACGATTCTCAAGGCGCAGAACGCGAGGCCGGGCTGAGCTCCGGGCGCTGGTCTCGGACACCCCGACAGTCTCAACTCCCCGCTGTGGCAAAGACATGAGTACGGATACTCATTGCGCGCCTGTGGCCTCACCCGGAACGCTCATCCGCATACGGTCGCCGTGCGCGACCCCGGGGCGCTTCACCGGATTCGCTCTGGCGAAACCGAGAAGCACACCGGTAACGTCCCTGTCCCTGACTTGACCCTCGCCCCACCGGGAGCTGCCCGTGAACCGCCGTTCTCTGCCCGTTGCTGCCGCGCTCGCCGCAACCGCAGCTCTGCTGCTGACGGCATGCGGGAGCGGGGATACGTCCAAGGGCAACGACACGATCGCAGGCGCGGACAAGGGGGAGCCGACGAAGGCTTCGCCGAGCGCCGGTACGTCCGGGTCCGTGAAACGCCCGGCGGTCACCCTGCCCAGTGACGTCAAGGACGTCTTCGAGGGGTGGCAGACCGGCGACGCGGCCAAGGACGCGTTGCTGTCGGACGTCCAGGAGCGCATCAAGGCGACCGACGCGGCCATCGTCGCCGCGGATCCGAACGCCGAGGCCCTGGCGTTCTACTACAAAGGCCAAGCGCTCGCCGGTGCCGCCGACTGGGTCCAGGGCTACGTGAAGGACGGTAAGTCGATCACGGGCACGGTGCGCTTCTACAACCCCGATCTCGTCATGGTGGACAAGAGCACGGCGGCCCTTGCTTATTGCGCGGACGAGAGCAAGGCGTTCGACAAGGACCGTAAGACCAACAAGGCGGACAAGACCGCTGCTACGAAGAACTCGTACGTCGCCTACAACACGCGTGTCGAGAGGAACGAGCAGGGCGTCTGGCAGACGACAAGCCTGCTTTCGGAGAGGGGGAACGCCAAGTGCACTCCGTGACGGTGCGCAGCAGATGGCTCCTCGCGGGGATGACGGCAACGGCGATAGCACTCACCCCGGCCGTTGCCTTCGCGGAGCGAGGCGGCGGTCACTCACAGGGTGGCTCGGCGCAGTCGAGCGGAGGGCGGTCCGGGAGTGACCTCGTGTCCATGGTCCGCTTCTCCGGCAGTACCGGAGGCGGCGGCAAGGGCGGTGGCGGCGGCACCGGAAACGTGACGCCGGTCAGCGACTGGACGCCGCCCGCCTGCTGGTACGAGCCCCGTACGGCCCAGGAGTTCTCCACCTACATGGAGGACATGTACAACGAGACGATCAACACTCCGGGCCAGCACAGCTACGCCAAGGCCGCCGTCGGCATGATGCGCGAGGACTACAAGGACGGCACCTACAAGAACTACAACCTCGACAAGGCGGACGAGGGCACCTGGTGGGTCGCCGTCCGTGACGAGGACCGGTGGATGGAGCCGGAGGCCCAGGTCTGCAACAAGATGCCGTTCTGGGTGAAGAACGGCGCCACCCCCGACGTCCCCAACGCCGTCACGCCGCAGGTCCTCGCCGAGCTGGCCTACAACCGGATTCACCTCCCGGACACCGAGGTGAGCCTCGCGCCCGCGAACGTCACCAAGGTGAACCTGAACACCTGGGCGTGGCTGGACCGGGCGAAGTTCCAGCCGGTGCAGGTGACCGCCAGCCTCAACGTGGGCGGGGTCACCCTCCAGGCCACCACAACGGCCAAGCCCGTCTCCCTCAGGCTCGAACCCGGCACACCGGACGCGGAGATTTACCCGGGCTCCGGCGAGTGCCGCTTCGGCGCCGACGGTTCCATCGGCGAGCCGTACGCCAAGGGCAAGGCCGACCGGACACCGCCGTGCGGCCTGAAGTACCTGCGTTCCTCGGGCGACGGCACCTACCGGCTGCGTGCCACGGTCACCTGGGAGATCACGTGGACCGGTACGGGCGATCCCGGTCCGCACAGCCTGCCCAACGGGACGTTCGGAAACACCCAGGACGTCAAGGTGCAGGAAATCCAGTCCGTCAACCACTGAGACGCAGGGGGTCCCGTCCGCGCGACGGCCGGGGCCCTCTCCCGGGAGTCACCGTGAACCTCCGTCCCCCGCTGATCACCGCAGCGTTAGCCGCCACTGCCGCACTCGCGCTCACCGCCTGCGGCGGCAACGGCGACGGTACGGCGAAGCCGGTCAGCAGCGAGCAGGTCAAGACGTCCCTCTCGACCGAGCTGCACGCGGCGATCAAGGCCGCGACTGCGAAGGCCGTATACCCGAAGGACGAGTTCGGCCCGGCGACCGCCGGCTCCGGTTGCTCCGGCACCCGGCTCACCGTCCGTATCGCCGGCTGGGACCCGGACGAGGGGCAGTCCAACGAGGAACTCCTCACCAAGAGCACCGCGTATCTGGAGAAACAGGGCTGGAAGATCTCTCCGGTGCCGAGCGACAGCGACGACCAGGCCGCGACGATCGACAAGGCCGGCTACGCGGAGGGGCTGCTGAACGCGTCCAACCAGGGGCTGACCTTCACCGGAAACACCGCCTGCCTCGGGGCCTGACCCGCCCGAGCAGCCGCATGCAACAGGGGGAACTTCAGATGCGAGCGCAGCAAGTGGTGAGGACGGTCGTGACCGTCGCCGCCTTCGTCAGCACGATTGCCGGGTGCTCGGCACTGCCCGGGGGGCCCGGAAAGGACAGGAAGGAAGGGTCGGGGCCGACCTATACCGATGCTCTCGAGGCCATGCGGCCCGACGTCACCAGTGCCTTGCAGGCCACGATGCCGCACGTGGAGCTGGACGAGAGTTCCGGCGCCGATGACTGCGGAGGCCTCGACGTGCTCGACAGCAAGGACGGCAGCAAGCGCACGGGCACGCTCTATCTGACCGCCCCCGGTGATCCCACGGACAAACGCGGGTCCAAGGACCTGGTGGAGGCGGTCGTGAGACACCTGACCGGTCGCGGGTGGACCGTGCAGCAGGGAGATACCGTCTCGCCCGACGAACCAGACGGCTACGAGCGGAGGGTGAAGAAGAGCGGCATGCACGGCAGCGTCATCATCTCCGCCTCACCCTTCAAGCTCACCTCGGGCAAGATCAGCCAGACTCTCGGCGCGACCGTGGTCACCGACTGTCTGCGCAACCCGGACTGGCACAAATCCTGACGCGGCTGATGGCGGCACAAGAGCGATCAGTTCCCGCCGCCGTCACTCTCCTTGCCCCGCTGGGTCGCCGACTTCTCCAGTGCGTCGGCCATCGAGCCCAACCGCCCCTTCCTGATCTGTAGCTCGCCCCGCACCTTCTCCGCCGTGGGCCCCGCCCAGCGCTCATCAGCTTTGGCGCGCCTGTCCTCAGCGATCTCGATCGGCTGGTCGAGCAACTTGCGCACATCCTCGGCCAGCTGCCGGATCTTTCCTGCGTCTTCCTGTGCTCCCACGAAAATCCCCCGCTTTCTCCACACATTCACCGGTGCCGGTTCCGATTCCCGGCTCCAGCCTATCGATGGGACAGCGTACTAGACATGGCGTTAGTTTATGCGGATCCAGAGATGCTCGACCGGCTTGCGAAGTCCTTGGACAGCAAGGCAGGAGAGATACCCCAGCTGAAGTTGCGCGCCTCCACTCTGGGTGTCACCGGAGACCTGTCCGGCCTGCCCGCGATCGCCACCTGGTTAGCTGAAACAGCCGCCGATCTGCGCAGGCGAGCCCATATCCTCAGAGCGCCTGCCGAGTCCCCTTTCGATTCCATCTCCGCATTCGGTCTGCCGACTTCCCTCGCCCGCAAACCGGGCGCCGGGAAAGAGTTCGAGTCGGGACTCAAGGCCGTCATCGCAGCCCACCGGGGCGGCACACCGAAAGAGCAGGCCCAGGCCGTCAAGGACTACTTCGGCACGCTCTCGCCGGAACAGCAGGCAGCGCTCGCAGTAACCAATCCGGGCCTCGTGGGAAATCTGGACGGCGTTCCCGTCAATGTGCGGTTCGCCGCCAATCGGATTTCGATTCAGCATGAATTCCAGGAAGAATCCGGGCGCCTCAATAACATGGCGGAGAACGATCCCGCCTACAAGCGGACCAAGGACCGCGTGGAGACGCTCCGCACCTTCCTCAGCCCTCGGGTGAAGAAGTTCGTCGATCCCCAGACCAACAGAGCGACAGAGGCCGAAGTCCCGCGCCAGTTCCTTGTTTTCGATGCGAAGTTCGGTTCGACAGCGGACCCGAAGGCTTCGCCCTACCCCGACGGCCGGGTCGCGGAGGTCGTAGGCGACCTGGAAACCGCCACGAACGTGGCGTTCCGCGTTCCCGGCATCACCAACCGTCTCGACAACTTCAACGGTTTCTCTTCCGGCGGCTATGCACTGACGACGAACACGAAAGGCTTCGAACAGCCGGACACCGCCGTGGTCAGCTGGCTCGGCTATGACACGCCGGAGCTCGGCGACTCCGTAAACCCCGAAAAGGCGGAGGTCGGCGGACGGCAGCTGAACGCCTTCCGCCAGGGCATTGCGGTGAACCTGAAGCCGGACGCGAAGACGAGTATTTTCGCGCACAGTTACGGGACCCTCGTCACGAGCAAAGCCCTGCAGAACGGGCTCACCAACATCGACAACGTCACGTTCATGGGAAGTCCCGGGCTGGGCCCCAACATCCACTCGGTCGCCGACTTCCACATGCCGAACACCAAGTTCTACGCCATGCGTGCCCCGCAGGACTTCGTCTCCTACACGCAGGGGCACGGTGACGATCCGGCCGACTTCAAGGACATCACCCGGCTCGAGACGAACGGTTCCACCGGCCATTCCCAGTACTACAAGGAAGGCACCGAAGCCCTCAAGAACATGCGAGGCATCTTCTTCGGCGGCGCGAAAGCACTGACCTTCGAACACACCACCCTCGACCAGGAGATGCCCGGCGCCTCAGAGCTACGCGATCTGGTCGGCTTCCTCCACAAGAAGGTGCCGCCCGAGGTCGTCAACAAGATGGGCGCGGACCTCGACCCCATCGTGCAGGGCCTGCTCAACGGCAGGAGCAGTTTCACCGATATAGCGCTCCCCCTCAACGCGGTTCTCAACAAATACAACATGCTCGACCGCGTGAAGCCGGACGAGCTGATGGGCGAGATCTCGACGCTCGCGTCCCGGCTCGCGTACAAGCAGGCCTACAAGGCCGCCAAGGATCACGGCGCCCCCGACTGGGTGGCCGCGTCCGCCGCCGCCACCGCGGCCGGCGCCTCCAAGGCCACGCTGGACGTCGTCACTTGGCCTGTCGTCAAGGTGCTGGAGTTCGACCGCCTGCAGAACAACACCCGCCAGTTGTTCGGCATTCTCGGGGACGGCGCGGGCAAGATCTCCGCCGACGCCTCCGCCTTGGCCAGCGGTCTCGGCAGGGACGCCGGCCGCGTCTTCACCGCTGGAACCGACATGGCGGGCAGTGCCCTGGACACCGGCGGACACCTCGTGAGCGGTCTCGGAGACACGTTGGTGAACCCCTCCCACGCGTTCAAGAACGGGCAGGACATCGCCAAGTCCTTCCAGTCGACCGGGGAGTCCTTCGCCCGCGGTGGCGCCGAGATCGTCAACTCCGTGGGAGACGCCTTCGACCAGACCGTGGACAAGGGCGGGGATATGCTCGCCAGCGGTCTGGACACCGGGAAGAAGGCACTCAGCAAGGGCGGCGACGTCGTCGACTCCGTCGTCAATTTCGTCTTCTAGAACCAGGGGGAGTCACCGTGCCCGAACAGAACAACCGCACATCCCTGACCGAAGAAGTCACTTCGGTCATCCGGACCGTCCTGCCGGGCGCGACGGTCATGGATCTGCCGTCCGTCATCGCGGCGGACGCCGTCGCCCTCACCGCGTTCGACGCCTCGGACTCCCGGTCGGGGAGCGAACTGGCCGACGCGCTCGTCTCCCGGTTGCGGGCCACCGGCTGGGCGGTCGACGAACGTATGCGCACCGAGGCGGAGTCGGAATCCGAGGCCACCTTCCACGCCGCCAAGGACGGGCTCGGCGGCGGCGCCTTCTCGGCGCAGAAGGCCGCCGTTTCCTTCCACGGTCTGGTGGAGAACGCATGACGGACGACCAGCAGGGCATCGGAGAAATCCAGCAGGCCGTCGCCGCCGAGATCCGCGCGGCGATCAAGGCCGCGACCGACAGGGCGGTGTACCCGGACGACGAGTTGGGCCCGCCGCCCGCCCCCTCGATCCGTGTCGCCGGCTGGGACCCGGACGAGACCCGGTCCAACGACCGCCTGCTCAAGCTCGGCACAGGCCATCTCGCCCAGCGCGGCTGGCGGATCTTCCCGGAAGCCACGGACAGCGACGACCGCTCGGCCCGGGTCATCAAACCCGGCGTGGCGAGCGGCCGGTTCTACGCCGCGAACCAGGGCCTGACGTTCACCGGGACGGTGGACGCCTGATCCCTAGTCGCCCAGCCGGTCCATCAAACGCCCGGGGCCCGAGATCAGGGCGCCGCGCAGCGACAGGTTGCGCGTGTACACGCCCTCGAACAGGATGGCGAGGCTGAGGTCGACGGAGTCCGCGGACCCGTGCGCCGTACCGCAAATGCGCTCGGGGTCTCGCGCGCGGGAGCGGTCCATGACGATCCTGGACTCGGAGCGCTCCAGAACGTGATGGCGGCGGTTGCCGGCCTCCGCGTACCGGTACTGCCGGCCCACGGCCCAGATCGTCAGCGCGCGCCCGCTCCGGCTGGTCCGCAGCGTCTTGCGGGTGAACGTGGCGTCCTGGCCGGCGACGCTGAGCCGTCCCCTCGCCAGCCGGGGCCGCCCGGCGTAGGGCAGCCCGGTGAAGACGGACACCGGGATGCTCTCGCCGGTCACCATCGCGCCCATGCGGATCGTGCGGTCGGTGACGGGGACCGCCTCCAGGGCGGGGACGACCAGCTCCACCGGGCCCAGTCTGCCGACGGCTCCGCGCCAGAAGGTCACGTGGTGCTGTTCCCGGGAGGTCACCGTGTTGGTGAACCGCTGGAGCTCGAAGGAGAACGCGCTCATGTACTTCTCACCCTGTCCTAGCCGAAGAGCTTGCCGATGGATTTGCCGAGGCTCTTCGCGCCGTCCGCCAGCTTCCCGGCCCCCTCACCGATCTTCTTGCCGGCCCAGGCTCCGGCGTCGGCGACCTTGCCGGGGAACTTCTTCACCGTGTCCCAGTTGTCGATGATGCTGGAGACACCGTAGACGGCGCCCGTGACCACGGCCGCTCCGATCGTCACCGGGTTGGGCGCGATCATGGCGGCGGTGAGGGAGGCGTTGAATGCCACGCCGGAGACCTTGGAGACGTAGCCGGCTTTGTCGCGCTTGAACGCCGCGACCGGGTCGCCTTCCTGCCACACGTCGAAGGCACCGACGACGGTCGCCGCCGCGCTGCCGCCGATCCCGGCCACGCGCCAGAAACCGGCCGTACGGGCGGCCGCCCCCGCCCCGGCCGCGAACGCCCCCATACGGCCCGCTCCGGTCGCCCTGCCGAGAGCGGCCGCGTTCTTGCCCACCTTGAGCAGGCTCGCCTCCCAGGCGTACTGCTTGCCGGCCAGCGCCGCGTAACTGTCCTTGCCGGTGAGCACGTCGAGGATCACCGACGGGGTGCGCGACCCGATCTGCGCCCCGAGCCGTGCGATCCTCCCCGGTATGTAGGAGGGCGCGCGTCCCTTGAGGATCTGCGCAAGCGTCGTACCGGGCGCCTTGAGGAAGGTTCCCTTCTTGAAGTACTTCATCAGGTTGAGCGTGCCGGTGGCGGCCATCTTGAACGCCCCGGGCACGGTCGAGACGAGCGCGGTCAGGTTGATGTAGTCCCCGACCACCTCACCGAGGTTCTCGTTGCCGGTCACCTTGGCCACCGCGTCGCCCGGGATCCGCTGCAGCCAGTCCTGGTAGGTCTCACCCGGCTTGCGCTTCAGCCAGGCGCTGTCGAACTTGTCCCCGTTGGCCACGGACGCGTTCGCGATCAGCATGGCCTCCGGCGGCAGGGCACCGCCCTGGAGATCCTCCGGCTTGAACCCTGCGTACAGCGCCGCGGCGAGCGGGTCACCGTTCTCCGCCCGCAGGATCGCCGCGCGCCGGCGCAGGTCGGGCGCGGTGTCGTTGGTCCAGCTCAGAACCGGCTTCAGTGGGCTCAACTTGCCGCTCACCCCCAGGTGGGACGCGCGGGTGAAGGCCTCCTCCAGCTTGTCGCGCATACTGCCGCGGCCGTCGAGCAGCGTGGCCAGTTGCTCCATGTCCTCCGGATTGGCCATGCGCTTGGAAGTGTCCGTCATCGTTTCCCCGTTGATGGTGTACTGCGCCGGGCGCACAGACTGGGTGCCGCGGAGCGGCAGGGTGGTTCGGGCGACGTGCCCGCGTCCCGGCTGGGCTGGGCTGGGCTGGGCTCAGGAAGCCGTCGTCGATGCCGCCGGAACGGCGAGTTCGGTGGCGCCGGGGAGCACATCGGCGATCCGCTGCCACAGCTCCTTCGCCGTGATCCGGCGCACCCGCAGCGCGCTGTTCGCGTCGACCTGACCGTCGACGACCGGTTCCGCGGGCAGCTCACGCAGCCAGTAGCCCTCCACACCGCAGTCCCAGACCGCGAGCGCGCGCACTGCTCCCTGCGGGTCCTCGGGATCGTCCCCCGCGGCTCGCCACACCGCGGTCATCCGCCACATGCAGTTCAGCTCGGCGAGCACCTCGGCCAGTCGTACGGGCGCTCCGGCGGCCTCGGCCACGGCCCGCGGGTCGTCGTGCTGCCCCGCTTCCATACGCCCGACGACGTCGTCGAACGTACCCATGGTGGAGTCGATCACCTCGTCCGAGTCCGCCTCGTCGGTGACGTCACGGTGCAGGTCCACCATCCTGGCCAGCGCCCACACCAGCGTCTCGGGCTCGGCGGGGACGTACTCGGACTCGGCGTCACCGGGCCAGTTCTCGTGTGTGAAGAGGAAGTCGTCCCCGATGACGGCGCCGCTCCGGGTGCTGCCCTGCGGGCCGGTCATCTCGGCGCGGACGATGACCCGCGGCTCCATCAGCGTCGCGACGAGCGGGTAGAGGTCGGCCGAGATCTTGTCGTCGGCGTCGAGGAGCGCGGCCTCGCGCAACTCGTGGCGTGCCTGCGCCAGTTCGTCCGGCAGTTGCCCCTCGTCCACCAGCAGCCCCAGCACACTGAGGTGCGCGTCGGACAGCCGCACCCGGCGGCGGGCCACATCTATGGAAGGCATCCTTCTTCTGTCCCCCTGAGATCAGATGTGATCAGAGATCGTTGAACCGATTGATGAACCGGCCGGGCAGCGACACCAGCGCCCCGGCCGTCGTCCGATTGCGCGTGTACACGCCTTCGAGTACGGCCGCGATACCGATGTCGAGGGCGTCCGCCTGGCCCCGGCAGCTGCCGGAGATGGTGTGGGGGTTGCGTCGGCTCCAACGCCGCATTTCCACCGAAGCACCCGTGCGCGAGAGGTCGTGCCCGCATGTGCCGCCCGGCTGCATGCACGTACGACCGGCCCTTGGCCTGGATGCGCAGGGCGCGCCCCACGAGTGGTTCTCTCCCCGGTCCCCGCTGCCGCATACAGCGGCACGCTGCAGCTCGAACCGGACACCGCTCATGCGCCTGATGCCTTCCTCTCGCCACCGCCGCCGCACACAGCCGCCCCGATGACGCACACCCACGCGGCACTCGACGCGAGCAGCCATCGTAAAGGGAGGGCAATGAGAATGAATGGACCACCCCAAGGACCAGCCCGCACATCTCGGGGCCCACGCGCTACCCGGGGGGTCGGCGGCCCACGCGATAACGACCTGCTCGTACACGTCGCTGGGACTGGGCAAGGGGGGTCGGCTCATCCGTGACAGTGCGGAGATCACTGTCGTACCCGGCTCGCCCGATTCGCCCCGGGACAGATCTCTGCGGACCGTCACCGTGGCGGGCCCGGCAGACGCCGTGGATCTCGCGCTCGCCGTGCTCTTCGATGTGGTCGACACCTCCGCGCTCTCCGTGGGCGGAGCCCTCGTCACCGCACCGTTCGCGCTCATGCGCCCGCACCCGCGCAACGGTGGATACGAGTAGAGGCCGCGCACTCACCACCCGACTTCCCTCAAATCCGACTCGTGAGGCCCGATGACGGGACCCCGGTACGTCCGTCGCGCCGCGTGAGAGGTCCGCGGAGTTTTTGTGGCGGCCCTGTGTCCGGTCGGGGAGATATCCGATGCCGGTGAGGGGGCCTTCGCGCGGCCCTCATATGCTGCCCCAGCAGTGCTGCTGATCACACAGCGACGATCAGCAGCCGACGGGGAGGAAGACAGACGTGGGCCCGACCGCCGACGACGGCGCCGAGTTGAAGAAGAAGGCCGAGCAGCTGCGGACGTGCGCGCGCGAGGCACGATCGCTGGCACGGCAGCTCGGTCCGTATCTGGACGACGTCGTGAAGCGGGCCAGCCCGCGCGCCGCCGCCTTCCGTACCGGTGGCGACGAGGGCGCGATCTGGCAGGGCCCCTTCGCCGACGACTGCACCGGCAAGCTGAAGCAGCGGCAGACCACGCTGAACGGGATGGGCACCTCCCTGCTCGCGGACGCCGCCCGCTGGGAGAGCCAGGCGGACGAACTGGACCGGCAGGCCAAGGAGAAGGACAAGGCCAAGGCCGGAACGGGCGGCAACTGATGGCCTTCCGCGGATTCGACGCCGGCAAGCTGACCACGCTCGCGAACGACCTGGACGCGCTCGCCCGGAACTCCGGCAAGCTGCACTCCCGTCTCGCCATGCTCCTCACCACGGCTCAGCAGAACCTGCCGCCCGGCCAGACCGCCTCCCGCAACCCGGATCTGCAGGACCTGGTCGGCGATGTCGTACCGATGCCCTCGTTCTTCGGACGCGGGCGGCTGCCGGGTGCGCTCAGCGGTGAGCTGGGCGACATGCAGGCGTCGATGAAGCGCCGTATCAAGCAGCTCGAAGGGCTGCAGGAGCTGGAGCAGCGTGGCTACCCGGTCGGCGACGCCACCCTCTTCCTCGACGAGCAGCCACCCGACCCGAAGAAGATCGACGACGCGCTGCGCCACCTGCAGGAGCTGCAGGGCAAGGACTTCGGCACCAACGGCAACCGGGACGACCTGGAGAAGATCTCCGGTGAGCTCGACGGACTGACCGCCGCCGAACTCGACGCACTGGTGACGAAGGCCTCCCCGAAGGACCTCGCCTTCTACAACCAGCTGCTGACGAACACCGACGACTCCATGTGGAACCCGTTCGACGAGAACGGCCTGCCGGAGGACCGGCGCCGGGACACCCTCAGCCGGATGCTGGCGAAGATCAGCCCCGAGAACGTGCCGAAGTTCCAGGCCGCCTTCCCCGGCATGCAGCCGACCTTCACCAACACCGGGGCGTACGAGGACGGCGGCAACAACCAGAACGGTCAGAGCAACAGCGGCATCCACTGGGCGACCCCGAGCGATCCGCTGTTCAAGGACGGCGTCTCCGCCGACGACGTCAACCAGCACCAGTTCGGCGACTGCTGGTACGTCGCCTCGCTGGCCGGCCTGGCCCAGAAGGATCCGAAGTTCGTCCAGGACGGCATCAAGCAGAACCCCAACGGCACGGTCAGCGTCCGCGTCTGGGACAAGTCCGGCAACTACCAGTGGGTCACCATGACCGCCGATCTGCCGACGGACCAGAACGGCAACCCGATCAGCACGTACGGCAACGGTGAGTCCTGGCCGGCGTACTACGAGAAGGCCTTCGCGATGGTCTACTCGGACGACGGCGACGGCGAGCGCGGCTACGGCGGCATCGAGGGCGACGACCCGAAGAAGTCCTCCCCCTACCTCACCGGCAAGGAGGGCGAGGACCTCACCACCGGCGGCTTCCTGGGCATGGGCGAGCACGACGACAAGAACATCGGCTCACTGAAGAAGGCCTTCGACTCCGGCAAGGTCGTCACCGTCTCCACGCCGGACGACGAGAGCCTGGAGAAGAACCACCCGCCCGAGTGGGAACCGTCCTACTGCACCAACCACGCCTACTACGTCCGCGGCTTCACCGACGACGGCAAGATCATCCTCGGCAACCCCTGGGGCTCCAGCTACCCGCCCATCACCGTGTCGCAGGACCAGTTCAACAAGTACTTCCAAGGCCCCGAGGCGTTCGATGCTCCCTGACCGACCGCATGTGAAATATCCCTTCGAGGTCGCCGGGCGCTGGCCGCTGCGCTATCACCGGCCCTACACCGTCGAGCATGAAGGACGGCAGCACCGGGTCGTGGCGAGCATCTTCGCGCAGCCGTCGGTGCACGGTCAGATCAAGGTCAGCTGCGAGGGCCGCCTCGTCGCGGCCTACGACGACCTCACCCCCGGGGACGTCGTGGAGATCACCGGCGACAGCTGGCGGGTCGCGGAGGTCGACTACCGTACGCGTGTCGTACTGGAGCGCGTGCAAGGCGGCGGCGAGGAGGACAGTGGTGTTCAGGCGGGTCGGTAGCCACACCGCCGTGGGTGTCGTGGCGCTGCTGGCGCTGGCGGGATGCGGCAGCTCCGGCGAGGGCGGTCACGAGCAGCCGACGGCTGCGCCGGCCGCGGACAAGGGCCCGGAGTGCGTGGGTCGGGCGCCGGCGGACGGGCTGCACGTCCTGCGCGGCGGAGGCTTCCGTCTCCCCGGCGGCGGGGGTGTGCAGTACGCCGCCGCGGACGCCGACGGCACGACCCGTACGGCCGTCCTGCGCGACGGCGCGAAGTACCAGGCGGGCCAGCGGCAGCAGACCGTACGCACCGGGCAGCGGATCACAGCCGCGGGACACGCCTTCACGGTCTCCCAGATCTGCTCCTACCGCGTGGTCCTCGAACCGGCGGACGCGAAGGACAAGGCGGCGGCCGTCGCGGCACCCCCCTCGCTGAAGCCCGTCGGGGGCGAGGCGGACAACGGCCTGTGCTTCACCGGCAATGCGTCCGTCCTGGCCGCGGCGAGCAAGGGTTTCCCGCCCCGCGGCCAGACCCTCTCCGTGCTCCGCAACGGCGGCGTGTGGAGTTTCCCCACCGGTCTGTCGATCCGGGTCTCCTACATCGACACGGACACCGGAGTCGCGGGCTTCAGCGGAGTCTGCGCGGCGCTCCCCGTGGCCAACTACAAGGACGCCCGCGTGGGTGACCCGGTGGAGTTCGCGGGAGTGCAGTTCACCGTGTCCCAGCTGACGGAGAAGGCGGTACGGCTGACGCGGACGAGCGCATAGCCCCGGTCGCTCGGGCCCGGGCCCGAGCGACTGCGGCTATGGTCGGACCAGTCCCCGCAGCGACCTGGAGAGGCCCTGGTGTTCGGCAAGAACAAACACGTCGACGAGCCCCCCGTCCCCGCTGTCCCTTGGACCGACGCGTGGGAATTCACCATCAGCGACGAGGAACGGCCGGCGGGCGCGCAGCGCAAGCACGCCGTGCTCGGCCTGCGCGCCTTCCGCGTCCCCCACGGCGGCGGCGCCCAGCGGGTCAACGCGCCCTGCGCCTTCTTCCCTCCGCAGTCACCGGCGCAGGCGACCGACCTGCGCCTGTACGAGGACGCGCAGGGACAGCGGCTGCTCTGCTCCGTCGACGAACCACAGGAGGTGAACGGTGAGCGCCACCACGCCGTCCGCGACGGCCAGGGCCGGGTGATCGGCACCGTCCGGCGCATCCCACCCCTCAAGCACGCACTCAAGCCGACGTGGCGCATCGACCAGCCGGGGCACGCCGAGATCGTGAGCAGCGCGGAGTGGGTCTCCGGAGGCCGCAAGGAAATGGTCCAGCGCGGCGCCGGCAAGCTTCTGATCGGCGTCGTACAGGCAGTGGCCGACATGGGGGCCGAAGGCGGTGACCAATCGGGCAGGTCGCGGCCCCTGGAGTGGAAGTCGGACGGGGAGCTCGTCCTGACGTCGGCGGGCGATCGCCGGTTCCTGGTCCGGGCGGCCTGGCTGGACCGGCGCCTGGTCTTCGCCTACGCGCTGCTGCGGACCGGGTGAGTCCACGGCGGTAAGGGGGGCAGGTCCGCGCACGGCACCGGCAGTGCCCTCCGCAGCATGAAACCGATTCGGCCCTCGGCAACAGACTCCGAGGACGCAGGCAATGGGGGATGAATCATGGGGATGAGGAACGTCAATCCGGACGATCTCGACCAGCTCGCGAAGCTGCTCGACGGCCGCGGTGGCGTGCAGGACAAGCTGGACGAGGCGTTCACCAGAGCGTCCCGCCTCGGCGTCTCCAGCAAAGTGGCCTCCCTCAAGCCCCTGCGCAGCTGGGTCACGGACACCGCTCCCGACCTGCGCAAGCGCGCGATCTTCGCCCGCCTGGAAAGCGGTGACCCGCAGGCCGGCCTCCTGTGGGCCGGCTTCAGCCCCAAGGACATCGAGAAGTACAAGGGCGAGGGTCTCGGTCCCGACGCCCTGCTCCTGGCGAACTCGGTCGCCGCCAGCGACGACCCGACCGCCTACAAATTCAAGCGGCAGCCCGACGAGTCCCTGGCTGACTGGATCCAGCGGCTCGAGGCCCACGCCATCTCCCAGATCCCGGGCCTTCAGCCGCACGAGGAGACGATCGCCTCCATGATCGGTCTCTACGGCGACTGGGGTTCCGTGACCGCCGCGACCGCCGTCGTCACGATCCAGGGCACCTCGCTCACCAAGGTCCTGCTCGGCAACTCCTTCAAGGCCGGTGCGCTGCGCGTCTGGAAGACCCGGCTGGGTGTGGTCCTGCGCGGCTCCAAGAGCGGACTCATACGCTCCGCCGGCAACGGTCTCATCAAGTGGTCGCCGAAGATCCGCTCTCTGAGTGCCCCGGGGAGCTGGCTTCCCGGTCAGCTCGGCAACCTTTTCGGGCGCAGCACCGCCTACCAGAACCTCTCCCGCATCCCGCTCACCAGCGGTCTGCGCGGCGACCTCATCGGCCAGGGTTACAACTGGGCTCGCGCCACACCGTTGATGAACACCCTGCGGGCCAACGGCGTCATCGACTTCCTGGTCGGTTCCGACGACGTCGCCAAGATGTACGGCGGCTTCACGCACTCCGGCCAGGCCGTCGCCCGTGCGGGCAACGCGAGCCTGGTGAAGGTGTTCACCAAGGCGGCCAACAGCCAGCGGTTCGCCAACTCCGTCGCCGAGGTCACCGATGCCGCGCGCGGCGCGGGTGCGCTGCGTACGGGGCTCGGCGCCGCCGCCAAGACCGCCGGATTCCTGCGCGGGGCCGGCATCGTCGGCGGAGTGGCCTCGACGGCCTTCAGCGCCGCCAACGTCATCTCGCAGGGAAATCCGGTCGACGCGTTCAAGAAGAAGGGCGCGGCCTACGTCGCCGACGTGGCCGAAGTCGGCTTCAACGCGTCGCTGACGGCGGCCATGGTCGCCCCGAACCCGGTCACCATCGGTCTGGCCGTCGGGACGGGCATCGTCTACGGCGGCGCCAAGATCGTCCAACACTGGGACGACATCAAGGAAGGCGCCGGCAAGGCCGTCGACTGGGCCGGCAACAAGGCCAAGGACCTGGGGAAGAGCATCGCCAAGTCGAAGGCCAATCCGATGAACTGGTTCTGAACGTCGGCTACGGGCGGCGGCGCCGACGCAGCCGCCCGTACCGGCTGAACGCCTCACCGTGCTTGCGCTGAACTGGTATCGACGACCCGGTGTCGTGTCGCTCACCGCGCTCGGCCAGGGCGTTCTCCCAGTGGGCTGCTTTGCCGGTCAGAGGGTGCCCTCGTCGCGGTGGCGGCCGAAGAGGACGTTCATGGGGATGGCGAGCAGAGCGCCACTCGTGGTGAGGACAGCCCGGTCGACCTCTTCGAAAACGAGGGCGATGGACAGGTCCGTCGCGTCGGTGTCGCCGTCGACCGTGACGAGACGGGCGGCCCCGAGATCGGGAATGTACCGGCCCTTGCCGATGGTGATGTCGACGCCGTCGCGCTTGAGTCGGCCCGAGCCGGCGGAGGTGTAGGTGTACGGCGGCCCTGATGCCCGAGTTCGAGCCACCGGGAGCCCTTGCGGACGCCCTACCTTCAGCTGCAGATCGACGACCTCCCCGTCGATCGTGAGCAGACCACTGTCCAGGGACGGCACATTCCCGTTTCCACCGCTGAAGACCGCCGCGGGGAACCTGTCGCCTGAGAGCACTGCCTGGCGCATTGGCGCCTCGCCCGGCTGGGCACGAGGCCGGAAGACACGCACGGAGCCGAAGGGGCCCGCCTCCCCGCGGTAACCGCGGCGCATCGGCCCGTCGAGTTCTGGCTTGAGTTCGAATTCAAAGCTGTCCATGTGCCCTACTGAAACCAGTTCATCGGATTTACCTTGGACTTGGCGATGCTTTTCCCCAAGTCCTGTGTCTTCTTGCCAACCCAGTCGGCTGCTTCCCCGGCACCCTTCTTGATCCCGTCCCAATGCTCCACCACCTTGGCGCCCGCGTACACCGCACCTGAGACGGCGACGGCTCCGATGGTGAAGGGGTTGGGTGCGACGGTCGCGGCGGTGAGCGAGGCGTTGAACATGAACTCGGCAGCGTCGGAGCCGTACTTCGCGCCTTGGGCCCTGTTCTTGAAGTGACTCCACGGCCTGCCCTGCACCGCCAGGTTGAGCCCGCTGTACGCCGTCGAGTACAGGCCACCGGCGATCCCGAGACCGCGCAGGACTCCGCCCATCTTCCCGGCGACCTTGAGCCCTTCCCCGGCGGCGGCCAGACGGCCTTTGCCCAGGAGGCGAGCGTCTTTGAAGACGTTCTTGCCGACCTTCCAGTAACTCGCGTTGGCTGCCCTGCTCACCGGTTGCCCGGAGTGGGTGAGCCCGCCGTACATCGCAGCCAGTTTGTCCGAGCCCACCAGCCCGTCGATCATTTGGTTCGCGCTGAGGCCGAAGGCCAACTTGGTCCTCAGCAGGGGACTCATCCGGCCCGCGTCGTACAGATCACCCGCCCGCGTCAGCAGGTAGTTGCGCAGGAGTGGAACCCGGCTGGCGTCGTGGTAAACCGCGTTTCCGGAGAGAAGGCC
Organism: Streptomyces sp. NPDC036813; assembly: GCF_055609245.1. Taxonomy (NCBI): domain Bacteria; kingdom Bacillati; phylum Actinomycetota; class Actinomycetes; order Kitasatosporales; family Streptomycetaceae; genus Streptomyces; species Streptomyces sp. NPDC036813. Next base: position 72,637 of record NZ_JBVJPV010000012.1, on the reverse strand, counting down.
CGCCAACCTGCTCGGCAGCCAGGTGCCCGGCGCCGACAACGACTTGACCGGCGGATTCCACTCGTCGAGTTTTACAGCCCACTCGGCGACCTTTCCCGGAACCCGGGGAGAGTGACCCTCAAGTCGTTGCAGCCACCCCGGCGAACTGGGCCTTGCGCGCCCGCAGAGCGCCCTGCGTGAGGGAGTTGCCGACCAGGATGCGAGTGAGATTGGCGCCATGGAAGGCAGCGCTGCCACCGTGACCGACGAAAGACCGGATATCGCCGTAGGTGCCCAGGAATTCCTTGATCTGGTGTTCGTACGGCTTGAGTGCGGGGACCGACGCCAGCGCATGGGCTCTCAGACGGTCGACCCAGTCGTCGAGATTCTCCCCGGCCTGGCGCCGGAAGAACGTATCGTCCTTCGCGTCTCCGCCGACCGCCATCGCGTTGACCAAGAGCAGGACATCCGGGGCCTTGTAGATCAGGCCTGCCTTGACGATGTCCTTGACTCCGAACCCGGCCCATCGAACGCCCGCCTGCGGATCACCGTCCTCAAGTCGGGCGACAGCAGCTCGTTTGCGCAGATCCGGAGCCGTGTCCGACACCCACGAGCGCATCGGTCTCAACGCGCTCAGCTTCTCGCCTACGCCCAGCGGGGATGCCCGGATGAAAGCCTCGTCGAGCTTGTGCTGCACACCTCCCCTGCCGTCGAGCAGCGTCGCAAGGTGGTCCAGTCCGTCAGGGTCTACGTTCCTCATGCGGTGCGTTCTCGGTGCAGACGGCTTGCGCTCTCACTCGCCCTCGATGTTCAGCTCTTCCTTGTCCGGCAGGAGGTCGGTGATCTTCTCCCAGACCTTGGCGGCCGTGGACTTCGCCAGGACCAGGGCCGTGTCGGGGCCCACCTGGCCCGGCATGATGGGCTCTTCGGGCTGTTCGCGGATCCAGTAGCCGAGGGGGCCGCAGTCCCAGACCGCGAGGGCGCGGATCATCGTGGACTCCTGACCCTCGTGCCGGCCGTCCCAGGCCGTCGTGATGCGCCAGGTCGCGTTCAGCGAGACGACCAGTTCCAGGAAGCGGCCGAGGTCCGGGTCCCGCAGGGCGGGGTCCGCCTCCACGAGGGCCTTGCGGACGTTCTCCCGCGCCGCGTCGTCGTCGGCGCCGGGCTCCTCCAGGGCGACGAACGCCGCGTCCAGCGCCGCCATCGTCGTAGCGAGGCGGACCTCTTCGGCCCCCTCCTCCGGCTTGTCGCCGCGGTGCAGGTTGACCTTGCGGGCCAGCTCCCAGACCAGCGTGTTCGGCTCGATGGAGACGTACTCGGACTCCTCCTCGCCCGGCCAGCCGTCGTGCGAGAACACCGCCTCCTGGCCGACGACCACACCGTGATTGACCGGGCCGTGCTCGCCGGTGACCTCGATCTGGACCAGCAGCATCGGGTCGGCGAGCGCACCCAGCAGGTCGCGCAGCAGGGGCGCCAGTTCGCCCTCCTCGCCCACCAGACCGATGCGTTGCAGCTCGACCAGCGACTCCCACAGTTCCTCGGGTGGTGTCTCGCCGTCCAGGAGGTGCGCGAACACGGCGATGTGCCGGTCGGCGAACCGGAAACGGGCGCGGGAGCTGTCGTACGAAGGCACGGGTCGTGGTTCCTCTCGGGGAGCGGATGCTCCGGCTACTTCTTCTTGTCCTGCAGGTCCTTGGCGTCCTGAGTGCACTGGTGGGCCTCGTCACGCAGCGTCTTGGCGACGGACGCGCAGGTGGTGTGCCACGTCTTCAACTTGCCCCGAACCTCGTCCGCGTTCGGACCCGACCAGGTCTTCATTCCGGTGGTGCTGTGGTTCTTCGCGGCGTCGACGATCGAGTCGATGTGGTCGGCGAGTGCCCTCAACTGTCCGGCGCGGTGGTTGAGTTCCTGAATGTCAGGATTTGCCATAGCAGTCTCCCCCGGTGTTTCAACAGCCTCAGCATACCGACGTATCACATCGCGCCCGGTTTGGCCCCCAGCCCGTCCACACTGTTCGTTCACAGGATGTTCCGATCTCCAGCAGAGCTGGACGGGAACTACGGATGGTGCGGTAGCGTCCCCTGTTGCAAACGGGTAGTCCGCTTTTGCTTTCAGAACTACACGGGGAGGATCGCTATGGATCGCGGTGCAGATCTCGGGCGGCTCCGGGACTTGTCCAAGCTGTATGCGCGCAAGGCGCACGACCTGCAGGCCCTCATCAAGGACCTGGAGTCGTCGACCTCGGACAGCACGGGTTACTGGAAGGGCCCGAAGGCCGACCGGTTCCGCGACGACTGGCATGACGTGAAGCCGACCTTCGAGAAGTGGGTCGACACGCTGAACGACGCCAGCAAGTCCGCCAACACCAGCGCCGACAACATCGAGCGCGCCACCTGATCCCAGGCGGTCGAGCGACACTGCGGGCCCCCGCTCCTCGGAGCGGGGGCCCGCAGACGTACCGGGACCGGTCGGCGTCAGCCGTTCATCGCGCCCTGTACCGGCATGTACGTGCCGCCCGCGATGAAGATGCCGCTGCCGGCCGGGCCGCCGCCGCTGTTGGCGGGGAGGCGGATGCCGAACAGCTCGCCCTCGGACGGGGCCTGGGGCGTCAGCAGCAGGCCGTTGCGGGACTTGCGCGCCTCGACCGCGAAGCCGCGGTACTGGCCCGACAGGCTGTCCGTCGAGCCGGCCGCGATGAGACCGATACCGCCGTCGGCGCCCTTGCGCACGACCGTCTCCAACGCCTCGTCCAGGCGCGTGTCGTAGAGGAGTTCGGCGTCGTCGGCGATGACGACGTACGAGCCGTTCGGGGCCTTGGCCACCAGCTCCTCGAGGTCGTCCTCGCGGCTGTCGGCGTTCAGCACGCCGAGCACCCCGTCCCGGCCCTCCAGATCGCGCAGCGGCGAGCGGCGCGGGGTGACCAGGACGACCGGCGTGCCGGAGCGCAGCAACGACTCGGTGGCGGCCAGCAGGATCGTGGAGCGGCCGGACTTCGGCGGGCCCGCGATGACGAAGCCGGGACCGTTCTCCTCCAGGTCGATACCGACGGGGTGCAGTTCGTCTCCGCCGACGCCGATCAGCGCCCAGAGCGGGGACGACGGGGCGAACTCCGGGTCCAGCGCCAGCGCTTCCGAAGCCGTGATCCGGGTCGGCAGCGCGTCCACCCGCAGCGGGCGTCGGCCCGCCGGGATACGGCCGTAACGGCTCCGCGCCTCCTCGGCGATCTCGCGCAGCGCACGGACCTGCGCCTGACCCGCCGGGTCCTCGGCGAGCAGCCCGATCTGCGTCTCGTCGACACCCGTGTCGGTGATGCGCAGGGCACGGCCGGGAGGCATGTTCTTCGGGACCTCGCGGGCCTGCAGACCAGCCGTGGAGTAGTCGTTCGGGTCGGCGAAACGCATCACCAGGCGGTCGGCGAACGCCGAGGAGACATGGCCGCTCAGGCCGCTGCGGTCGGCCGTCATGACCACCTTCAGACCGACCGCCGAACCTTCACGGAAGATTCGCTGGGCCAACTCGAGCAACTGGCCGTAGTTGTAGCTCTCGAAGGTCGACGCGAAGCCCTCCCAGCTGTCCAGCAGCAGCACCATCCATGGCAGTCGCTCCTCCGGGGTGGCGCCCGCGCGCTGTTCGGCCGCGCTGGACGCGCCCTCCATCGCCAGCAACTGCTGGCGGCGCGCGATCTCGGCCAGCAGGCGCTCGATCAGGCGGCGCACCCGGTCCGGCTCGTCACGCGTGACGATCGCGCCGACGTGCGGCAGCCGCATCAGCGGCAGCAGGGCGTTGGACCCGCAGTCGATGCCGTAGACGTGCACCTCGTGCGGGGACGTGGAGCGGGCGAGCGAGCCGGCCAGCGTGCGCAGCGCGGTGGAGCGGCCGGAGCGGGCACCGCCGAGCAGCAGGGTGTGCTCGCCGTGCACCAGATCCAGCGAGAGCGGCTTGCGGCTCTGGTGGGCGGGCAGGTCGACCAGGCCGTACGGGATCGGCGCGACATCCGCGCCGGTCTGCGGGGCGTCGCCGTACGCGGCGAGCTGGTCCAGCGTGACCTGCTCGGCCAGCGGCTCCAGCCACGGGCTGCGCTGCTTGCCGAAGCCCATCCGCTCGGACCCCTCGCGCACCGCGTCCACCAGGACGGCCAGGTCGGTCACCATCGTGCCGTCGTCCTCGGCCTCCTGCCGCCTGGGCAGCGGGCGGGCGTAGGAGTTCCAGGCCAGCGCCGTCAGAGTCGCCTTCGGGCCGGTCTGACCGGTCGCCGGGCGACGGCCACCGATACGGGCGGACTGCACACCCACCAGGGACTGGGCGCCCGAGCGGACGTACATGCGGCCGGGCGTGGACTTGGCGATCGCGCCCGAGTCAGGGGCGTCGATGACGTCCATCGACTCGGAGGCGTCCGTCACCCGCAGCGCGATCCGCAGGTTGGTGTTGGCGCGGATGTCGGCGCTGACCACACCCGCCGGGCGCTGCGTGGCCAGGATCAGGTGCACGCCCAGGGAGCGGCCCCGTCGGGCGATGTCGACCAGACCGGCGATGAAGTCCGGGAGTTCGGCGACCAGGGACGCGAACTCGTCGATCACCAGCACCAGCCGGGGCATCGGCTCCAGCTCCGGGCGGAGCTTGCGGGTGTCGTTGTAGTCCTCGATGTCCTTGGCGGCCGCGTCGAACAGGATCCGCTCGCGGCGGTGCAGTTCGGCCGCCAGGGAGGCCAGAGCCCGCTCGGTGAGGTGGGCGTCGAGGTCGCTGACCATGCCGACGGTGTGCGGCAGCCGGGCGCAGTCCATGAAGGCGCTGCCGCCCTTGTAGTCGATGAGGACGTAGTTCAGCGCGTCCGGGCGGTTGGCCACCGCCAGCGAGGCGATGATCGTCTGGAGCAGCTCGGACTTACCTGCACCGGTGGTACCCGCGACCAGGGCGTGCGGACCGTCCCGGCGGATGTCGAGCACGAACGGGCCGTCGGCGGCGACACCGATCGGCGCGGACGTCGTCGAGCCGCCCGCCTGCCAGATGCGCTCCACGTCGACGCCCGTCGGATTGGGCATGTCGAGCAGGTTCAGCAGCCGCGCCGATGTGGGCAGGGCCGCGTCGGCGTCGTCCCGGCTGACGTCACGCACGGGTGCGAGGGAGCGGGCGAGCAGCTCGCACCACTCGTAGCTGACCTGGTCGGCGAGCACCTCGCCGGCGGACTCCAGGCCGTAGCCGCGGACCCGGACGTGGTGGGCGGCGTCCGGCGACCAGGCGACGACCGCCTTGCACTCCTCGGGCAGCAGACGCTCGTCCTCGTCGATGCACAGGGCGAGGATGCCGTACTGGGGTCCCTCGGTGAGGAGTTGGGGAACGCCGGGGACACGGCGCAGCAGGCGGGCGCCGTCGAGGACCAGCAGGATGGTGGGGTCCGGGTACAGCTGGCCGGTCATGTTGTTCTGCTCGCGGGCCGCCTTGCGCCGGGCCAGCTCGTTCAGCAGCTCGTTCACCCGGCGGGTGATGCCCTCGGAGTCGAAGCCGACCAGGGCGATGCAGTCCTGCCCCTGGTCGGGGTTGGTGTGCGGCAGCCAGTGCACCCAGTGCCACTCGGCACCGGCGGTGGGGGTGGCGGCGAGCGAGACGAAGGACAGGTCCCGGGGGCTGTGCAGCACCGCGGCCTGCACGCTCAGCCAGCGGGCGGTGGCCATCGCGCGCGCCCGGTCACCGGCGACACCGACCACCCCGAGCCGGCTGAAGGGCAGGGTGACGGGCACATCCGTCAGCAGGGGCGGCTCCGGGCGGTCCTCGTCGTAGCCCGAACCGCCGCGGCCGAGGACCAGTTCGACGTCTGACGGCAGGCCGCCCACGCCGACGCGCAGCTGCATGGCGTCCGGGTCGGTCAGCCGGCGCTCCCACAGGCGGCGGCGCGGGCCGGTCGCGAAGAGCAGGATCTCGGCCGGGTCGGGGCTGTCCTCACGGCGGGCACGCTGCTCGTCCTTGGCGACGACGGCCAGTTCGGCCTCGTGCTCGGCGAGGTCCTTCTTGTACTGCCTGAGGGAGGTCTTGTGCTTCTTCTTGCCCTCACGGTTCTCGCTGAGCCACTGGCCCAGCATCATCATCGGGCTCATCAGACAGAACAGCAGCATGTAGATCTGCTTGGTGAGGAAGTACATGCCCACGCCGAACAGCAGGGGCATGAACGCCATGATGAACTGGAACCGGGCCCGCTCGCCCTTGGTGGGCGGCACCGGCACGACCAGCCGGCGGCGGGGGCGCAGCGGGGAGAGCCGCGGCGGCCGGTTGTAGGCGAGGCCGCCCTCGCTCATCGGGGACAGATGCGCGTCCGGTTCGACCACCCGGTCCAGGACCAGCAGCGAGTCACCGACCCGTACGACGCCGCCGAGCGGCCACGCGGTCTGCCCGGTCACCGTCTCGTCGTCGAGCCGGACCTGCGCCTCGCCCTCCGGCGCGAGCGTGACGTTGCCCTGCAGATCGATGGTGAGGCGCAGTGCGACCTGCGGCAGCGAGGCGTCCGGCAGAGGCAGCGAGCAGGTCGGGGCCGCGCCGACGGTGGCTGCTCCGACGCCGAGCCGGACCACGCGGCCCGAACCCGGACCGCCGGCCACCCGCAGTTCGTACTGCCCGACCGGCTCACCCTTGCGCAGCAGCGGCCCTATGGAGTCGTCCACCGAGACCCGCATGCCGTCGCGCAGCACGGTGGTCGCGGGCACCGCCGGATCGCACGGCACCCCGTCGGCCCACAGCACCGGCGCCGCGGCCACCGCTGTCCCGTAACCCGGCATGCCTGCCGTCGGCGCCGGGTGCAGGGGCACCACGTTGCCGGCCGTGCCGCCGTGCGCCATGACGGTCGCGCCGGTGGCCGTCGACAGTGCCTCGGCGACGTCGCCGGCCGTGGCCGTGTCATCCGTGACGACAACGACGTCCTGCGGCTCACCGCCCTCACGCACGACCGTGACCAGCGTCTGCATGGTCGTCATCCTCCCCGTCGGCCCCTGGGGCCGCGTCCGTCTCCACCGTCACGAGCCGGTTGCCGGTCCCCGCACGCCGTCATCCCCGTCGCGATGCGCTGCGCGCCGGGGAAGCGATGTGGTGGGGTCCTCGTCGTTCGCTATCGCAGACACAGTAGTGACAACGGGAGCCGGTGGGAGTGACGGGGGCGTGAAGGCATCGGGGTCGGCGCGGCCGAAGCGGGGCAGGGCGGCACGCAGCGGCCTGCGCTACGAGCACCGGCCGGGACGGACGGCGGGCGACGCGAACACCGGGAAACGGGACCGAGGATGGCTGCTCGGCTGTCTGACGATCCCGGTGGCTTTCCTCGCCCTCCTCGCGCCCGTGCTCTACCTGGACACGGTCTGGGGCCAGGACATCCGGGCCTCGCTCGCGCCCGCCTGGCCGGGAGGCGCGTACTCCTTCGCCGGATGCGTCGGAGCGCTGGCACCGCTCGCCCTCCTCGCCTTCGTGGCACCGCTGACCCGGTGGGACCGGACGAAGAGCCGGCTCACGTCCCTGGCCCTGCTCCTCGCCGCGCTGCCCGGGCTCGCGGCCGGGTGGCTGCTTGCCGGGATCATCGCGGCGACCTGGCGGCCCCGGCACCGACGGGACTGGAACGGCAGTTGCCACGCGCGGGGCGGCCCCTGCTGGGTCCACGACGTGTACCCGTTCCTGTGGGCCGCCGGGACGGCCGCGACCATCGTGGTCATCGCGCTGCTGATCTGGCTCTTCGCCCGGCACGTGCGCCGCACCAACGACGCGGCACAGGTCGCCGGCCACGCCGATTCCCCGGTACATACGGCGACTTGAGCCACGCCAGCGGAATTTCCTGCGCCACTACCCGACCCGCGACAGCCGTGCCTGCGGCCTGCCTTCCGCGTCGCTCTCCGACGTGTACGTCAGGTCGTCACCGGTGGGCGTGATGCGGACGGTGTGCGCGGCCGGGTTGCAGCCCTGGTGGTTGGCCTTCGCCCCCACCGACGTCGCCACCAGCTCCTTCTTCGTCACCCGCCGCAGTGTCAGGACGTCGTCGCAGTGGCCGCCCAGTTGGTCGGTCTGCCGCAGCGTGCCCAACTCCTCGCCCACCGCGGCCCGGTGGACGGTGAGCCGGAAGGTGCCGAGCGGCAGAGTGCCGTCGAGCGCGGTGGCCTGCCCCTCCCAGGTGCCGACGTAGCGCACCGGCACCGTCCTCGGCGAGGCCGTGCCGGTGTCGGCGGGGGTGGAACCGTGTCCGGCGGACGGCGCGCTGCCTCCGTCGCCGCCGCGGCTGCCCGGCATCAGGTCGAACAGGAACGCCGACCCCACGGTCACCACGGCCAACGCTCCCGCGACCGCCAACGCCACCGAGCAGCTCAGCAGCCGGCCCCGGCCGCCCTCCCCCGGGACGGCCGCCGCGGCGACGGTGAGGGAGAGCTTGCCGGCCGGCGAAGCGGTGGCGGCGGATCGCGTCCCGGCCGCGGGGGCGAGGGCCGACTGGTCCGGCGCAGGCTCCTTGTCCCCGGACGGCGCCCGCTTCCCCGCGGTGTCGCCGTCGCCGGGCTCCGGCCGCTTTCCCCCGGACTCGACGTCCCCGTAACTCGTCTGCCTCCCGGCGGACTCGACGTCCCCGGGCTTCGGCTGCCTCCCAGCCGGCTCGACGTCCCCGTGTCTCTGCCTCTCCCCCGTCCGCGGTACGGCGTCCAGGGGCGGTGCCGGGGACGGGATCGCGTCGGGCTGCTTCTCGGGGGGCGTCTCCACCACGGGTGCCGGCATGACCGGGGGCGGGCCGAACCGTCCCACGATCGCCGGGCTGCTGAAGCCGACGGGCCCGGAATGCGCCGAAGCCGTGCCCTCCGCGATCGGCTGCGAGCCGCCCGCCGCGCCGCTCTCCGCCTCCGCCGCCGTCTCCATGTTCAGCAGCCGCACCACACTGCGGCTCACCTGCTCCACGAGCGGGCCCGGCAGCCAGCCCCCGGAGATGAGGGCGGCCGCGCCACCGGGGGCGAGGAGGCCGGCGATGCGGGACGGGGCGGGGCGCGCGTCCGGCTGCTTGGTGAGGCAGGCGCCGACCAGGTCACGCAGGTCGCCGGAGAGGCCGTCGAGGCGGGGCTCCTCGTGCACGACCTGGTACAGCAGCGCCGCCGAGGAGTCCCCGGCGAAGGGCGGCTCCCCGGTCGCGGCGTACGCCAGGAGCGCGCCGAGCGAGAAGACGTCGGCCGCACCGGTGACGGCCTTGCCGAGGATCTGCTCCGGGGCCATGTAGCCGGGTGAGCCGACCGACACGCCCGTCGACGTGAGGGAGGCCGTGCCATCGGTGGCGCGGGCGATGCCGAAATCGATCAGGAGAGGGCCGTCCAGGGTCAGCAGCACGTTGGACGGCTTGACGTCCCGGTGGACCAGGCCCAGCGCGTGCACGGCCGTCAGCGCCTCGGCGAGGCCCGCGCCGAGCGCGGCGACCGTGGCGGGCGGCAGCGGGCCGGACTCCGCGACGGCCGCCGCGAGCGACGGGCCCGCGGCGTACGCCGTGACGACCCAGGGGACGGCGGCGTCCGGGTCGGCGTCGAGGACGGGGGCCGTCCAGGCGCCGCCGACCCGGCGCGCGGCCTCCACCTCACGGCGGAAGCGGGCGCGGAACTGCTCGTCCAGCGCGAAGTGCGGGTGCACGATCTTCACGGCGACGGTCCGGCCGCCGGTGCTGCGGGCCAGGTAGACCCGGCCCATGCCGCCGGAGCCGAGACGGCCGAGGAGGCGGTAGGGGCCGACGGCTGCGGGCTCGTCGGCTGCGAGCGGCTGCAGGGCGATCACCGTTCACGTCTCCCCCCGTGCGGGCATGTACGCCTCGGTCAGGGTAGCCCTCTGTGCCTGCGGCGCCGGGGGTTGTCGTCTGCGGGTTGCAGGGTGGCTGGTCGCGCCGTTCCCCGCGCCCCCTGTATGCCTGCGGCGGCCCCTTTCCGTCCGGTGGCCGGTTGCGGTCTCGCCTGCGGCTCGTTGGGGGTCGGGGCCTGGGTGGGGCGGTGTCCGTCCTCGGTCCGGCCGGCCGTTGCCGACGAACGGCGCCGTTGCCCGGTGCCGGACGCTGCGGGCGGGCACCCCCCACCCCGGCCCCTTCCCGCCGTACGCGGGTGCGCCTACGCCCCCAGCAACTGCACCCTCACGTCCGCCGGGAAGCCTGTCGTCGGGCCGATTCGGCGGGCGAACTCCGTGACCGCTGCCAGTTGGTCGGGACCGAAGCTGAAGTCGAGGGTGGTGAAGTACTGGGCGAGGGTCTGCTCGTCGAAGGCTTCCCAGCGGGCGGCCTGTTCGGCGACCTTGGTGACCTCCTCGAGGGACAGGTTGCGGGAGGCGAGGAAGGCCTCGTGGACCTGGCGGGTGATCGCCGGTTCGCGGGCGGCGTAGTCGCGGCGGGCCGCCCAGACGGCGAAGACGAAGGGCAGGCCGGTCCAGTCCTTCCACAGCTGCCCGAGGTCGTGGACCTCGAGGCCGTAGCGCGGGCCGTCGATCAGGTTGGCACGCAGGGCCGCGTCGCCGATCAGGACCGCGGCCTCCGCCTCCTGCATCATCAGGCTGAGGTCGGGCGGGCAGGTGTAGTAGTCGGGCTGTACGCCGAACCGTTCCGCCAGGAGCAGTTGGGCGAGGCGGACGGACGTGCGCGAGGTGGAGCCGAGGGCGACGCGGGCGCCGTCCAACTGGTCGAGGGGGACCTGCGAGACGATCACGCAGGACATGACGGGGCCGTCGCAGCCGACCGCGATGTCGGGGAAGGCGATCAGGTCGTCGGCGTTGCGCAGGAACTCGACGAGCGTGACGGGCCCGATGTCGAGGTCGCCGCGGATCAGCCCCTCGCTGAGCTTCTCGGGCGTGTCCTTGGTCAGCTCGAAGTCGAGGAGCGTGCCCGTTCTCGCGAGCCCCCAGTACAGGGGCAGGCAGTTGAGGAACTGGATGTGGCCGACACGCGGCCGGGTGCGAGAAATGTCCACATCGCGAGACTAGACCTCATCGGCCACCCCGCCACCGGCGACCCCGGCGGCGCGTTACGTCAACCGGCCGCACCTCTTTCAAACCTTCGAATGAAGTGATCTTGACCTCTATTGCTTCCGGGCCTCCACGTGCTAGGCTCGCCGCAAGTTGCAGTTTGGTTTCCCTTGCAGTACAGAGCCTGCGGAGCATGTGACCGCGGGCTCTAGTCGTTTTCAGAAGAATGCATGACGTGTTTTCACACTTGCAGGTTCTGGAGCAGGGCAACCCTTTGGGCCCAAGGAGGGCTTATGGCTACCGGAACCGTTAAGTGGTTCAACGCCGAAAAGGGCTTTGGCTTCATCGCCCAGGAAGGCGGCGGCCCCGACGTCTTCGTTCACTACTCCGCGATCAACGCCTCTGGCTTCCGCTCCCTCGAGGAGAACCAGCAGGTCAGCTTCGACGTGACCCAGGGCCCGAAGGGCCCGCAGGCGGAGAACGTCACTCCGGTCTGATCGCGTCCTAGCGCAGTACCCAAGGAGCCCCGCGCCATCCGGCGACGGGGCTCCTGCCCTTTCCGGGAGCGCCTCCCGGATGAATTCCCGCCGAATTCGGCTCAAATGTGCTGCATGATCAGGACGAACTTCGTCCCCGGTTCCACCGCCTCGTACGTGTGCGGCACGTCCCCGCGATACGACATGTAGTCGCCCGGCCCGAGCTGCACCGCTTCCCCGCGCGGCCCCGCCTGCATGCGCCCGGCGCTGACGACGATGTGCTCCACCGTCCCCGGAATGTGCGGCTCCGAGTCGCGTACCGTGCCGGGCTCCAGGGTCACCGCGTAGATGTCGCGCCGGGCGCCCGGCGGGCTCGCCGACAGCAGGGTGGCCAGATAGCTGGACTGCTCGGAGTGCACGGTGGGTCCCTCGCCCGCGCGGATCACGCGCACGGCCGGCGCCGGCGCCTCCACCAGCGTGCTGAACGGCACTCCCAGCGCCACCGCCAGCGCCCAGATCGTCTCCATGCTCGGGTTGCCGCTCGCCGCCTCCAGCTGGGACAGCGTCGACTTGGCGATCCCGGCCCGCTTGGCCAGCTCCGACAGGGACAGACCGGCCCGGACGCGCTCACGCCGCAGGCTCGCGGCGATCCAGTCCAGAGGCAGGCGCGGCGGGGTCGTGGCACCGTCGGCAGTCATGATCCTGTTCGCTCCATCAATACGTTCGTTCGCCTTGACGAACGCCCTTCGGGCCGTTCATCGTAGAAAACATGCGTTCGCTGCTCCGAACACCATCGTCCATCCTGGCACCTCTCACGCGCGACGCCTCCCTCGTGTGGGTGGCCAGCGGAGTCGTCGGTGTGTCCTTCGGCGCCGTCTGCGTCGCGGGCGGCCTGCCGATGTGGGTTCCGGTGGTGATGTCCCTGGTGGTGTACGCCGGGTCGGCCCAGTTCAGCGCGGTCGGCATCCTGCTCGCCGGGGGCGGGCCGCTCGCCGCCGCGGCGACCGGGCTGCTGCTCAACACCCGCACGGCCGCCTTCAGCCTCGCCGTGGCCGACGTGATCGGCACCGGCCGCCTGGCCCGGCTCGTCGGCGCGCACCTGGTCACCGACGAGACCGTGGCCTTCGCCCTGGCCCAGGCCGACCCGGCGCGCCGCCGGGCGGCGTTCTGGATCTCCGGCATCGGCCTGTTCGCCGTCTGGAACCTCGGCGTGCTGTGCGGCGCCCTCGCCGGCACCACGCTCGGCGACACCGCGACCTACGGCCTCGACGCCGCCTTCCCGGCCGTCCTGGTCGCCCTGGTGCTGCCCGCCCTGCGCGCCGACTCCGCCGTACGGCGCAGCGCTCTGCTCGGCGCCGCGCTAGCCGTGGCGGCGACCCCGCTCGTCCCGGCCGGCGTGCCCGTACTGCTGTCGCTCGCCGGGCTTGCCGCCCTGAAGGGGGTACGGCGATGAACGCGACCGCCGCCATGATCCTCGCGCTGGCCGTGGGAACGTATGCGCTCCGGCTGGTCGGCCCGGTGCTGCACGGACGCGTCACCGTCCCGCCCCGGCTCCAGGAACTGCTGTCCACCGGCGCGGTCGTCCTCCTCGTCGCCCTGCTGGCGACCGGGGCGCTGACCGAGGCCGGGGGCTTCGCGGGCTGGGCGAGGCCGGCCGGCGTCCTGGCCGGCGGCGTCCTCGCCTGGCGCCGCGCCCCGTTCGCCGTGGTGGTTCTGGGCGCCGCAGCGACCACCGCACTGCTACGCGCTGCGGGCCTCGCCTGACAGCGGCCCGGCCTCACAGCGGCACGACTGCCCGCAGCTACGAAGGACGGCGGCCCGCGGCCGCGCGCACCACGATGTTGCGGCACCCGCCGCCCGCCACGGCGTTGGTGCAGGCGCCGACGGCGGGAAGGGGACGGGGTGGGGGGTGTCCGCCCGCAGCGTCCGGCACCGAGACACTGAGCCCTCGTCGGAAACGGCCGGCCGGACCGAGGACGGACACCCCCACCCCGGCCCCGACCCACAACGCACCGCAGGCGCGACAGCAACCGCCCACCGGACAGCAACGGGCCGCCGCAGGCACAAAAAGGGGCGCGGGGAACGGCGCGAGCAACCACAACGCAACCCGCACAGGCCGCCGCAGGCAACCGCGAGCAACCACAACGAAACCCGCACAAGCCGCCGCAGGCAACCGCGACAAGCCACAACGCACCCGCACACGCCAACGCACCGCACCACACCCCGAACAGCCCCTATCGGTACCGCCGATGACCCCATCGGCAGGACCCCCCACTGGCCCGTGGACCGCCCCCCGCCGCGCTCGTAGCGTCGTGGACATGACCTCATCGCAACGGGGCACGGCCCAGCTGACGACCGCGATGGTGCTCTCCGGCACCCTCGGCGTCTTCGTCGTCGAGTCGGGCGCATCGCCCTTCAACGTCGTCTTCTTCCGCGTCCTGTTCGGCGCCCTCGCCCTCGGCGGTTACGTGACCGCCCGCGGCTGGCTGCGCCACCACGGCTTCACCCCGCGCACGCTCGGACTCGCCGTCCTCGGCGGGGTGTTCATCGTCTTCAACTGGGTGTTCCTGTTCGAGGCGTACGAGAACACCTCGATCTCGGTCGCCACGGTCGTCTACCACACCCAGCCCTTCTACGTGGTGCTGCTGGGCGCCCTCCTCTTCCGCGAGCGGCTCACCGCCGCCAAGGTCGGCTGGGTCGCCCTCGCCTTCGCCGGGCTGGTCCTCGTCTCCGGCGTCACCCCGGCCGACTTCGCGAGCGGCGGGACGTACGTCCTGGGCGTCGGCCAGGCGCTCCTCGCCGCGCTGCTGTACGCGCTGTCGACGCTGGTCACCAAGCGGATCACCGGGGTTCGCCCGCATCTGATCGCCCTCGTCCAGGTCGTCGTCGGCATCCCGCTGCTGCTGCCCTTCGCCGACTTCGGGGCGATGTCGGGCACCGGCTGGGACTGGGGCTGGCTGGCCGGCCTCGGCCTCATCCACACCGGCGTGATGTACGTCCTGATGTACGCCGCGTACGCCCAGCTCCCCACCGCGAAGATCGCGGTGCTGGCCTTCGTCTACCCGGTGGTCGCGATGGTGGCGGACTGGGTGGTGTACGGCCACCACATCGGCCCCGTCCAGGCGCTCGGCGTCCCGCTGATCGTCCTGGCGAGCCTGAAGGTCACTTTGGCCCGGGTCCCGAAGTCCACCCTGGCCCGGACCCCGAAGGCCACCCTGGCCCGGACCCCCAAGGCCGCCGCGGCCCGGACCCCGAAGGCCACGGCCCGGACGCCCGAGGTCACCCCCGAGGTCACCCCTGCTCGGACACCAGCCGCCGTGCCCGCTCCAGGAACAGCCGGGCGTGCGCAGGCAGCCGCTTCCCGGCCCGCCACGCCAGCTGCGTCGAAAGCGTGAACGGCGGCTGCCACTCCAGTCGTACCAGCGAGCCCTCCGCGAGTTCCGCGGCGACCGTCACCTCGGGCAGCAGACAGATCCCGAGGCCGGCCGCCGCCGCGCGTTTGGTGGCCTCGATCGTGCCGAACTCCCGGAACTCCACGGCCGCCACGGCGGTCAGCTCCCGCTCGAACAGATCCCGGTAGGCGCAACCGGGCTCGGTGGCCAGCAGCGGCTCGCGCACCAGGTCGGCGACCGTGACCTCACCGCCGTACAGCCGGTGTCCGGGTGCCGCGACCAGCGCCAGCGGCTCGACGGCCAGCACCTCGCTCTCCAGGCCCGGGTGCTCGGTCGCCTCCTCCATCAGGAAGCCCAGGTCGTAGGTGCCCTGCCGCAGCGCCCGCCGGGTCTCGTCGCCGAGGGTGGGGCGCAGGGTGAGGCGGACCTTGGGGTAGCGGTGGTGGAAGTACTCCAGCAGGGGCGGCAGGCGGTAGTTGGTCAGCGACTCCATCGTGCCGACGGCGAGCGTGCCGGAGGGCTCCTCGGTGCCGGCGACCGCCGCGCGCGCCTCCTCGGTCAGCTCGATGATCTGCCGGGCGTACGGCAGCAGCCGCTCACCGGCATCGGTGAGCCGGATGCGGCTGCCGAGCCGGTCGAAGAGCTGGGTGCCGAGCGCGTCCTCCAGGGCGCGGACCTGGGAGGTCACGCTGGACTGGGCGTAGTTCAGCTCGGCCGCCGCCCGCGTGAAGCTCAGCACGGTGGCGACCTTCTCGAAGGTGACGAGCAGCCGTAGTTCCATCAGCTCTGGTCGTCCTCGCCGCGCTCCTTGCGGCGCAGCTCCTCCTCGCGGCGGCGCAGGTCGGCCTCCCACTCCTTGAGCAGGGCCTCGTCCTTCTTGTTCTCTTCCTTGAGCGACTTCAGGAAGTCGGGGTTGTCGTCGGGGGCGACCCACTCGGTGCGGTGGCCGCGGTGCCATTCCGAGGGGGTGGAGCCGCCCGCCGGGCGCGGCCCGCGCTGCTTCCCGGCCACCAGCCAGGCGACCGGTCCGACCAGCACCTCGCCGAAGAGCAGGATGATGATCACCCACACCACCTTCGGCAGTCCCCGCACCTCCTCCTCCGGGGTGTTCAGGCAGTCGATGAAGGCGTAGATCCACAGCGCCAGCACCAGCAGGTACGGCAGATACCTGAGCATGGACGGGAAATCCCCCAGGAGACGGCGGGGGGCGCACGAAGGGCCCCGGTGACGGGCTCAGACTAGCCCGTGGCCGATACTGGGACGCATGGCTTACGACGATCTTCGCTCCCTGCTCAGGGCGCTGGAGCGCGAGGGCGACCTCAAGCGCATCAAGGCCGAGGTGGACCCGTACCTGGAGGTCGGGGAGATCGTCGACCGGGTGAACAAGGCCGGTGGGCCCGCCCTCCTCTTCGAGAACGTGAAGGGCGCCTCCATGCCCCTCGCGATGAACGTCTTCGGCACCGACCGGCGTCTGCTCAAGGCCCTCGGCCTGAAGTCGTACGGCGAGATCTCGGAGCGGATCGGCGGCCTGCTGAAGCCCGAACTGCCGCACGGGTTCGTCGGGGTGCGCGAGGCGTTCGGCAAGCTCGGCGCGATGACCCACGTACCGCCGAGAAAGGTGAAGGACGCCCCGGTCCAGGAGGTCGTCCTCACCGGCGACGACGTGGACCTGGAGCAGCTGCCCGCGCTGTTCACCTGGCCCAAGGACGGCGGCTCCTTCTTCAACCTGGGCCTGACCCACACCAAGGATCCCGAGTCGGGTGTCCGCAACCTCGGTCTGTACCGCCTGCAGCGCCACGACAAGCGCACCATCGGCATGCACTGGCAGATCCACAAGGACAGCCGCAACCACTACCAGGTGGCCGCGCGGCGCGGTGAGCGGCTGCCCGTGGCGATCGCGTTCGGCTGTCCGCCGGCCGTGACGTACGCCTCCACGGCCCCGCTGCCCGGTGACATCGACGAGTACCTTTTCGCCGGGTTCGTCGCGGGCAAGCGGATCGAGATGGTCGACTGCAAGACGGTCCCGCTGCAGGTGCCGGCGCAGGCGGAGGTGGTGCTGGAGGGCTGGCTGGAGCCGGGCGAGATGCTGCCGGAGGGTCCGTTCGGCGACCACACCGGCTTCTACACGCCGCAGGAGCCCTTCCCGGCGCTGACGATCGACTGCGTGACGATGCGCAGGCGCCCGCTGCTCCAGTCGATCGTGGTGGGCCGTCCCCCGACGGAGGACGGGCCGCTCGGCAGGGCGACGGAGCGGTTCTTCCTGCCGCTGCTGAAGATCATCGTCCCGGACATCGTGGACTACCACCTGCCCGAGGCCGGCGGCTTCCACAACTGCGCGATCGTCTCGATCGACAAGAAGTACCCCAAGCACGCGCAGAAGGTGATGCACGCGATCTGGGGGGCGCACATGATGTCCCTGACCAAGCTGATCGTCGTCGTGGACTCCGACTGCGACGTGCACGATCTGCACGAGGTCGCCTGGCGCGCCCTCGGCAACACCGACTACGCCCGTGACCTCACGGTCGTCGAAGGTCCCGTCGACCACCTCGACCACGCCTCCTACCAGCAGTTCTGGGGCGGCAAGGCGGGCATCGACGCGACGAGGAAGTGGCCCGAGGAGGGCTACACGCGCGACGGCGGCTGGCCGGACATGGTCGAGTCCGACCCCGCGACGGCGGCCCTGGTGGACCGCCGCTGGAAGGAGTACGGCCTGTGAGCAGCGCGTCCGCCGCGATCCCCCAGCCGGGACGCACGAAGGCCTTCCTGCGCCTGGTGATGATCGAGCACTCGGTCTTCGCCCTGCCGTTCGCCTACATCGCCTCCCTGACGGCGATGTACGAGTGGGACCACAACATCCACTGGGCCCGGTTGCTGCTGGTCACGATCTGCATGGTCGGCCTGCGCACCTTCGCGATGGCCGTCAACCGGATCATCGACCGTGAGATCGACGCCCGGAACCCGCGCACCGCCCACCGGGAGCTGGTCACGGGCGCGATGTCCGTCCGCCACGCGTGGACCGGCGCGCTGGTCGCCCTGGTGGTCTTCCTGGGCGCGGCCGCGCTGCTGAACCCGCTGTGCCTGGCGCTGGCCCCCGTCGCGGTGGTCCCGATGGTGGTCTATCCCTACGGCAAGCGGTTCACGAACTTCCCGCAGGCCATCCTGGGCCTCGCTCAGGCGATGGGCCCGATCGGCGGCTGGCTGGCGATCAGCGGCGAGTGGTCGTGGACGGCGGTCATTCTGGGTCTCGCGGTCGGCGTCTGGATCGGCGGCTTCGACCTGATCTACGCCTGCCAGGACGTCGAGACCGACCGCGAGATCGGCGTGATGTCGGTCCCGGCCCGCTTCGGCATCCCGGCGGCCATCTGGGGCGCGCGGGCCTGCCACACCGTCACCACGGCCCTCTTCGCCTGGTACGCGGTGGTCACGCACGCGGGCTTCTTCTTCTGGCTGGGTCTGCTGATCGTGGCCGCGGCCTTCGTCTACGAGCACACGATCGTCCGCCCCCATGACCTCACCCGTCTGAACAGGGCGTTCTTCCAGGTGAACGGCTTCATCGGCATCGCGCTGTTCCTGTGCGCGCTGATCGACCTGCTCGTGCGGGGGCTCACCGTCTAGCACGAGCGGTACCGGTCCGGAACATCGCGCTGTTCACCGGTACGCTCAAGATGTGAACGCAGGGAAATCGCAGCGCACGCCTTGGATCGTGGGGGTGTCCGGGGCATCCGGGACGCCGTACGCGGCCGCCGTACTGCGGGCGCTGATCGCCGCCGGGGAGAGCGTCGACCTGGTGGTCAGCCGGGCCTCGCGGCTCACACTGCTCGACGAGACCGGCATCTCCTTCCGGGACGCGCACTGGCGTGACGACCTCACGCAGTGGCTGGCGCGAGGCGCCGACGGCAAGCCGGACAGCTTCGCCGCGGACGTCTCCGACGTGCGGTACTGGAGCGCCGGCGACCTGGCCGCCGGGCCGTCGTCGGGGTCGTATCCGGCCAAGGGCATGCTGATCGTGCCGGCCTCCACGGCCTGCGTCGCCGGCGTGGCGCTCGGGCTGTCGAAGGACCTGCTCCAGCGGGCGGCGAGCGTCACCCTCAAGGAGCGCCGGACGCTGGTCGTGGCCGTACGGGAAACCCCCTTGAACGGCCAGACGCTGCGGCACCTGGTGGCCCTGGACGACGCGGGCGCGAGTGTGGTGCCCGCCTCGCCGGCGTTCTACGCGGGGGCGACGCACATCCAGGACCTGGTGGACTTCGTCGCCGGCCGCGTCCTCGACGCCGCGGGCGTCGAACACGGCCTGTACCGCCGCTGGAAGGGCGAACTGCGCGGTGGGAACGGCTGAGCGGAACGAGCGACTTTCTCGAACTCCCAGAACTCTTCAGCGGAAGGCTTTCAATCGCATGGACGCGGTGGACAGGCAGCTCATCCAGGCTCTGAGGGAGAACGGCCGGGCCTCGTACGCGGAGCTGGGGCGCCTCGTCGGCCTGTCGGGCCCCAGCGTCACGGACCGTATCAACCGGCTGGAGGCGGCCGGTGTCATCACCGGCTACCGTGCCACCGTCGACGCGGCCTCGCTGGGTCTCGGGGTCACGGCGCTGATCGGTATCTCGCTGTCCGACGCCGCCGACCACGAGGACGTGGCGCGCCGGCTGAAGGACCTGCCGGAGATCGAGGACTGCTGGTTCATCGCCGGCGACGACTCCTACATGCTCAAGGTGCGCGCGACCGACGTGGACGGCCTCGAGAAGATCATCCGGCGGCTGTCCGGGACCAGGGGTGTCTCCCGCACCCGTACCACCATCGTGCTGTCCACGAAGTGGGAGAACCGGGTCGGGGAGCTTCCCGAAGAGGTCTAGGGATACCGTTGGCGGTGCTGTCTTCAGAAAGGTGTTGGCATGGACGTCGGGCTCAAGCGCGAGCTGGAGGAGAAGGTCCGCTCCGGTGAGCGGCTGACCCGCGAGGACGGCATCGCGCTGTACGAGTCGGACGACCTGGCGTGGCTCGGCGGTCTGGCGCACGAGGTGCGGACGCGGAAGAACGGTGACGTCGTCCACTTCAACGTCAACCGGCACCTGAACATGACCAACGTGTGCACGGCGTCCTGCGCGTACTGCTCGTTCCAGCGCAAGCCGGGCGAGAAGGACGCGTACACGATGCGCATCGAGGAGGCCGTCAAGCTCGCGAAGGCGATGGAGTCGGAGAACCTCACCGAGCTGCACATCGTCAACGGCCTGCACCCGAACCTGCCGTGGCGCTACTACCCGCGCTCGCTGCGGGAGTTGAAGGCCGCGCTGCCGGACGTGTCGCTGAAGGCGTTCACGGCGACGGAGATCCATCACTTCGAGACGATCTCGGGGCTGACCGCCTCCGAGATCCTCGACGAGCTGATCGACGCCGGGCTCGAGTCCCTCACGGGTGGTGGCGCCGAGATCTTCGACTGGGAGGTCCGGCAGCACATCGTGGACCACCGCACGCACTGGGAGGACTGGTCCCGCATCCACCGGCTGGCGCACGAGAAGGGCCTCAAGACGCCGTGCACCATGCTGTACGGCCACATCGAGGAGCCCCGGCACCGGGTGGACCACGTGCTGCGGCTGCGTGAGCTGCAGGACGAGACCGGCGGTTTCCAGGTCTTCATCCCGCTGCGCTACCAGCACGACTTCGTGGACATGAAGGACGGCAAGGTCCGCAACCGCCTTCAGGCGCGGACGCAGATGGCGACGGGCGCGGAGGCGCTGAAGACGTTCGCGGTCTCCCGGCTGCTGTTCGACAACGTGCCGCACGTGAAGGTGTTCTGGGTGATGCACGGTGTGCAGACGGCCCAGCTGGCCCTTCAGCACGGCGCGGACGACATGGACGGTTCGGTCGTCGAGTACAAGATCACGCATGACGCGGACAACTTCGGTACGCCGAACAAGCTCACGCGTGAGGATCTGCTCGAGCTGATCCGTGACGCGGGGTTCCGGCCGGTGGAGCGGAACACGCGGTACGAGATCATCCGGGAGTACGACGGGCCTGACGCTGCGCGTCGGGAGTCGCCCCAGCCGATGAGGGTTTGATCGGCTCGTTCTCGGGTGCGGTGGCGGGGGCTGGTCGCGCAGTTCCCCGCGCCCCTGAGGTGGGTACTCGGGGCGCATGTCTTCGAAAGCGCCCGAGGACCAGTACACCGCCGCCCCTTTCGTTCCCGAGCGTGGCGGGCTTCCGGCACTGCGCAAAGCGGCCGCCGAGTGCCGGGGCTGCCCCCTGCACCTCGCCGCCACCCAGACCGTCTTCGGCTCGGGAGACGCGCATGCCCGGGTGATGCTCGTCGGGGAGCAGCCCGGGGATCAGGAGGACCGGCAGGGGAAGCCGTTCGTCGGGCCCGCGGGGAAGCTGCTGGACCGCGCCCTCGCGGAGGCCGGGATCGATCCGGCGGAGGCGTATGTCACCAACGCCGTCAAGCACTTCAAGTTCACCCGGTCCGAACCGGGCAAGCGGCGGATCCACAAGGCGCCGAGCCTGAGGGAGATGACGGCGTGCGGGCCGTGGCTCGCCGCCGAGCTGGCGGTCGTGGAGCCGGAGCTGATCGTGGTGCTGGGGGCGACGGCGGGCAAGGCACTGCTCGGGTCGTCGTTCCGGGTGACCGAGGTGCGCGGGACCGTGCTGGAGCGCGAGATCCACGGGCGCAGCGAGCGGTTGGTGCCGACCGTCCATCCCTCGTCGGTGCTGCGCGCGGACGACCGGGAGTCGGCGTACCACGGGCTCGTCTCGGATCTCAAAACGGCGGCGCGCGTACTGACGTAATAGCTACGATGGGTTCATGCCCCTTACCTTCACACTGGACCCCACCGTCGACGCCGGTCTGCGCGACGGCATCCTCGACCTGTGGACGGACGTCTCCAACGCCGGCGGGGCGGTCGGCTTCGTCGCGCCGGTGGCGCGGGAGACGATCCGGCCGGAACTGGTGAAGCACTTCGCGGCGATGGCCGAGGGACGCACCCGGCTGCTGGTCGGCCATGACGAGGACGGGCAGGTCGCGGCGACGGCCTTCTTCTCCTTCAACACCCACCGGCTGATGACGCACTGGGTGTGGCTGTACACGCTGATGGTGCACCCCCGACACCAGGGCAAGGGCTACGGCCGTGACCTGCTGGCGGCGGCGGCGGACGCGGCCCGGGGCTTCCAGGGCATCGAGGCGATCCGGCTGACCTGCCGGGGTGGCCTCGGCCTGGAGCGGTTCTACGGCTCCTGCGGCTACAAGGAGGTCGGCCGGGTGCCCGGGGCGATCCGGGTGGCGCCGGGCGATGACCGGGACGACGTCACCATGCTGCTGCCGCTGCTCTGACGCGCGAGGGCACCCCCGTCGGTGATCGGTACGGGGGCGTGCTTCACTGGAGACTGCCCCTGTTTGGAATCGGAAGAGTGGATTGAGATGCTCCGCTACACGCTGATGCGCCTCGGGATCTTCGTGGGCTGCCTCGTGGTGGTCTGGGGTCTCGTCTACTCCGGTGTCGTGCCGCGCGGCCTCGGCTCGTCCAACGGCATGTGGGTCGTCCTGCTCTCGCTGGTGATCTCCGCACCGATCAGCTTCGTCGCGCTGCGCGGGGAGCGGGACCGGGCGTCGCAGAAGATCGCGCCCAAGGTCGACCGCATGCGCGCCAACATGCAGGCGAACCTCAAGGCGAACCAGAGCCAGGAGGACGTCGCCGACGACGCCGCCCGCGCGCAGGGCCAGCCGTCGTAAGGCGTTCCGTGCGCTGCGAGCGCCCCGGTGACCTCGGTCGCCGGGGCGCTTTGCGTTGTATGGGTGGATAGGGCCTTCGACCTCTCAAAGCAAGGCTTTGAGATTCTCAAAGTTCAAGTGTTAACGTCTTGGGGTGAAGTCAGCAGCCGCGTCCCCCCGGTTCCCGAGCCTTCTGCTCGTGGCGCGCCTGCACGTGGACCTCTGCCGGTGCGCGTCCGGGATCTGTCGCCCCTGACGTCTCGCGACCCCGTCTCGCGACCCCTCGTCCACGTCAGCCCCTACGCGTCCCCAACGGAGCATGTCCGTGTCCTCGAACACGAAGTCCTTCAAGCTGCCCTTCTGGGCCCAGATAGCCGCCGGCCTCGTCCTGGGCGTCCTGCTCGGCTGGATCGCCCGCAGTCAGGACGTGTCCTGGCTGGTGACCACGCTGGAGAAGATCGGCGACACCTTCATCGGGCTGCTGAAGCTCGCCGTCGCCCCGCTCGTCTTCTTCGCGATCCTCGTCTCGATCACCAACCTGCGGAAGGTCAACAACGCGGCGCGCCTGGCGTCCCGGACCCTCCTCTGGTTCATGATCACTTCGCTGATCGCGGTGAGCATCGGCCTGGCCATCGGTCTGCTCACCAACCCCGGCGCCGGTACCGGTCTCACCCCGGCGGACGGCGGGAAGCCCAAGCACACCGGCTCCTGGCTGGACTTCCTCACCGGCATCGTCCCGACCGACGTGATCACGCCGTTCACCGAACTGAACGTGTTGCAGATTGTCTTCATGGCGGCCGTCGCCGGTATCGCCGCGCTCCAGCTCGGCGACAAGGCCCAGCCGATCCTCACCCTGAGCGAGTCCGTGCTGGAGCTGCTGCAGAAGGCGCTGTGGTGGGTCATCCGGCTCGCCCCGCTCGGCACCGTCGGCCTCATCGGCAACGCCATCGCCACCTACGGCTGGGACCTGATCGGCAAGTACGCCACCTTCACCGCCGACATCTACGTCGGCTGCGCGATCGTCCTGTTCGTCGTCTACCCGACGCTGCTGGCGACCGTCGCCAAGGCCAACCCGTTGCAGTTCTTCAAGGGCGCCTGGCCCGCGATCCAGCTGGCGTTCGTCTCCCGCTCCTCGGTCGGCACCATGCCGGTGACGCAGAAGGTCACCGAGCGCCTCGGCGTGCCGAAGGAGTACGCCTCCTTCGCGGTGCCGTTCGGCGCAACCACCAAGATGGACGGCTGCGCCGCGATCTACCCGGCGATCGCCGCGATCTTCGTCGCGCAGATCTTCGGCATCGGCCTGAACGTCGGCGACTACCTGCTCATCGCGTTCGTCTCCGTGGTCGGCTCCGCCGCCACCGCCGGCCTCACCGGCGCGACGGTCATGCTGACGCTCACCCTGTCCACGCTGGGCCTGCCCATGGAGGGCGTCGGTCTGCTCCTCGCGATCGACCCGATCCTGGACATGATGCGCACCGCCACCAACGTGGCCGGCCAGGCCCTGGTCCCGGTCATCGTCGCGGCCCGCGAGAACCTCCTGGACCGCGAGGCCTACGACGCGGTCGGCGGCGCCTCCCCGGTCGACGAGCCGGAGCACCGGCCTGAGCCGGTGACGGCGGCGGCCTGACCGATCGTCCCCGAAGGGCGGCGTGGCGTACTGTCTCGCCGCCCTCGGCGTATCCGCGGGGCGGGGCGCGGCCCGTACGCTAGTGCGCATGGGTTCGGGTTCGGTGAAGACCAAGCGGATGCCTCGGGCGGTCCGTGAACGGCAGATGCTGGACGCGGCCGTGCGCATCTTCGGGCAGCGCGGCTACATGACCGCCTCCATGGACGACATCGCCGAACTCGCCGGTGTCTCCAAGCCATTGGTGTATCTGTACCTGAACTCCAAGGAAGACCTCTTCACGGCCGTCATCCGCCGGGAGGCCGCCGCGCTCACCGAGGCCGTCCGCGTGGCCGTCGACCCGCGCTCGCCCGCCGACCGCCAACTCTGGGACGGGTTGCTGGCGTTCTTCACGCACACCGCGCGGCACCCGGACGCGTGGGCGGTGCTGCATCTCCAAGCCCGCACGCACGGTGAGCCGTTCGCCGCGGAGGTCACCGCGCTGCGTGCGGAACTCGTCGCCTTCGTGACCCGGCTGATCCTGGTCGCCGCCCGAGAAGCCCACGACGATCCCGACCTGGCCGAGCGCGAGGTCGCCGGGCTGGCCGAGGCCCTGGTCGGCGCCGCCGAGTCCCTCGCCGCGTGGGCCAACGCCACCGACGGTGTCACGGCCCGGCAGTCGGCGGTGACCCTGATGAACTTCGCCTGGTCGGGCCTCGGCAACCTGATGGCGGGACACCGCTGGTCACCCCCGCCGGCATGAGCCGGAGCGTCCGGGCGTATTTCCGGCCGGGATGAGCCGGAGCCTGCGGCGTCACTCCCGCCCGCATGAGCCGGAGCCCCGAGCCGTCACTCCCGCCCGCGTGAGCCGAGCCGGCCCTCCCCGCGTCACTCCCGCCCGCCTGAGCCGAGCGGCACCGCGAGGCCCGTCAGGTGCACCCTGTCGCCGCCGCGCAGCGCGAACCGTCCCTCGCCGTCCTGCGCGTACCGCACCGTGCCCGGCAGCAGCACCGGCGCCCGGAACTCCGCCCGCACGAAGGCCGCGTCGGGCACGCCGTGTGCGGCCAGGCAGCGTGCCACGCTCCACATGCCGTGCGCGATGGCCCGCGGGAAGCCGAACAGCCGGGCGGTGAGCGGGTGCAGGTGGATGGGGTTGCGGTCGCCGGAGACGGCGCCGTAGCGGCGGCCGAGGTCCCCGCCGAGCCGCCACTCCTCGACCACGGGCGGCTCCGGGGCGTCCCCGCTCTGCCCACCGGCCGCCGACCCCGTGCGGTGCCGTGCCAGATACGTGCTCGTCGACTCCCATACGACGGCGCCGCCCTCCCGCAGTTCGGTCACCACGGACGCCTCGGTGCCGCGCCGGTGCGGTGCCAGCCTCTCGACGCGCACCCCCACGTCGTACGTCCCCGTGGCGGCGAGTGCCCTGTGCCGGGTGATGCCGATCGACGTGTGGACCAGCCCCAGCAGCGGCAGCGGGAAGGTGCGGGCGCTCATCAGCCGCATGGCGAGCGGGAAGCCGAGGACGTGCGGATAGGTGATCGGCAGGGTGTCGTCGGCGGGGGCCAAGCCGCACACGCGCTCGTAGGCGGCCAGGCGGGCGAGGTCGACGCGCAGGCCGGGCAGCAGCAGCCGGACCGCGGGGACGGCCGCGTCCGGGCGCGGCCGCTTCAGCGGGGACAGCAGCGCGCCACGCGCCAGCAAGGGGGCGAGGGCCGGCGGCCGGGTGAGGGTCGTCTCGCGCATCACGCCCCCAGCAGGTCGCAAGTTGCTTACTCCAGAGTAAGGTTACCGGTGGTAAGTCTAATGCCGGCCGGCCGTCGACGCGCCAACAGCCGTGTGACCTGGGCAACGTGAGCCTCTCTCACACGGTTCCCGACGCTGCACAGCCCCGGCCCCGGACCCCCTTGGAACCCGCACAAGGCCCCCACAGGGGCCCCGTACGATTCCCCTGCCCAACCGCCGGTGACCGTCCGCCCACGCCGCCGCCGGTGAACGCCCCGCCGGGCGAGGCACGTACGTCTTGCAGCAAGCAGTGCCGCTGCTGCACGCACCAGGAGCCGCCCGTGTCCACGCCGTACCCCACCTCCGCCGACTACGCCGCTCCCCGGGGCCCCGTGCTGGTGGCACCGGAGACCAAGCGGCTGGGCGGGGCGGTGCGCGAGGCGTACGTCCCGCCCCTCGCCCAGCCCGTCCGCCACGGCTCGCTCGCCGACCTGCCCTTCGACAACGCCGACGCAGCGCCGGACGCGGTGGTGCTCAGCCGCCGCGACCCCTCCGGCCGGTGGACCGACGTGACGGCGGCCGCCTTCGCCGCCGAGGTACGGGCCGTGGCGAAGGGGCTGCTCGCGGAGGGACTGGTGCCGGGCGACCGCATCGCGATCATGGCGCGCACGACGTACGAGTGGACCCTGCTCGACTTCGCCGCCTGGGCGGCCGGCCTGGTCACGGTGCCGGTCTATCCCACCTCCTCGCCCTTCCAGACCCGCTGGATCCTCCAGGACTCCGGCGCCGTCACGCTGGTCACCGAGACCGTCGCGCAGGCCGCGGCGATCGGTCCCGAGCGGGCTCACCTGCCCGACCTGCGCCATGTGTGGGTGATGGAGAAGGGTCACGTGGAGCAGCTCGCCGAGGTCGGCGCGGCGCACGTCCCCGACCAGGAGGTGGACGTACGGCGCGGGATACTCGGCCCCGACACTCTCGCCACGCTGATCTACACCTCCGGCACCACCGGCCGCCCCAAGGGCTGCGCGCTCAGCCACGGCAACTTCTTCGCCGAGGTCGACAACGCCATCGAACTGCTCTACCCCGTGTTCCGGGCCAAGAGCGAGGACGAGCCGTCGGTGCTGCTGTTCCTGCCGATGTCGCACGTCTTCGGCCGCATGGTGGCGATCGCCTGCGTACGCGCCCGGGTCCGGCTCGGCCACGCCCCCAGCCTCAAGCCGGACGAGCTGCTGCCCGACCTGGCGGCCTTCCGGCCCACCTGTCTGCTGACCATCCCCTACATGCTGGAGAAGGTCTTCAACTCGGCCCGCGCCAAGGCCGAGTCGGGCGGCAAGCTGTCCGCCTTCGACCGGGCGGTGGCCGTGGCCCGGCGCTACGGCGAGGCGGTCGAGGACCGGCAGACGGGCACCGGCAGCGGCCCGGCGGCGGCGCTGAAGGCGGGGCGGGCGCTGTACGACCCGCTGGTCTACCGCAAGATCCGGCAGGCGATGGGCGGCCGGGTGCGGTACGCGATCTGCGGCGGCTCCCCGCTCGGCCGACGCCTCGCCGCCTTCTACGCCGGTGCCGGCATCGAGATCTTCGAGGGCTACGGCCTGACCGAGACGACCGGCGCGACCACGGTGACGCCACCGCTCAAGCCGCGCCTGGGCACGGTCGGCTGGCCCCTGCCGGGCACCCGCATCCGGATCGCCGCCGACGGCGAGATCCTGGTCGCCGGCGACCACGTGCTGCGCGGCTACTGGGACCCGGCGGCCGGCGGCGTGGTCCCGGCCGCGCAGGACGGGTGGCTGGCCACCGGCGACCTCGGCGAGCTGGACGACGAGGGGTACCTGACGATCACCGGCCGCAAGAAGGAACTGCTGATCACGGCCGGCGGCAAGAGCGTGGCCCCGGCGCCGCTGGAGAACTGGCTGCGCTCCCACCCGCTGATCTCGCAGGTCATGCTGGTCGGCGACGGCCGCCCCTATGTCTCGGCCCTGATCACCCTCGACATGGACGGCGTCAGCCACTGGCGCCGGATGAACGGCAAGCACCCGGTCCCGGCCGAGCTGCTCATCGGCGACGAGGGGCTGTACGCCCTCCTGCAACGCGCGATCGACGAGGCGAACCGGATGGTCTCGCGCCCCGAGTCCATCCGCCGCTTCGCCGTCCTGCCGGTGGACTTCTCCGAGGAGGCCGGCCACCTCACCCCGTCGATGAAACTGCGCCGCGAAACGATCCTGGAGGCGTTCGCGGACGTGGTGGAAGACATGTACGCCGAGCGCGGCTGAGCGGCCGGCCGGCGGCCCGGGCCCTTGCCCGGACCCGCCCGCCCCCGCACAGTGATCCCATGGATCAGGCACAGGCGCGGCAGTGGCTCGCCACCGCACTGGACGAGGCGCGGGCCGGGTTCGCCGAGGGCGGGGTCCCGGTCGGGGCCGCGCTCTACGGCCCGGACGGCACCCTGCTCGGCCGCGGGCACAACCGGCGCGTCCAGGACGGCGACCCTTCGCTGCACGCGGAGACGGCGGCCTTCCGGGCCGCGGGACGGCAGCGGTCGTATCACGGGACGACGATGGTGACGACCCTCTCGCCCTGCTGGTACTGCTCGGGGCTGGTCCGGCAGTTCTCCATCTCGCGGGTGGTGATCGGTGAGGCGACCACCTTCCACGGCGGCCATGACTGGCTCGCCGAGCACGGGGTGGAGGTCGTCGTCCTGGACGACCCCGCGTGCGTCGCGCTGATGCGGGACTTCATCCGGGACCACCCGGCGCTGTGGAACGAGGACATCGGCGCATGACGCTGCGCGGCGCCGGGTTGCCGTTCGGGTGCGGGTGCGTTGTGCCTGGTCGTCTTTGCCTGCGGCGCCGGGTCGTCTTTCGGCTGCGGGCGCGTTGTGCCTGGTCGCCCTTGCCTGCGGCGCCTGGTCGTGGTTCGGCTGCGGGTGCGTTGTGGCTGGTCGCCCTTGCCTGCGGCGCCTGGTCGTGGTTCGGCTGCGGGTGCGTTGTGGCTGGTCGCGCCGTTCCCCGCGCCCCTGTTTGTGCCTGCGGCGGCCCGTTGCGGTCCGGTGGGTGGCTGGTGTCGCGCCTGCGGTGCGTTGGGGGGCGGGGCCGGGGTCGGGGGTGTCCGTCCTCGGTCCGGCCGCCCGCTTCCGACACCGGTGCTGTTGCCTGGTGCCGGACGCTGCGGGCGGACACCCCCCACCCCGGCCCCTCACCGCCGTACGCGGGTGCAGGCCCACTGCTGCGGGCCGTCAGACGCCGGCGTAGGAGTGCTTGCCGGAGACGAAGAGGTTCACGCCGTAGTAGTTGAACAGCCAGCACGCGAAGGCCAGCAGGGCCAGGTAGGCGGCCTTGCGGCCCTTCCAGCCGGCGGTGGCGCGGGCGTGCAGGTAGCAGGCGTAGGCGACCCAGGTGATGAAGGACCAGGTCTCCTTCGGGTCCCAGCCCCAGTAGCGGCCCCAGGCGTCGCCGGCCCAGATCGCGCCGGCGATGATCGTGAACGTCCACAGCGGGAAGACGGCCGCGTTGATCCGGTAGGAGAACTTGTCCAGCGAGGCCGAGGACGGCAGCCGCTCCAGCACGGAGCGGGCGAAGGTGCCGGGCTTGCCGCCGGTCGCGAGCTTGTTCTCGTACGAGTCCTTGAACAGGTACATGATCGTCGCGACCGCGCCGACGTAGAAGGTCGCGCCGCAGAAGATCGCGGTGGAGACGTGGATGTAGAGCCAGTACGAGTGCAGCGCGGGCACCAGCTGGTCGCTCGCCGTGTACAGCACGGTGACGGCGAGGCCCAGGTCGAGCAGGATCGTGGTGATCAGGAACAGGCCGAGCCAGCGGACGTTCTTCTTCAGCGCCAGCAGGCCGAGGTACACGCCGACCGCGACGGTGGAGAAGGTGATGTTGAACTCGTACATGTTGCCCCACGGCGCCCGCTGCACCGACAGCGCACGTGTGAGGAGCCCGGCGAACTCCACCAGGAAGGCGAGCACGGTCAGGGAGATCGCGATCCGGCCGTACAGGTCGCCCTGCGCGTCCCCGCCGTGCGCGCCGGGCCCGTCGGGCACGTCGCGGGAGCCCGCGGCCGACCGCACGGTGACCTTGGGCCGCTCCAGTACGGCGGTGCCGCCGGCCTTGGTGACGGTGACGGCCGGGGCGTTCGCCGCCTTCGGCTCGGCGGTGAGCGCGGCCGCGGTGCGGGCGACCTTGCTGCGGCTGCCGAAGAGCCACTCGGCGATGTAGGCGAAGAAGGCCAGGGTGTAGACGGCCATCGCGGAGTAGATCAGCACATTGCTGATGTTCGCGAGGTGTTCGTTGGTGGCGGCGGCGAGGGTCACTTCTTCTCAGCCCCTTCGGCGGGTACGGAGACTTCTGAGGGGTCGGCTGCGGGGCCGGGGTCGGACTCGGGGGCGGTTTCGGGCTCGGGGGCGCCCGGTGCCTGGTCGTAGAGGATTCCGGCGAGCCGGCCGAGCTCCTCGGGAACCTTCGCGGACTCGCTGCGGCCGAGCCCGGCCATCTCGACGACCGTGACGCCGTCGGCGCCGCGGACCGCGCGCACCCAGACGCGGCGGCGCTGGATGAACAGGGACGCAGCGAGACCGAAGATCGCGGTGATGGCTCCGCCGAGGGCCCAGCCGCTCGCGGGCTGCCGGGTGACCTGGAAGCCCGCCCACTCCTTGACACCGTCGAAGGTGATCGAACCGGCGCCGTTCGGGAGCTGCATGGTCTGGCCGACCTTCAGGCGCTCGGCGAGCGGGTCGCCGTTCGCCTTCTTGAACTGCTTCAGGTGCTCGGTGTCGAGCTGGTACACGCTCTGCGGGATGCCCGCGTTGACGCCCAGGTCGCCGTGGTAGGCGTTCAGCGCCAGCCGGGGGTTCAGCAGCGCCGGGAACTGGGAGAGCATCGTGCCCTGGCCCTCGCCGGCGAAGGTCGGGATGAAGACGGCCTGGAAACCGAGCTGGTCCTTCTGCCCCTGCGCGTTGCGGTAGCCGTCCATCACCTTGATAGCGCCGGAGGACGTGACGTTGCCGTCCTGCGGCAGCAGCGGCACCGCGTCCTTCATGACGACGTTGCCCTTGCCGTCGCGGACGGTGACGACGGGCGCGTACCCGTGGCTGACGAGGTAGACCTTGGAGGCGCCGATCTCCAGCGGCTCGTTCACCTTGACGGTGGTCTTCGTGTCCTTGCCGTAGGCGCCGACGCTGTAGGTGAGGTGCGCCTCGTAGGTGCGCGGCGTGCCCCGGTTGGGCCCGGTCACCTCGTACGTCCCCTTGAAGTCGTCCAGCTTGAAGCTGAACGGCTCCAGGTCGTCGGAGGAGAAGAGGCTGCCGGACTTGAAGTCGTCGTACTGGGTGAGCGTGTTGGAGAAGCCGCCGCCCTCGACGATGAGCTTGTCGCCCTCGGACTTGAACAGCTGGCCCGCGGCGAACGCGACCAGCATCACGATCAGCGCGATGTGGAAGGCCAGGTTGCCCAGCTCGCGCAGATAGCCCTTCTCGGCGGCGACGGCGTCCCCGGCGACATGGGCGCGGAAGCGGCGCTTCTTCAGCAGCGCGAGCGCGGCCTCGCGGACCTGCTCGGGGGTGGCCTCGGTGCGCCAGGTGGTGTGCGCGGGCAGCCGCGTCAGCCGCTTGGGCGCGCCCGGCGGGCGGCCGCGCAGCTGGCCGACGAACTGCCAGGTGCGCGGGACGATGCAGCCGATGAGGGAGACGAACAGCAGGATGTAGATCGCGGAGAACCACACCGAGCTGTAGACGTGGAACAGGCCGAGCTTGTCGTAGACCGGTGCCAGCGTGGGGTGGTCGCGGCGGAACAGCTCGACCTTGGTGGCGTCGATGCCGGTCTGCGGGATGAGGGAGCCGGGGATCGCGCCCAGCGACAGCAGCAGGAGCAGCAGCAGCGCGACCCGCATGGAGGTGAGCTGGCGCCAGAACCAGCGGGTCCAGCCGATGACGCCGAGCGAGGGCGGAGCCGACAGCTCCTCCTGTGGCGCGGTGGAGAGCTGGGAGCCGGCCGCCGAGAGGTCCTCGGCGTCGGACGGGGTCGGGTCGGACCCGTACTTCGAGGTAGTGCTCATCGAGTCAGATCCCCACAGTGAAGCCGTCGGACCAGGTCTGCATGTCCTGCACGATGCGGTCCCAGGCGCCGGTCAGCAGCAGCAGACCGGTCACGATCATCATGGTGCCGCCGATGCGCATCACCCAGACATAGTGGCGCTTGATCCAGCCGAAGGCGCCGAGCGCCTTGCGGAAGGCGACCGCGGTGAGCACGAAGGGCACACCGAGGCCGAGGCAGTAGGCGACGGTCAGCAGGGCGCCGCGGCCCGCGCTCGCCTGGTCCATGGCGAGTCCCTGCACGGCGGCGAGGGTCGGGCCGATGCACGGGGTCCAGCCGATGCCGAACAGAGCGCCGAGCACGGGCGCGCCGACGAGTCCGGCCACCGGCCGGGTGTGGAAGCGGAACTCGCGCTGCGTCAGCCAGGGCATCAGGCCCATGAAGAAGACGCCCATGAGGATCATGACGACGCCGAGGACCTTGCTCAGGACGTCCTTGTGCTGCTGGACGTTCTGGCCGAAGTAGCCGAAGAAGGCGCCGGTGGAGACATAGACGGCGGTGAAGCCGAGGACGAACAGCGAGGCGCCGGCGACCATCCGGCCGCGCCGGGCGTCGGCGAGGTCGGTGCCGCTGACCCCGGTGACGTAGGACAGGTAGCCGGGGACGAGCGGCAGGACGCAGGGCGAGAAGAAGGAGATGAGCCCGCCGAGCAGCGCGATGGGCAGAGCCACCAGCAGGGCTCCGTTGAGCACCGTGCCGTTGGGGTCGGAGACCGCCGCCGCAGCGAGGGTGGTGGCTTCGGTCACGTCACTTCTCCGCCAGGACCGGCTTGATCATCGTCCGCAGCTTGTCCTCCGACAGGGGCTGCAGCGTGCGGGCCGCGATCTTCCCGGTGCGGTCGATGACGAGCGTGGACGGGATCGACTGCGGGTTGAGCGTGCCCTTCTTGAAGCGCAGCATCAGCTTGCCCGTGGGGTCGTACAGGCTCGGGTAGCTGATGCCGAACTCCTTGTCGAAGGCGCGCGCCGGGCCGGTGGAGGTGTCGCGCGTGTTGATGCCGACGAACTGCACGCCCTGACCCTTGAGCTCCTGGTACACCTTCTCGAAGCCGGGCGCCTCGGCGCGGCAGGGCGGGCACCAGGAGCCCCACACGTTGATGACGACGACCTTGCCCTTGAAGTCGGCGACGTCGAGCTGCTTGCCGTCGACGGTCTCGCCGGACAGGTCGGGGGCGTCGGCGCGCTTGCCCTTGTCGGCGGTGGCGATGCCGTTCTTGCCCATGACGAAGTTGGTCTGGCCGCCCCCGCCGGAGGTGCCGCCGGAGCTGCACGCGGACAGGGTCAGCACGGCCGCCGCGGCCGTCGCGGCGAACACGGCGGCGCGGCTACGGGCGGCCCGGGTGCGGGACGAGCGCTGGGGGGCGCGGCTGGCGGCACTCATGTGAAAAGTTTCGCATGTCCGTATCGGGGATCTTGGGCACCCCCCTTGCGGGCGGAAACCCGCATTTCAGGCGGCGTTTCGCGAGCCGCTGACAGCACGTTGCGCGGTCCGCTCGGGCGCGTTGCGTGAGCTGCTCACAGTGTGCCGCGAGGGCCGCTCACGCGGCGAGGAACTGCTTCCACCCGCCGGCCGGCCGCTGCCCGACCTCCAGGGTGCGCAGCTTGGCGAGCACCTCGGGCTTCTGTACGTCCATCCAGTCCACGAACTGCCGGAAGGAGACGAGCCGCACGTCCGCGCCCTTCTCCTTCTCGCGCGCGATGTGCTTGAACGCCTCCTCGACGGCGTCCATGTAGATGCCGCCGTTCCAGTGCTCGAAGTGGTTGCCGATGAAGAACGGCGCCCGATTTGTCTCGTATGCCCGCTGGAAGCCTGATATGTACGCCTGAGCGGACTGCTGCCGCCAGCCCGGGTAGTTGGCGGGCGGGGCCTTCGTGGAGTTGACGGACTGGTTGGCCAGCATGTTGTAGTCCATCGACAGCACCTCGAAGCGGCGGCCGGGGAACGGGATCTGCTGGAGCGGAAGGTCCCAGATGCCCTGCTTCTTGTCCGGCCACATCTGGCGGCCGCCCGGCGAGGAGGCGTCGTAGCGCCAGCCGAGCGAGCGGGCGGTGGGCAGCAGGTTGTTCTGGCCCAGCAGACAGGGCGTACGACCGCCGACCAGCTCCTTGTCGTAGTCGAACGGCAGCGGCGGCAGGTCGCTCCAGCCGGTGTTGGTCTTCCACTGCTTCACGAACGACTTGGCCTGGTCGATCTCGCTGCGCCACTGCTGCGGCGTCCAGTTGGCGACGGTGCCGTGCCCGGAGCAGAAGTGGCCGTTGAAGTGGGTGCCGATCTCGTGGCCCTCGAGCCAGGCGCGGCGGACGTTCTCCAGCGTGGACCTGATGTGGGCGTCGGTGAGGTAACCGATGTCGGACGCGCCGCGCCGGTTGTTCGGCGGGTCGTACAGGCGCTTCTTCGACTCGGGCAGCAGGTACAGCCCGGACAGGAAGAAGGTCATGCTCGCCCCGTGCTCCTTGGCGAGGTCCAGGAAGCGCGGGAAGAGGCCGTTGCCGACCTCGCCGGCGCCGTCCCAGGAGAAGATGACGAACTGCGGCGGCTCCTGCCCCGGCTCCAGCGGCTGCGGCGCGTCCGGCTGGTGCGGCTGCTTGCCGCTGTACGCCGTCGAGCCGTCCCCTATCGGGCGGGCGGCGGTCGTGGGCGTACCGGAGGGGTCCTTCCCGGAACCGTCGCCGCCGCCCGAGCCGGACCCGTGGCCCGACCCGCCCGACGAGGTGCCGCAGCCCGCGAGTGAGGCGGCCGCCGCGGCGCCCGCGCCCAGGCCGAGCATTCCCCTGCGGGAGAAGGTGCGCATGAGTTCCCCGATTCGTCACGTCCTTGGGTGGTCACCCAGTCAGAGGGCGCGACGATCCGGGGGGTTCCGCGAGCGCGTATGCGTTACGCCACGAACGTAACAAAACTGTGCCAACTGACAGGCCGTCAGTCCCTGCCGGTGGCAGGGCCGGCGCCGCAAGGCCGACCGGCCCGGGGCGCCGGTCGGCTCACAGCAGCGTCAGGCGCCGAAGGCCTTGCCCTGGCCCTTCACCGGCTTGGCGCCGGCCAGCAGATGGGCCGGGACCAGGTCGCGGGCGGGCTCGGTGTAGCCGACGGACACGATCCGGTCGCCCTGGAACGTGAACGTCGTCAGCGAGGCGAGCGTGCACTGCCGCTTGCGCGGGTCGTGCCACAGCCGGCGCCGCTCGACGTAACTGCGCACGATCCAGATCGGCAGCTGATGGCTGACGAGCACCGCCTCGTGCCCGCGCGCGGCGTCCTTCGCGGAGTTCAGCGCGCCCATCATCCGCACCACCTGGTCGACGTACGGCTCGCCCCAGGACGGCTTGAACGGGTTGAAGAGGTGCTTCCAGTTGTCCGGCTTGCGCAGCGCGCCGTCGCCCACGCCGAAGGTCTTGCCCTGGAAGACGTTCTCCGCCTCGATGAGCCGCTCGTCGGTCGCGAGATCCAGCCCGTGCGCCTTGGCGATCGGCGTCGCCGTCTCCTGCGCCCGCTCCAGCGGGGACGCGCACACATGCGTGACGTCCCGGGAGGAGAGGTGGTCGGCGACCCGCTCGGCCATCTTCCGGCCCAGCTCGGACAGGTGGTACCCGGGCAGCCGGCCGTAGAGGATGCCGTCCGGGTTGGCGACCTCGCCGTGCCGCATCAGATGGACGACGGTGATGTCCTTGCTGCTGTCGCTCACGCGGTGGCCTCCGCCGCGGCTCGGGCCGCCGCCGGGAGGGCGTCGGCGATCTTCTGGATGGCCTGCTCGTCGTGCGCGGTGGAGACGAACCACGACTCGAAGGACGACGGCGGCAGGTACACACCGTTCTCCAGCAGGGAGTGGAAGAACGCGGTGAAGCGGAACGACTCCTGCTTCTTCGCCTCCTCGTAGTTCCGGACCTCCCGGTCCGTGAAGAACACCGAGAACATGTTGGAGGCGGTCTGCAGCCGGTGCGCGACACCCTCCTTGGCCAGCGCCTCGGTGACGAGGGTCCGGATCTGCTCCGACACGGCGTTCACCTGGTCGTAGGCGGCGTCGTCGAGGAGGCGCAGCTGGGCGAGGCCGGCGGCGGTGGCGACGGGGTTCCCGGAGAGGGTGCCGGCCTGGTAGACGGGGCCGGCCGGGGCGAGGTGGGCCATGACGTCGGCGCGCCCGCCGAACGCGGCGGCCGGGAAGCCACCGCCCATCACCTTGCCGAAGGTCAGCAGATCGGGCTTGACCCCGTCGATCCCGTACCACCCCGCGCGGCTGGTCCGGAAGCCGGTCATGACCTCGTCGGAGATGTAGAGCGCGCCGTTCTTCTGGCAGGCGTCCTTCAGCCCCTGGTTGAAGCCGGGCTGCGGCGGCACGACACCCATGTTGCCGGGCGAGGCCTCGGTGATCACACAGGCGATCTCGCCGGGGTGCCGGTGGAAGGCCTCCTGCACGGCCTCCAGGTCGTTGTACGGCAGCACGATCGTGTCGCCGGCCTGCGCGCCGGTGACACCCGGGGTGTCCGGCAGCGCGAAGGTCGCCACACCGGAGCCGGCGGAGGCGAGCAGCGAGTCGACGTGCCCGTGGTAGCACCCGGCGAACTTGATCACCTTGGACCGCCGGGTGAACCCGCGGGCGAGCCGGATGGCCGACATGGTCGCCTCGGTGCCGCTGGAGACGAGCCGCACCTGCTCGACGGGCTCCACCCGGGCGACGATCTCCTCGGCGAGCGCGACCTCGCCCTCACCGGGCGTGCCGAAGGAGGTACCGCGGGCGACGGCCTCCTGGACGGCGGCGATCACCTCGGGGTGCGCGTGCCCGAGGATCATGGGACCCCAGGAGCAGACCAGGTCGACGTACTCGCGTCCGTCGGCGTCGGTGAGGTACGGACCCTTGCCGGACACCATGAACCGGGGCGTGCCGCCGACAGCGCGGAAGGCCCGCACCGGCGAGTTCACGCCACCCGGTGTGACGACCGCCGCACGGTCGAACAGTGCCTGCGAGGCAGGCGCTTCGTAGGGATAGGGCAGTTCGCTCATGACGTGCGGCTTCTCCGACCTCTTCCGGGACCTTCTCCGGCTGGGCTGCCGGGTGACCTCCTCAGGGTAGGCCGACCACGCCGATACGAGAGATCCGCACCCCGCCCATCTGAGAAACTGGTCCTCGCATACGTATGGACATGACGAAGGGTCGTGTCGGGGGCTTTTCGACAAAACCTGCGGACAGCTGTTCCAGCGCACGTTTCGGCGTGTGACCGTGGGGGAGGTCACTGACACGATGATCGGGTTGCGCGGCCCCGGGCACGCAGCCTAGAAAAGCAGTCGGGTGGAGATATGCATCGCGGTGGCGGACTGGGCGAGGGGACCGATGACCTGGGTCCTCGACGCGCCCGGCGGGGAAGGCACCGGCGCGACGCGGAGGCAGCGAACGACGCACGTCAGCAGGCACAGGGTGTACCGAACGAGCCCGAGCGGCCGGTCGGCCCCGAGCGGCTTGACCGGCTGAGCCGGGTGGACCGCCTCGGGGCGGGGAGCAGGAATGGTGGTCGGGTGGGGGTGACGTACAAGTACTTCGGCGCGCCGGACGGTGCGACGGCGGCCCGCGTCCCGATCTCGATGCGCCCCGAGGAACTCGGCGGCGACGAGCTCGGCATGAACGGCATGTTCACCAAGATCAAGCCGGAGACGATGGCCGCGATGGTCCTGACGGGCATCGAAGGCGTCCCCCTGCACAAGGTCCCGCCCCTGGAGCTGGTCGTCCTGCACCCCGACTACGCGGTCGTGAAGCTCCCCATGACGGTCGTCGACCCCCTGCGTGACATCGGTGAGGAAGCGGTCGGCGCGGCGGCGTTCATCTGGTCCACGGTCCCGGACCGCGGCGGCCCGCGGGACGCGTTCAACGTGTACCAGCTGCTGCACGAGTGGCAGGACTTCAGCCACCGGCTGCATGAGGCGGGGCATCAGCCGTATTGCCTGGTGTGGCCCTGACCTGGGATTCTCTGGTAGCGGGCGGGGTTTTCGGACCCCGCCCTCTTCATGTGCCGGTAGGGGCCTTCAGGCGGCCAGGGCACATTGAGCGCACATTGGTTCTGCCGGGGGCACTGATGTGCCCTGGGCTCCTGGTGCCGCCTCCTGGCCGTGACCGGTCCCCCGTACCGGTCACGGCCCCGCTGGCGTGGAGGTTGGTCATGGGTCTGTTCAGCAGCAGCCGCCCGCTGCGGCAGGCTCCTTTGCATCTGTGGCGCCCGGGTCGGTGCAGCAGCTGCTGCCCTGCTGCTTGGTGAGGGTGTCGGCGTCGGCCTTGACGACGTACACCTCCCAGGGCTCCTGGCCGGGGCCGTGCACCCAGACCTTGTCCTGGAGGGCGTAGCAGCAGGTGGTGTCTGCCTCCTCGGCGGTGGTCAGGCCGGCCTCGCTCAGACGGGTGGTCGCGGCGTGGACGGACTCGGTGGATTCGACCTCGACGCCGAGGTGGTCCAACCGGGTGGCCTCTTCCGCGGTGCCTTCGATGAGGACGAGCTTGAGCGGGGGCTCGGTGATGGCGAAGTTGGCGTAGCCGTCGCGGAGCTTGGCGGGTTCGGTGCCGAACAGCTTGCTGTAGAAGGCGACCGAGGCGTCGAGGTCGGGGACGCGAAGGGCGAGCTGTACGCGGGACATGGCGTATCTCCTTGGACGGGTGAGGAGTTCAGCAGCCGGAGGTGGCGGCCGGCGTGACGACGCCGATCTGGAGGGTGGACGGGGCGCCGCAGCAGCCGCCTTCGCCACCCTGGGCGGCCGTGTCGGGGGCGTCGTAGAGGCCGGCGCCGCCGCACACGCCGGTCTCCGGCAGGGTCAGCTCGACGCGCTCGGCGGCGTCGCGGTCGCCGGCGAGCGCAGCGGCGATGGAGCGGACCTGCTCGTAGCCGGTCAGCGCGAGGAACGTCGGCGCTCGGCCGTAGGACTTCATGCCGACCAGGTAGAGGCCCTGCTCGGGGTGGGCGAGCTCGTTGACGCCGTGCGGGTAGACGGTGCCACAGGAGTGGACGTTCGGGTCGATCAGCGGGGCCAGCGCGGTCGGGGCCTGGAGGCGTTCGTCGAGGCCGAGGCGGACCTCGGACAGGAACGACAGGTCGGGACGGAAGCCGGTCAGCACGACGACCTCGTCGACCGGGTCGAGGCGGCGGCCGTCCCCGGCGATCAGAACCAGCCGGTCACCGTGCCGTTCCACGGCCTGTGTACGGAAGCTGGTCACCGCGCTCGCGTGGCCGTCCTCGACGGCCGCCCTGGCGCGCAGGCCCAGGGCGCCTCGGGCCGGGAGCTGGTCGGCCTCGCCGCCGCCGAAGGTGTTCGCGCCGATGCCGCGCCGCAGGACCCATGCCGCGTGTGTGCCGGGCTCCTCCTCGGACAGGTCGGCGAGGGAGGCCACCGCGGTGAAGGCGGAGGCGCCGGAGCCGATGACGGCGGTGCGCCTGCCCGCGTACCGGGCGCGGATCCCCGGGTCCCGTAGGTCGGGGACGCGGTAGGAGATGCGGTCGGCCGCCGCCTTCTCGCCGAGGGCGGGGAGCCCGTCGGCGCCGATCGGACCGGGGAGCGACCAGGTGCCGGAGGCGTCGATGACGGCTCGTGCGCTGATCCGCTCTTCACGGCCGTCGGCCGGCTCGAGGTGCACGGTGAAGGGCTGCTCGTCGCGGTCGGCGTCGACGATGCGGTCGCGGCCGGCGCGGGCGACGCCCGTCACGGTGGCGCCGTAGCGGATCCTGTCTCCGAGGACGTCGGCGAGCGGCTGCAGGTACCGCTCGGCCCAGTCACCGCCGGTGGGGTAGGTGCCGCCGTCGGGGCGGATCCAGCCGGTGGGGGCGAGAAGCTTCTCGGCGGCCGGGTCGGTGACCTCGGCCCACGGGGAGAACAGCCGCACGTGCGCCCAGTCGCGCACGGCGGTGCCCGCGGAGGGGCCCGCCTCAAGGACCAGCGGTCCGAGTCCGCGCTCGACGAGGTGGGCGGCGGCGGCGAGGCCGACAGGGCCGGCGCCGATGACGACGACGGGCAGCCGGCCAGTGGCGGGCGCGTTCACGGTTTTCCCCCTTTGCTTCGACGTTTGTCGATGGCTTGTGCGGCCAGCATGGCACCTGATTCGACAAGCGTCAACATAGACATTTATCGAAGTATGTGTTCCCCACCGCTCTCGCTCGCCGACTGAGACCCTTCGCCCGCCTGGTTCGACATGTGTCAACATAGATGTATGTCGAACACCAAGGTGCTGCCGCTGGTCGAGCCCGACTCCGACACCGTGGCGCCGTGCTGCCCGCCGCTCACCGAGCGCCCTTTCACGGCGGACGAGGCCGAGACCGCCGCGCGGATGTTCAAGGCGCTGGGCGACCCGGTGCGGCTGCGGCTCTTCTCCGCGGTGGCCTCGCACGAGGGCGGGGAGGCGTGCGTGTGCGACATCTCCGACGTGGGCGTCTCCCAGCCGACCGTCTCCCACCACCTGAAGAAGCTCAAGGAGGCCGGTCTGCTGACCTCCGAGCGGCGCGGCACCTGGGTGTACTACCGGGTCGAGCCATCCGTGCTGGCCGCTATGGGCAAGCTGCTGACCATCGCGCCGGCAGCGGTCTGACCTCGGCCACGATCCCTGGGAGTACGCCACTGTGAGCAACCCGAGCGGTGTGACCGTCGCGCCGTTGGCCCCCGCGCATGCCGACGAGGTCCTGGCGATCTACCAGGCCGGAATCGACGACGGCAACGCCACCTTCGAGACGGCTGCCCCGACCTGGCCGGCGTTCGACGCCGCGAAGCTGCCCGGGCACCGCTTCGTCGCCCTGGACGAGCGTGAGGTCGTGCTCGGCTGGGTGGCCGCCACGGCGGTCTCCGACCGCTGCGCCTACTCCGGGGTCGTCGAGCACTCCGTGTACGTCCACCCCGACGCCCGCGGTCGCGGCGTGGCTTCCACCTTGCTCAAGGCACTGATCGACTCCACCGAGGCGGCCGGGATCTGGACCATCCAGTCCGGCATCTTCCCCGAGAACACCGCCAGCATCGCCCTGCACCTGCGGGCCGGCTTCCGCGTCATCGGCACCCGCGAGCGCATCGGGCGCCACCACGGCCACTGGCGCGACGTTGTCCTGGTCGAGCGCCGTAGTCCGGTCATCGACTGACCAATCCGCTCACATGCTGGGGACACCGGTGCCCTGCGGGATTCAGAGCGCCGAATACTGCTTCACCTCTTCCGGCGCGAGCTGGTTGTCTCCTTGCGTGCGCAGCAAGTGGTGTCCCATGGGCGCGTCCCGTCAGTACGGGGAGTAGGCAACACACCGAGT
Organism: Streptomyces sp. NPDC036813; assembly: GCF_055609245.1. Lineage (NCBI taxonomy): Bacteria > Bacillati > Actinomycetota > Actinomycetes > Kitasatosporales > Streptomycetaceae > Streptomyces > Streptomyces sp. NPDC036813. The sequence goes on along the minus strand of NZ_JBVJPV010000012.1, from coordinate 31,515 downwards.
GGTCGCCCAACTCCCGCTGCCCCGACGAGACACGCTTGATTGCGGAGAGGCAGACGAAGTCAGGGAGAGCCCCCACGTGGCCGCTCGGCGACTTGGCGCCTACCCGAGCGAGGCAGCGATTTCACGAGCGGCTTCCCGAGCCGGCCGCCCGACCCCGATCAGCGTGGCCGAGGCCGGGCCGGTCCAGTCGCCGTAACCGAGCAGGTGCAGGCGCGGCTCGCTCACCGCACGCGTGCCTTCGACGGCGATGCGACCGTGGCAATCCCGCAGCCGGAGCGGTGCCAGGTGGGACAGCGCCGGCCGGAAGCCGGTGCACCAGATGATCGCGTCCGCCTCGGCGCGCGTGCCATCGGCCCATTCGGCCCCAGTGGGGGTGAGCCGCGTGAACATCGGTGCCGACCTGAGCAGGCCCCGGTCGCGGGCTTCCCGGACGGGCGGTACGGCGACGATGTCCCCGAGCGAGGCGACGCCGCCCGTGTCTGTGCGTCCTTCGTCGAGGGCACGGCGGCGGGCGGTGGCCACGTCGAACAGAGCCCGGCCGTCAATTTCATCGGGCAGGAAACGGGGTGGGCGCTGCGTGACCCAGGTCAGCTCGCTGTCGTGGGCGAGGTCGGCGGCGATCTGGGCGCCGGAATTGCCGCCGCCGACCACGATCACGCGGCGGCCGGCGAAGTCCTGGGGGCGCTGGTAGTCGACGGTGTGCAGCTGACGGCCGCCGAAGTCTCCGCGGCCTGCTGCCGCGGGCAGGAAGGGGCGCCACCAGGTGCCGGCGGCACTGATCACCGCTGCCGCCTGCCAGGTGCCGGAGTCGGTCTCCACCCGCAGGAGTCGGCCATCCCGGTGAATACCGAGGACGCGTACGGGCCGCTCGACGGGCAACTCGTACCGCTTCTCGTAGTCGGCGAGGTACTCCACCACGTGCTGCGCGTCGGGGTAGGTCGCGCCGTTCTGCGGTGGCATGAGACGGCCGGGCAGAGAGGAGTACGCGGCCGGGGAGAACAGGCGAAGGGAGTCCCAGGCGTGCTGCCAGGCACCTCCCGGAGTGGTCTGGGCGTCGAGGATGACGAAGTCGACGCCCAGCCGGCGAAGGTGATAGCCGGCGGCAAGCCCGGACTGGCCACCACCGATCACCACGACCGGAGCTGTCCGCGTCATTCGGCGGCTTCCCGGCCGGGCATGAAGACGAGCGCCACCAGCGCCAGTCCGGCCACGGCTCCGACGAGCTGCATGCCGATGAACCCCGCGACCGAGGCGGGGGCGATGCCGGCGAAGGTGTCGGTGAAGGCGCGGCCGATGGTCACCGCCGGGTTCGCGAAGGACGTGGACGAGGTGAACCAGTACGCAGCACCGATGTACGAAGCCACGGCCACGGGCGCGAAGCGGAGGCGGTCGGTGCGGGCCAGGCCGAAGATCAGCAGGATCAGGCCGGCGGTCGCGACGACCTCGCCCAGCAGCAGGTGGCCGGCCGATCGGTCGTGGGTGGACCACTTCACCAGCGGTTCGCCGAACATCGCGTCGGCCAGGACCGAGCCCGTGATCGCACCGGCGATCTGAGCGGGGACGTATGCCGCCGCCTCGCGTGGCGTGACGCCGGGGCCGCCGCGCCGGGCCGTCCACCACTCGGCCAGGGTGACGGCCGGGTTGAAGTGCGCACCGGAGACCGGGCCGAACAGGGTGATCAGGACGCCGAGGCCGAACACGGTGGCCGTGGAGTTGGCGAGCAACTGCAGCCCCACGTCCTTGGTCAGTTCCGTGGCCTGGATGCCGGAGCCGACCACGATCGCGACGAGCGCCGCCGTGCCGACCAGTTCGGCGGCGGCCTTGGCGAACAGTGGAGGCCGCCGGGGTGGAGTCGCGCCCGGAGCGGGCTGCGGCTCGGTGGCGGGGGCTGTGGGGCATTCCCCTGTTCTGCCGTGCTGGGTGGCCTCGGTGGCGGTCAACAGGAACTCCTCGGTACAGGTCGCCGTCACGGCGGGGGAATCAGGGGCAGGACCGCTTCACGTTGTTCTCGGCGGTGGTGCGCGCGGTCTCCGCGAGGTCGGCGAACCGACCGGCAAGCGAGGCGATGACGTCGGGCTTGAGCCGGTAGTAGGTGAACCGGCCGCACGGCTCCGTCTCCACGACCCCCGCCTGGCGCAGCACCTTCAGATGGTTGGAGAGGTTGGTCTGCTTGGCCCCCGTCTCCTCGATCAGATGCGTCGTGCAGAGCGTCTCCTTGGCGAGCAGGGTGACGATCTGGAGGCGGAGCGGGTCCGCGAGAACCCGCAACAGATCAGTGTCGACTGACGTCAGCATGGACTGATACTTTCACATCATTCCTGGCTGGTACCAGCCTGGGCTGATCCACTGACGAAGGAAGAACCGATGCCCTCCAGCCCGCTCGCCTCCGTGCTGTTCGTCTGCATCCACAACGCCGGGCGTTCGCAGATGGCCGCCGGCTTCCTCTCCCACCTCGCGGGCGACCGGATCGAGGTCCGCTCCGCCGGCTCCGTGCCCGCGGACCAGGTCAACCCGGCCGCGGTCGAGGCGATGCGGGAGGCCGGCATCGACATCGCCGACCAGCAGCCCAAGCTCCTCACGACCGAGGCCGTCCAGGCGTCCGACTACGTCATCACCATGGGCTGCGGCGACGCCTGCCCGGTCTTCCCCGGCAAGAAGTACCTCGACTGGGCCCTGGAGGACCCCGCAGGCAAGGGCGTCGAGGCCGTCCGCCCGATCCGCGACGAGATCAGGAAGCGGATCGAGGCGCTGATCGCGGAGATCGACGCCCAGCAGGGGGCGTGACATCCGCGACGGAGGCGATGGGGGTGGCCAAGTAGCAAGCCGACGGTGACCCCAGGACATCCGGTCCCGGCTTCGGCCTCACCCTCCATCCGGACACGCCGGCCGTCCCACGCCAGTGGAGGACCCCCCGCATGGTCTTCGTCGACTCATGAGCGATCTGTTCCACGCCAAGGTGCCCTTGGACTTCGTACAGCAGGTCTTGTCACGTAATCGCCGACACCTTCCCGATCGTCTCGCCGTGACGGCCCAGGGCACCTCCTGGGCACATGCGGGGCACATGATCCCGGTGAGCGGCGTCGAGTAGCGTTCATGCCCGTTGGGTCCCGGCCGGGGTGGGTCTATCGTCGGAATCACGGGGGTCAGGACGAGGAGGGCGGCCGGTGATGCCACAGGACGAGGCCGTGGTCGGCTGCACAGGGACGGTTCTCATCGGGACGCGCGGATCCGCGGGTCCCGGCGAGATTCTGGTCCGGGTCAGAGGCGGCTCCGAGACCTTCCTCGCCTGGTCGGAGAACCCTCTGGCCGCGGGCGCGACGGTGCTCGTGATCGAATCGCGGGGATGCCGTGAGGTCGGCGTCATCGAGTGGGTGGATCCATTGGACGCGCTCGGCGAGGACACCGCCGACGCCGACTGAGGAGTACAGGCATGTTCGGTTACCGCGTCCCCGCACCTGACGAGGCGATGTTGATCTCGGGAGGCAGGCGGGGCCTCGGGGGTGCGCCGTTCCGCGTGGTGACGGGACATGGCAAGTTCGTGCTCCCGGTCTTCCGCAAGGTCCGGTTCCTCACCCTGTCCATGTGCGAGTCCGAGGTCACCGAGACCTGTGTGACCAGGCAGGGCATCGCGTTGCACGTCCGCGCGGTCATCGCCTTCAAGGTCGGCAACGATCACGAGAGCATCATCAACGCGGGCCAGCGCTTCCTCTCCGACCAGGAGCAGATGTCGGTGCTCACCGGCCGGATCTTCGCCGGCCATCTGCGCGCCATCATCGGCTCGATGACGGTCGAGGAGATCGTCACCGAACGGCAGAAGCTCGCCGCGGAGGTCCTGGACACCTCCAAGACGGAGATGGCGAAGATCGGCCTGACCGTCGACTCCCTGCAGATCCAGTCGATCGACGACGGCGACACCGGCTACATCGACGCGATGTCCGCGCCGCACAAGGCGGCCATCCAGCGGCAGGCCCAGATCGCCCAGGCCCAGGCCACCCAGGCCTCGACCCAGGCGGAGCAGGCGGCGGCCCGCGCGCAGGCCGAGTACGCCAGGCAGACCGCCATCGTCAAGGCCGAGTACTCGGCGGAGGTGGACCGCGCCCAGGCGAAGGCCGCTCAGGCCGGACCGCTCGCGCTGGCGGACGCCCAGCAGGAGGTGCTCGCCGCCCAGACGGAACTGGCCCAACGCCAGGCCGAGTTGCGTCAGCAGCAGTTGGTGGCCGAGATCGTGAAGCCCGCCGAGGCCGAGGCCGAGCGCGTCAGGATCCTCGCGGCCGCCGAGGCGCAGCGGATGAAGATCCAGGCGGAGGCGGCGGCCTCGTACGACCGGGTCGCACTGGACCGGATGCTGATCGACCAGCTCCCGCAGATCGTCAAGGAGGCTGCCGGCGGTCTCGCGGGCGCCAACGTCAACGTCCTCAACGGCGCCGACGGCCTCGGCGAGATCGCCGCCGGTCTGGTGTCCCAGGGCCTGACGATCCTGGACTCGGTCCGGCAGAACCTGAACGGCCAGGACTCCGACGGTCACCGCCCCGAGAAGAACGAGGACAACGGCCTGCTCCGGCTGGCCGCCGGCAAGGAGCAGAAGCCGAACGACGGCCGGGTGGACCTCGACTGAGCGCGTCGATCGGGGCACGTCCCGGGCACCTGCCACGCCTGGGACGGCCCTGAGGCCCGCTTCCCGCTCGTCTCCGCCCGGCGGCAGCCGGCACCGGGCGGGCGCGGGCGTCAGGCGGTCTCGCCCGGATGAGTCCGGTCGACGGGTGGTCTGCTGGTCTCCAGCCAGGAGCGGAGTGGTCCGGCGCCCCGCACGGGGTCGAGCGTGAGGTGCAGACGCGTCCCTCTCCCCGACGCCGACGCCGGACAACTGCGCTGCTCGTCCCCGGCGAACAGCAGCCGCAGAGCGTCCGCGACATGCCGGGCGGCCGCGGCGTCCAGGGAGACGATGCGCACCTCGACCGTGCCCTCGGCGGGAGCGTCGTGCGGAACGTCCTCGGCCAGGGGCGAGGACGGCTGCTGGGAATCGATGGTCATAGGGCGGAACCTGCCCCGGGCCGCGGGAACGGCTCGTGTCGTGACGCGGCCGTGCCGCGCGCCGAGGACGAGACCAGTCCTGTCACCGGAGTGCGAAGTCCCCTCGACGCTCCCCACCGTACTCCTCGCACTCCTGGCTGCCTCGCGCCGCCGACTCGGCTGTGGGCGACGTACGGTTGAGGTACCGAGGGCATCACGCACTGCGGCCGCCGAGCCGAGTCGTCCCCGGCGAGAAACGAACCCCGGGCCGCCACAGCAGCCGGCGCGGAGGCGGGTCGGCATCATGTCCGTCGCGGTCGAAGCAACCTCGCACCAGCGCGTCACGGCCGTACCGCGTGCGGGGGCCGGTCCGCGCCCCTGCCGAGGGGAGGCGTGATGACCCCCGCACGGCTGGACATCCACCGGCGCAACAGAGGAGAGGGCGCTCTCGTCACGCTCGCCGGCGAGATCGGCCCGGCCACGGCGCCGCTGTTGCGTGCCGCCTTGGAGCAGTGTCTGCGCGACGGCGTCACCCTCATCGACGTCGACCTGATCACGGTCGGCTCCTGTGACGCCAGGGGCCTGGATGTCTTCCTGTCGGCGTCGCGGCGCGCCAGCCGGGTGCACGCCACCCTGCGTCTGCACCACCCCTGCGCTCAGCTCACCCGCCTTATCGCCGCCACCGGTTCCACCGTCCCGGATCTCGGCCTCCTCGAACCGGCCTCCTCTGCGCCGTCGCGGGGCAGGACGGGGACGCCCGAGAAGGCCGCCGGCGGGCCGGTCCTCGAGGGCATCCGTCTACGCCGCCTGACTCGCCGGCAGGCCGAGGGGATGGCGGAGGACATCGCGGACCTGGCCATGGCATCCGTCGCGGGCACCGCCGGTGAGGCGTACCACGAACGGCGCGACGTCCTGCGCCGTCTGGCCGTCAGCGCCCGGCGCCCCGGTTTCGCCCTGCTGGTCGCCGAGACGACGGTGCTGGTCGGCTGCGCCTACGGCTTCCCCGCGGGTGAGGGCGGCTCCGGCCGGCGGGAGCGCGGCGACGCGCTGCGGGAGTGCGTCGGGCGCCTCACGTCCTGCGCCGAGTTCGTCGTCCTCACTCAGTTCGTGGCGCATCCACACCCGCAGCGCCGTGACATCGCCCGCCGCCTGCAACAGCATCTTCTCGCCGACCGGCACTCCTCGCTCGGAGTCGCCCTGCTCCACCCGGCCGACCGGGCCGGACAAGCCGCCTTCGCGTCCTGGGGCTGGCAGAACATGGGAGAGATCGTCGGGCTGCCGGGACCGACGAACCCGTGCGTGATGACCCTGCCCAGGGGGGATCCGCTCCCGGCAGGCCGGTGACCGGGACGGGCGTCGCCCTCGGGCGCCGTCCTGGGACGCGCGTGCCCCGGAGGGCCGGGGTGGTCCGGAGGAGGTCCGGAGGAGGTCCGGTGCGCCGGCGGTGGCCCGGTCGACGTGCGGGGCGATCTCGGCCGCGGCGCCGGACGGCCGCCGCCGCTCACGCCCTCCCTGGCTCCAGCAGTTCCAGCGCCTCCTGCCAGCGGAAGGTGAAGGCACCTCCCCCTGCCTCGGTTGCCGGGTACGGCTCGTGGCCGCCGATCCGGACGCCCATCTCCCGTAGCCGGTGCAGGCTCTGCCGGTAGGCGGGATGGGCGGCCTGGGCCGCGTTCAGGCACGGCAGGACGGCGATGGGTATGCCCATGCCGTACGCCTCGCACAGGATGCCCAGGGCGAGGGTGTCGGAGATGCCCGCGGCCCACTTGTTGATCGTGTTGAAGGTGGCCGGGGCGACGGCGATCGCGTCCGCCGGGGGCAGCGGGCGGGGGTCCCCCGGGCGCCGCCAGGCCGAACGGATCGGGTGTCCGGTCTGCGCCTCGACCGCCTCGGCATCGATGAAGCCGAGACCCTGCGGGGTGGCGACGACACCGACCTCCCAGCCCTGTCCCTGCGCGGCCGTGATCAGCTTGCCGACGTCACCGGCGACCCCGCCCGCGCAGACGACGACGTAGAGGAACGGCTGCTTCTGAGGCGTGGTCACGCGTGCTCTCCCGGGGGTCGGCTGACGTGGTGCGGTCCCGGCAGCGTACGGGGAGCAGCCGGCGCCGGGACACGGTGGGCTGCGGGCGGCGAGGGACCCGGCCTCAGGTGGCTGGATCCGCCACCGTCAGTCACCGGACCGCCCCTGCTCCATTCATGTATCTGAACAAAAATCATGGACACGTCCATTGACGCGCCCACAGCACCCCTTTACGTTCCTGAAAGCGCTTTCCATATCCCAGGCAGTTCATTCCTCTGACCCCCCTGTGGAGGCGACGCATGCATCTCCGACCTGTTCTCAGACCCGCCCTCGCCGCCGTCGGCCTGCTGGCCGGCACGCTGGTCGCATTGGCCGGCCCCTCCGCCGAGGCCGCCTCGGCGCGCTTTGAGGCCGAGTCCTCGCCGGCGGTGTGCACCGGCACGATCGACTCCGACTGGAGCGGCTACTCCGGCAGCGGTTTCTGCAACGCGACCAACGCGACCGGGGCGTACGCCCAGTTCACCGTGAACGCCGCGAGCGCGGGCCAGGCGACACTCGGCCTCCGCTTCGCCAACGGGTCGGCCACCGCGCGTCCCGCCTCACTGATCGTCGACGGCACCACCGTGCAGACGCCGTCCTTCGAGGCCACCGGCGCCTGGTCGACCTGGGTCACCAAGACGGTGACCGTGCCGCTCGCCGCGGGCAGCAACACGATCCGGCTGAGCCCGACCACGTCCGCCGGCCTGCCCAACCTCGACTACCTGGACGTCACGACCGCCGACTCCACACCGCAGCCGACGGGCCCCGTGCTCTACGTGGCGCCCGGCGGCACCGACGGCGCCGCCGGAACACAGTCCGCGCCGACGACGCTGTCCTCGGCGATCAGCCGTATCACCCCCGGCGGCACGATCTACCTGCGCGGCGGGACGTACGCCTACGGCTCGACGGTCACGATCCCGCAGGGCAGCGGCGGCACCCCGGCCGCCCGCACCACCCTGTCCGCCTACCCGGGCGAGACCCCGGTGCTGAACTTCGCGGCGCAGACGGAGGCCCCCGCCAACCGCGGGCTCCAGCTGTTCGGTTCGTACTGGCACCTGTACGGCCTGGTCGTCGAGCACGCCGGGGACAACGGCATCTACGTCGGCGGCAGCCACAACGTCGTCGAGCGCACGGTGACCCGCTTCAACCGCGACACCGGGCTGCAGCTCGGCCGGATCGCGTCCACCACGCCCAAGGACCAGTGGCCGTCCGACAACCTGATCCTGAGCGCCGAGTCGCACGACAACGCCGACTCCGACGGCGAGGACGCCGACGGCTTCGCCGCGAAGCTCACCACCGGCACCGGGAACGTCTTCCGCTACGCCGTCTCCCACAACAACATCGACGACGGCTGGGACCTGTACACGAAGACGGACACGGGAGCCATCGGCCCGGTGACCATCGAGTACTCGCTGTCGTACACCAATGGCACGCTCCTTGACGGCACCGTCAACTCCAACGGCGACCGCAACGGGTACAAGCTCGGCGGCGACGACATCGCGGTCGACCACGTCGTCCGGCACAGCATCGCCTACAAGAACGGCAAGCACGGGTTCACCTACAACTCCAACCCGGGCTCGATGACCGTCTCCGGCAATGTCGGCGTCGACAACGCCCAGCGCAACTTCTCCTGGGACACGGGGACTTCGGTGTTCCGCGACAACACCTCGTGCCGGTTCGCCGTCAGCGGCTCCAACGACAAGACCGTCGGTGACGCGGACGGCTCCAACCAGTTCTGGACCGGCGCCAACGGCTCCCGCTGCTCCTCCTACAGCGGCGCGCTGGGCTGGTCCTTCGCCTCGGACGGCCATCTGGTGGTGACGTTCGGGGGCAAGGTCGTGACGCCGTAAACCCTGCTGGACGGGCGGGCCGGTGCCACGCCGGCCCGTCCCGCGCGGTGTCAGTCCACGGCGAGCCGGTCGCCGAGCCCGGCCTCGGCGAAGGCCTTGACCACGTCCTCGCGGCCCTCCGTGAAGTGGGCCCAACTGTCGCAGTGGACGGGCACCACCCGGCGGGCGCCGAGCAGGCGGGCGGCTTCGGCGGCGCCGGCGCCGTCCAGGACGAGCAGCGCGTCGTCGAAGAGGCCCGTGCGGGGCGCCCCTGCGAACAGCACCGCGGTGTCGACGGGGCCGAACCGGTCGGCGATCTCCCGGACCGCGTCCAGGGACGCGTTGTCGCCGCTGACGTAGACCGTGGGCAGCCCCTCGCCGGTCAGGACGAACCCGACGACCTGGCCGGTGACGGGCTCGACCTGCTCCTTGGTGCCGGGGCCGTGCACGGCGGGGACGCCGGTGACCGTCACCGTGCCGCCGCCGGGCCGGTCGAGATCGACCGACTCCCAGTCCGCGAGACCCGTGGCCCCGGCGCCGATGCGCCGCGCGCCGCCGGTGGTGGTGAGCGTGAGCGGCACATCGGCGAGCAGGGCACGGCCGGAGTGGTCGAGGTTGTCGGGGTGCTCGTCGTGCGAGAGCAGGACGACGTCGACGCGGCCGAGCGCGGCGGGGGTGGTGCGGGGCGGGGCGAGCTTGGTCAGGGAGCGGCCGCCGCCGATCGGATAGACGCCGGGCTCGTCGAAGGTGGGGTCGGTGAGGAAACGCAGGCCGCCGTACTCGAAGAGGGCGGTGGGGCCGCCGTAGCGGTGGACGGGGAGCTCGGGCGAGACGGAAGCGGACACAGAGCAGCACCTCACAGATGAGTCTCACGGATCGCCGATCGGCCATCCGTGAGAGAACCTAGCGGCTTCTCACGGATGCACGCAAGCCGTACCATGAGATGCATGACGGAGACCGCGCCCGCCGAACCCCTGGAACCGGCCGCCCCGCCCGCGCCTGGCGCCGAGCAGTACCTGGCGCTCGACCTCGCCAACAGCGCGCTGGCCCTGCCCGGCGGGCACACCCTCGACCTGCTGTCCGGCCCGGCGGACGCCACCCGCTGGCTGGCCGAACGCGGCCTCGCCCCGGCCGACGCCGGTCTGCGGGAGATGTGCGCGGCACAACTGCGCTCACTGCGGGAGCAGATCCGCGCGCTGATCGCCTCCCGCGTCGAGGGACAGCCCGCGCCGGCCGGCTCCGTGGCTGCGGTCAACGAGGCGATGACGAAGGCCCCGGCCACCGCGCTGCTGCGCTGGGACGCCACGCGCGGACTGCACCGGGCCGCCGCCCACCCCACCACCCAGATCCTCGAACACGCCCTCGCGGCCCTCGCCGCCGATGCCGCCGACCTGCTCACCGGCCCCGACGCCGACCGCCTCACCGCCTGCGGCTCACCGCCGTGCACCCGCTACCTGCTGCGGCACGGCCGCCGCCAGTGGTGCTCCACGCGCTGCGGGGACCGTGCCCGAGCGGCCCGCGCGTACGCCCGCCGCACCGGCCGGACGCCTCAGGACTGAAGCCGCGGCCCGGCTCCCCAGGGCGCCCCGCCCCGCGACTCCCGGCCGCCGCGCCGTCATCCCGGCCCGCTCGTACGCCCTGATCGCCGCCGTGTCGTCCTCGTCCACCATCAGGGCGGCGCCGGTCCCCTACGTGGCCGTCACGAACCGGGACACCGCCGCGGCCGGCCCGCGCCCCGGTGCCGCCGGGTCGGTGCCGCCGGGTCGGTGCCGCCGGGTCGGTGCCGCCGGGTCGGTGACCACACCGGCAGGAAGCCGCAGCCGGCGCCGACCAGGCGTCAGTGGCGACCCCGCCCAGCCGGCCCGTCGTCCGCCCGTCCGCACGGGCCTGCACAGCCCTTACGACGTGCGCCCCGCCCGGCGCCGCGACGTCGACGCCTCCTGGCCCGCCGCGACGTGGACGGACCCGTGGCCCGCCGCGAGGCCGACGGCCTCGTGGTCCGGCTCGACCTCGACCATCTCGTCGCCCGCCGCGGTCTCAGCCACCGTCGTCGTCCCGGCGTGCCGGTGCCCCGGCCACCGTGAAGCCGATCACCGAGCCGCCGCCCTCGCGGTGCTGCGCGAACGGTGCTCCGCCGTGGACCAGGGCCACCTCCCGCACGATGGACAGGCCGAGGCCCGAGCCGGGCAGGGAGCGCGCGTCGGCGGCGCGGTAGAAACGGTCGAAAACGCGCAGCAGGTCGCTGTCGGTGATGCCGGGCCCGCGGTCCAGGACCTCGACGCGCACCGTGCCGGGCCGGGCCGGACCGGCCACGTTGATCTCGATGGGCGAGGTGCCGTCGCGGTCGAACTTGGTGGCGTTCTCCACCAGGTTCGACACCGCCCGCTGGAGCATGCCCGGCCGGCCGTACGTCGTCGTGTCGCCGCTCGCGCGCAGCACGATCTCGCGGCCGGTGCGGCGGCGGGCGAGGCCCGCGACGTCCTCGGCGACGTCGGCGAGGTCCACCCGCTGCGGCGGCTCGCTGTCGGACTGCCCGGCGGCGAGGTCGACCAGCTCGTTGACCAGGTCGGTCAGCTCGCGGGCCTCCTGGCCGAGGTCGGCGACCAGTTCCTCGCGGGAGGCGGGCGGGAGTTCGTCGATCCGCTTCAACAAGGAGATGTTGGTCCGCAGCGAGGTCAGCGGCGTGCGCAGCTCGTGCCCCGCGTCCTGGACCAGGCGCCGCTGGTCCTCCTCGGACTGGGCGAGCCGGCCCAGCATCCGGTCGAAGGCGCGGCCCAGGCGGCCCACCTCGTCGTAGCCGGTGACGGGGACCTGGATGCCGAGCCGGCGGGTGCGGGCGACGTCCTCGGCGGCGGCGGTCAGGACGATCAGCCGGCGGGTGATGCGGCGGGCCAGCCACCAGCCGAACAGCCCGGCCGCGACCACGACCGCCGCCATCAGGATCAGCGTGCGCTGCTGGAGCGCCCTCAGCAGGTCCTCGGTGTCGCTGAACTCCTGCGCGACCTGCACCGCGCCGCGCTTTCCGCCCAGGGAGACGGTGGCGACGCGGTACACGTCGCTGCCGACGTCGACGTCCTTGTGCAGCACCATGCGCCCGGCGCTGCCCGCGGCCGCGACCGTCCGGTCGGCCTCGCTGACCGGCAGCGCGGGGCTGCCGCTGTCGGAGACCGCGCCGTCCGCGCCGAGCACCTGCACATTGGTGCGGGCCGGGCGGACGACGTCGTGACCGGGCGCGGAGGAGGAGAAGTCCTCCGGGGACATCCGGTGCTGGCGCACCTCGCTGCGCACGTCCTGCACGACCTCGTCGAACACCGACTGCTGGTCGACGCGCACCAGCCGGGCGGCCGCGTTGTACGACAGGATGCCGACCAGGACGGTGACGGCGGCGGTGACGGCCGCGAAGGACACGGCGAACGTGGTCCGCAGCGACACCAGCCCGGGGCGCCGCCCGGACACCAGGCGGCGCAGGCGCCCGCGCCCCATGTCAGTCCTCCCGCAGCACGTAACCCACGCCGCGCACCGTGTGGATCAGCTGCGGGGCGCCGGGCTCGTCGAGCTTGCGGCGCAGGTAGCCGACGTAGACGGCGAGGTTCTTGGAGCCGGGGCCGAAGTCGTAGCCCCAGATCCGGTCGTAGATCGTGGAGTGGTCGAGGACGATGCCCGCGTTGCGCACGAGCAGTTCCAGGAGCTCGAACTCGGTGCGGGTGAGTTCCAGCTCGCGCCCGCCGCGCCAGGCCCGGCGGGCCTGGGGGTCCATGCGGATGCCGGCGGCCTCGATGTGCCGCTCGGGCAGCTGCGGCTCCTCGCGGGTCACGGCGGGGGCGGCGGCGGGCGCGTCGGGGCTGGTGCGGCGCAGCAGGGCGCGCAGGCGGGCGAACACCTCCTCGACGTCGAACGGCTTGACGACGTAGTCGTCGGCGCCGGCGTCGAGCCCGGCGATCCGGTCGGCGGTCTCCACCAGCGCGGTGAGCATGAGGATGGGCGTGCGGTCGCCCTCGGCACGCAGCACGCGGCAGACCTGGAGTCCGTCGATGCCGGGCATCATCACGTCCAGGACGAGCACGTCCGGCGGCGACTTGTGGGCCTGCGCGAGCGCCTCCACGCCGTCGGCGACCGCCGTCACCTGGTAGCCCTCCAGGGTGAGGGCGCGTTCCAGGGCGTGGCGGATGGCGCGGTCGTCTTCGGCGAGGAGAACTGTCTGGGGCACCCGCCCAGTCTGCCAAGCCCTGGGACGCCCCGGCCGGGCGAGCGGTCCGACGATCACCCTTCTTACTCGGATCTCACCGTCCGGGACCCCCTGGCCACGGGCCTCCCGACCTGCGTCCGCCCGGGTGTCGGCCTGCGGACCGGGGACGCGAAGGACCCCGCCGGGATCCGTGGAGCGCCCCCCTCGGGACCGGGGCAGTGCAGGAGACCCTTCTGGAGACCCGGGCCGCAGCGGACGCCGCCCTTGAGGCGCGGCGCCTGGGCCCCCGGACAGCCGGGCCGGTCCGGGGCCCAGGGAACCGGGGCCGCCCCGGTGCCGGGAGCCCGGCGGCGGAGACGGGAGCACAGCCGGGGTCCGGCCGACAAGGGACGGAACCCCCGCCAGAGGGGTCCACGAGCCGGCTCCGGAGCCGGAGTCCCGCCAGGGGATGGGGACGGAACCGCCGCCGGGGTCCGGGACGGGCCCCTGCCGCCACCCGGCCCGAGCCCGGGCCGGGTGGGCCGGTGGGGAGCAGGGGTTCAGGACGCAGCGCCTGGTGCGCCCAGCCCGTCGGTCGCGGTGACACCCGCTCGGCAGTGGCTCGGGGTGGAGCGCCGGGTCCGCTCAGCCCGTCCGTCGCGGGGCGGTCCGCTGGGCGGGGGCTCCGGCTGGAGCCCCCGTCCGCTCAGCCCGTCGGGCGTAGCGCGGCCAGTTGGGCCTCGAAGGGGACGACGTCGAAGGCGTCCCGCTGGGCCGGAGGGCGGGCCGTGGACAGACCGGCCGTCAGCGCGGCCAGCTCGCCCGCCGCGCGTTCGATCCGCTCCGGCAGGCCTTCCGCGCCCCAGTCCTCGGAGGCGGCGTAGACGCCGGTCGGGACGACGACGGCCCGCAGGTAGGCGAACAGTGGCCGCAGGGCGTGGTCCAGCACCAGGGAGTGCCGGGCGGTGCCGCCGGTCGCGGCGATCAGCACCGGCTTGCCCGCGAGCGCGTCCTGGTCGTGCGCGCCGAGCGCGTCGAAGAAGGACTTGAACAGTCCGCTGTAGGAGGCGGAGAACACGGGCGTGACGACGATCAGCCCGTCCGCCCCGCTCACCGCGTCGAACGCGTCGGACAGCTCACCGCCCGGGAAACCGCTGGTGAAGGTGTGCGCGATCGCCACGGCGAGGTCGCGCAGCTCGATCACCCGCACCTCGGCCCCGGTGCGCTCGGCGGTGGCGGCGGCCAGCCGGTCGCCGAGCAGCCGGGTGGAGGAGGGCACACTCAGCCCCGCGGAGACGACGACGAGCTTCATACGGCGGCCTCCTCGGCGTTCGTCACGGCGGTTTCCCTGCGGGCGGTCGCGAGCAGCGAGGCGTGGGTCGGCGCCTCCGGCACACCGGCCGGGCGGCCCGCGGCGAACTCCTTGCGCAGCACCGGCACGACCTCCTCGCCGAGCAGGTCGATCTGCTCCAGCACGGTCTTCAGCGGCAGCCCGGCGTGGTCCATCAGGAACAGCTGGCGCTGGTAGTCGCCGGCGTACTCGCGGAAGGACAGCGTCTTGTCGATGACCTGCTGCGGGGAGCCGACGGTCAGCGGCGTGTCCCGGGTGAACTCCTCCAGGGAGGGCCCGTGGCCGTAGACCGGCGCGTTGTCGAAGTAGGGCCGGAACTCGCGCACCGCGTCCTGGGAGTTCTTGCGCATGAACACCTGCCCGCCGAGGCCGACGATGGCCTGCTCGGGCGTGCCGTGCCCGTAGTGGGCGTACCGGTTGCGGTACAGCTCGATCATCCGCTTGGTGTGGTCGGCCGGCCAGAAGATGTTGTTGTGGAAGAACCCGTCACCGTAGTACGCGGCCTGCTCGGCGATCTCCGGCGAGCGGATCGAGCCGTGCCAGACGAACGGCGGTACGCCGTCCAGCGGCCGCGGCGTCGAGGTGAAGCCCTGCAGCGGGGTGCGGAACTTCCCCTCCCAGTTCACCACGTCCTCGCGCCACAGACGGTGCAGCAGGGCGTAGTTCTCGATGGCGAGGTTGATGCCCTGCCGGATGTCCTGCCCGAACCAGGGATAGACGGGGCCGGTGTTTCCGCGGCCCATCATCAGGTCCATGCGCCCGTCGGCCAGGTGCTGGAGCATCGCGAAGTCCTCGGCGATCTTCACCGGGTCGTTGGTGGTGATCAGCGTCGTGGATGTGGAGAGGATCAGCCGCTCCGTCCGCGCGGCGATGTAACCGAGCATGGTCGTCGGGGACGAGGGCACGAACGGCGGGTTGTGGTGCTCCCCGGTGGCGAACACGTCGAGCCCGGCCTCCTCGGCCTTCAGCGCGATCGCGACCATGGCCTTGATGCGCTCGCGTTCGGTCGGCGTCCGGCCGGTGGTGGGGTCCGGCGTGACGTCGCCCACGCTGAAGATACCGAACTGCATGGTCGCTCACCCTCCAGTTAGTTGATTGTTGAACTATACCGCCCAACGAAGACCCCGCCCCCCCGTATTCCGCCGACCGACGCGTACGCGCACGCCGTGCGCCGAGCCCCGTCCTTCGGCCGCCCCGGCCTGCGGATCCGCCGCGGCGCCGCCGGGCCCCGGTCTGCGGATCACCCGCGGCGCCTAACCGTGCAGTGCGCGGTAGGCCGCGACCGCTCCGGGGTGCAGCGGGACGGCTCCGGTGGAGATCAGGCTGCGGGCGTCGAGGAACTGGGTGCCGAGCGCCGCGCCGGGGACGAGACGGGCCGCCCTGCGGACCAGCACCCGGGTGAGGGCCGCCGCGGCGGACTCCGGCAGGCCGGGGCGGCACAGCAGAAGGTTCGCCACGCCCAGGGTGGCCACCTCGGGTGTTCCCCGGTACGCACCCGACGGCACCGTCACCGCTTCCAGAGCGGAGCCCGCCTGCCCGGTGCGCAGCCGGGGCAGCAGGCCGGCCAGCGGGAGCAGGCGGATCCCCGGCCGGGTGTCCAGAGCGGACAGCACCGGCAGCGGTACCCCTCCCGCCACCAGCAGGGCGTCGATGGTGCCCGCCCCCATCGCCCGGGCCGCCTGCGGCATCAGCAGGTGGCGGACCGCCACGTCGGTGCCCGGGGTCAGGCCGGCGGCCCGCAGCAGCCGGTTGCCGAGCACCGCGCCCCCGGAGCCGGGCGCGCCCAGGGAGACGGTGCGCCCCGCCAGGTCGGTGACGGTGCGGATCGGTGCGTCGGCGCGCACGGCCAGCTGGACGTAGTTCTCGTAGACCCGGCCGATCGCGCGCAGCGGGACCCGGTGGCCGAACGGTGCCGAGCCGCCGTACGCGGCCCAGGCGATGTCGGCCAGGGCGAGCGCCACCTCGGCCCGGCCCGCCCGGAGCAGCCCGACGTTGGCCACGCTGCCCTCGCTGTTGACCACCCGGCAGGACAACCGCGGGTACGCCGCCTCCACCTCGTCGGCGAGCAGCCGGCCGAAGGCCGCGTAGAAACCGTCGGGCTCGCCGGTCGCGATCCGCAGGACGCCCCGCGGTCCGCGGTCCGCGTGCCGTGCGTCGGCCGTCACGGTTCCCGCGACCAGGCCGGCGCACGCCGCGCCGAGGGCCGCACGCAGGGCGGTGCGACGGGCGGGACCGGGGAGGGGACCGGGCGCCGGCGCGCCGGTCATGCGTCGTACCCCTTCGGCAGGACGACCCTGACCCGCAGGCCGTGCGGCTCGGCCGCCGCGAACTCGACACGTCCGCCGCGCCCGGTCACCAGCTGTTCGGCGATCGCCAGGCCGAGGCCGCTGCCGCGTACGGCGCGGTGGCGCTCCGAACGCCAGAAGCGGCTGCCCGCGTGGGTGAGTTCGCCGGGGGCGAGCCCCGGCCCGTCGTCGCGGACCTCGACCACCGCGTCCGGGCCCTCGGTGAAGCACCGCGTCTCGATCCGGGCGCCGTTCCCGGCGTACTTGATCGCGTTGTCCAGGAGGATGTCGGCCACCTGGGCCAGTTCACTCTCCGCGCAGGCCGTCAGGACCGTCGGGCCGGGGACGAACCTCAGGTGGGCTCCGGCTTGTTCGGCCACCGGCTGCCACCACTGGGACTGCGCGGCGGCGACCGCCGTCGCGTCGCAGCAGGCTCCGCGCCCGGCCGTGACGGACAGCTCTCCGGCGCGGTGTTCGGCGTTCGCCAGGGTCAGCAGGTCGTCGAGGAGTTCCTCCATGCGTTCGAGTTCCGAGGTCACGCCGGCGTAGGTGCGGGTGGCGGAGGCGGGCAGGCGGGACTGGAGGGAGTCGATGCGCAGGCGCAGCGCCGCGAGGGGGTTGCGCAGCTGGTGAGAGGTGTCGGCCACCAGGCGCCGCTGCTGTTCCAGAGCGGTGGTCACGGCGTCGGCCATGCGGTGGAACCCGGTGGCGAGCTGGCGCAGTTCGGGCGGCCCTCCGGCGCGGGCGTGTCCCGCCGCGATCCCGGCCGGAACTCCGGCCGCCAGCATGGCCACCGCGCGGTCGAGGCGGTGCAGGGGGCGTACGACCCAGCGCGTCGCCGTCCTCGCCAGGACCACGCAGGCCACGGCGAACAGCCCCGCGCCCGCGAGGACCAGTGCCCAGCGCAGGGTGATGTCGTCGGCGGCGGCCCGTACCGAGGCGCGCAGCACCACGGCACCGGAGACCCGGGTGCCGGTGCCCGCCGGACGGGCGAGCAGTTCGGCGCGGCGGGACCAGGGGCGCAGGGTGCCCCCGGGGGAGACCCGCTGGTTGCGCAGCGCCGCGTCGATCAGGCGGGCGACGGCCGGGTCGGCCGCGCGCATCCCGCCCGTCTGCACCACCGGGACGCGGCGCGCGTCGACCACGACGACCGCCTCGCCGTACAGCTCGGTGTAGCGGGTCACCTCGGCGGCCAGCGCACCGGTGTCGCCGCTCTCGGCGGCCTGCTCGGCGAGCCCGGCGAAGCGGTCGAGGTCACCGGTGCGGGCCGCGAGGAGCTGCTGGGTGCGCTGGGACGCGGTGACGCCCAGCAGGGGTACGGCGAATCCGGCCACCGCGAGCACGACGAAGGCCAGGACGACGGTCAGGACGCGGGTACGCATACGGGTCGCCGCCGGCTCAGCCGCCGA
The DNA here is from genome assembly GCF_055609245.1 of Streptomyces sp. NPDC036813. Taxonomy (NCBI): domain Bacteria; kingdom Bacillati; phylum Actinomycetota; class Actinomycetes; order Kitasatosporales; family Streptomycetaceae; genus Streptomyces; species Streptomyces sp. NPDC036813. Next base: position 13,407 of record NZ_JBVJPV010000012.1, on the reverse strand, counting down.
ACCGGTAGCCGAAGCCGCGGATCGTGGTCAGCGCCTCGGGGCGGCCGAGCTTGGCCCGCAGCTGGGTGAGGTGGACGTCGAGCGAGCGGGAGACGGCCAGATACGCGTCGCCCCACACCTCGTCCATCAGCTGCTGGCGGCTGACGGCCGTGCCCGCCCGGGCCGCCAGTGCCGCGAGGACGTCGAACTCCTTGGTGGTCAGCCGGACCTCGGCGCCGCCGACCAGCACCCGGCGGGCGTCGAGGTCCACCTCGACGTCACCGGCGCGGACCGTGCGCGGCTGCTCGGGAGCGGCCGGTGCGGTGGCGCGGCGGGCGACGGCCTCGATACGGGCCAGCAGCTCGGCCAGTCGTACCGGCTTGACCAGGTAGTCGTCGGCGCCCAGTCGCAGGCCCCGCACCACCGACCGTTCGTCACCGCGCGCGGTCAGGACCACCACCGGAAGGCCGCTCACCGCGCGCAGCTTGCGCAGCACCTCCAGGCCGTCGAGGTCGGGCAGGCCGAGATCGAGCAGCAGCAGGTCGGCCCGGCGGTGCCGGGTGAGGACCTCCTCGCCGCGCCGCACCCGGGTCGGCAGATGACCGTGCTCGTACAGGGCCTCGGTGAGCGCCGCGGCCACACCGTCGTCGTCCTCGGCCAGCAGTACGCGCACGGTCGCCTCCCTCACCTTCGGTCCCGGGACTCCGTCTCCAGCGGCGATCCGTCCGACGTCTCGCGCATCCGAATGTAGACGAGCAGCGAGACCAGGACGCAGGCGGTGACGTAGTAGAAGTACCAGCTCTCGTGGCCGGCGTTCTTGAACCACAGGGCGACGTACTCCGCCGTCCCGCCGAACAGGGCCACGGTCAGCGCGTAGGGCAGGCCGACGCCCAGCGCGCGGATCGAGGTCGGGAACAGCTCGGCCTTCACCACCGCGCTGATCGACGTGTACAGCGAGCTGACGGCCAGCGGCACGACCATGAGCAGGAATGCGTACACCGGGTCACCGGTGTGGGACAGCAGGGTGAGCGAGGGCACCGTCACGGCGGCGCCGAGGACCCCGAACGCGATCAGCATGGGGCGCCGCCCCAGCCGGTCGGAGAGCAGCCCCATGACCGGCTGCAGGACGACGAACACGATCAGCGCGAAGAAGTTGATCCAGGCCGCCGTCGGCTTGGCGATGCCGCTGGTGTTGACCATGAACTTCTGCAGGTAGGTGGTGTACGTGTAGAAGAAGAGGGTGCCGCCCATGGTCAGCCCGACGACGACCAGGCATTGCCGCGGGTAGTTCAGCAGCAGCCGCACGCTGCCGCGCGTCGGGCCTTCGCCCGCTGTGGCCGCGGCCCGCTCGTAGCTCTCCGACTCGTCCATGCCGCGCCGCAGCCACAGGACGACGAGCGCCCCCGCGGCACCGACCACGAACGCGATCCGCCAGCCCCACGCCTCCATCTGCGCGGAGGTGAGCACCTGCTGGAGGATGATCTGCAGGCCGAGCGCGGTGAGCTGGCCGGCGATGAGGGTGACGTACTGGAAGCTGGAGTAGTAGCCGCGGCGGCCGGGCGAGGCCACCTCGGACATGTAGGTGGCCGAGGTCGAGTACTCGCCGCCGACCGAGAGGCCCTGCAGCAGCCGCGCGGCCACCAGCAGCACCGGCGCGGCGACCCCGATCGCGCCGTACGACGGGGTCAGCGCCACGATCAGCGAACCGACCGCCATGAGCGTCACCGACAGCGTCAGCGCCGCGCGCCGGCCACGGCGGTCGGCGTAGCGGCCGAGGACCCAGCCGCCGATCGGCCGCATCAGGAACCCGACGGCGAACACCGCTGCCGTGTTCAGCAGTTGGGCGGTCTGGTCGCCGGAGGGGAAGAACGTGGCGGCGAAGTAGACGCTGAACGCGGTGTACGCGTACCAGTCGTACCACTCGATCAGGTTGCCGATCGATCCGCGCAGGATGTTGCTGACGACCCTGCGTTCGCCGCCGTGCGGGTCGCGCACGCGCTCGGTCGTGGACTGTGTGGCCATCGGAACTCCCTTGTCTGCGGCCCGGGAGCACACAGAGTCGACGGCGGGAGAGGGCCGCTCAATATGGGGAACGAAGTCCTAACAGTCCCTTAGGGCGCACGGCCGCGGGGCGGCAACCGGAAGCGCGTCCGGCCACCCCACGACCGCCGGCCCGTCCTCACCGTCCTGGTGCCGCCCCTCACCGGCTGCGGCTGCCCGTCGGCCCTCGTTCCCCGGGGCGCCCACGGCCGTTGGGTCCGTTCCGCTACGGCACCAGCACCAGCCGCCCGCGCACCCCTCCCTGGGCGAGCCGGGCGTGCGCCTTGGCCGCGTCGTCCAGCGCGAACGTCTCGGCCACCCGCAGGGTCAGCACCCCCTCGTCCACCAGCCGCACCAGCTCCGCCAGCCGCGCCCCGTCGGCGCTCACCTCGACCGCCGCGGTGCGCACCCCGCGCACGGAGGCGGGCTGGGCCTGCGGGATCACCCCGGCGTACGCGCCGCCGTCCCGCACCCAGGCCAGTGCCGTCTCCCCGAGAACCGCCGCGTCCAGCACCGCGTCGAACGCGCCGGCCTCGGGCGCGGTGACATGCGTGGCGCCGAGCGAGCGCACCAGCTCCGCGTCGCCCTCCCTGGCCAGCCCCGTCACGGTCACGCCCCGGTGCGCGGCGAGCTGCACGGCGTACCCGCCGACCGCCCCGGCCGCGCCCGTCACCAACAGCGTCTGACCCGACGTCAACTGAAGGCTGGTGAGGGCCTGTACGGCGGTCAGGCCGTTGAGAGGCAGCGTCGCCGCGTGCATCGCGTCGACGGTGGCCGGCGCCGTGGCCACCGCGTCGGTGTCGACGACGACGTACTCGGCGTGCGCCCCGAGCGGCTCGACCATGCCGTAGTCCAGCGCCACGACCTCGTCACCGACGCTCCAGGCCGTGGCGACCCCGGTCGCGTCGACCGTCCCGGCGATGTCCCAGCCCAGCCCGATCTGCTTGCCGGCACCGCCGAACGCCCCGGCGCGCACCCCCGCGTCGACTGGGTTCAGCGCACTGGCGGCGACCTTGATCCGCACCTGCCGCGCGCCCGGCTCCGGCAGCGCCGTCTCCACGATCTCCACGGCCTCGGGCCCGCCGAAGGTCCTCACCACTGCTGCACGCATCTCAACTCTCCCTGCTGTCCCGGTACTTGCTTCGCTTCCCTTGCGGTGTGGACAACCGTAAAGAGAGCTACTATCCATAGGGAAGTAGTTACCTGAAGGTGCCTATCGCACCGGGAGGAGAGCCATGGCGACGACCACCGCGGCCCAGCGCCGCGAACAGGCCCGCATCGAGTACGACGCCTTCCTGCGCGAATGCCCCACCAACCAGCTGCTCGGCCGGCTCAGCGACAAGTGGGTCAGCCTGGTCGTGGCCGCCCTGTCCGCCGGGCCCATGCGCTACAGCGACCTCAGCCGCAAGATCGCCGGCGTGAGCCCCAAGATGCTCACCCAGACCGTGCGCGCCCTGGAACGCGACGGCATCGTCACCCGTGCCGTCACCCCCTCCGTCCCGGTCCGCGTCGACTACGCGCTGACCCCGCTCGGCGCCAGCCTCGCCTGCCTGCTGACGGCCGTGAAGGACTGGGCGGAGACCCACTTCGACGAGGTCCACACGGCCCGCGAGCGCTACGACGCGGAGAACGGCGTTACACAGCGGTGACGGTTCACGCACCGATCAAGGTCATGTGATCAGCAGACTTGAGGCATCGCACAGCGCAGGGGCCGAACCGGGGGGCCGGACGGAAGAACCGCGCGGGGCGATCTCCTTGCCTTCACCGCTCTTGCCGTCCCTGGGGGGATCACCATGTCTGCTGTGTTCTCGCGCCACCGCGTCGCACTCCGCGCCGCCGTCGCCACCGCCGCTCTCGCCGGCGCCCTGCTCACGCCGGCCGTCGCCTTCGCCGCCGACGGCCAGGGCGGGACCACCGCCCACTGCACCGCGACGAAGACCGTCCCCTCCGCGTTCGGCGGCTGGACGGTCGACCTGACCAACAGCCTCTCGGCCGGCCCGAAGGCCGTGCTCAAGGACGACAAGGGCAAGGCCGTGGCCACCGTGGACCGCGCCCACCCCGAGGACCTCACCAACGGCCTCAAGATCAAGAACGCGGACACCACCAGCCCGCTCTTCCTCGACCGCTCCCAGGGCGACCCGGCGCCGTGGCGCGAGACGCCGTTCCCGGCACTGCCGCAGGACTGCGTGCAGACGGGCACGGGTTCCGGGACGGGGACCGGTTCCGGCACGGGCACGGGAACGGGCACGGGTTCCGGGACGGGGACCGGTTCCGGCACGGGCACGGGAACGGGCACGGGGACCGGCACGGGAACGGGCACGGACACCGGCATCCCGGCGGGCACCGGCCCGGTCACCGTCATCGGCAAGTGCACGGTGATGCAGACCATCCCCTCCCGCTTCGGCGGCTGGACGGTCGACCTGACCAACAGCCTCTCGGCCGGCCCGAAGGCCGTCCTGAAGGACGGCAAGGGCAAGGCGGTGTCCACCGTGGACCGCAACCACCTCGAGGACACCGTCAACGGCCTGAAGATCAAGAACGCCTTCAGCACCAGCCCGGTCTTCCTCGACAACAACCAGGGCGGCGACGCCCCCTGGCGCGAGACGCCCTTCCCCAAGCTCCCCAAGAACTGCCTGAACCCGGGCACCGGCACCGGCACGGACAAGGGCACCTCGAAGCACGCGGGCAGCGGCACCACGCAGAACACCGGCACCACCCAGACCACCACCCAGACCAAGGTCGTCCCGGCCGGCGGTGTGGCCGCGGGTGCCGAGGGCACCGGCGGTGAGCAGAACACCGCGATGCTGACCGGCGGCGCCGCCGTGGCCGCGGCCGGCGTGATCGGCCTCGGTTACGTGGTCCGTCGCCGCCGCACCGGCGCGGGCGTCTGATCCCCCGTCACCACCGCACCTCTGGCGGGCCCCCGGTCGTCACCGGCGGCCCGCCTTCCGCGTCTCCCCCGGCGCACCCGAGGAAGTCCCGAGGAACCCGATGAACGCGCCCACCGCCCAGGACGCCCCGCCCCCGCCCTCCCGCAACCGCCTGCGCTGGATCACGCTCACGGCGGCGGCCGCGCTGTCCGTCGGCGGCTGGATGACGGTCACCGCCCTGAGCGCCGACGCCCCCGCACCGGCCGCACACGGGCCGGCCGCCAACATCACCGCCTCCGCCCCGCCGCCGGCAACGCCCACCCCGGCCGCGTCCACGCCCCCACCGGCACCGCTCCCCGCCGCCGAGCCCGTGCGGGTCCGCATCCCGGCCGCCGGCGTCGACACCTCGCCCGTCCTCGAACTCGGCCTGGCCGCCGACGGAACCGTCCAGGTGCCGTCCGTCGCCCAGGCGGACCGCATCGGCTGGTACCGGGAGGGCGTCACCCCCGGCCAGACGGGACCGGCCGTCCTGATCGGCCACTTCGACACCGTCAAGGGCCCCGCGGTCCTCAAGGACGTGGCGCGGGTGCGTCCCGGCGACACCATCACCGTCGACCGCGCCGACGGCTCCACCGCCGTCTTCGCCGTCCGCACCCTGCAACAGGTGGACAAGAAGCACTTCCCCACCCAGCGGGTGTACGGCGACACCACCCGCCCCGAACTGCGCGTCATCACCTGCGGCGGCGACCTGCGCGCAGGCCACCGCCCGGACAACATCATCCTGTACGCCGACCTGGTCCGGACGTCCGCGAGCTGAGCCGTGCGACGGCTACACGTCCCCGGCCCGCAACCGCGCCACCTGCTCCGCGCCGAACCGCGTCGTACGGCGCATGTGGTCGACGATGACGCCGAGCTGCGACTCGTCCAGATCGTCGAAGAGGGCGTACCAGCCGCCGTCGAGCCGGTCCCGCATGCGGCCGAACTCGGCGATGCGCTCCGGCACGGTCACCACCAGCACCTTGCGCCGGTCCGTCGCGTCCCGCTCCCGGCGCACATAGCCGGCCTTCTCCAGCCGGTCCACCAGCCGTGTCGCCGACCCGGTCGTCAGCCCCGTCAGCTCCGCGATCCGGCCGGTGGTCACGGGCCCCTCCTCCAGCGTGAGGAGGTTCAGGCACTGCACATCCGTGGGATGCAGCCGCAGGCGGTCGGCGACGGCCTGGTTGAACAACGCGTACGACGCCACGTACCGCCGGGAGACGCCCGACAGTTCCTCCAGCAGCCGCGCCCGCCCGTCCCGCGCCATCCGCCGCACCCCTTCGCTTGCGTGATGCAGAAAGCGTACGACGCAGCGACGGTGCGCCGGGCCCCCGGCGCGGACCGGACCCCGGCCGTAAGGACCGGGACCCCGGCCGTCAGAACGAGTACGCGTCCCCGGTGTCCAGCACGAGCACCTGGTAGCTGTCGTCGGCCCGGTTGTGGTCCGGGACACCGCCGCGCCACACCGTGCCGAGCTCCAGCCGCACCTGAGCCGGCCGGCCGCGAAGCCGCAGGTCGAGGTCGATCCGCTCGCCCACCTCGCCCGCGGTGAGCGCGCCCGTGCGGCACACCAGGTCCTGCTCGCCGGTGCGCACGCACCCGCCCGGCAGCCGCTGCCCGCTGTCGGCGAGCGGCACCGACCAGCGCAGCCGCACGGCCGCCTCCGGCACCGCCGCCGGACCGAGGTTCCGCGGCGTCAGCTCGACATGGACCCGGCCCCCGCCGAGCACCACCGACCCGTGGTACGCGAGGTCCGCCTCCCGGCCCGCCTGCCCGGCCTGCCGCACCCCTTGCGCAGCCTCCGGCCCCGCCTGCCGCACCCCCTGCCTGGCCTGTGGCCCTTCCTCCGGCCCGGTCAGTGCGACCGCGGCACCCGCCGGCCCGCCCACAGCGACCGCACCGAGCGCCGCCAGTGCCGTACCCCACATCGCAAGCCCACGCACGCCACCCACTCCTCACCCGACCGTCCGGCACATCGCTGCCATGTATCCCCCACCGGCCCCGCCCCAGGCGCCGTCCAGCGGGTGACACCACCCGCGCCCCACGTCATCCCGCACTCCGGCCCCGGCGTCCGCGCCACCGCGCGGCCCGCGCCGGACGCCCACCCGCCCCGCGCGCCCCCACGGAGGGCACCCCGCCCGGTCCCGGCCCCGCCCAGGGCCATGTGCCAAGCTGCGCGCATGCTCATCGTCCGGTCCGCCGCCCTCTTCGTCCTCGCCGCGATCCTGGAGATCGGTGGCGCCTGGCTGGTCTGGCAGGGCGTGCGCGAGCACCGCGGCTGGCTGTGGGCCGCAGGCGGCGTCCTCGCCCTCGGCGCGTACGGATTCGTCGCCACGTTCCAGCCCGACGCCCACTTCGGCCGTGTCCTCGCCGCCTACGGCGGGATCTTCGTCGCCGGTTCCCTGCTGTGGGGCGCCGTCGCGGACGGCTACCGGCCCGACCGCTGGGACGTGGCCGGCGCCCTCGTGTGCCTGGCCGGCATGGCGCTGATCATGTGGGCACCGCGCGGCAACGGCTGACCGTCCCCGCCCGTACGCCGACGCCGCCGCCTATCCTGGGCCGGACCAGCGCACAGACGTCCGAGGAGCAGCCCATGGCCACCGCCGCACCGTCCGCCGCCTCCCGCATCGCCGTCGTCACCGGCGCGAGCAGCGGCATCGGCGCCGCCACGGCCCGCCGGCTGGCCGCCGCCGGCTACCGCGTCGTCCTCACCGCCCGCCGCAAGGACCGCATCGAGGCGATCGCCGAGGAGATCAACGCCGCCGGGCACTCCGCGACGGCGTACCCGCTGGACGTCACGGACCGCGCCGCGGTCGACGAGTTCGCGACCGCGTTCAAGACCATCGGCGTGCTGGTGAACAACGCCGGCGGCGCCCTCGGCGCCGACCCGGTCGCCACCGGCGACCCGGACGACTGGCGCACGATGTTCGAGACGAACGTGATCGGCACCCTCAACCTCACCCAGGCCCTGCTGCCCAAGCTGGAGGCGAGCGGCGACGGCACGATCGTCGTCGTGTCCTCCACCGCGGGACTCGGCACCTACGAGGGCGGCGCCGGCTACGTCGCCGCCAAGCACGGCGAGCACGTCCTCGCCGAGACGCTGCGCCTGGAGATCGTCGGCAAGCCGGTCCGCGTCATCGAGATCGCCCCCGGCATGGTCAAGACCGACGAGTTCGCCCTCACCCGATTCGGCGGCGACCGGGAGCGGGCGGAGAAGGTCTACGAGGGTGTCGCCGAGCCGCTGACCGCCGACGACGTCGCCGAGACCATCACCTGGACCGTCACCCGCCCCAGCCACGTCAACATCGACCTGCTGGTGGTCCGCCCGCGCGCGCAGGCGTCGAACACCAAGGTGCACCGGGAACACTGATGGCCGACCACGAGAGCGAACTGTCGCCGGAGCAGCGCCGGCTGGCCCAGGAGACGAAGGACGAACGCCAGGTGTGGATCTTCCTGGCGTACTTCCTCTTCGGCATCCACATCGTGGCGTTCGTCATGATCTACGCCGTCCGGCACGCCAAGTAGGGCTGAATAGGCGGGTGGACCGACACATACCTTTCGACGCCCTGCGCAACTTCCGCGATCTGGGCGGCTATCCGACCCAGGACGGCACCCACCGCGTCCGCTCCGGCCGTCTCTACCGCTCCGACTCCCTCGGCAAGCTCACCGAGGGCACGGCGGACTGGGACCGCTTCCTGTCCCTCGGCGTCGGCACGGTCATCGACCTGCGCTACCCCTGGGAGATCGAACGCGCCGGCCGCGTCCCCGAGCACCCCTCGCTCACCTACCGCAACCTGAGCATCGAGCACCGCCCGTACGACCAGGCGGCGTTGACCGCCGACATCGACCCGGGCCCCTACCTGGCCGAACGCTTCATGGAAGTGGCGGAGGACGGCGTCAAGGAGATCCGCGAGGCACTGGAGACCATCGCGGACTCGGCCCGGCGCGACACCCCCGTCGTCTTCCACTGCGCCTCCGGCAAGGACCGCACCGGCGAGATCGCCGCCCTCGTCCTCGCCCTCCTCGGCATCGACGAGCCGGCCGTCGTCGAGGACTTCAGCCTCACCGAACTGGCCACCGAGGCCCTGCTCGCGGACTGGCGCACCCGCAACGGCGGCGCGTCCCCCACCTGGCCCGGCTTCGGCCGTGCCCCCGCCGCGGTCATGCGCCTGTTCCTGACCGCCCTGAAGGAGCGGTACGGCAGCGTCGAGGGGTACGTCGGCCAGGCCCTCGGAATGGACGCGACGGCCCTCGCGGCCACCCTGCGCGCGTCCCTCCTCGAGCCCCGCCCCACGACCTGGCCCGCGCTGACGTTCCGCGAGGCCACCGAGGCGGACGCCCCGCTGCTGGTCCGCCTGCGCGACAGCGCGGCCCTGTGGCAGCTGGCCCGCGGCATCGACCAGTGGAAGCCGGGCGAGAAGGACGAGGCCCACTTCGTCCGCCGTATGCGCGAGGGCGAGGTCTGGCTCGCCTACGCCGGCACCACCCTCGTCGGCGCCTGGGAGCTGTGGTGGACCGACGAGGCGGCCTGGGGCCCCCGCCCCGCCGACGCCGGCTACATCCACCGCCTGATGACCACCCCGCACACGGCCCCGCCCGGCGCGGGCCGGGCCATGCTGGCCGAGGCGGAGTCCCGCATCACGGCCACCGGCCGCCCCCACGCCCGCCTGGACTGCCTCTCCACCAACCCCCGCCTGCGCGCCTACTACGAGTCGGCGGGCTACCGGATGGCCGGCGAACAGCCCGCGAAAACGGACGGCGGGGGGAGCCCGTACGCCGTGACACTGATGGAGAAGCGGCTCAGCCCTTGACGCAGACGACCTGCTTCAGCTTCGCCACGACCTCCACCAGGTCGCGCTGCTGGTCGATGACCTGGTCGATCGGCTTGTAGGCGCCCGGGATCTCGTCGACGACTCCGGAGTCCTTGCGGCACTCCACGCCCTGGGTCTGCTCCTCGAGGTCCTTGGTCGTGAAGCGCCGCTTGGCCGCGTTGCGGCTCATCCGGCGGCCCGCGCCGTGCGAGGCGGAGTTGAAGGACATCTCGTTGCCGAGGCCCTTCACGATGTACGAGCCGGTGCCCATGGAGCCGGGGATGATCCCGTAGTCGCCGGAGCCGGCCCGGATCGCGCCCTTGCGGGTCACCAGCAGGTCCATGCCGTCGTACCGCTCCTCCGCCACGTAGTTGTGGTGGCAGGAGATCTCCTGTTCGAAGACCGGCTTCGCCTTCTTGAACTCCTTGCGGATGACGTCCTTCAGGAGCGCCATCATGATCGTGCGGTTGTACTTGGCGTACTCCTGCGCCCAGAACAGGTCGTTGCGGTACGCCGCCATCTGCGGGGTGTCCGCGACGAAGACGGCGAGGTCACGGTCGACCAGGCCCTGGTTGTGCGGGAGCTTCTGGGCCACGCCGATGTGGTGCTCGGCGAGCTCCTTGCCGATGTTGCGGGAGCCGGAGTGCAGCATGAGCCAGACGGAACCGGTCATATCGGTGCATACTTCAACAAAATGGTTGCCCGAGCCGAGCGTCCCCATCTGCTTCGTGGCACGTTCCTCACGGAACTTGACCGCCTCGGCGACACCACCGAACCGCCCCCAGAAGTCGTCCCAGCCGGCGGTCGCCAGGCCGTGGAACCGACCCGGGTCGACGGGGTCGTCGTGCATCCCGCGCCCCACCGGGATCGCCTGCTCGATCTTCGAGCGCAGACGTGACAGGTCGCCCGGCAGGTCGTTCGCCGTCAGTGACGTCCTCACCGCCGACATCCCGCAGCCGATGTCCACGCCGACCGCCGCCGGGCACACCGCGCCCTGCATCGCGATGACCGAGCCGACCGTCGCGCCCTTGCCGTAGTGGACGTCGGGCATGACGGCCAGGCCCTTGATCCAGGGCAGGGTCGCCACGTTGCGCAGCTGCTGCAGTGCCACGTCCTCGACCGTCGCCGGATCCGTCCACATACGGATCGGCACCTTGGCGCCCGGCATCTCCACGTACGACATCTCTACTTCCCCGTTCCCCCGGAAAACAGAACAAACGACCTGTATCGCAAAAACCGGAGCCAAGGTCGATGAAAGAGACAACGGACCGGCATCCACGGTCGTGCGTGCGATACACATGGTGCACAGGGGGCGCCCCCGTGCGGCAAGCGAATAACCAGCGCGGACACCGGTCGTCCGCGCACCGTCGAGAGGAGCCTCACCCGTGCAGCGCAAGGGGTACGTACCCGGCACCGTCGCCCTTCTCGCGGCGCTGCTGGCCGCCTGCACCAGCGGCTCCGACGAGGGCGGCCGCACCGACAACTCCAACCCCGGCGCGCCCGGCACGGCCACCGCGGTCGCCGAGCCCGGCAAGTACCGCACGTTGCCCCAGCCGTGCGGCGTGGTCGGCCACGACACCCTCGACGCGCTGCTGCCCGGCATCCGGGAGATCACCGACGAGGTGCAGCGGCAGAAGGCCTACGAGGGCGAGGCGGAGCTGACGTACAGCACCGACCGCAAGGTCGGCTGCCGTTGGAAGGTGGAGTCCGCGGCCGCCACCGACCATCTCTCCGTGGACTTCGAGCGGGTCGTCTCCTACGACAGCGCCGTCAGCGACGACGCCCAGGCCGAGCAGCTCTTCGCGCGCCTGCAGACGGCGGCCGACCTGCCGGCGCCGAGCGCCTCGGCCACCGCGGACTTCGACACCGCGAGCCCGTCCGGGACACCGTCCACGGCAGCGCCCTCCACCGTGCCCTCCGCATCGCCGTCCGGTACGCCGTCCGGGGCCACCTCCGGGTCCGTCTCCCCCTCGCCGTCGGCCTCCTCCACCACCGATCTGCAGCCCCGCACCCTGGACGACGTCGGCGACGAGGCGTTCCTCGACGACCAGCTGGGCGGCCCCGGTTCGACGGCCAAGCAGCGCACGGTGACTGTGGCGTTCCGCACGTCGAACGTCATCGTGACCATCCGGTACGAGGAGCAGCCGACGTCCGTGACGGCGGTCCCGGACAGCAAGGAAATGCAGGACAGGGCCCGGAAACTGGCGGCGCAGCTGGACGATTCGCTGTCCGGCTGACCCGCCCCGCGCTCCCCGCCCCCCTTGTCCGGGGAGCGGACGAAGCACGGCCGCGTGGCATCGGCACCGCGTACCGTGGCCCCTCGGACCCGTTCCGACCGCAGGAACCACGAGCCACATGAGTGAAGGAACCATGCAGCGACGAGCCCAGCGTGACGACCAGCCCGAGATGCGTACGAAGCGCCCGCAGCGCGCGGCGCGGCTGAACCGCGTCCTTGCCTGCGCGGCCGCCGTCCCCGTGATGCTGGTGGCCGCCGGTTGCTCCTCCTCGGACTCCGGCTCCGACGACCAGGCCAAGGCCGGCTCCGGCGCGAGCGCGAGCAGCTCGTCGTCGTCGGCGAGCGCGTCGCCGACCGTGCAGGCGGCGGCGTACGCCAAGCTGCCGCAGGCGTGCGGGGTGTTGTCGCAGAAGACGCTTCAGGACCTGGTGCCCAAGGGCACCAAGGGCAAGGAGGGCAGCTCCGGCGACCTCGCCACGCGGGCCAGTTGCTCCTGGAACAGCCTGGACAACAAGGGCGTGAAGGGCTCGCAGTTCCGCTGGCTGAACGTCTCCCTGCTGCGCTTCGCGTCGGACGTCTCGCGCGGTTCGGGCAACGAGCAGGCCCACGCGTACTTCCTGAAGCAGGTGCAGGAGGCGAAGTCGACGGCGGGTGCGAAGAACACCGCGTCGCAGCCGGTCGCCGGGACGGGCGACGAGGCGACGACGGTGCGCTACGACCTGAAGAAGAAGGAGGGCGACTTCAAGCAGCAGACGGTCGTCGCCCGGGTCGAGAACGTGGTCGTCACCCTGGACTACAACGGCGCCGGTCTCGCCGGTGACAAGGCCCCCGACGCCGGCGAGCTGACGAAGGCCGCGGAGCAGGCGGTGAAGGAGGCCGTGGCCTCGGTGTCGTCCGCGAACGGCGACGGCGGCGGCGCGGGCGGCGGCAAGGCCCCCACGTCCCCGTCGACCCCGTCGGCTTCCGCGTCGAAGCCGGCCTCCCCGTCCGCTTCCGCGTCGGAGTCCGCCTCCCCGTCCGCTTCGGCGGCGAAGAAGGGCTGACGGCGGGAAAGGCCGACAGCGGGTAAGGCCCGACGGCGAGCACGGGCCGACGGCGAGCACGGGCCCGCGGCGAGCACGGGCCGGCGGCGAGAAAACGCTGACGCCCCCGTACGACGTCAACAGGGCCCGGTTCGGGCCTGTTTGCCGGAACCCGGCCCTCCGCGGGGCCGGGCTCCGGCCGTACCGGCGCCACGTTCGCCGTACACATGTGCCACCCTGTTGCGCGCAACAGCATGCAAGGGGAGGGGAGTACGCGTGGCCGCGCCACCGCAGCTGACTCGGATGCACCGGATTCTCATCGGTGTGGTCGTGTCCGGCGCCCTGATCATCGCGGGGATCGGGTTCGCCGGTTCCTACGCCGCCGTGCGGGAACTGGCGATCAAGAAGGGCTT
>NZ_JBVJPV010000011.1:169624-302723 GCF_055609245.1 Streptomyces sp. NPDC036813 | reverse complement strand
GTACTGCAGGGGGGACCCTGTGGGAGAGTAGGACGCCGCCGAACAATTATTGGGAAAACCCCCGCATCTTCGGATGCGGGGGTTTTCTGCGTTTCCGGTCCTTGCGTTTCCGGGTCTTTCAGAAAGCCAGTTCTTCCGTGGTCGTCGTGCCGCCCTTCCGGCCGGGTGCCGCGTGCCACTTCCAATACAAGTTGGTGTGCGCGATCACCTGTTCCGGGGCCGGCGCCCCGTACTTGGTCAGATCTTCCGTGGTGTGGGCGTCGGCGACCAGAGTCGCGTCGTATCCGCGGACGATCGCGCCGTGCAGGGTCGAGCGGATACAGGCGTCCGTCTGGGCGCCCGTGACCACCAGCCGGCCCACCTTGTGCTCCGCCAGCACGGCCTCCAGGTCCGTCTCCTCGAAGGAGTCGCCGTACTTCTTGTGGACGAGCGGCTCGTCGTCGCGGCGGACCAGCTCGGGGACGTACTCCCAGCTCTTGCTGCCGTACTCCAGGTCGTCGTCGGAGTGCTGCACCCAGATGACCGGTACGGCGGCGGTGCGGGCCTTGTCCGTGACGGCGCGGATGTTCGCCACGACGGCGTCCCGGTTGTGGGTCTGGTCCACCACGCCGTTCTGGACGTCGATGATCAGCAGTGCGGTGTTGGGTCTGTCGGGCAGAGTCGTCATGGGGCATCACAGTAGGTGCCCCCACCGACAACCGGGTCCGAATATGAGGTGTGGGGCCTGCGCATGCTGGCTACCGTGACCGCATGGATTCCCTGACCAGCGATGACGTTGCCATCCGTCCCATACGTGCCGAGGAATGGCGGGCCGTGAAGGAGCTGCGGCTGGCCGCCCTGCGGGACCCACTTGCGCACCTTGCCTTTCTCGACACCTATGAGGAGGCCGTGGAGCGGTCCGACGGCTTCTGGCAGGATCGGGCGGCCGGTGGCGGCGCGGAAGGCACCGGGGTGCGCCAGTTCGTCGCCGAGGAGACCGACGGACGGTGGGTCGGGACCGTGACCGTACTGGTCGAGGAGCCCGGGACGACGGACTGGGCCGGGTTCCCCGTCGAGCGGCGGCAGGGGCATGTCGTCGGCGCCTATGTGCGGCCCGAGCACCGTGGGTCCGGGCTCACGAAGGCACTGTTCGACGCCGCGCTGGAGTGGGCGTGGGGCATCGGGGTGGAGCGGGTGCGGCTGATCGTGCACGAGGACAACAAGCGGGCCCAGGGCTTCTACCGCAAGGCCGGGTTCGTGCCGACCGGGGTGACCGTGCCGGTGGCTCAGGCGCCCGGGCAGAAGGAGCTCGAGTTCGTGCTGGAGAAGGACTGACCTTCTCCTCACACCGGCAGTTCGTCGTGCGGCCAGCGGGAGCGGGCCTGTTCGCGGGAGCGGAGCAGGGCCAGGGCCGGCAGGCCCTGATCGGCGCCGCGAGCCAGCAGCCGGGGGAACTGGGGAAGCGGGGCCACAGCGGCGATGTCGTCCAGGACGAGCGTGAATGGTGGGTCGAGCCGACCGGAGGATGACCGTTCGGCCATGCGCCGGCCGCGCTCGACCACGCTCGAGACGAGGGCCGTCAGGAAGGGCATCGCGCCCGGGTCGGTCCTGGGGTCCTCGAGGGATTCGCCGACCACATAAAGACTGCCCCCTTCGTCGACGAAGGAATCCAGGGCGAGCGCATCACTTCGGTTGGGGGTGCAGGCTTCGCGGATGTTGAGCGTGGACAGCGCGGACAGGGCGCGTGTGAGGAGTTCCTGGGCCATGTCGCGCCGCTCGGGGTGGCCGGTGAGCGCGGCTTCCAGCTCGCCCGCGGATCCGGCGGCGGCCTTCGGGCTCGTCCGGAGGATGCGGACGGCGTCCTGGATCTGGGTGCCCTGCGACCAGCGGTGGACATGGCGGAGGGTGCGGCCGTCGACGGCGGCGGCGTGCAGGTAGCTGCGCAGAAGAATTTCAGCGGTCTCGCTGACCGCCTGGTCCAGGCGGGAGGCGGGGCGGACGGGGGCGAGGAGGGCCGCGGCTCTGTCCTTCGCGGTGTGCTTGTCCTCGCAGCCGGTGGTGGGGGACCAGTGCAGCCGGGACGGGGTGTCGCAGAGGTGCGCCGGGTCGTAGAGGTGGGTGGGGCCCAGCTTGGCCCGGGCGTCCTTGGTGTCCTGCCACACGGCCGGGTTCGAGGTGACGACCAGGAGGGGGCCCTCGGCGTCCCGCACGGCCTGCACGGCGGTGAGCCGTCGGGTTTCCCGCGGGGCATAGTGGACCGGGCCCTCAGGGGCCTCCCAGCCGGTCACCGGTGTGCCGGGGGGCAGCGAGCCGCCGGGTTCGGGCCGCACCTCCACGGGCGGTAGCGGTTCCGGCTGCTCCGGTTCCGCGCGGGGGGCCGGAACCTCCCGTACGTCCGGCGGCGTCGGCGTCGCACTGGCCGGTGCCTTCGCGGCCGTGCGGCGTCCGGCCCGTCCGGCCCGCCAGCGGGCCACTGTGCCCATGACGAAGACCGTCAGGACGAACAGCACCATCAGCTGGCCGATGAACAGACCCCAGAACAGGCCGTAGCCGGAGAGTTCGCCGGCCGGGGTGTCCGGCCAGGCGCCGGGGACGTCGTGCGGCTGACCGATCAGGTGGCGCATGGCCAGCGGCGTACGGGTGAAGGTGACCGCCGTCGGCCAGGAGCCGTGGGTGAAGAGGCCGGCCAGGCCGGTCGCCGTCCAGACCAGCAGGGTCATGCCGAGCAGGAACGCGAGTATGCCGACGAGGAGGCCGTCGGGGATGCCGCCCTGGTTGTCCCGGCGGCCGTCGCGCTCGTCACCCGGTCTCATGGCTGCCCGTCCTTCCTTGCCTAGGCCACCGTCGACTCGGACGAGCCGTCCACCTCGGCCAGGTGCTCCTCCATGAACGCCGCAGCCCGTTCCTCGGCCTCCAGCTCGGCGGCGCGCAGGGCGTCGTGGTCGAGGGAGGACTCGGTCATCGCGCGGTCGGTGAAGACCAGGGGGCGTTCCGCCTCGGTGATCAGGTGTTTGACCACTTGGACGTTGCCGTTGACGTCCCAGACCGCGATGCCGGGGGTGAGCGTCGGGATGATCTCCACCGCCCAGCGGGGCAGACCGAGGACACGGCCGGTGGCGCGTGCCTCGTCGGCCTTCTGGGCGTAGATCGTGCGGGTCGAGGCCATCTTCAGGATCGCCGCCGCTTCCTTCGCGGCCGCGCCGTCGACGACGTCGGACAGGTGGTGGACGACCGCGACGAAGGACAGGCCGAGGCGGCGGCCGAACTTCAGCAGGCGCTGGAACAACTGGGCCACGAACGGGCTGTTGATGATGTGCCAGGCCTCTTCGACGAGGAAGATGCGCTTCTTGCGGTCGGGGCGGATCCAGGTGTGTTCCAGCCACACGCCGACGATCGCCATGAGGATGGGCATGGCGATGGAGTTGCGGTCGATGTGGGAGAGGTCGAAGACGATCAGCGGGGCGTCGAGATCGATGCCGACCGTGGTCGGGCCGTCGAACATGCCCCGCAGGTCACCGTCGACCAGACGGTCCAGCACCAGGGCGACGTCCAGACCCCACGCCCGGACGTCGTCTATGGCGACGTTCATCGCCTCGGCGGACTCCGGCTCGGGGTGGCGCAGCTGCTCGACGATGTCGGACAGCACGGGCTGGCGGTCGACGATCGTCTCGTTGACGTAGGAGTGGGCGACCTTGAGGGCGAAGCCGGAGCGTTCGTCCAGGCCGTGGCCCATCGCCACCTCGATGATCGTGCGCAGCAGGGCCAGCTGGCCGGTGGTGGTGATCGCCGGGTCCAGCGGGTTGAGGCGGATGCCGTGGTCGAGGGCGGCCATCGGGTCGAGCCGGATGGGCGTTATCCCCAGCTGCTGCGCGATCAGGTTCCACTCGCCGACGCCGTCCTCGCCCTGGGCGTCCAGGACGACGACCTGGCGGTCGCGGAAGCGCAACTGGCGCAGGACGTACGTCTTCTCCAGGGCCGACTTGCCGTTGCCGGACTCGCCGAGGACGAGCCAGTGCGGCGCCGGGAGCTGCTGGCCGTACAGCTGGAACGGGTCGTAGATGTAGCCCTTTCCTGAGTAGACCTCGCGGCCGATGATGACGCCGGAGTCGCCGAGGCCGGGCGCGGCGGTCGGCAGGTAGACCGCCTGGGCCTGGCCCGTGGAGGTGCGCACGGGCAGCCGGGTCGTCTCGACCTTCCCGAAGAGGAAGGACGTGAAGGCGTCGGTGAGGACGGACAGCGGATCCCGCATCGGCGAATCAGCCCCTACCTTCGGATGCCGGTGGCGAACGGAAGTGTGTTCACGAAGGCGCGGTGGTGCTCGCGGTCGCACCACTCCAGCTTCAGATACGACTTTCCTGCCGAGGCCCTTATGGTGCGCTTGTCGCGGGCGAGTGCCTCCGGGGAGCGGGACGACACGGTGATGTAGCCGACCAGGTTCACTCCGGCGGCGCCGCTGGCGAGGTCCTCGCCGCGCTGGTCGAGGCGGTTGTGGGCGGCGATGTCCCGCGGGTCGACGGTGCGGTTCATCTTGGCCGCGCGGGAGGCCTCGGCGACGTCGTTGGTCTTCTCGGTGAGCATGCGTTCGATGGCGACCTCGGTGGGTTCGAGGTCCATCGTGACGGCGACGGTCCGGATGACGTCGGGGGTGTGGACGAGCAGGGGCGCGAGGAAGTTCACGCCGACCGGGGTCATCGGCCACTCCTTGACCCACGCGGTGGCGTGGCACCAGGGCGCGCGGGTGGACGACTCGCGGGTCTTGGCCTGCAGGAAGGTGGGCTCGCGGGCGTCCAGCTCGGCGGGCCAGGCGTTGCGCTTGGTCATCGCCTGGATGTGGTCGATCGGGTGGTCCGGGTCGTACATGGAGTGGATGAGGGAGGCGAGCCGGCCCTGGCCGAGGGGTTGGCGGACCCGGATGTCCGCCTCCTGCAGGCGCGAGCAGATGTCGGTCAGCTCGCGGGCCATGACGACGGCGAGGCCGGCGTCGCGGTCGACCTTGCCGCCGTGCGCGCGGGCGGCGCGGGCCATGGCGTTGGCCTCGGCGGCCAGGTCGCGGGTGTAGTGCATGCAGGCGACGAGGTAGGCGCGGTGCTGCTCGCTGGACGTGGACACCATCGACTGAAGTTGGTCGTAGGACTGCCGCAGCCAGCGCGGCGCCTTGTCGTCGCCGCGGACGGCGACGTCCTTGGCGTGGGCGTCGGGGTCGGCGGGCAGGGTGCGGGCGAGCATCTGCAGACGGGTGACGAAGCCGTCGCCGTTGGCGACGTGCTTGAGGAGCGTGCCGAAGCGGTCGACGAGGGCTTCCTGGTCCTCGCTGTCGCGCAGGCCGACGCCGGGGCCCTCGATCTCGATGGCCGCGGTGACGGTTCTGCGGTCTGCGTGCAGGAGGACGGCGATCTCGTCGGGGCCGAAGGGGGCGGCCAGCCAGTTGATGCGGCCGATGCCGGGCGGCGGGCCGACCTCGATCTCCTTGCCGTCGAGCCGGGTGCCGGCCTCGACGGCGCCGGAGCGGTAGGTGGCGCCCTGCTTCAGGGTGCGCTTGTAGCTGCGGTTGATCTCGAACCACTTGTAGAACGTGCGTCGCTTGTACGGCACGTAGACCGCGGCCAGCGCGAGCAGCGGGAAGCCCATCAGCAGCACGATGCGCAGGGACAGGACGGGGACGAGGAGCCCGCACATCATGCCGAGGAACGCGCCGACGATGATCAGCGCGAGCTCGCCGGGTTCGCGGTTGCGTCCGACGATGGCGTTCGGCCGGGCGCGGCCGATCAGATATGTACGGCGGGGCGTGACCGGATGGGACACGTGGGACTCGGTCGTCAACGCCCTTCACCTCCCGTGCGGTTGGTACTGCTGTTGCGGGTGTTGCTGGCGTGCGGGGTGTTGACGGGGCTGCTCGCGCGGGGCGGGGGAGCGGCGGAGGGGACAGTTCCGCCGCCACCACCGGTCGAGGTGCGCGCGCTGTGCGCGGCGACGCCGCCGGAGGCGGGGTTGGCCTGGCGGGGGGTGCTGGACGCGGACCCGGCGGCCTGGCCGCCGTTGCTGTCGGCGCGGGTGCTGTGGGTCTTGATGCCCTGGGCGACGAGGCTGGCCGGGGAACTGATGACGGCGGCGGCCTTGCCTTCGGCGCCCTGCATGATGCGGTTGTTGCGGGAGTTGACGATCTCGTCGCCGAAGCCGGGGACGAAGCGGTAGATCATCGCCGAGGCGAAGATGGCGAGCAGGATGATCGCGAGTCCGGAGACGACGGCGGAGAACGCGTCGGGGCCGTCGCCGGAGGACAGTGCGCCGGCCAGTCCGAGCACGATCACGATGACCGGCTTGACGAGAATGACCGCGATCATGATGCCGGCCCAGCGGCGGACGTGGCCCCACATGTTCTTGTCGACGAGGCCGGAGTAGACGACGGTGCCGAGCAGGGCGCCGACGTAGAGCAGGGCGGCGCGGATGACGAGTTCCAGCCACAGGATGCCGGCGGCGAGGATGCTGACGAGGGAGACGACGATCAGCATGATCGGGCCGCCGCCGATGTTGTCGCCCTTCTTCAGGGCGGCGGAGAACGTGCCGAAGAACGTGTCGGCCTGGTTTCCGGTGGTCCTGGCGAGCACGTCGCTGACGCCGTCGGCCGCGGAGACGACGGTGTAGAGGATCAGCGGCGTGAAGGCGGAGGCGAGCACGGTGAGCCAGAGGAAGCCGACGGCTTCGGAGATGGCGGTGCTCAGGGGTACGCCGCGGACGGCTCGCTTGGCCACGGCCAGCAGCCACAGCAGGAGCGTGAGGATCGTCGACGCGGCGAAGACGACGGCGTACTGCTGGAGGAACTTCTGGTTCGTGAAGTCGACGGTGGCCGTCTCCTTCACGGCCGTGCTGAGCTTGTCGACGGTCCAGGACGCGGCCTCGGCACAGCCCTTGGCGAGGGAGGAGAGGGGGTCGAGGGTGGCGGAGGGGTCGGGGGAGACGGAGCGGCCGCCGCGGGCTGCGCCGTTGCCTCTTTCGCAGTAGTCCTTGGCGGGGCCGCGGATCAGGTCGCAGGGGTCGTTGCTGCCGGACGGGCTCGGCGTGGGACTTGGCGCGGCGAAGGCGTGGGTGGCCAGTAGCACCATGCTGGTCTGTACGGCGGCTGCGGCTGCCGTCAGCTTGAGGAAGCGGTGGTTAGCGCGCATAGGTGAAGCCTCCGTACTCCTGAAGGGCCTTCGTCATGTCGTCGGCGGTGGAGGCTTGCTGGTCGCGCCCGACCGGCACGGGACCGTCCTTTTGCTGGAAGTCGGTGATCTTCCAGTCGTTCGCGGTCCACTTCAGTTGGTAGGTGGTGGTGTACCAGCTCTCGGACACCGGGTTCGTGGAGGCTTCGCCGGACAGGCCGAAGAGCGAGGTGTACCAGACCTCGACTGTGGCGCTTTCGGGCGTGAACGCGGTGACCTTGGTGCCCACCGGGATGGCCCGGGACACGAAGGTCTGACCGCTGGGCGCGGTGCCGTCCTTGTTCAGACCGATGTTGGTGAGGAACTTCTCGTTGGTGTACGCGCTGTCCAGGGCCGCCTGGCGGGCCGCTGCAACGTCGGGCGCGTAGACGGTACCGACGATGTCGTGCCGTCCAGTTGCGTCGAACATGTCGGTCGACGCGAGCGCCACCGCATAGTTCGCGGCAGCGGACTGCACCCCCTGCTGATCGTGGGCGAAGCCCGTGGGGATGCCGGAGGTGTTCGTGCGGACCGGCTGCGTGCCCGTGGCCGCCGTCGGGGCCGCCTTCGGCTTGTTGCCCGCCGCTCTGTCGGACGACGCCCCGTCACCGCCGCGGTTGGCGAAGGCGATGGCCGCGATGAGGAGGACCACCACCGCGACCACCGTGACCATGCTCCGCGAGGAGGAGCGGCGGCCGGGGCGGCGCGCCCCGCCGTAGGGGTCGCCGGGGCGGTCCGGCAGCCGTGTGCGCGTCTGGCCGCTGCCGCCGTAGCCGCCGCCGGCCGCGTCGTGCTCGTCCCCGAGACTCATGCCGCGTACGCCCCCTCGACGTCGTTCAAGAACACCTCGTACCGGAACGCGTAGGAGTACGACGGTAGCCGTGCTGGTTCCCGCGCGGGCGCGGTGTGGTGACTCGACATCAGGGAAACGCAACCTCAGCCGGTGGGCACGACAGGTGAGTGGGACGGGAGGGAGGACGGGGGCGCGCCTGCTACACGGCCATGCCGTACACGATCGTGAACAGCGTGCCGAGCGAGCCGATGATGAACACCCCGGTGAGCCCGGCGATGATGAGGCCCTTGCCCTGTTCGGCGCTGAAGGTGTCCCGCAGGGCGGTGGCGCCGATACGCTGCTTGGCGGCCCCCCAGACGGCGATGCCGAGGCAGAGCAGGATGGCGACGGCCATCACCACCTCGATCATCACCTTGGCTTCGTTGCCCAGGCTGCCGAACGGGCCCCAGTCCGGAGCGATACCGCCGATGATGGTGTTGATGTCTCCCTTGTCGGCCGCAAAGAGCATGTAAGTCACCGCCCCTGTTGGGTAGTTCCGCAGTCCCCTGCGGTGTGCAGAGGTCAGGCCTCATTCTCGCCGACGATGCCGCTGTCGTATGTCGACTTGGCGTCATTCGTTGGCGGGTTTCGTACGAACACCATGCGAAGAGTCGTATGGTCACTCTGTGTATCACGGCAGGTCACGCCGGGCAATGAGGCCGGTGCGGAACCAGTGGTGTGGTTCCGTCGTTGTGCCCTCTTGTGACGTGGGCCGTTTCTGACGGCTGGTCGGGTGAGCGGTCGTGTCACTGCTGTGAGAGTGAAGGCTATCCCCGGCCGGTGGAAGGGGGCGTGCTGGGCCGTGCGCGGCGGGCGCGGTGACGCAGGGTCAGGGCCGGCGCGGGGTGAGGCCGTGCAGGAGGTGATGGACGTGGTCGTCCAGACCGTCGAGGGCCTCCTGGGCAGGGAGCGCGCAGCCGGCGACGAGGGCGGCGAGGCCGTGCAGGCTCGCGGCCATGACCATCGTGATGCGCTCGGGGTCGCCCGCGACGAGTTCGCCGCGCTGCTGCGCGTCGGCGACCAGGTGGGTGAGTGAGCCGAAGGAGCGCTCGACGGCGTCGGCGAGCTGGGCGTCCGGGTCGTGTTTGCGGGCGAACATCAGCTCGAGCAGCTCGGGGTTGTCGATGGCGAACCCGAGGTAGGCGCGGGCGAGTGAGGCGAGGCGCTGCGGCAGGGGGAGTTCGGGGGCGTCGGCGCTGTGCAGGGCCTGGATGAGCCGTTCGTAGCCGGTGAGGGCGAGGGCGTCGAGCAGGGCCTGCTTGTCCTTGAAGTGCCGGCCCGGGGCGGCGTGGCTGACGCCGATGTCGCGGGCGAGTTCCCGCAGGGAGAGCGAGCCGGCGCCCTTGTCGCGGAGGGTGCGTTCGGCGCTCTTGAGGAGGGCGGCGCGCAGGTCTCCGTGGTGGTAGGGGCGGCTTGCGGGCATGTGGGCCATCGTATCCCGATGTTGCCGGTGTCAGCTTGGGGGCGGTGGCGGTCGGGGCTTTTGTTGTCATTGACAGCATTGTTGGCGTTGTCTACATTGAGTTCATGGCTGACAGGCAGAGCAAGTGGAACGTGTCCGCGATGCCGGACCTGACCGGGCGCACGGCCGTCGTGACCGGCGCCAACAGCGGTATCGGTCTCGTGACCGCCGGTGCGCTCGCCGGGGCCGGGGCGCACGTCGTCCTCGCGGTGCGGGACGAGGGGCGGGGCCGGGCAGCGGCCGCGACCGTGCGCGGCAGCAGCGAGGTGCGCCGGCTGGACCTGGCGGACCTGGCCTCGGTGAAGGAGTTCGCGGCCGGCTGGGAGGGCCCGCTGGACCTGCTGGTCAACAACGCGGGCGTGATGATGGTGCCGCAGGGCCGGACGAAGGACGGCTTCGAGACCCAGTTCGGCACGAACCACCTGGGCCACTTCGCGCTGACCAACCTGCTGCTGCCGCACCTCACCGACCGCGTGGTGACGGTGTCCTCCGGCGCGCACCGCTGGCCCGGGGCGGCGATCCACTTCGACGACCTGAACCTGGACCGGCGCTACAACCCGCAGCGCGCCTACTCCCAGTCCAAGCTCGCCAACCTGCTCTTCACGCTGGAGCTCCAGCGCCGCCTGACCGCGGCCGGCTCCCCCCTGCGCGCCCTCGCGGCCCACCCCGGCTGGGCGGCGACCAACCTGCAGAGCCACGCCGCGAGCCCGGTGACACGGGCGCTCATGCAGGCCGGCAACCGCCTCTTCGCCCAGGACGACCGGGCCGGCGCCCTGCCGACGCTGTACGCGGCGGTGGCCGACCTGCCCGGCGCGAGCTACGTCGGCCCGGACGGCCTCGGCGAGCTGCGCGGCGCACCGGCCCTGGTGGGCCGCTCACCGGCGGCGAGCGATCCGGAGGCGGCGCGACGGCTGTGGACGGTGTCGGAGGAGCTGACGGGGGTGGCGTTCCCCGCCGCGGTCGTCAAGGACGCCTGAGCCGCTTTTCACCGGGGTGGCTCCGTTCGGGTGTCGCACTACGGCCCGGCGTCGTAGCGTGGGGCTGCCGCGCCGGGCGGGCGCCGGAGGCGTACGGGGCCGCTCGCGGGGCAAGCGGTGCGGTGTCGGTGCGGTGTCGTGCGGTGAAGGACGGAGGCAGCCCTGTCATGGCCGTTGTCGTGGTGAGATGTGTGCGCGGTGTCCTGGTCGATTCGCCCGAAGCGCCGCGGTTTCCGCGACGCGGCCGGCCGCCGATGCAGCGCGTCTGACGATTTTCTCACCTTCGTCCGTCACAGTGGTCGCCGATGAAGCGCTCCTCACGCTCCGTGGGCCCTCGCAGACGCGCGCTCTTCTGTGTGCTCGTACTGCTGGCCGGTGCCTCGTGTTCCGGGGCCGCCGCGCGCGCCTGGCCCCGGCCGCTCGGCGTGACCGTGCGGGCCGCGCCCACTCCGCCGAGCGCCCGGATCGGGGCGCTCTTCCACGCCGGCGCGGCCGACTGGGAAGGTGAGCACTTCTGCACCGCCTCCGTGGTGCACAGCCCGCACCGCGACCTCATCGTGACCGCGGCGCACTGTCTGAGCGGTGACGGCAGTGAGGACGAGGACGATCTGGTGTTCGTGCCGGGCTACCGGTACGGCAAGGCGCCCTACGGGGCGTGGCCGGTGCAGCGGATGATGCTGCCGGACGGGTGGCAGGCGGGACGCAGCGAGGACAGCGACGTGGCCTTCGCGGTGCTCGCGCCGCGCGGCGGCAAGACCGTGGAGGACGTGGTCGGCGCGAACCGGTTCGTCACCGGTACGACGACCGGGGCGAGCACGGTGACGGTCACCGGGTACCCCGACGACCAGGAGGCGCCGGTGGTGTGCACCAACAAACCGGTGCGGCACAGCCCCACGCAGCAGCGCATCAACTGCCCCGGGTTCAGCAGCGGCACGAGCGGCAGCCCGTGGCTCGACCGGCTCGGGCGGGTCGTGGGCGTCCTCGGCGGCCACGAGGACGGCGGCGACACGGACGACGTGTCCTACAGCGTGGTGCTGGGTGCGGAGGCGGCGGAGGCGTACCGGGATGCGGCGGGTGTTCCCTGAACCGCCGTGTCCTGGCCCGGCCCTGAGTGACCGTCACGGACACATGCGCACGAATGATCTTTGTGGCAAGGTCGGTCCGTGCACGCACTCAAGGCTCAGGATCCGGCGCACATAGGCGCGTACACGCTGCTCGCGCGGCTCGGTGCGGGTGGGATGGGGCAGGTCTACCTCGGGCGGTCGCCCGGGGGCCGGCTGGTGGCGATCAAGGTGATCCGCGACGAGATCACCGACCACCCGGAAGCGCTCGCCCGTTTCCGCCGCGAGGTGGAGACCGTCCGCGCCGTGCGCAGCGCGTACACGGCGAACCTGATCGACGCGTCGCTGGACACGTCGCCGCTGTGGCTGGCGACGGAGTATGTCGCGGGGCCGACGCTGGCCCAGGCGGTGGCCACGCACGGCCCGGTGCCGGTCGGCAGTGCGCCGCGGCTGCTCGCGGCGCTGGCCGAGGCGCTGGCGAGCGTGCACGCGTACGGGGTGACGCACCGCGACCTGAAACCGCAGAACGTGATCCTCTCCCCGCAGGGCCCGCTGCTCATCGACTTCGGCATCGCGCGGGGCGCGGCCGACACGGCGCTCACCCAGACCGGTCTGACCCCGGGCACGCCCGGGTACACCGCGCCGGAGGTGCTGACGCACGACCGGGTCGGCGCGGAGGCGGACGTCTTCGCGCTCGGCGCCACGGTCGCCCACGCGGTGACCGGGCGGGCCCCCTTCGGCGGCGGCGCCGGACACGCCGTCTCCTACCGTGTCGTGCACGAGGACATCGACCTCGCGGGGGTGGATCCGGCCCTGGCCGCGCTCATCGAGGAGTGCGTCGCCAAGGACCCGGCCCGGCGTCCCGGCCTGGACGAGGTCATCGCGCGCTGCGCGGTCAGCTCCGCGCTCACCGAGGACCCCTACTACGCGCGGCTCGCCGGGCAGGGTGAGGCAGCCCCGCGGGACCTTTCCGCCGCCGTGGCGGCCGGGCTGGTGCCGCCGGGGCACGGGGCGGTCCCGGTCGCGTCCCAGCCGACCGCGGGTCCGGGCTACACGCCGACCGCGCTCCCCGCCTATCTCCCCACCCTCGGCCCCGCCGCCCCCACGGCCGCACCGCCGGGGCCGCGCCCCCGCCGGCGTACCGCTTGGATCGTCACCCTTGCCGTCGCCGTGGTGGTCGGGTCGGGGACCGCGGTGGCGCTGCGGACCCTGGGAGGGCGGCAAGAGCAGCAGGCGCAGGGGGCGGGCGGCGGCGGGTCCTCGCCGTCCGCGAGTCCCGTCGCGCAGACGAAGCCGCCCGCGTACATCGAGAACAACCGCGTCTCGCACGACTACTGGCATCTGTCCGACAAACCGGACGAGGCCGCGCACGGCATCGGCACGTGCGGGCTCATCGGCGCGGCCAGTCCGCCCTACATCCTCCAGACGGACGTGGACGACGCCGACGATCCGCAGTCCGCCACCGTCCGGACGAAGGCGAAGATCTCCTTCCGCTTCAAGGAGACGAGCTGGCTCAGCACCTTGCCCGCCCCCTACTACGTCTCCGTCGGCGTGAAACCGCCCCACGAGATCGATTCCGAGACGGGCAAACCGTTCGAGGGCCTGCTCATGGAGAGCAAGAACATCGGATACACGAGCAAGCCGCTGGACATCTACCGGACCACCCGCGACGGCGACTTCATCGAGCTGACCTACCCCGACGACTTCCAGAGCCACTTCCAGGGCAAGGCCGAGAACGCCATCCCGGTCACGAACGACCCCGGTGACTGGACCGTGGTGCTGTATCACGTCAAAAGCAGCCCCACCGACTACGAGAGCTTCGGTTGCACCGGATTCCGGGTGGGAAGCTCCTAAACTGGCGCGGGCGGACTCCCGGTCGGTGAGGGGCGGTTGACGGTGCGTAAGGCGTGGCTCTGGGCGGGTGGCGCCGCCGCGGCAGGAGTGAGCTTCGTGCTGCTGCTCGTCGTCGGGGTGTACGTGATCGCCGGCAACCTCATGAACGGCGTCGGCGGAGCCGGCCGGGCGCTGGCCAAGGGTGCCGTGCCCGCCGCCTACCAGGCGCTCGTGCAGAAGTGGGGCAACCTGTGCCCCGCGCTCAACCCGGCGCTGCTCGCCGCCCAGCTCTACCAGGAGAGCGGGTTCAACCCCGCCGCCAGAAGCCCGGCGAAGGCGCTGGGGATAGCGCAGTTCATCCCCGGCACCTGGGCGACGCACGGCATCGACGGGGACGGCGACGGCGACCGCGACATCTGGGACCCGAATGACGCGATTCCATCGGCCGCGTCCTACGACTGCGAACTCTCCAAGGACGTCAAGAGTGTCCCCGGCAACGCCACGCACAACATGCTCGCCGCCTACAACGCGGGCGCGTACGCGGTCATCAGGTACGGGGGTGTGCCGCCGTACAAGGAGACCCAGAACTACGTGAAGACGATCACCACGCTGGAGGACAGCTTCGCCGCGCCCGTCAGCCGGATCGACCCCTCCAAACAAGCCGCCGGAGCCATCTACTTCGCGCAGAAGAAGCTCGGGACGCCCTATCTGTGGGGTGGGGAGGGTACGCCTGAGCAGGGCGGACGGTTCGACTGTTCGGGGCTGACGCAGGCCGCCTACCAGAGCGTGGGCATCACGCTGCCGCGTGTCGCCAACGACCAGTACAACGCGGGGCCGCACCCCAAGCGGGACGAACTGCTGCCCGGGGACCTGGTGTTCTTCTCCCACGATCCGGCCGACTCGCGGGCCATCCACCACGTCGGCATCTACGTCGGCGGCGGGTACATGATCGACGCGCCGCGCACGGGAGCCGTCATCCGGTTCGACCCGATCGACACGGGTGACTACTTCGGGGCCACCCGGGTCACCGAAGATGGCGCGAAAGCGCTCCCCACCGCTGTGTGAACCCTCCGTGAACCCACCCCCTGAGCTGCGGCGACGAGTCTCTCTTCGATAACGTCTGCGTGATCATTCGGTGGAGGGTGGAACGTATCAACGGGGGCCGTGCGTTCCTGTTGACGTAGTCGAGCGCACGTCTGACGTAAGCGGGTCTACACACCACGGGGGTGGGCAGCAGCGGCGCACGCGAGGTGCGCCCGGGACAACGACGAAGGGGCCGCAGCACGATGGCTGGACTCGCCGAATCCGGGTCGAACCCCGACGTCGACCTCCTCTACGACATCAACGGCCTGGCCAAGGACGCCCCGCACTGGTTCGACCGGGCCATGGAGTTCGTCGGCGAGTACGGGCTGCTGCTCGCCATGGTCCTGCTGGTGCTGTGGTGCTGGTGGACCGTGCGGCGCCGGGGCGGGGAGGACGCCGCCTCCTCGGTCGCCGGGCTGGTGTGGGCGCCGCTGGCGGCCGGCATCGCCGTCCTCGTCAACGTCCCGATCCGCGGCTTCGTGCAGCGGCCGCGGCCCTTCAACGACCACCAGGGCCTGGACGTCCTCGTCTCCGGCAAGAACGACTTCTCCTTCGTCAGCGACCACGCCACGCTCACCATGGCCATGGGCGTCGCCCTGTTCGTCGCCAACCGCCGCTTCGGGCTGGTCGGGATCGGACTCGCCCTCCTCGAGGGCTTCTGCCGCGTCTACATGGGCGTGCACTACCCGACCGACGTCATCGGCGGCTTCGCCCTCGGTACGGCCGTGGCGCTGCTGCTGTCACCGCTTGCCACCGCACTGCTGACGCCGCTGGCGAAGGCCGTGGAGCGGTCGAGGGCCGGCTGGCTGATCCGCTCCCGGCGGCACCAGGCCGACGGGCAGGGGGCGCTGATCCCGAACGCGCGGTCCGAGCACCCGGCCGGCAGCGAGGAACGGGACCTGGCCGCCTGAAGCCCCCGCTACAGGGCCTGCGGGAAGGTGAAGAAGCGGTTCGGGTCGTACGTCTTCTTCACCTGTGCCAGACGGGCCGCCGCGTCGCCGTAGTAGGCGGTGCGCCAGTTCTTCAGCGTCGCATCGGTGTAGTTCTGGTACGCCGCCCCCGAGGCGTACGGCCGCATCGCGCCGTGGGCGGACGCCAGCCAGGACTGGGACGCCGTACCGGGGGTGCCCGCTCGCCAGGCCGCGATGTACTGGGCCAGCATGCGCGAGCGGCGGTGCACGAAGGCCGTCGCCGTGGGGGAGACACGGTTGACCGCCCCGCCGAGCGCGGTCAGCGCGAAGCTGCCGGTGCCGCCGCGCACCGACCTGATCTGCGCGAGCAGGGTCTGGATGCCGGCCGGTGACAGCGACCGGTCGAAGAAGTCCGAGCGGGCCGCGTACGTCTCGCGGTGCAGCAGGCCCTGCGGGGAACGGCCCGGTGTCGCGCCCGGCAGATGGCACTGCGCGTCGGCGGAGAAGGCCGAGCAGCCGGCGTAGATGTCCATCGCCTCCTCGTAGGAGCGGCGGCGCAGGGAGACGCTGAGGGCGTTGGCCCCGGCGCTGTGCGCGAGGCGGTCGACGGCGTTCTTCAGCTCTCCGTAGGTGCCCAGGGAGAAGGCGGAGACGGTGACGGTGGGAGTGCCGCCGGCGGTGTTCGCCAGGTGCAGCGACGACCAGATCTCGTCGGGCTGGGAGGGGCCCCACTCCTGCCATGCCTTCACCACCGCGGCCGCCTTCGCCCACGGCCAGCTCAGGTACGCGGTGACGGCCTGCGGGGCGGGGTGGGTGCGGAAGTGCAGCTCGGTGACGACGCCGAAGTTGCCGTTGCCCGCGCCGCGCAGGGCCCAGAACAGCTCGGGGTGGTGCGTGGCGTCAGCGGTGAGCTGCCGGCCGTCGGCGGTGACGAGGGTGGCGGCGGTGAGGCTGTCGCAGGTCAGGCCGTAGGCGCGGGAGACCACGCCGTGGCCGCCGCCGAGGGTGAGGCCGGAGACGCCGACGGTGGGGCAGGAGCCGGCGGGTATCGTCGCGCCCTTCGCGGCCAGGGCGCGGTAGACGTCGATCAGCTTGGCGCCGGCGCCGACCACGGCCGTGGTGCCGGAGGCGCGGACCCGGTTGAGCTTGGAGACGTCGAGGATCAGGCGGTTGTCACCCGAGGACCAGCCGGCGTAGGAGTGGCCGCCGTTGCGGATCGCGACGCTGAGGTGGTGGGCGCGGGCGTAGGCGAGCGTGGTGCGGATGTCGTCGGCGTGTGCCACGTAGGCGACGGCGGTGGGCTTCAGGGCGTCGAAGCGGGTGTTGTACAGCTGGCGGGCGGCCGCCCAGGCGGCGTCGCCGGGGCGGACGAGGGTGCCGTCGAGGTCCCGGGCGAGGGCGGCGAGGCCCGCGGGGGCAACGGCGGAGGCGGCCTTCAGCGGGGGGCCGGAGGACTGGGCTGCCGCCTGCACTCCGGTCCCGCCGGTGCAGGCGGCCGTGGTCACCGTGGTGACCGCGGCCGCGGTCCCGCCGAGGAAGGTGCGCCGGTCCATGTGTGGGTCTCCGTCCCGTGGGGGTTCCTGTGGGTGGGGACGGGGTGGGGGCGCGCCGGGTTCCCTCGTGTCCGTGCGGTCACGGCGCGTTCGCGTGGGTCTCCGCGTCGGTTCTGGCCTGGCTCCGTGCGCGGCGCGCCGGGCCTCGCCAGCCGCAGGTGCAGCGGGCCAGGCAGAAGCGGCCTTGTTCGACGGTGGTCGTGAGGTGTTCCTGGCGGGTTGCCGGAAGACCGTCCTGCTGGGTCACGTGTCCACGGTAGCGGGGGATGGTTAACGGGTCGTCAGCCGGTCACGGCCTCCGCTCCCCGGCCGTGACGGCCGCACCTACCGGTCGTTAACCGGAACGACAGGCGGCCCGTGACGGACGTACCGGCTGGGGGTAGGCAGGCGATGGCACAGCGGCGGCAGCGCTGGCGGCGTTCAGGCGGGGCACTCGCCACGGCCGGGGTCATGGTGTGCGTGTGCGCCGGTGCCGCCGGGTGCTCCGGCAGCGGGGCCGCGGCCGAGGACGCACGGGGCGTGGACGACGCCGTCGGGCTGCTCAGGAAGGCCCCGGACCGGCTGGAGGCCGCCGGGAGTTCGAAGGCGCGCACCGCGATGGAGATGGCGACCGGCGGTACCCGTGTGACGATCCGCGGGGAGGGCGTCTACGACTTCCGGCACCGGCTCGGGGAGTTGCGGGTGGTGCTGCCGCAGGACCCGGCGGGCAGCAGTGAGCACCGGCCCATCACGGAACTGCTCGCTCCGGGGGCGCTGTTCATGAAGAACCGGGGCGCCGGGGTGCCCGCCGACAAGTGGGTGCGGGTCGAGAGCGCGTCGGTCTCCGACGGCAACCTCGTCACCGGCGGCGCGACCGACCCGTTCGCCGCCGCCGAGGTGCTGCGCGGCACGCGCACCGCGACCTACCTGGGGCGCACCGAGGTCGCGGGGACGCCGGTGCGGCACTACCGCGGCACCGCCGACCTCGCCGCGGCCGCGCGCGGCGCCTCCGTCCCGGCCGACCGGGACGCGCTGCGCGCCGCGGCGAAAGGGTTCGCCACCGCGCTGGTGCCGTTCGACGTCTATCTCGACGACGCCGGCCGCATCCGCAAGATCCGGCACCGGTTCAGCTTCGTCAACGGGCAGAAGAAGGACGCCGTGGCGGTCGCCTCGACGACGCTGCTGTACGACTTCGGCACCCCCGTCGCCGTACGGCTGCCGAGGAGTGCGGACATCTACGACGGGCGGATCGCCGAGTAGCCGTCGGGCCGTCGAGGGGACGTCGGGCGGATCGCCGAGGGGATGAGGACTAGCCCTTCCGTGCCATGCGCGGGCTGTGGGCCGCTCCCTACTCTAGGAAGCCGGTGACGGCAGAGATGAGGTGAGGCTCGTGGCTCCGCTCGGCGGTACGGCGGTTCAGGACCATGTGGCGCTCGCCGAGATAGAGCTGTGCTGCGAGCTGATCATTGCCGCCTCGGCCGCCCGGGAGCGGCTCAGCATGGAGAGCATCGACGAGGTGCTGCGCGTGGCCGAGGAGCGGGACGCCCGCGAGGGGTGACCGGGTCGGTGCCGCACCGGCGCCGCCTCAGGTGCGGAGCATGCGGGCGATGGCCTGCGTGGCCTCCTTCACCTTCGCCTCGATCTCGTCGCCGCCCTTGACGGCCGCGTCGGCGACGCAGTGCCGCAGGTGCTCCTCCAGCAGTTGCAGTGCGAAGGACTGCAGGGCCTTGGTGGAAGCCGACACCTGGGTGAGTATGTCGATGCAGTACACGTCCTCGTCGACCAGGCGCTGCAGGCCGCGGATCTGGCCCTCGATGCGGCGCAGGCGTTTGAGGTGCTCGGCCTTCTGGTGGTGGTAGCCGTGCACGCCGTGATCGTGGTCGGTCACCACGTCCGGCGCGGCGCCCGCGCCTGTGGTCTCCGTCTCCGTTGCAGAGGGCGCACCAGCGCCGGCCTCGGTGGTCGTCATCGCGTCCTCCCAGTGTGCTGCCATGTGTGCCGACCCGTGTCCAGATTACGGCTATATACCCCTGGTGGGTATATGGTACCGAAGTTTGCCGGGTAGAAGGGGAAGCGGCCGCCGAAGCCCCCGTGCCGATCAGTCTCCTTGATGGGCGACACTGGGGGGCGGCCCGTTAGCCGTGGCCGGATGATGCGCCTAGCATCAGCCTGACCGAAACCGATGCATCCCGAGGACCCCACGTGCGCTTTCGTCTGACCCCCAGGGAGACGAGCTTCTACGACATGTTCGCCGCGTCCGCGGACAACATCGTCACCGGCTCGAAACTCCTGATGGAACTGCTCGGGGCGGACGCTTCCGCCCGGGCCGAGATCGCAGAGCGTATGCGGGCCGCGGAACACGCGGGCGACGACGCCACGCACGCGATCTTCCACCAGCTGAACTCCTCGTTCATCACGCCGTTCGACCGCGAGGACATCTACTCCCTCGCCTCCTCCCTCGACGACATCATGGACTTCATGGAGGAGGCCGTCGACCTGGTCGTCCTCTACAACGTCGAGGAACTCCCCAAGGGTGTCGAACAGCAGATCGAGGTGCTGGCGCGGGCGGCCGAGCTCACCGCCGAGGCCATGCCGAATCTGCGGACGATGCAGAACCTGACTGAGTACTGGATCGAGGTCAACCGCCTCGAGAACCAGGCCGACCAGATCCACCGCAAGCTGCTTGCCCATCTCTTCAACGGCAAGTACGACGCGATCGAGGTGCTCAAGCTCAAGCAGATCGTGGATGTGCTGGAGGAGGCGGCGGACGCCTTCGAGCACGTGGCGAACACGGTGGAGACCATCGCCGTCAAGGAGTCCTGACCCCTTCATGGACACCTTCGCTCTGGTCGTGACCATCGCGGTCGCGCTCTTCTTCACGTACACCAACGGCTTCCACGACTCCGCCAACGCGATCGCCACCTCGGTCTCCACCCGCGCGCTCACCCCGCGGGCGGCCCTGGCGATGGCCGCGGTGATGAACCTCGCGGGCGCCTTCCTGGGGTCGGGCGTCGCCAAGACCGTCAGTGAGGGTCTGATCGAGACGCCGAGCGGCTCGACCGGAATGGCCATCCTCTTCTCGGCGCTGGTCGGCGCGATCGTCTGGAACCTGGTCACCTGGTACTACGGCCTGCCGTCCTCCTCGTCCCACGCGCTGTTCGGCGGCATGGTGGGCGCGGCGCTGGCGGGCGGCACCGAGGTGCTGTGGAATGGCGTCCTGGACAAGATCGTCATCCCGATGTTCCTGTCCCCGGTCGTCGGTCTGATCGTCGGCTACCTGGTCATGACGGCGATCATGTGGCTGTTCCGCCGGTCCAACCCGCACAAGGCCAAGCGGGGCTTCCGCATCGCCCAGACCGTCTCGGCCGCCGGCATGGCCCTCGGCCACGGTCTTCAGGACGCCCAGAAGACGATGGGTGTCGTCGTCCTGGCCCTGGTCATTTCCGGCCACGAGACGTTCGGCGACCCGATCCCGGTGTGGGTCAAGCTCGTCTGCG
This sequence comes from Streptomyces sp. NPDC036813, assembly GCF_055609245.1. Lineage (NCBI taxonomy): Bacteria > Bacillati > Actinomycetota > Actinomycetes > Kitasatosporales > Streptomycetaceae > Streptomyces > Streptomyces sp. NPDC036813. Next base: position 282,378 of record NZ_JBVJPV010000011.1, on the reverse strand, counting down.
CCGTGATGCTGTCTCTGGGCACGTACGCCGGTGGCTGGCGGATCATGCGCACCCTGGGCCGCAAGATCATCGAGCTGGACCCGCCGCAGGGGTTCGCGGCGGAGGCGACCGGCGCGTCGATCATGTTCACCACCGCCTTCATCTTCAAGGCGCCGATCTCCACGACCCATGTCATCACCTCGGCGATCATGGGTGTGGGCGCCACGAAGCGGGTGAACGCCGTGCGCTGGGGCGTCGCCAAGAACATCGTGCTCGGCTGGTTCATCACGATGCCGGCGGCGGGGCTCGTCGCGGCCGCGGTGTTCTACGTCGTGAAGTTGGTCGCCCTGTAGCGACGCCGGCCGGCGCCAGGCGCCGTGCACACCAACGGGCCCGCCCCCCGGGAGCCAGGGGGCGGGCCCTTTTGGTGCCTCGCGGTGGCACCGCCATGCAGCACCGCGAGGGGTTCGGGCGGCTGCCCGGCGCGGTGCCGGTCAGTCGCGGGCGGCTGCTCGGCGCGGGGCCGACCAGTCGCGGGGCGGCTCAGCCGAAGCGGCCGGAGATGTAGTCCTCGGTCGCCTGCACCGACGGGTTGGAGAAGATGCGCTCCGTGTCGTCGATCTCGATCAGCCGGCCGGGCTGGCCGACCGCCGCCAGGTTGAAGAAGGCCGTGCGGTCCGAGACACGGGCGGCCTGCTGCATGTTGTGCGTCACGATGACGATCGTGAAGCGCTCCTTGAGCTCGCCGATCAGGTCCTCGATGGCGAGGGTGGAGATCGGGTCCAAGGCCGAGCACGGCTCGTCCATCAGCAGCACCTTCGGCTCGACCGCGATCGCGCGGGCGATGCACAGACGCTGCTGCTGACCGCCGGACAGGCCGGAGCCGGGCTTGTTCAGGCGGTCCTTGACCTCGTTCCAGAGGTTCGCGCCCTTGAGCGACTTCTCGACGACGTCGTTCAGCTCGCTCTTCTTGTAGTTGCCGTTCAGGCGCAGACCCGCCGCCACGTTGTCGAAGATCGACATGGTCGGGAAGGGGTTCGGGCGCTGGAAGACCATGCCGACCTCGCGGCGCACCGCGACCGGGTCGACCCCGGTGCCGTACAGGTCCTCGTCGTCCAGCATCACCTTGCCCTCGACGCGGCCGCCGGGGGTGACCTCGTGCATACGGTTCAGGGTGCGCAGGAACGTCGACTTGCCGCAGCCCGAGGGGCCGATGAACGCGGTCACCGAGCGGGGCTCGATGGTCATCGAGATGTCCTCGATCGCGCGGTGGGAGCCGTAGTAGGCGGACAGTCCGCTGACGTCGATTCGCTTGGCCATGATTACGTCACTTCTCTTCTTCGGTCGCTGTGTGGCCGCGTCAGCGACCGGTCTGCGGGGCCTTCCAGCGGGCGATGCCGCGGGCCACCAGGTTGAGGATCATCACGAAGGCGATCAGGGTGAGAGCCGCCGCCCAGGCGCGGTCGTAGGCCGCGTTGGCACCGGAGCTGTTCGCGTACTGCTGGTAGATGTACAGCGGCAGCGAGGCCTGCGGGTCGTGGAACGGGTCGCTGTTGATGAAGCTGGTCTTCCACACCAGCAGCAGCACCGGAGCGGTCTCACCGGTGATGCGCGCCACCGCGAGCATCACGCCGGTGGTGATACCGCCGATCGACGTCGGCAGGACCACCTTGATGATGGTGCGCCACTTGGGCACGCCCAGGGCGAGGGACGCCTCGCGCAGCTCGTTCGGGACGAGCTTGAGCATCTCCTCCGTGGAGCGCACGACCACGGGCATCATCAGGATGGACAGCGCGAGCGACCCGGCGAAGCCGGAGTAGCCCATGTCCAGGATGAGGATCCAGAAGCTGAGGACGAACAGGCCGGCGACGATCGACGGGATGCCCGTCATGACGTCGACGAAGAAGGTGACGGCCGTGGCGAGCTTGCCCCGGCCGTACTCGACCAGGTAGATCGCGGTGAGGACACCGATCGGCACGGAGATCAGGGAGGCGAGGGCGACCTGCTCCAGGGTGCCGAGGATGGCGTGGTAGATGCCACCGCCGGGCTCGGAGTCGCCGACCACGCCCATCGAGTGGGTCAGGAAGTAGACGTCGAAGACCTTCACACCGCGCTGCACGGTCGCCCAGATCAGGGACGCCAGCGGGATCACGGCCAGCAGGAAGCAGACCCAGACCAGGGCGGTCGCGATGCGGTCCTTGGCCTGGCGGCGGCCCTCGACGCGAGCGGCGACGGTGAAGGTGCTCAGCACGAACAGGATCGCGGCGATCAGGCCCCACTGGACCTTGCTGTCCAGGCCGGCGGCCAGGCCGATGCCCACGGCGACGGCCAGCGAGCCGGCCGCGAACGCCCACGGCGACCACTTCGGCAGCCGGGCGCCCTGCAGGGAGTCGCTGCGCTTGTCGGTGAGGGCTGCGGTGCTCATGCGTTGGCCCCCGAGTACTCCTTGCGGCGGTTGATGATCATGCGCGCCGCGCCGTTGACCAGCAGGGTGATCACGAACAGGACCAGACCGGACGCGATCAGCGCGTCCTGGCCCAGCTCGGTGGCCTCGCTGAACTTGCTGGCGATGTTCTGGGCGAACGTGCCGCCGCCCGGATCGAGCAGGCTGGCCTTGATCTCGAAGGTCGGGGAGAGCACCGTCGCCACGGCCATCGTCTCGCCGAGTGCGCGCCCGAGGCCGAGCATCGAAGCGGAGATCACGCCGGAGCGGCCGAAGGGCAGCACCGACATCCGGATGACTTCCCAGCGTGTGGCACCGAGGGCGAGCGCCGCCTCCTCGTGCATGCGCGGGGTCTGCCGGAAGACCTCACGGCTGACGTTGGTGATGATCGGCAGGATCATGATCGCGAGCAGGATGCCCACGGTGAGCAGCGAGCGGGCGGCGCCGCCCTGCCAGGAGAAGATGCCGGTCCAGCCCAGGTAGTCGTCGAGCCAGCTGTACAGGCCGCCGAGGTGCGGGACCAGGATCAGGGCACCCCACAGGCCGTACACGATGGACGGCACCGCGGCGAGCAGGTCGATCACGTACGCGATGGGGCCGCTCAGGCGGCGCGGCGCGTAGTGGGTGAGGAACAGCGCGATGCCCACCGCGACCGGGACCGCGAGGGCCATGGCGATGATCGAGGAGACCACCGTGCCGAAGGCCAGCACCGCGATGCCGAAGACCGGCGGGTTGACGTTGGTGTTCCAGTCGAACGTGGTGAGGAAGTTCCCGTCGTCCTTGCTGATCGCGATGGACGCGCGGTAGGTCAGGAAGACCGCGATGGCGGCCATGACCACCAGCAGGAAGATGCCGGATCCACGGGAGAGGCCGAGGAAGATCCGGTCGCCGGGGCGGGTGGCGCCGCGGGTTGCGCGCTTGGTCTCGGCAGCGGGGCGCTCGGGCGTGGGGGGAGGTGCGTCTGTGGTCTGCGTCGATATGTTCATCGGGTTCTCCGGTCTGCGGAGCCGCGCGGGGCGGCTCGGTGGGGTCGTACGTCGCGTACGGCCCCGGGCGGCGGTGCACCGGACGGTGCGGCCCGGATCCGGAGGGGATCCGGGCCGCACGCTTGATTAGCTCAGGCCCTCGATGGTGGTGCGGACCTTGGAGATGATCTCGGCGGGGATGGGGGCGTAGGAGTTCTGCGACAGAACCTTCTGGCCGTCCTCGGAGGCGACGTAGCGCAGGAAGGACTTGGTGCCGGCGAGGGTGTCGGACTTGTTGCCCTTGTCGCAGACGATCTCGTAGGTGACCAGGGTCAGCGGGTAGGCGCCGGCCTCGGTCGGGTTGTAGTTCAGCTTCAGCGCCAGGTCCTGGCCGGTGCCGGCGATCTTGGCGGAGGCGATCGCCTTGGAGGCGTTCTCCGCGGTGGCCTTGGCCGGCTCGGAGGCGGCGGTCTTCAGGTCGACGGTCTTGAGGCCGTCGGAGGCGTAGGACAGCTCGAAGTACGAGATCGCACCGGCGGTCTGCTTGACCTGCGCGGCGAGGCCGGAGGAGCCCTGCGCGGCCTGACCGCCCTTGGCCTGCCACGCCTTGCCGCCCGAGTACGGCCAGTCGGCCTTGGCCTGGCTGATCAGGTACTTGGTGAAGTTGTCGGTGGTGCCGGACTCGTCCGAGCGGTGGAACGCCTGGATCTTGAGGTCGGGCAGCTTGGCGTTCGGGTTGAGCGCCGCGATCGCCTTGTCGTTCCAGTTGCTGATCTTGCCGTCGAAGATCTTGGCGATCGTCGAGGCGTCCAGGACGAGGCTGTCCACACCCGGCACGTTGTAGCCGAGGGCGATCGGGCCGCCGACCATGGGCAGGTCGATGGCCTGGCCGCCGGAGCAGACCTTCTTGGACTCGGTGACCTGCTCGGGCTTCAGCGCGGAGTCCGAACCGGCGAACGCGGTCTGCCCCTGCAGGAACGCGGTGATGCCCGCGCCCGAGCCGGTCGGGTTGTAGTTGACCTGCACGCCGGGGCAGGCCTGCGTGAACTGCTTCACCCAGGCGTCGATCGCGTTCTTCTGCGCCGTCGAGCCGGACGCCTGCAGCTGGCCCTTGGCGTCGTCACACTTGATGTTTCCGGCGGCCGCGGACGTCGAGGCGCCACCCCCACTGGACTTGCTGCCCGTGTCGTCGGAGCCGCACGCCGTGAGGGCCAGGGCGCCGGAGACGGCGAGTGCGCCGAGGGCGAGGGCCCGCCGGTTCATGCGCTGAAGCTTCACTGAGGAAATTCCTTCCAGGAGCCGCCGTCCTGATTCGGCGGCGTGCGTGATTGCTGCGAAGTCGGGGTCGAGCGGACGCGTCCCCCCAGATCGCGTCCCCATCGGGTAAGGCCGAAATTAGGCAGAACAGGTGAAGCGGCCGAAGGGCGTAAATGAACGCGGGGTGAACCCCTGGGGACGGTGTGGTTAGGTCACGGAACGCTTACGTCGAGGACACGGACGGATTCCGGGCAAGCGGTACGGAAGGTGGCGGTGAGGCGGCTGTGAGGGGGGTGGCCGAGGGGTTTCCGGCTGGTGCGGGCGGGCGGCCCCCCCTCGTGCCGCGCACCGTTTCAGCCCGGGCCGGCCCGGGTGGCGACTATGCCAGCCGCAGCGCCTGGAGCAGCGCGTCGACGAGCGTGCGGTCCCTCGGCTGGGTGAGGCGGGCGCGGGCCGCCGCCGGCGCCAGCCACAGGATCCGGTCCACCTCGTCGGTGGGGGTGAACATGCCTCCGGTGGCCTCGGCGGCCCAGTAGCGGACCCGCTTGGGGCGGCCGTTCGCCAGGTAGCGCTGCGTGGGCAGCTCGGCGCCGGGCGCTGCCGTGTGGCCGGTCTCCTCCAGGGTTTCGCGCAGCGCGCCGGCCAGATCGGCCTCGGCGCGCTTGAGCTTGCCCTTGGGGAAGGACCAGTCGTCGTACTTCGGGCGGTGCACCAGGCACAGCTCCGGCGTTCCGTCGAGTGGGGAGCGGCGCCACAGGACACAGCCGGCGGCCAGGACGACAGGTGCGTTCATGGGGTGCATGGCCCGGTGCTCCTTAAGGGAGTCCTACGGCTTCCTTCGCCCAGGTCCGCTGGAACGCGTACCGGGACGCTTCCACCTCGTGCCGCTGGTCGGCGTGCAGCACGCCGAGGGCGTACGCCGTCGCCGGGGCGATCCGCGGCGTGCGGGCCGCCTGCGCCGCCGCGGCCGCCGCCTCCGAGGCGTCCCGGTGCCGGTCCAGGGCCTGCCCGGCCTGCAGCAGCCGTACGTTCGGCGCGGGGTCGCCGCCGAGCAGGGCCTCCTGGGCGTAGCGGTGCAGACGCAGCAGCAGCCGGACCTGGTGCCAGGGCGCGTCCTGCGGGTGCGGGGAGGGCGGATCGGGGGACAGGCCGTGCACCAGCGCCTCGGCGTTGTACGGGCTGCCCGCGGTGACCAGCGGCAGCGCGGCCACCGCGTCGGTCAGCCGCTCCTGTGCCGCCCCGGCCAGCGGGCGCAGATCGGCCGCCGGGGAGACGAGCGGGACCTCGCTGGCGAGCACGGCGACCTTGTCGGCGACCGCGTGGAACCGGGCGGAGCCGAGGGCCTGCAGCGCGGTGGAGTGCGCCCGGGTCCGGGCCAGCGTCAGCTGCCGGTCCAGCAGCGCGCCCGCCTTGGCCGCGCCGACGGTGAGCTGGCCGCGTTCGGTCGCCGTCGAGTGGTGGATGCCGACGGACTGCGCGGGGAGCGCCGTCGCACCCGACAGCCGGTGCAACGCCGTCAGCAGCCGCTCCAGGCGGGCCTCGTGGGCGTGCTCAAGGGCCAGGGTGCCGGAGACCCAGGCCAGTTCGGGGCGCATCTCCTCCGACCAGTCGGGGTCCAGGACCGGGCGGAAGGTGTGCAGGCTGCCGCTGATACGGCGGGCCGCGCGCCGCAGGGCGCGGGCCGCGTCGACGGACGCGTGCGGTGTCTCGGCCGTCCTCGCCCCGTTCGCCGCCCCGCCCGCCCTTCCCCCAGGGGCGGTTCCGGCCGCCCTGCCTCCGTTGGCGGTTCCGCCCGTCCTGCCTCCGTTCGTCGTCCCGCCCGTCTCCCGGTGCAGGCGCAGCGCCCTCAGGAACTCCGTTGCCTGCGCCCGGAGATACTCTGCGAGCGCGTCCCCCGTCACCGGGCCGACGGTGGGATCCGTCAGGTCATGGTGTTGCTGTGCCACGCCGGCGCCTCCGGGCGTCTATGAGCATCTCCTGGACGTTGCGCAGGGGTTGACCGTCCCCGTCGGTCGCGTGCCGGGTCCACTCCCCGTCCGCGCCCAGGTGCCAGGACGCGGTGGTGCCGGACATGCCGGTCTCCAGCAGGCGGTTCAGCGCGGCCCGGTGACCGGGGTCGACGACCCGGACGAGGGCCTCGATGCGGCGGTCGAGGTTGCGGTGCATCATGTCGGCGCTGCCGATCCACACCTCCGGCTCACCCCCGTTGCCGAAGGCGAAGATGCGGGAGTGCTCCAGGAAGCGGCCGAGTATGGAGCGGACCCGGACGTTCTCCGACAGGCCCGCGACGCCCGGGCGGATCGCGCAGATCCCGCGCACCCAGATGTCGACCGGGACACCGGCCTGCGAGGCGCGGTACAGGGCGTCGATGATCGCCTCGTCGACCATCGAGTTGACCTTGATGCGCACGAACGCCGGGCGGCCCGCGCGGTGGTGCTGGATCTCCTTGTCGATGCGGGAGATCAGGCCGTCGCGCAGCGACTTCGGCGCGACCAGCAGACGGCGGTAGGTCTCCCGGCGGGAGTAGCCGGAGAGACGGTTGAACAGGTCCGACAGGTCCGCGCCGACCTGCGGGTCCGCGGTGAGCAGACCCAGGTCCTCGTACAGGCGGGCGGTCTTGGGGTGGTAGTTGCCCGTGCCGACGTGGCTGTAGCGGCGCAGCGTCTCGCCCTCCTGGCGCACCACGAGGGACAGCTTGCAGTGCGTCTTGAGGCCGACCAGGCCGTAGACGACGTGGCAGCCGGCCTCCTCCAGCTTGCGCGCCCACTTGATGTTGGCGTGCTCGTCGAAACGGGCCTTGATCTCGACCAGGACGAGGACCTGCTTGCCGGACTCGGCGGCGTCGATCAGCGCGTCCACTATCGGGGAGTCGCCCGAGGTGCGGTACAGCGTCTGCTTGATCGCCAGCACGTCCGGGTCCTGCGCCGCCTGCTCGAGGAACGCCTGCACGGAGGTGGAGAAGCTGTCGTAGGGGTGGTGCAGGAGGACGTCGCGCTGGCGCAGCGCCGCGAAGATGTCGGGGGCCGACGCCGATTCCACCTCGGCCAGGTCCCGGTGGGTGCCCGCGATGAACTTCGGGTACTTCAGCTCCGAGCGGTCCAGGCTGTGGATGCGGAACAGGCCGGTGAGGTCCAGCGGGCCGGGGAGCGGGTAGACCTCCGCCTCGGAGATCTTCAGCTCGCGGACCAGGAGGTCGAGGACCTCGCGGTCGATGGACTCCTCCACCTCCAGGCGCACGGGCGGGCCGAAGCGGCGCCGCATGAGCTCCTTCTCGAGGGCCTGGAGGAGGTTCTCGGTGTCGTCTTCCTCTACCTCGAGGTCCTCGTTGCGGGTGAGGCGGAAGGCGTGGTGCTCCAGCACCTCCATCCCCGGGAACAGCTCCTCCAGGTGCGCCGCGATGACGTCCTCGATGGGGACGTAGCGGCCCGCGGAGGCCTCCAGGAAGCGGGAGAGCAGCGGCGGGACCTTGACGCGGGCGAAGTGGCGGTGGCCGCTGACCGGGTTGCGGACGACGACCGCGAGGTTGAGGCTCAGGCCCGAGATGTAGGGGAACGGGTGCGCCGGGTCGACCGCGAGGGGGGTGAGGACCGGGAAGATCTGGTGCCTGAAGAGGGTGAACAGGCGGGCCTGTTCCTTCTCCGCGAGTTCGCTCCAGCGGACCAGGTGGATGCCCTCGTCGGCGAGCGCCGGGGCCACGTCCTCGTGGAAGCAGGCGGCGTGCCGTGCCATCAGCTCGCGGGAGCGCGCCCAGATCATCTCCAGCACCTCGCGGGGCTGCAGGCCCGAGGCGGAGCGGGTGGCGACGCCGGTGGCGATACGGCGCTTCAGTCCGGCGACGCGGACCATGAAGAACTCGTCGAGGTTGCTCGCGAAGATCGCCAGGAAGTTGGCGCGCTCCAGGAGGGGGGTGTTCGGGTCCTCGGCGAGTTCCAGGACACGTTCGTTGAAGGCCAGCCAGCTGCGTTCCCGGTCCAGGAAGCGGCCCTGGGGGAGCGTGCTGCCCTTGCCGTCCCGGCCGTCCGGGGACTCCTCGTAGCCGTCCAGGTCGGCGTCGAGGTCGGGATCGAGGTCGGAGACAGGGGCGGACACCGTGTGGGGGCGGTGCGCGGCGATGGAGCCCACGGAGGGCTGCGCGTGCTGGACCTTGTCCTGCGTCTCAGACTGGCTCATGGACCCATTCTTCCGCGCCAGGAGGGTGACGGGCGCGTCGGAAAGTGCGGGGCCCTCCGGGGGGTGCTGGGGCTCTGGCACGGCGGGCTTCATTGCGCGAGCGTCGCAAGCTCGTCTGAATCGATGGTTACGGGGATATGACGTGTGGGTGCCGGTGCGTGCGGGTGCCTGCGGCGCCGGGTGCGTGGTCGGGTGTGGGTGTCTGTGGCGTGGGGTGCGGCGTCGGGTGTGGGTGCCTGTGGCGTGGGGTGCGTGGTCGGGTGTGGGTGTCTGTGGCGCTGGGTGCGTTTTCGGGTGCGGGGTGCGTTGTGGCTGGTCGCGCCGTTCCCCGCGCCCCTTTTTATGCCTGCGGCGGCCCGTTGCGGTCCGGTGGCCGGTTGCGGTCGCGCCTGCGGTGCGTCGTGGGTCGGGGCCGGGGCGGGGGGTGTCCGTCCTCGGTCCGGCCGCCCGTTCCCGACGAGTGCAGCCTTGCCCGGGGCCGGACGCTGCGGGCGGACGCCCCCCGCCCCGGCCCCTTCCCGCCGTACGCGGGTGCCCGTCGTCGTCGCTTCAGCGCGTGCGGGTGCCATGACCTCGGAGGTGGGGGCAGTCGTGCCTCCCCCAAGCCCTTCGAGCAGGGAGGGGGGCCCAGGGCGGCACGGTGGGCGTCGGTGCTGGGGAACTCGGGATGCCGGGTCGCTTTCCCGATGCCCCCGGGCCGATGGAAACGCCGGACGCGGAAGGCCCGTCGTGAAAGTGAAACGTGCACGTCCCTCCCCCCGAAAGAAGGGACGTACACGTGGAGGCTCAGGCCGTTCGGCGGCGCAGCAGCGTGAAGGATGTCGCGGTCGCCGTCGCGGCCAGGGCCAGGACGATGCCGCACTCCACGAGCTGAAGCGGCCAGTAATGAGACTCGGGGTGGAAGACGGCGTAGTAGCCGTGCGCGTTCCGTCCGCCGGCCAGTTCCCAGGCGTGCTCGGGGAGGTCGACGGGGCGCGCGGTGGTGCGGGTCTTCGTGGGCCACAGGTCGGCCCGGTACGTCTCCAGGGTGAGCGCGAGCAGCCACATCACGGTGACCGAGGCGCCGAGGGCCGGCAGGGCGCGGCGCAGGAGGAGCGCGGCCAGGGTGCCCACGGCCAGGGCGCACAGGGCGTACGCCACCGCCGCCGGGCCGCGGGCCAGGAAGAGGGCCGGGGTGTACCAGTCGTCGAAGGCCAGGTCCCGGTTGATCGCCCAGCCCCGGTGGAACACCGTGACGAGCACGGTGAGTCCTGCGGTGAGCGTGAGCGCGGGCAGCGCCAGCTTGGCCGTCAGCCAGCGGGTCGGGGTGATGCCCTGGGTCCAGGCGAGGTGCGCGGTGCCGGATTCCAGCTCGCGGCCGATGAGCGCACCGCCCGCGTAGGCGGCGACGAGGAGGAACGCGTAGCCGGTCAGGAGGGCGATCACGCCCGCGCCTGCGGCGTAGGGGGAGGCGAAGGTGTCGCAGTAGTCCTGGGCGCAGTGGGTCTGCGCGGCGCGGGTGTCGTCCGCCGTGAGCCGGCTCAGCCAGAGCGTCCAGACGGTCAAGGCGAGGATCAGGGCGATCCACACGGCGGCCGCGGCGCGGTGCACGCGCAGGAGTGTGTTGGTCATACGGCGGCTGCTTTGCGGCCCGTGATGCGGTGCAGCGCCAGGTACGCGGCTGCCGTGAGCAGCGCGGTCAGGGCGAGGGTGAGCGCCGTCGTGGTCAGCTGCAGCGGCCAGTAGTGGGATGCCGGGTGGTAGGTGTGGAAGTGGCCGACCGCGTCGAGTTGCTCGTACCGGGCCCGGCAGTCGGGGTAGGTGCTGCCGCCGCAGCCGGGGTCGGCGAGGTGCCGGCCGGTGGAGGTGACCAGGCCCTCGTCGACGTACAGGACGTCCCCGAGCAGGTCGGCGTTGCGCAGGTCGGTGGTGTGGGTGACCGTGGGCCACAGGTGCGGCATGGCCTGGTCGGCGATCGTACGGACGACGAGGGCGAGGACCGTGCCGGACATCAGGGCCGGCAATGTGCGCTGCCACAGGAGGCCCGCGAGCGCGCCGGCGGCCAGGCCGGCCAGGGCGAAGGCGATCGTGGTGGGGCCGTTGGCGTGCAGGGTGGTGCTGTCGTACCAGGCCTCGGCGGTGTCGATACGGCCGTTGGCCGCCGTCCAGGCCAGGCGGTGCAGGGTGACCAGGAGGGCGGTGCCGGCGGTGACCAGGACGGCCGGCAGGGCGAGGCGGCCGGTCAGCCAGCGGGTCGGGGTGACGCCCTGCGTCCAGATCAGCCGGGCCGTGCCGGACTCCAGCTCGCGGCCGACGAGTGCGGCGCCCGACCAGGCGGCCACCACGAAGGGGACCGCGGTGACCGCGATGGTCGTGTACATGTACAGCGCCTTGTAGCGCAGGATCGCCGGCTGGTCGTAGGCGCACACCTCGGTGTGGCACGCGTTCCACTGACGCCAGGCCGCAGCTGCCGCGTTGGTCACCGGGCCGTACAGCCACAGGAGGGCCACGGCGGTCGCCAGGACCAGGGCGGCCCAGGTGAGCAGGGCCGGGCGGTGCAGGCGCAGCAGCCAGTGCAGGTGGCGGGGCGCGTGCGTCTTCCGGACCGGCGCGGGGGCGGATATGGCCCTCACGCGGCGGCCTCCTGGGGGAGGGCCGGTGCCTCGGGGTTGCGCAGGTGGGCCAGGACCAGTTCCTCCAGGGTCGGTGCCGAGGTGCGCCAGTCGGTGGGGAGCGGGGCTCCGGGGCGCAGGAGGGCGGTGAGCTGGCGGCCGGTGGTGCGGGACTCCACGACGGTGTGCGGGGTCAGGTCGGCGGTGTCGGCGGGGGCGCTCACGCGTGCGTGCGCCTCCAGCAGGGCGTCGATCTCGCCGGACAGGCGGACCGCGCCGCCGCCGAGCAGGAGGAGGTGGTCGCAGGAGTCCTCCAGTTCGGCGACGACGTGCGAGGACATCGCGATCGTCGTGCCGTGCTGCGCGGCCTGCGCCATGAGCGTGCCCATCAGTTCGTGCCGGGCGAGCGGGTCGAGGTCGGCCATCGGCTCGTCCAGCAGGAGCAGCTCGGGGCGCTTGCCGAGGGCCAGGGCGAGGGCGACGCGGGTGCGCTGGCCGCCGGAGAGCGAGCGGACCTTGGACCGGGGGTCGAGATCGCCCGCCGCTGTGACGCGTTCGGCGGTGGCCGCGTCCCAGCGGGCCGGGTTCAGGTCGGCGCCCATGCGCAGTGTCTCCGCGACGGTGAGCTGCGGGTACAGGGGCTTGTCCTGGGCGACGTACCCCACACTCGCCCAGGCAGGCGAGGGGCGCACGGTGCTGCTGTCCACCCACCAGACCGAGGACGTGGCGATGCTGTGCCACCGGGTGATCGTCCTGGCCGGCGGACGAGTCCGCTTCGAGGGCAGCCCCGCCGAGCTGACCGCACGGGCGGCGGGCCGTGTGTGGAGCAGCGCCGACCGCGACCCCGGCGCCCGCGCCGGCTGGCGCACCGGCACCGGCACCTACCGCAACATCGGCGACCCGCCCGAAGGTGCCGACCTCCTCGAACCCACCCTGGAGGACGGCTACCTGCTCACCCTCGACGACCTGGCCACGGAGGTGGCGGCATGAGCGCGACGATCACCCCGCCGGCGCCCGCCGTCACCGGACCAGAGCGCACCGCCCGCCCCTGGCGGACCGCACTGGCCCTGGCCCGCTTCGAGGCGCGCGAACTACTGCTGTATATCCCGGTGTTCGTCTTCCTGCTGCTGTACACCGGTTACACCCTCTGGCAGTTGCTCGCCGACGGTGACGGCATGGACCACTACCCGGTGCTCCAGGACGTCGACCGCGCCACCCAGACCGGCCCGCTGCTGGTCGCCATCGCCGTGTTCCTGTGCGTCAACCGCGCCGCGCTGCGCTCCCACCGGCACGGGACCGACCGGCACTTCGCCGTGCTGCCCGTCCCGCCCTGGCAGCGCACCCTCGCGCACGCCTTGTCCGTCGTACCGGTCGCGGCCGTCGTCGCCCTCGTCGTCACCACCGAGTTCACCGTGGCAGCCCTGCGCCCGGGCGCGGTCGGACACGGCTCGGTCGCCGAGCTGGCGGTCGGCCCGCTGTCGGTGCTGCTGGCCGGGGTGCTGGGCGTGCTGCTCGCCCGGCTGGTGCGCTCCTCCTTCCCCGCCCCGCTGTTCGTCATCGGCCTGTACGTCCTGGTGACCCTCGTCGCCGTCGCGGCGGACGGTTCCGGCCCTGACTGGGGCAACTGGCTCTCCCCGGTCGTCGACGAGAGCGGCGGCAAGCCGGTCCCCTCCGGTCTGCTGGGCCGCCCGGCCGGCTGGCACGCGCTGTATCTGCTCGGGCTGGCGGTGCTGCTGCTGTGCGCCGCGCTGCTGCGCAGCGGGCTGCGCAGCCGGTCGCTGGGCGCGCTCACCGCCCTGGCCGTCGCCGCCACCGGCGCGGGCGTCGCCGGCCAGTCCACCGGCACCGGGCACGAGGTCCTCGCGGCCCGTACGACGGCCTCGGTCCACCCGGAGCGGATGCAGCGATGTGTTCCGCACGGCACGAACGTGTACTGCGCCTTCCCGGAGTGGACCGGCCGCACCGCCGACTGGGCCGGCGAGGCCGACCGGGTCCAGCAGCTCGCCGGGGGCGCCGCGCTCCACCGCAGACTGACGGTCCGCCAGCGGATCGAGGCGCGCTACGGGCTGACGTCGGACTCCGCGCTCGCCCCGCTGACCGGGCCCGGCCAGGTGACCGTCGGCACCCGCTGGGGCGGCAACCGCGTCCCCGAGTTCGCCGTGGGTGTCGCCTCGGTGCTGGTGGCCGGGGACGAGAAGGCCGCGAGCGGGATGTGCGACGCCCGCACGGTGACCGTGATGTGGCTGGCGCTGGCCGCCCAGCCGGACCCGATGACCGCGCTGCGCGACGTCCGGCTCGACGACACCGTGACGGGCCCCGCCATCGCCCTCAGCCCCACCGACCCGGTGTCCATGAGCGCCGCGCAGACCGACGTCGTCCGGGAACTGCTGGAGAAGCCCCGCGCCCGGGTCACGGCCTCGGTCAAGGCCCACTGGGCGGAGCTGACCTCGCCGAAGACGCCGCTGACGCGGGTCGCCGCACTGCTGGGCGTATCGGCTCCGGCTCAGGTGAAGGGGGAGGGCGGTGACTCCTGTGACTCATGAGACCGCCCCTCCTCAGAGCGCCGGGGCCCCGGCCGGCCGGCGCGCCGCCGCCTTCGGCACCCTCCTGGCGGCCACCGCCCGGACCCTGCCCCGGGCCCCGCTCGTCGCGGGCGCCGCGCTCGGGCTGCTCACGGTCGCCTGCTCACGCCCGCTGTCCGACGGCCCCGCCGACCCCTGGCTGAGCCTGACACTGCTGCGCGTGGCCGCCGTGTGCCTCGGCCTCGGCCTGGCGTTCCTGCTGGACGACCCGGCCCGGCGTACGACGGAGACCGTGCCGACGGGGCGGGCGCTGCGGGCCTGCCTGCGGCTGACGCTGATCGCCCCGCTCACGGCGGTGTGGTGGGCGGCGGCCCTGCTGCTCACCCCGTCCGCCGCGCGGCCCCCGCTGGCGCGGACCACCCTGGAAGCCGTCACGCTGGCCATGCTGGCCCTCGCCCTCGCGGCGGTCGCCGTACGCCGCAGCCCCGAGCCGGAGCCCGGGCGGGCGGCGGCGGTGGGAGTGCTGTCGCTGACCGTGCTCGCCGCGCTGCTGCCGGACCGCTGGGGGCTGTTCGTCGCACAGGGCAGCCCGCACTGGGCCGGCGCTCACGACCGCTGGGCGGCGCTGCTCGCGGTGACGGTGGCGGTCTGGGTGTTGTCCATACCGGAGCCCTTGCGCCGCGGCCGGATGCGACGCCGCCCGTCGGGCGCCTGAGACGCCGCGTCCGGTCCGGAGAAGCGTTACGAGCAGCCTGAAACGCCGCGTCCGGCCGGAGAAGCCTTACGAGCAGCTGGAAACGCCGGGACCGAGCCCCCTTTGGCGACCACGCGTGGCGGCTCGCCGTCAGGTCTCCGTGCGGTACATCAGGTCCGTCTCGTACGTGGTGAAGCCCATCCGCTCGTAGACGGACACGGCCGCCTTGTTGTCGGCGTCGACGTACAGCATGGCCGTCGGCAGGCCCTGGGCCGCCAGGTGCCGCAGGCCGATGATCGTGAGCGCCTTGCCGAGTCCGCCGCCCTGGTTGCCGGGAGCGACGCCGAGGACGTAGATCTCGCCGAGCTGCTCCTCGGCGTGGACCTTCGTCCAGTGGAAACCGACGAGTTCCCGTCCCCCGGCGCCCCCCGGGGTTCCGGCCGCCCCTGCCGGCTCCCGCTCGGCCAGGAAGAACCCGGCCGGGTCGAACCAGGCTTCCGCCTTGCGGGCGTCGAGGTCCCGCTGGGTGAGGGAGCCCTGCTCGGGGTGGTGGGCGAAGGCGGCGGCGTTGACGGCGAGCCAGGCGGCGTCGTCCTGGCCGGGCACGAAGGTGCGCACCGTGACGCCCTCGGGCAGCACCGGATCGGGCAGGTCCAGGCCGGTCAGCGGGCGCCGCATCTGGCGCAGCTCGCGGAACAGGGTCAGCCCGAGGACCTGCGCGAGGTGCCGGGCGGCGGAGTGCCCGCCGTGCGCCCACACGCGCAGCCGCTTGCCGGACGCGGCGAGCAGGGCGGAGCCGAGCGCCCGTCCGTGGCCGTGGCCGCGGTGGGCGGGGTGTACGACCAGTTCGGCCGCCGGCGCCTCCACGGGGTCGGTGTCCTCCAGCTGGGCGTAGCCGACGAGTTCGCCGTCCACGGTCAGCAGCAGATGGGAGACGCCCTCGCGTTCGCCGTCGCGCAGCTGGAGCCGGCCCTGCTCGGACACCGCCTGCTGGCCGTCCGAGTGGGCGGCCTCCGCGAGCAGGCCGAGGACCGCCTCGGTCTGCTCCTCGGAGAGCGCGGCGTGGGTCTCGATGGATCGGGCGCCGGGAAGCCGTGCGATGTCGTCGCTGGTCATGCGTACGAGGGTAAGGGGCGCGGCCCGCAAAGTGGGGACAAAGGCGAGGGCAAAGGGAAACCAGGATGTAACCCCGAACCCCCTGTCGCGCTACGCGCGTTGACCCTAGGCTGCGCCCGGGCGTGGCCACTGCCGCACCGGACCCGCCAGGTCACGTCGTCACCGCACACCACAGGGGGGCGCATGCCAACCACCGACCAGCCGAACCACCCCGCAAGACGCCGCACCCGCCGGCTGCTGGCGGCCGCCGCCGCGCTCGCCACGGCCGGCGCGCTGGCCGCCGCGCTGCCCGCGTCCGCGAGCACGGACGCGCGGCACGGGCCGGGCGGCCATCACAGGCCGGTCCCCAGCCGCTACCAGGACGTGCAGCTGCTGTCCTTCAACGACCTGCACGGCAACCTCGAACCGCCGTCCGGTTCCTCCGGCCGCGTCACCGAGCTGCAGCCCGACGGCACGACGAAGACGATCGACGCGGGCGGCGTGGAGTACCTCGCCACGCATCTGCGCGACGCGCGCAAGGGCCACCCGTACTCCATCACCGCGGCCGGTGGCGACATGGTGGGCGCCTCGCCGCTGATCTCCGGCCTGTTCCACGACGAGCCGACCATCGAGGCGCTGAACAAGCTGAAGCTGGACGTGACCAGCGTCGGCAATCACGAGTTCGACGAGGGCGCTCAGGAACTGGCCCGCCTGCAGAACGGCGGCTGCCACCCCAAGGACGGCTGCTACACCGACGAGGGCTTCGGCGGCGCGGACTTCCCCTACCTGGCCGCGAACGTCCTCGACGAGAAGACCGGCAAGCCGATCCTGAAGCCGTACTGGGTCTGGCAGAAGAGGGGCGTGAAGATCGGTTTCATCGGCGTGACCCTGGAGGGCACCCCGGGCATCGTCTCCGCCGACGGCGTCAAGGGCCTGACCTTCAAGGACGAGGTCGAGACGATCAACAAGTACGCGAAGGTGCTGCAGCGCCAGGGCGTGCAGTCGATCGTCGCGCTGATCCACGAGGGCGGCTATCCGGCATCGGGGTCGTACAACTACGACTGCGACTCCCCGGGCGCCGGTGACGGCATCTCCGGCCCGATCGTCGACATCGCCAGGAACGTCACCCCGGCCGTCGACGCCCTGGTCACCGGTCACACCCACAACGCGTACGTGTGCACCATCCCCGACCCGGCCGGCAAGCCGCGCATGGTCACCTCGGCGTCCTCCTTCGGCCGCCTCTACACCGACACGACGCTGACGTACGACCGGCGGACGGGCGACATAGCGCGTACGGCGGTGAAGTCGGCGAACCACGTGGTCAGCCGGGACGTCCCCAGGGCGGCGGACATGACCGAGCTGATCGGCAAGTGGAACGCGCTGACCGCGCCCATCGGCAACCGTCCCATCGGCTACATCGCCACCGACGTGCCGAACACCGGCACCGAGTCCCCGATGGGCGACCTGATCGCCGACGCCCAACTGGCCTACGGCAAGCAGCTGGACCCGAACACGTCCCTGGCGCTGATGAACCCCGGCGGAGTCCGCGCGGGCCTGACGTACGCGGCCAAGGCGGCCGAGGGCGACGGCGTGGTGACGTATGCGGAGGGCTTCACGGTCCAGCCGTTCGCCAACACCGTCAACCTGCAGGACTTCACCGGTGCGCAGCTGGTCCAGGTGCTCAGGGAGCAGGTGTCCGGCCCGAACCAGGCCGCGCCGAAGATCCTCCAGCCGTCGGCGGGTCTGACGTACACCCTGGACATGACGAAGACCGGCGCGGACCGCGTGGTCACGGACTCCATCCGGCTGAACGGCAAGCCCCTCGACCCGGCGGCCACCTACCGTGTCGCGACGAACAGCTTCCTCGCGGGCGGCGGTGACGGCTTCCCGACGCTGGGCCAGGGCACGAACGACGTGGTCGGCACGGACGACCTGGCGGCCCTGGTGCAGTACCTGACGGCCAACTCCTCCGCCTCGAGCCCGCTCGCGCCTCCGGCGGCGAACCGGATCGCGATCTGGC
This sequence comes from Streptomyces sp. NPDC036813, assembly GCF_055609245.1. Taxonomy (NCBI): domain Bacteria; kingdom Bacillati; phylum Actinomycetota; class Actinomycetes; order Kitasatosporales; family Streptomycetaceae; genus Streptomyces; species Streptomyces sp. NPDC036813. The sequence goes on along the minus strand of NZ_JBVJPV010000011.1, from coordinate 264,642 downwards.
AGTAGCACTACCGCCGAAAAACCGAGTCCCTCGGGGCCCGGCCGCTCCGTACGCACACCGTACGCAGCGGCCGGGCCCCGCCCATTTCCCGGCCTGGCGGGTGGCTGAGTGAATTCCAGGTGAGTCCGCCGAACAGGCCGCCCGGGCAGCCGCCGCCCACGCCTTCATCACCGCACTCCCCGACGGCCACGACCCCCGCCTCGGCCCCGGCACCGCCGCCTGATGTCCGGCGCACGACGAAACACCCGCCACGCCGGCCCGAACGGCCTGCCGTCAGCCCCGACGGGACACTCGTCCCCCAGAGTGCATATGCCAACCCCTGGTCACTCTTTGTGATGACCGCAGCATGCACCGACCGGTCTTCTGTCGGCAGGAAAGGGGCCGCACCAGCCGACGTGCCGGGGAGGAACCCGAATTGGCGACGCGTCACCGCATGCTCCTGGCCGCAGCCGCCTGCGCCCTGCTGGCTGCCTGCTCCGGTCCCGGAGGGGTGGCCCTCGGGGAGGACTGGAAGGGGCGGGCGGAGAGTCTCGCCGTGATGCCGCAGCAGGCCGATGACGGGACGAGGACGGTGAGTGCGCAGATCGTCGCGCTCTCCGACGGGCGGCGGCTGGTCACCGTGCCCCGCAAGGGCGGTGGCAGCGACCGGCGTTACGTGCTCGACCCGCGGGCCCGGTCGCTGGACGGCATGGGCACGGGAGCGGGGCCGAGTCGTGTGCTGCCGGGCAGGACGCTGGTCGGGGAGGTCGCGGGGCTGCCCGATTCCCGGACGGGGGACACGAGGGTGCTGGTGAAGGACCCGGCCGACTGGGCGACGCAGCGGGAGATCACCGTGCCCGGGACGGTCCGGTTCCTGGCGTCCGACCCGGCCTCCGTCGCCGTCTGCCTGGCCACCGACCGGGCCGTCTTCGTCGCCCGGCTGGCGAGTGGGGACGTCGAGCAGGCGGCAGCCGGGGGTGCCGTCGCCGGGCTCGCGTGTCCCGGCGGGCGGCCGGTGGTCGTGGTGACCGGCCGGGCGGGCAGCGCCGGCGGTCCCGCCCTCGGTTTGCGGCGTACGCCGACGGCCACCACCGTCACCGTCCAGCGCGCCCGGGTCGATGCCGTCGCCGCCACCGCGACCTCCGTCGTCCTCGCCGTGGCCGACGGGGAGGACACCCAGGTCGTGGAGGTCGCCGCCGGGACGGGCGAGGAGGTGCACCGGGTCCGCGTCCCGGACCATCCGGCCTCGCTCGCCCTCACCCGCACCGTGGCAGGCTGGCTGCTCTACGACGAGAAGAAGGCGACCCGGGTCGATCTCACCACGGGACGCACGACGGAGATCGATCTGCCGGGCACACTGCTCGACGCGTGAGACGGCTCCGGCGGCCGGAGCCCCGAGGACGCCGTAGGTGTCCGGTCGCCCGGCCGGTCCGCCACCTCCTGCCGAGCCGCCTGCGCGTCCGTCAGCCGGGGGCGGTCGGTGCTTGCGCCGCCCGCTCCCGGGCCGGAGTCGCGGCACTCCGCGAAGCTGTCGTCCTTCCAGGAGAAGTCGCTCATGTCGGTCCAGGGGGCGGGCTTGATCGCCGCGCTCGGGGAGGTGTTGCGGACCGTCGTCGTACTTCTCCGGATCGGCCTGCGTCGTCACGGTGACGGTCCGCCCGTCGCGGCCGCCGCACGCGCCCGTTCGGCCGAGGGCGTGGACCGAGGCGAAGCCGTCGGCGGTCTCGGCGGCCCGGGCAGGGGCGGCCGTCGGCGTCCGGTGCTGGGCACTCGCGCCGGACACCGTCGCGTACGTCAGCGTCGCGGCTGTCGTCAGGGCCGGCGGCAGACCGGCCGCGAGCGCCGTGCGGCGCCTGCGGTGACGTGACCTGTGGGGGGACGTGCGCCCTCGTACGACCGCCCTTGCGTTTCCGCTCCCGTGCGGGACCGAAGCGTCCATGGAGTGCCGCACGGGACGGAAAAGTCGCCGCGAGAAGGCGGTCCTACGGCGCCGGCGTGTCCGGAGGCGGTGTCGGCGCCCCCGGCAGCCGTACCGTCGCCACCGTGCCGCCGCCCTCCGCACGGCCCAGCGCCACCTGGCCGCCCGCCTGCTGCACCGTGCGCGCCACGATGGACAGGCCCAGGCCCGAGCCCGGCAGCGCCCGGGCCGACGGGGAGCGCCAGAAGCGGTCGAAGACGTGCGGGAGTTCGTCCTCCGCGATGCCGGGGCCGTGGTCGCGCACGGTCAGCACGCCGTCGGTCAGACGTACCTCGACGGTGCCGGACCCGGGGCTGAACTTCACCGCGTTGTCCAGGATGTTGACCACAGCCCGCTCCAGCGCGGCCGGTTCGGCACGGACGTACCAGGGCTGGAGGTCCGCCGTGATCGTCAGCTCGGGGCCGCGCAGGCGGGCGCGGCGCAGCGCCGACTCGACGGTGTCCTCCAGGGAGACGACCTGGATGCGTTCGCCGCGCTGGTTGTCGGCGCGGGAGAGTTCCTGGAGGTCGCCGATGAGCGAGGCCAGCTCCGTCATCTGCGCCTTCACCGACGCGAGCAGCGCCTTGCGGTCCGCCTCGGGCAGCGGGCGGCCGGTCTCCTCGCTGCGCGAGAGCAGCTCGATGTTCGTGCGCAACGACGTGAGCGGCGTGCGCAGTTCGTGGCCGGCGTCGGCGATCAGCTGCTGCTGAAGGTCGTGGGAGCTGGCCAGCGAGGAGGTCATGGAGTTGAACGAGCGGGACAGCCGGGCGATCTCGTCGTCGCTGTCGTCCTCCACGGGGATGCGGACGGTGAGGTCCTCGGTACGGGCGACGTGCTCGACGGCCTCGGTGAGCTTGTCCACGGGGCGCAGGCCGGTCCGGGCGACCGCGAGGCCGGCCGCGCCCGCGCCGAGCACGCCGATGCCGGAGACGAGGAGAAGGATCCAGGCCAGCGAGGACAGGGGCCGGGTGACCTCCGAGAGGGGCTTGGCGATGGACACGGCGATACCGGTCTGCACCTGGCCGGTGGCGCGTTCTACGACCGGAAGGGTGTAGACGCGCACCGGGGTGCCCTCGGTGGTCCCGGAGGTGTGCAGCGAGTTGCGCCGGAGGCCGTCGGCCACGGCCACGTCGGAGGATTCGACACGAACGGTGTCGTTGGCCGGGTTGAGGCAGGTCGAGCCGTCCGAGTAGAGGATCGTGACGATGGGGGAGTTGGGGGGCTGCGGGATCTTCTGCGGCTCGGGCAGCTGGCAGTTGCGCAGCATGCTCTGCAGCAGCCCGCTCTGGACCTGCTCGCTGCGCAGCTCCTGGTCCAGCTGGTCGTAGAGCTGACCGCGCACCAGGAACCAGCACGACAACGACACCGCCGCCACCGCGAACGCCACCGCCGCCGCCACCAGCAGGGACAGCCGCGTCCGGATCGGCAGCGTGCGGAAGCGGCGCAGTGGGCCCGTCACTCCGCGCCGCCCTGCCGCAGGACGTAGCCGACGCCGCGCACCGTGTGGACGAGCCGGGGCTCGCCGCCGGCCTCCGTCTTGCGGCGCAGGTACATGACGTACACGTCGAGGGAGTTCGACGAGGGCTCGAAGTCGAAGCCCCACACCGCTTTCAGGATCTGCTCGCGGGTGAGCACCTGGCGCGGGTGTGCCATGAACATCTCCAGGAGGGTGAACTCCGTGCGGGTCAGCTCCACGGCCCGCCCGCCCCGCGTGACCTCGCGCGTGGCGAGGTCCATGCGCAGGTCGGCGAAGGTGAGCGCGTCCTCGTCGGCCGGGTCGCCCGCGCCCACGGCCGCCGCGTAGGAGCTGCGGCGCAGCAGGGCGCGGATGCGGGCGAACAGCTCGTCCAGCTCGAAGGGCTTGACCAGGTAGTCGTCGGCGCCCGCGTCGAGCCCGGTGACCCGGTCGCCGACCGTGTCGCGGGCCGTCAGCATCAGGATGGGCGTGGTGTCGCCGGTGCCGCGGATGCGGCGGGCGGCGGTCAGTCCGTCCATGCGGGGCATCTGGATGTCCAGGACGATCAGGTCGGGTCGGTAGGCGGTGGCCTTCTGCAGGGCGTCCGCGCCGTCGACGGCGACCTCGGTGCCGTATCCCTCGAAGGCGAGGCTGCGCTGGAGTGCTTCGCGCACCGCCGGTTCGTCGTCGACGATCAGGATGCGCTGGGGGTCACGGTCGCCGTCGGCGGGGCTCATCGGTCGCGGTGTCCTCGGGTGCGGTGGGTCGGGTTTCCCGGCGGTATCAGCCTCGCATGCCGGTGGCGTGCCGGGACACGACACCGCTCAGCAGGTCACCGCCGTCAGCCGGCGCAGCGGAACCTTGTGGCGGTGGGGCCGGTCCGCGCCGGTGCGCAGGCCCATCAGGTGGGGGACGGCGATCTCGGGCACCGGGGCCTTCGCTGTCTCCGCCGCCTTCCGGGCCGCGGCCGGGGCGGTCAGGGCGTGCGCCAGGCGCGCGGTCAGGGCGGGGTCGGCCGGGCCGACGAGGGAGGCGGTGGGGGAGGCGTGCTGGATCATGTCGTACTCCCTGCTCTCAGGGAACGGGCGCGGTGGTTCAGTCGTTCGCGCCCGCCCGCAGCTTGGCCAGGTCGGCCTTGACGGTGTTGACGGGGATGGCGAAGCCCAGCCCGACGCTGCCGGCGTCCGAGGACGAGGAGGACGAGCCGGCGGCCGAGTACATCGCGGAGTTGATGCCCACGATGTTCCCGTTCATGTCGATCAGGGCGCCCCCGGAGTTGCCGGGGTTGAGGGAGGCGTCCGTCTGGATCGCCTTGTACGTCGTCGTGGAGGAGCCGGTGTCGCCGTTGAACTGCCGGCCGCCGAACTCGAACGGCCAGCCGCCGTCGGGCTGCTGCTGCCCCTCCTCGGTGGGCACCGTCACGTCACGGTTGAGGGCGGAGACGATTCCGCTGGTCACCGTGCCGGTCAGGCCCTCGGGCGAGCCGATCGCCACGACGGTGTCACCGACCTGGATGCGGGAGGAGTCGCCGAGGGAGGCGGCCTTCAGTCCGGCCGCGCCCTGCAGCTTGATCAGCGCGAGGTCCTTCTTGCTGTCGGTGCCGACGACCTGCGCGGTGTACTGCTTGCCGTCGCTGGTGCGCACCTTGATCGAGGAGGCGCCGGAGACGACGTGGTTGTTGGTGACTATCTCGCCGCCCGACGTGATGATCACGCCGGAGCCGGTGGACCGCCCGGCGTTCGAGGTCGCGTTGATCTCGACGATGCTCGGGCTGACGGCCGAGGCGATGGCCGCGATGTCGCCCCGCTTGCTGGAGGGCACGACGTTCGTGGCGGTCGAGCTCGCGGTGGTGTCCTTGCCGGTCAGCTCCTGGACACCGTACGCCGTGGCGCCGCCGATGGCCGCCGCGACGATCGCGACGGCGGCGAGCAGCGCGACCGGGCCCCGACGGCGCCGCCTGGGGGCCGGGGCGGGCTCCGCCGCGACGGATCCATACGGAGGCATCGGCGGGACCGGGGTGCCAGGGGCACCCGGCGCGGCCGCCGTGCCCGCCGTGCCCGGCGTCACCGTCGGCCGGTAGGGCGGCGGAGGCGGCCACTCCGGGTTCACGGCGGAGGGAGCATGCGGCTGAGCCTGCTGAGCGCCCTCGTGGGGGCGGTGAGCGTCCTCGTAGGGGCTCGGCTGAGCGCCCTGGTCGGGGCCCGGGTGAGCGCCCCCGTAGGGGTTCTCGTACTCGCCGTCGCGGCGGATGCTCTCGGTCATGTCATACAGAGTTCCGCGGGATCATGAGAGCTTTCTGAGGGCTGTCTGAGAAGCCCGGCAGAACCTCGTATGCCCGTTATAAAGCCGCTCCACGCGGTTCGCGGGACGCTCTCAGCCGCGTCTCATGCGCAGGCGCGTCCCATGCACCCGCGTCCTGCGCGCGCCGCGTCTCATGCGCAGCCGCACGACGTGCGCACCACCAGTCGCGACGGGAAGACCTTCAGTCGTTCCCGGCGTGAGCCGGCCACCCGCAGCCCGTCGTCCAGGACCAGGTCGACGGCCGCGCGGGCCATCGCCGAGCGGTCGGAGGCGATCGTGGTCAGCGGCGGGTCCGCCAGCGCCGCCTCCTTGATGTCGTCGAAGCCTGCCACGGCCAGCTCGCCGGGCACGTCGATGCGCAGCTCGCGCGCCGCCCGCAGCAGGCCGATCGCCTGGTCGTCGGTGGAGCAGAAGATCGCCGGCGGACGGTCGGGCCCGGAGAGGATCTCCAGGGCGACGCGGTAGGCGTCGTAGCGGTTGTACGGCGCCTCGAACAGGCGCCCCTCGGTCGGCAGGCCGGCGTCGGCCATGGCCCGGCGCCAGCCCTCGACGTGGTCGGAGACCGGGTCGCCGACGGCCGGGGTGTCGGCGGTGCCGCCCATACAGGCCACGTACTCGTAGCCGTGCTCCAGCAGGTGACGGACGGCGAGCTGGGCGCCGCCGAGGTCGTCGGTGGTGACGGCGACGTCGTCGATGGCCTCGGGGCGTTCGTGCATCAGCACCACGCGTGCGTCCCAGGCCTCGATCTCGGCGGCGGCCAGGTCATTCAGCGCGTGGCTGACGAGGATCAGCCCGGAGACCCGCATACCGAGGAACGCGCGCAGATAGTGCACCTCGCGTTCCCCGACGTAGTCGGTGTTGCCGACCAGGACCATCTTTCCGCGCTCGGCGGCGGCCCACTCGACCGCGTGCGCCATCTCGCCGAAGAAGGGCTGGCGGGCGTCGGGGATGATCAGGCCTATGAGGTCCGTACGGCGGGACGCCATGGCCTGGGCGACCCGGTCGGGCCGGTACCCCAGTTCCTTGATCGCGGCGAGGACACGCTCGCGCGTGGCCGGGGCGACCGGCCGGGGTCCGTTGTTGATGACATAGCTGACGACGGCAGTGGAAGTGCCTGCCAGTCGTGCCACGTCGTCCCGAGTCACCTTGGCCACGCGCGGAGTCTACGCGGAGAGACCCGCTCTGGGCAGGGCGTATCGAAGCGTGGATGTGCGACCGCAACGCCCTGCCGGCCGGGCCGTGCCCGGCCCGGGGAGGTCTGTCAGGCGTCCGCGGAGACCTCTGAAGCGCGCACGGAGGCTTCGCTGTCCGTCTTGCCCGGCTTTGCCTGCCCGGCTTTCGCCTTGGCCTCCTCGGCGGCGCGCTCGACCTTCTCGGGCGTAACGAATCGATAACCCACGTTCCGGACGGTGCCGATCAGCGACTCGTGCTCGGGGCCGAGCTTGGCGCGCAGCCGCCGTACATGGACGTCGACCGTGCGGGTGCCGCCGAAGTAGTCGTAGCCCCAGACCTCCTGCAGCAGCTGGGCCCGCGTGAAGACCCGGCCCGGGTGCTGCGCGAGGTATTTGAGCAGCTCGAACTCCTTGAAGGTCAGGTCCAGGACCCGGCCCTTGAGCTTGGCGCTGTACGTCGCCTCGTCCACCGAGAGATCACCGTTGCGGATCTCCATCGGGGAGTCGTCGCCCGCGATCTGCTGCCGGCCCATGGCCAGACGCAGCCGCGCCTCGACCTCGGCCGGACCCGCGGTGTCGAGCAGTACGTCGTCGACGCCCCAGTCGGCGGTCACGGCCGCGAGGCCGCCCTCGGTCACCACCAGGATCAGCGGACAGCCGGGGCCGGTGGAGCGCAGCAGCTGGCACAGGCTGCGCACCTGCGGCAGATCGCGCCGCCCGTCCACCAGGATCACGTCGGCGCCCGGGGTGTCCACCAGGGCCGGTCCCTCCGCCGGAGCCACCCGCACGTTGTGCAGCAGCAGGCCGAGCGCGGGCAGCACCTCCGTCGACGGCTGGAGGGCGTTCGTCAGCAGCAGCAGAGCGCTCATGCCTCACCTGCCCGGGTCGTCGTCTCGTCGTGCACGGTTCGCTCGCCCATAACGTCTGGTTCCTCCTCGGTCCCTGCGAGGACGTTTACGGCACTGCTCGTACGGTGCGGCTCCCCGCGCCCTCGGGAGATCCGCCGGCGGCCCCGAGGGGCCACCCATGCGATCGACGGCCCGTACACCTGCGGTTTCCCGCATTCACCTGCGGTTTGCCGCTTCGTATACAACGCTTCCGAAAGCACAAAAGGACCCGGGGGCTACGCTGCCCGGATCCTCTGCGCAGCAGAATAGCCCACATGAGCATCGGTCCGGCAGGTGATGTGGCGCGTTCCACCGTACGTCCGGAATGTGAGACGGGCCCGCGGGCGCCCACGCGCACGCTGCTGCGTACCTCCGACGGGGTGACGATCGACGCGCTGTACGAGCCCGGGACCGGCGCGTCCGACACCTCGGCGCCACCCTCGGGACGCCCGGTGTTCGTCGTGGCGCACGGGTTCACCGGGGAGGTGGACCGGCCGCACCTGCGCCGGGTGGCGCGCGCCCTCGCGCACCGCGGGGCCGTCGTCACCTTCTCCTTCCGGGGGCACGGGCGCTCGGGCGGCCGTTCGACCGTCGGCGACCGGGAGGTGCTGGACCTGGAGGCCGCGGTCCGCTGGGCGCGGGAGCTCGGGCACACGCGCGTGGTCACCGTCGGCTTCTCCATGGGCGGCTCGGTGGTGCTGCGCCACGCGGCGCTGCACGGCGGCACGGACGCCGTCGTCTCCGTCAGCGCCCCCGCCCGCTGGTACTACCGGGGCACGGCCCCCATGCGACGGCTGCACTGGCTGGTCACGCGGCCGGCGGGGCGTCTGGTGGGCCGCTACGGACTGCGCACCCGTATCCACCACCGGGACTGGGACCCGGTGCCGCTCTCCCCGGTGGAGGCGGTGCCGAGGATCGCGCCGACACCGCTGCTGATCGTGCACGGCGACCGGGACGGGTACTTCCCGCTCGACCACCCCCGGATGCTCGCGGACGCCGCCGGTGAGCACGGCGAACTCTGGCTGGAGCCCGGCATGGGCCACGCCGAGAACGCGGCCGCCGGCGAACTGCTGGAGCGCATCGCGCGCTGGGCGCTCGCGCGGGCGGGCTAGCCTGGCGGGGTTCACCGCCGAAGAGGACTTGAGGGACGAGATGGCAAAGGTCACGGTGCGCTACTGGGCCGCCGCCAAGGCCGCGGCCGGGGTCGCCGAGGAACCGTACGACGCGACCACGCTGGCCGAGGCGCTCGACGCGGTGCGCGAGCGGCACCCGGGCGAACTCACGCGCGTGCTCCAGCGCTGTTCGTTCCTCCTCGACGGCGACCCCGTCGGCACGCGCGCGCACGAGACGGTACGGCTGACCGAGGGCGGCACGGTCGAGGTGCTCCCGCCGTTCGCAGGAGGATGAGCACGCCGATGAGCAATCAGCCGTACGAGGGATACGACGACCGGTACCCGCAGGCACCGCAGCCGCAGCAGCAGGGCTGGCCGGGGGCGGAGCAGCACCCACAGCCCTACGACGACTCCCAGCAGTACACCCAGCAATGGCAGGGCCAGACCTGGGAGACCCAGCTCCAGCCTCCGGTCGCCCCGGCGCCGGAGCAGACGGCGTACCTGCCGCAGCCGGGGCACCAGCAGCACTACGGCGGCGGCGCGTACGGCGCCGGACCCGCCGGGCAGGCCCACGACGCGGGGCAGGGGTACGCCGCCGGGCGGGGGTACGACGGGCAGGATTCCGGGGCCGGGCAGGGGTACGACGCCGGGCAGGGGTACGACGCCGGGCAGGCGTACGCCGGATACACGCAGCCGGTGGCCGAGCCGTACGGGGCGCCGCAAGCCCAGCCGCACCCGCAGCCGCAGGCCCCCGCTCAGCCGCACCCGCAGCCGCAGGCTCCCGCTCAGCCGCAGCCCCAGCCGGAGGCCCACGCTCGGCCGCAGCCCCAGCCCCAGCCGGTCCCCGCCGTCCCCGAGGAGCCGGTGTCCGCTTCCGGCGGGCCGGCCTACGGACCGGCCACCCTGGCCGGCAACGCGCGCATCACCGACGCCCAGCGGGCCCGCCTCGAAGGACGGTCACCGATCATCGACCCCGGCATGCAGCCGGCGGCGCTCACCGCGCTGCTCGGCCTGCTGCTCGCGGTCGCGGCGCCGATCGGGTCGTACGCCCTGCTCGTGCCGCTGATCGCCCTGCAGGCGGTCACGGCGGCGGGCTGGTTCCGGCTGAACGGCATGTGGCCGGCCCGGCAGGGCATCGCGCTCGCCTTCCTGGGCGCGCTGGCCGCCGACGCCGCCGTCCTCGGGGCCGGCCGCGAGCACGCGCCCGCCGCGATCCTGGGCACGCTCGGTGTGTGGGTCCTGCTCTCCCTGGTCCTGCAACTGCGCTCGCACGCGGACCCGGACGAGCGGATGTACGGGCTGATGGCGACCGTCGCCTCGGCCGCGCTCGCCATCATGGCCGGCGGGCACCTGGCGGCCGACGCCGACGCGGTGTCGGTGGGCGCCGCGTCCGTCGCGGTGGCCGTCCTGGCCCGCGCGCTGCCGCTGCCCACGCCGGTGTCGGTGGGCGTCGCGCTGCTGGGCGCGGCCGGAGCGGGCATCGCGGTGGGCGGGATGACCGGTATGGGTGCGAGCGGCGCTCTGCTCGGCGCGTCCGCGGCGGCCTGCGCCCTGATCGGCCACCGCGTCGCCGCCTACGACTACCCCTCCCGCTTCGTCCACTTCACCGCGGGCGTGGCCCTCCCCCTGACGGCAGCCGCCCCGGCGGTGTACATCCTGGGCCGGGCCCTGGGCTGACCCGGCCCGGCGGGGGGCGTGACGCGGACCAGTCCCAGGAGGCCCTCGGCTCCTGGTTTCGGCTGTGGCCTCCGGCCCTCGGCCCCCGGCCTCGGCTCCGACTCCTCGTCCCGCCCCCCGCCCCAGCCCCAGTCACCGGCCCCCGGCCCGGCCCTCGGCCTCTGCTCCGGTCCCCGCCCTCCGCTCCGGCCCCGGCCCGCGGCCCGCGGCTCCCGACTCCAGTCCCCGCCCCCGGCCCCGTCCTCGATCCCCGTCCCCGGCCCCAGCGCCCGGCCTCGACTCCGGCCCCAGCCGGCGGCCTCGACTCCGGCCCTCCGCCCCCGTCCCGGCCCCCGCCCCGGCCCGCGGCCATCGGCTCCCGACCCCGTCCCCGGTGCCGGCCCCGCCCCTGACCCCGGCTCCCCAGCCGCCCCTGTCACAGCTGGTCGACAATCCTCCGGGCCTTCGTGCGACCGGAGTTACCGTGGGGTTCGGCCGGTCGTCGAGGTGGGGGAGTCTTCGGATGTCGCGCGGGGTGCGCATACTGCTGATCGTCGTGGTGGTGCTCGGTGTGCTGTTCGTGATCGCGGACCGGGTCGCCGTGCACTTCGCGGAGAGCGAGGCGGCGGACCGGGTGCGCAACGCCGAGGGACTGGCGAAGACGCCCGACGTCTCCATCAACGGTTTTCCCTTCCTCACCCAGGTCGCCGGTGGTGAGCTGGACGACGTCGAGGTCGGGATCGACAGCTACCGGGCGGCCACCGGCAAGGCCGGTCGGACCATCCGGATCGAGGATCTGAAGGCGCACATGAAGGGCGTCTCGTTCTCCGGCGACTTCAGCTCCGCCACCGCCGCCCACGCGACCGGCACCGCGGTGATTCCCTACGCCGAGCTGATGAAGACCGCCAAGTCGGAGCCGACCGAGGTGGCCCCCGGCATCACCGCCCGGGTCGTCGGCCTCTCCGACGGCGGCAACGGGAAGATCAAGGTCGCCGTGGAGGGCCGTGTCCCCGCCTTCGGGATCAAGCGGACCGTGTCCGTGCTCAGCTCCGTGGCCGTGGTGAACGGCCGGATCGAGGTCCGGGCGGACTCCCTGCCCAAGCTGGCCGCCGCCGCGGTCGCCGAGAACCGCCTGCGCGCGATCACCGACTTTCAGCAGGTCATCGACCAGTTGCCGGGCGACATCACCCTCGACTCGGTGCGCGCCGCGCCGGACGGTGTGGAGATCGGCGTGAAGGGTTCCGACGTCAGGCTGGCCGGGTAGGAGCCCCCCGGCCCCCGGCACGCTCCCCCCGACGGCGTCCGAAGCGTGAGACGGGCCCGTCCACCCGGCAGGGTCCGCGCGGCGTGTGCCGGGCCGAGAGCGGTGCGGCGACTGCCTCGGACCCCTTCCTGTCCCGCAATGCGGACGATCGCGTCTCAGGATGCGACACGGCGGTGACATGCCCGCCTGTCCGTCCCTACGATCGACGCATGAAGCGACAGGCGGATCTCACGAAGCGGCGGGCAGTGGACCTGTGCCGCGTTGCCGCCATGCTCTGTCGCACCTTCTGAGCGGACGGCCCGCGCGGCCTCCGCATCCCTCACCGCCCAGCCCCTGGGCGCCCGTGCGCCGCCACCTCGGCCTGCGCACGCCCTGATCTGTCGCACGCCCCGCCGTACCTGCCCCGGAGGAGAGAAGCATGAGTCGCAGCGACGTCCTGGTAGACGCCGACTGGGTCGAGCAGCACCTGGACGACCCCAAGGTCGTCATCGTCGAGGTCGACGAGGACACCACGGCGTACGAGAAGAACCACATCAAGAACGCCATCCGGATCGACTGGAAGCAGGACCTGCAGGACCCGGTCCGCCGCGACTTCGTCAACCAGGAGCAGTTCGAGCAGCTGCTGTCCGAGCGCGGTATCGCCAACGACGACACCGTCGTCCTCTACGGCGGCAACAACAACTGGTTCGCGTCCTACGCCTACTGGTACTTCAAGCTCTACGGCCACCAGGACGTCAAGCTCCTGGACGGCGGCCGCAAGAAGTGGGAGCTGGACGCCCGCGAGCTGGTGGCCGGCGACGAGATCCCCGAGCGCGCCAAGACCGAGTACAAGGCCAAGGCCCAGGACGCCTCGATCCGCGCCTTCCGTGACGAGGTCGTCGCCGCCATCGGCACCCAGAACCTGGTCGACGTCCGCTCGCCCGACGAGTTCTCCGGCAAGCTGCTCGCCCCCGCGCACCTGCCGCAGGAGCAGTCGCAGCGTCCGGGCCACGTCCCGTCCGCGAAGAACATCCCGTGGTCGAAGTCGGCCAACGACGACGGCACCTTCAAGTCCGACGAGGAGCTGAAGGAGCTGTACGAGGCGGAGGGCGTGGACCTCGCCAAGGACACCATCGCCTACTGCCGTATCGGTGAGCGCTCCGCGCACACCTGGTTCGTCCTGCACGAGCTGCTGGGCCAGGAGAACGTCAAGAACTACGACGGTTCCTGGACCGAGTACGGCTCCCTCGTCGGCGTGCCGATCGAGCTCGGCGCCGGCAAGTAACCCCTCAACCCGACCGACCTTCCGGTCAGACCCCTCAGGAGACAGACATGTGCGGAGCGAAGGCCGGCGGCCCGGACGCCTCGACGATCAAGCCCGGTGAGACCACGATCCAGGGCCAGGTGACCCGCGACGGCGAGCCGGTGGTGGGCTACGTGCGCCTGCTCGACTCGACCGGTGAGTTCACCGCGGAGGTCCCGACCTCCGCCACCGGACAGTTCCGCTTCTACGCGGCCGAAGGCACCTGGACCGTCCGCGCTCTCGTGCCCGGCGGCACCGCCGACCGCACGGTCGTCGCCCAGCAGGGCGGGCTGGCCGAGGTCGCCATCGCCGTCTGACGTACCCCGTCAGTGGCTGAAGGGCCGCACCCCCCGGGTTGGACGCCTGGGGTGCGGCCCTTCGGCGTGCCCGGATTTCGCGTGCCCGGATGCCCGTGCCCGGATTCGCGTGCACGGATCCCCGGGTCCCGGATCTACGCTGGAAGCATGTACGCACGGCGGCGTCACGTGTACTTCGCCATGATGGGAACCTGCCTGTTCCTCTTCGTCATGGCCTGGGGGTTCGTGCGCCTGTGGTCGGTGCCCGCGGCCGTGGGCATGTGCGTGTTCGCCATGGTCATCCCGCCGGTCGCCGCGATGGTCGCCAACCGGCGCGGCCCCGAGGACCGCTGGTGGGACGACCCCTCCGGCGACCCCAAGTCCGACGAGTGGTGGGACGAGCTGGACGGCAAGAAACGGCCGCGCCAGGACAGGCCCTAGCCGCGGGCGCCCGCGGTCGTCAGTAGACCAGCGCCTGCGTCTCCTCGCCCAGCGCCTCCTGCACGAACACCTGCGCGCCCGCGATCCGTACGCCCTCGATGACGTCCTTCTCCGTGATGTCCCGCCGGGCCGCGCACTGCGTGCACAGGGTGAGCTTGCCGGCCGCCAGGATCGAGTCGATCAGGTCCGGCAGCGGAGCCGCGTGCGGCAGCTCGAAGTCGGCGGCCCGCCCCGGCAGGGCGAACCAGGCGGACTCACCGGTCAGCCACACCGACACCTCCACCCCGCTGGCCACGGCCACCGCCGCGACGGTGAACGCCTGTGAGCAGCGCTCCGGGGCGTCGGCCCCCGCCGTCACCTTGATCACGAGCTTCTTCGCCATGTCGGAATCGTAATCAACGGCCCTACAACTGCTTGGCAGGGCCACGAGTCTCCTGAGGGCGCGGATGCGGAAGCCGCGCTTCACGTTCTTTGGGGGGACGTAGTGGAAGAAACGGAAGTTCCACCGGAGAGACAGGTCCCGCGGCGCCGTGGCCGCACGGCGCTGCTCCTCACCGGTGCCGCGGCACTCGGCCTGATCGCGGGCACCTGCGTCGGTTACGTCATCCAGGCCGACCGTGAACCGACGGCACTGCCGTCGCTGTCCCAGCCGGTGCTGCGCCAGGCGACCGGCCCGGCGCCCGCGCCGCTGTCCGCGGCGCAGGACCGCAAGGTGAAGACGGACGGCGACCTGCGCACGCTGCTGCTGGACAAGCCGGGCGGGGCCGAGCAGCACGACTGGCCGCAGTCCCAGGACGGCTGGCAGGGACTCGGACAGTACGCCGAGTTCTTCGACGAGCCGGGCGACGCGTTCGGCCGCATGGCCACCGACGAGTTCCGGCGGGCCGCCGTGACCAGCTGGCGGGTCGGTTCCGGCTACGTCGTCGACATCCGGCTCGTCCAGTTCCGCCAGGAGGAGTCGGTGGGCGCCGAACGCTCCACCGACGGCGCGCTCTACTGGGCGGAGCAGAAGGCCGACAGCGAGGGCTGGCCGCTGCCGGGCACCGACCTGGGCAGGGCGTACGTCTACCACCACCCCGACGGCGGTGTGTACAAGGCGGAGGCGCGCGCCTGGCGTGGCGACATCGCCGTGGAGATCTGGGTGCACGACACCAAGCCCGTCCCCAAGTCGAAGATCATGGACCTGGCCAAGCGGCAGCTGGAGCGGCTGTGACCGAGGAAATACCCGGGTCGCAGGCGACCCCTGCCCCCACCCCGGCCTCCGACCCGGGGAAGAAGAGGCGCCGCGGCCGTCTCGCCGCCGTCGCCGGGTCACTGGTGCTGGCCGGCGCGCTCGTGGCCGGCGTGTGCTGGACCTTCGTGACCGTGCGCGGCGCCGACCGGCAGGCGGGCGCCGCCGTATGGGAGTTCCCCGAGAAGACGCCCGCGGCCAAGGCCGCCGCCCCGGCGCAGCAGGGCCTCGCGGGCCTACTCGTGCCCTATGGGAACGGCACCTGGTCCCGCGGCCCCGACATCGGCCAGTACGGTGCCGACGCGCAGCTCAGCGGCGCCCGCGCGACGGCGCTGCGCAAGGAGTCGCTGCGGGGGCTGCCGCGTTCCCAGCGCCGGAGGCTGGAGGAGCAGATCGACAAGCAGCGCCTCCAGGGCATGGCGATGCGCAGCTACGCCGATGTGGGCACGGCGGAGGCCGACATGGAAGGCGTCGCGTCGGTGCAGATCCAACTGGTCCGGATGGGCAACGCGGCCGACGTACGGAACACCGCCAGGTTCCAGGGCGCCTTTTTGGACGCCCTCGACGTCTACCGGGCGGGTCCGGCTGTCAAGGGACACAAGAACGCCAAGTGCTTCCTCACGCCGAAGGACACCGATGAGGAACTCGAGGGCATGTTCTGCTCGGCCTACGCCGGTGACGTGCTGGTCACCGTCGTGGCGGAGGGCGCGAAACCGCTGGAAGGCAAGAAGGTCGCGGCGCTGCTGGGGGACCAGCTCGACCGCATCGCCGGGCAGGGAGAGGCCGTATGACCGAGCAGTCTCAGCTGACGGAACAGCCTCAGGCCGGCGCAGAGGTGGCGGAGGCGGCCGGTGCAGAGATGGCACAGATGGACGCCCCCGCCGCTGCCCCCCTCGCCCCGCCGGGTGACCGGCGCGTCCTGCGGGCGGTCCTGCGCTGGACCGCCGCCGTCGTTGTGTGCGCGGCCGTCGGGACGGCCACGGCCGTCGGCATCACCCGGGTGGAGCGCACCGAGCTGCCCGGCCTGGCGACCACGTCCGACGGCCGCTGGGACTACCCCGAGCTGGTCCGGCCGCCGCTCCCCGCCGGGAAGCCCGGTCCGCTCGCCGGAGAGAACAAGGCCGGCTCCCACTTCGCCGACCTGCGCGCCCTGCTGCTGCCCGCGCCGGCCGGCGCCACCGAGGACAAAACGCTGCGCGGCACGGACGGCTGGCTGCCGACGCGGACGTTCCTCGCGGAGTTCGAGGCGCCCGAGAACAAGGACATCGGCGACAAGCTCGCCGACCAGGGACTGCGGCACATCGCGGCGCGTGGCTGGACCACTGGCGACGGCACGCGCACCCGCGTCTACCTGCTCCAGTTCAACACCGCCGAGGTCGTGGCCGCGCAGGCCTTCCCCGGCCTCGCCGCCTCCAGCGGCCCGACGTACGAGCTGCGTGGTGCGTCCGCCTCCGTGTACGACGAAGACTTCCCGGTGGAGTCCGAGGTGAAGGGGGTCTCGCGGCAGGCGTACACCGAGACCCAGCCCTACGGCTCCGAGCAGGTGCGCCAGGCCGTCCTGTCCGCCGGTGACGTCCTCGCCGTCGTGATCCAGTCCCGCGCGGGCGGCGCGGCAGCCGTGCCGTTCCAGCAGACCGTCGTCCTGCAGAGCCAGCTGCTGAGCTGACGGAGCCGGCCGGCGAGCTGACGGAGCCTGCCGCGAGCCGGCCCCGGGCCCCCGGAACCCGTGTGGGGCCCGGGTCGGTTCCCGTCAGGAGGTACCTCACAAGGAGGCCCCGGCCCCGGCCGCGTAAGCTGGGGCCCGGCCCCGTACCGCCCACTTGCGCTCACAAGGAGCACCCCGTGGAGATCTTCTTCGAAACCCTGCTGGTCCTGGTCTGCGTCGGCGTCCTCGCCTTCGCCTACCTGACCGTGAAGAAGCTGTACCAGGGCCAGCGCTGACCCTCTGAACCAGGAAAGCCGTCGCTCATGATCGAGATCCCGTCCGACCTGCACAAGGACCTCGTCCCGCTCGCCTTTCTGCTCGGCAACTGGGCCGGCGCGGGCGTGCACGACTTCCCCGGCTCGGAAAAGTGCAACTTCGGGCAGGAAGTCAGCTTCAGCCACGACGGCCGGGACTTCCTCGAGTACCACTCCCGCACCTGGGTCCTCGACAACGAGGGCAACAAGGTGCGGCCGCTGGAGACCGAGTCCGGCTTCTGGCGGATCGACGCCGAGCGCAAGGTCGAGGTCACGATGACCCGCGACGACGGCGTCATCGAGGTCTGGTACGGCGAGATGGCCGACAAGAAGCCGCAGATCGACCTGGTCACCGACGCCGTCGCGCGTACGGCCGCCTCCCGCCCCTACACCGGCGGCAAGCGCCTGTACGGCTACGTCAAGAGCGACCTGATGTGGGTCGGCGAGAAGCAGACCCCCGAGGTCGAGCTGCGGCCCTACATGTCGGCCCAGCTGAAGAAGGTCGTCACCCCCGAGGAGGTCGAGCGCTGGGCGAAGGCCCTGCCGGAGGACCTCCCGGACGACGGGATCGCCTTCTTCAAGTAGCCGCACCCCGGTGTCACGCCGTCCGTGGTCCTAGACTCGTGGGTGTGGTGAGCACCGACTGGAAGACGGACCTGCGGCAGCGCGGCTACCGGCTGACGCCGCAGCGGCAGCTTGTCCTCGAAGCCGTGGACACCCTCGAGCACGCGACCCCCGACGACATCCTCGCGGAAGTGAGGAAGACGGCGTCGGGGGTCAACATTTCCACCGTCTACCGAACGCTGGAGCTGCTGGAGGAGCTGGGCCTGGTCAGCCACGCGCACCTGGGGCACGGGGCGCCGACGTACCACCTGGCCGACCGGCACCACCACATCCACCTGGTCTGCCGGGACTGCACCAACGTCATCGAGGCCGATCTGTCGGTGGCCGCCGAGTTCACCGCCAAGCTGCGCGAGCAGTTCGGCTTCGACACCGACATGAAGCACTTCGCGATCTTCGGCCGGTGCAAGAACTGCACCGGGGACCAGCAGCTCAAGGATTCAAGTACCTAGTCGTAGGCTTGACGCCATGAAGAGCCCCCTGCTGTCCCTGCCCGGCGCCGTCCCCGCCGAGGGGCTGGACGAAGGCGTCGCCGCCCACTACGGCGACCTGTTCCGCGAGCAGCGCGCCCTCGCCGACGGCACCGGTTTCGTCGACCTCTCGCACCGCGGTGTCGTCACCGTCTCCGGTGAGGACCGGCTCGGCTGGCTGCACCTGCTGCTCACCCAGCACGTCAGTGAGCTGCCCGTGGGCGAGGCCACCGAGGCCCTGATCCTGTCCGCGCACGGCCACATCGAACACGCCCTGTACCTGGTGGACGACGGCACCACCGTCTGGGCCCACGTCGAGCCCGGCACCGAGGACGCGTTGACCGCGTATCTGGAGTCGATGAAGTTCTTCTACCGGGTGGAGGTCGCGAACCGCACCGACGACTTCGCGGTCGTGCACCTGCCCGCCGGGTCCATCGCCGAGGTCCCCGAGGGCGTCGTCGTGCGCGAGACGGCGCACGGCCGTGATCTGTTCCTGCCCCGGGAGCGCCTGGAGTCCTTCGCCGAGCAGGCCGGGCCGCCGGCCGGGATCCTGGCGTACGAGGCGTTGCGCGTCGAGCACCACCGGCCCCGCCTCGGGTTCGAGACCGACCACCGCACGATCCCGCACGAGCTGGGCTGGCTCGGCACGGCCGTGCACCTGCAGAAGGGCTGCTACCGCGGTCAGGAGACCGTCGCCCGGGTGCAGAACCTCGGCAAGCCGCCGCGCCGGCTGGTCTTCCTGCACCTGGACGGCAGCGAGGTCCATCTGCCCACCCCGGGCACGGAGATCCGGCTCGCCGCGGACGGCCCCGACGGCCGCAAGATCGGTTTCGTGACGACGTCGGTGCGCCACCACGAGCTGGGCCCCATCGCGCTGGCCCTGGTCAAGCGGAACGTCCCGGTGGACGCCCCCCTCGTCGCCGGTACGACCGCGGCGGCCCAGGAGGTCGTCGTCGAGCCGTAGGCCGGGCCTACACCTCGATGAGCACGGTGAACGGGCCGTCGTTCGTCAGCGACACCCGCATGTGCGCGCCGAAGCGGCCCGTCGCCACCGTCGCGCCGAGCGCGCGCAGCTGGGCGACCACCTCGTCCACCAGCGGCTCGGCCACGTCGCCGGGGGCGGCCGCGTTCCAGGTGGGGCGGCGGCCCTTGCGGGCGTCGCCGTACAGCGTGAACTGGCTGATGACGAGCAGCGGGGCGTCGATGTCGCTGCACGACTTCTCGTCGTGCAGCATCCGCACGCTCCACAGCTTGCGGGCCAGCTGGGCCGCCTTCTCCTTGGTGTCCTCGTGGGTGACGCCGACGAGGACGCACAGCCCCTCGCCCTTGACCTCGCCCACCGTTTCGCCGTCCACGACGACGCTCGCGCCGTCCACCCTCTGCACCACTGCTCGCATACGACCATCATGCCGGGCCGCCGCACGCGTCCCGCGCGGGCCCCGGCGGGGCCTTACGGGGCCTGTTTCCGGTCCATGTCCCGCCATGTGGGGCCGTTCGGGGGCACTCGGTCACATAGTGGCCACGCGGGGTGGCACGATGCTGGCACACGCCGGTCGAGGGGACGGTTGAGGCACATGAGCACACCGAGTACCGGGCAGCCGCCCGGGGCTGTCGCACCCGCGCGCGGGGCGAGGACCACGGCCCCGCGTCCGCCCGCACAACGCACCGGCGACCCGGACGCGCCGTGCGCCGACGGCGAGACGGAGGGACCGCGGCTGCCGGCCGGGCCCCGCGAAGGGGACCTGATCCTGCTGAGCCTGCCGGAGCTGCGCACCCTGCGCCGTGACGCCCAGCGCGACGAGGCGGACCTCAGCTATGTACGACGGCTGTTGCAGGGGCGGATCGACATCCTGCGCGCGGAGCTGCTGCGGCGCGCCCCGGCGACGGTGGTGGCCGTCGGGGAACCGTCCGTCGTCGAGCGGCTCCCGGAGATCCTCACCGACGCACCGGCCCGGCACCGTTCCTCCGCCCGCCACGTCACGGTGGGCACCCCGCACAACGAGGAGTACGGGCTGCTGGCCGCCGAGATGCTCGCCGAGGTCGAGCTGTCGGACCTGGGGGCCCGCACCGACGAGGAACTGAACGAGGCCATGGGCCGCCTGGTGCGCTACGAGCAGCAGGTCTCGCGCCGCCGGCACCGGCTGCAGCGCACGGCGGACGACTGCAGCGCGGAGATCGCCCGCCGCTACCGTGACGGGGAAGCGCAGGTCGACGATCTTCTGATGTGACGTTCCGCCGATACGCGCCCGCCGGCGGAAAGCCCTGCCGGTCCGCCGGAGACGCGGGTCGAGGGACGCGGACGTGGGCGGCGCGTCGGCCTGTCCGCTCGCCGTCGGCCCCGCGGGGCGGGGCCTGCGGACGCGTCGGCCGATCCCGGCCGGGCCCGGTGTCTCCGGCGCCCCGGCGTCCCGGCGCCCGGCGCCCGGCGTCCCGGCCGAGGTCGGACGAGGCCGCGTCGGCCTGTCCGCTCGCCGTCGGCCCCGCGGGGCGGGACCTGCGGACGCGTCGGCCGATCCGGGCCGGGCCCGGTGTCTCCAGCGCCCCGGCGCCCGGCGTCCCGGCGCCCGGCCGGGATCGGCGTCCCGGCCGAGGTCGGCCGCGGTCGGCGGAGGCCGAGCGGTGTTCCGGGGTGCGGGAAATCCGCGCGACACCTCGGCGTCGTCCACCTAGCGTGGGCCCCATGACCCACCGCAGCTCCGACATCGACGTACGGGCGATCACCGACGACGAGTTCGCCGACTGGCAACGGGCCCTGGACACCGGGTTCCTGACTCCGCCGGACATCACCCCGGAGATCCTCGAGGCGCGGCGGCGGCAGTTCGTGCCGGGGCGGCTGCTGGGGGCGTTCGACGCAGGCCGCTGCGTGGCCACCTTCCGGTCCTTCGGGCAGGAGGTCACGGCCGTCGGCGGTGCCCCGGTGCGGGCCGACGCGATCTCCAACGTCACCGTCAGCGCCACGCACCGCCGACGCGGTCTGCTCACCCGGATGATGACCCGGGACCTGGCGGCGGCGAAGGAGCGCGGTGACGTCGTGGCGACGCTGATCGCCGCCGAGTACCCGATCTACGGCCGGTACGGCTTCGGCGTGGCCACCACGACCGCCGAGTGGACGATCGACGTGCCGCGCACCGGGCTCGACCCGCGCTGGGCGGGCCCGGACGACGGCGGCCGTATCGACCTCGTGGACGGCGAGGACGTCCGCAAGCTCGGCCCGGAGCTGCACGAGCGGCTGCGCCGCATCCAGCCGGGCGTCGTCAGCCGGGGCGAGCTGTGGTGGCAGCTGCACACGGGCGCGGTGCGCTTCCACGCCACGTGGAAGGAGCCCTTCTACGCCGTCTACCGCTCGGCGGCCGGCGAGGTCGAGGGCCTGGTGACGTACGAGTGCGACGAGACGTGGGGGGACGCCAAGCAGCCGCTGAACACGGCGACGGTGCGGCGGCTGATCGCGACCACCCCGGCGGCCGAACGCGCCCTGTGGCGCTATGTGTGCTCCATCGACTGGATCGTGAAGGTCAAGAGCGGCGGCCGGACCCCCGACGACCTGCTTCCGGATCTGCTGCCCGACCCGCGGGCGGCCGCGATCACCACGCAGGCGGACTGGCTGTGGGTGCGGCTGCTGGACGTCGCGGCGGCGCTTCGGGCGCGCACCTACGAGGGCACCGGTGCGCTGGTGCTCGATGTCGTGGACCGGCAGGGACTGGCGGGCGGGCGGTATCTGCTGGACGCCTCCCCGCAGGGTGCGTCGGTGGAACCGACCTCGCGGGCGGCGGATCTCACCCTGGACGTGGGGGAGTTGGCCTCGCTCTGGCTGGGGGACGCCTCGGCGGTGCGGCTGGCGGCGCTGGGCCGGGTGCGGGAAGAACGAGCGGGCGCCGCCCATGTGGCCGACGCCCTGCTGCGTACGTCCCGGCGGCCGTGGTGCCCGGACGTGTTCTGAGGTCTGCTCCTTCCTGCCGACGACGGGGCCGCGCGCTGCATCCGTAGCGAGCTGTTCGGTTGTGGTTGTGGTGGTGCGGCGGTGCCGACCGGTCGGGCTCCCGGCTCCCCTCCGGAAGGGAGCCCGCTCAGTCGTCTGGATGGGCAGGTGCGGCCAACCCTTGAATCTTCTGACCATGTGGGTGAAGTTGGCCGCCAACTTCACTGTGCTTATCTCCACTTGGAAGGGACTCATAACCACCCGTCCAGGAACTGCCGCAAGATGGCGGGAAGTTGTAGCGTTCGGTCGTGGACCCGGAACACGCCCCCACCCCTGGGCGGAAGCGGCCCCAGCGGTCACGGCCGTCGCCTCGCGAGGTGGCCGACGCGCTGCGCGCCCGGATCAGGTCCGGGCAGCTGCGACCGGGCGAGCGCCTGCCCACCCAGGCCGCCCTCGCCGAGGAGTTCGGGGTCGAGCGCGGCACGGTCCGCCAGGCCCTGCGTGCCCTGCGCGACGAGCGCCTGCTGACCGGGGCCTGTCGGGGCAGCCCCGCGACCGTCGCGCCCGATCCGGGCGTCACCGGCCCGCTCACCGGCCCGGCGGCCCCACCGCAGCCGACCACGGTGGGGCTCGCGCCCCGCATCGTGGAGGCGTTCACCGCCTCCCACGTGGAGATCGACGCGCTGTGTCTGACCGCCGTCTCCCTCACTCTGGCCCTCGGCGAGCCGCTGCGGCTGATCCACGCGGGGCGGCACAAACCGGCCACGGTCCACGTGCGGGTCCTGCTGCCCAGCCGCCACATCGACCTGGCCTTCCCGGCCCCGGTCGACTCGGCGGCCGACGGGCGGCTGCACGAGCGCTGGCTGGCCCAGCGCAACGCCCAGGGCCAGGTGCTGCGGCACACCCTGCTCGCACTGCGCGCCACGCACGGCATCGACGTGCGCGTCACCTTCCGCGCACTGCCCTTCACCCCACCGGTGAAGCTGTACCTGCTCAACGGCGCGGAGGCGCTGTTCGCGTACTACACCCTGCGGCGTCGCGAGACGGAGATCGACCACCGGCCGCTTCAGCTCTACGACGCCGAGGGCACCCGCTCGGCGCTGTTCGCCTTCGCGCGGGGGGCGGGGGCGCGGGACGCCGCGTTCGTGGAGCAGTCGTGCCGGTGGTTCGACGCGCTGTGGGAGACGATCAGTTCCGATCTGGTGCTCACGAGCTGAGCGCGGGTCCGGCGACCAGCAGGGCGAGCACCACGGCGCCGGCCGAGCTGAGGGCCGGCCTGCGGGCCTTGATGCCGACGCTGAGCAGGACCAGGCCGACGGCTCCCGCGGTGCCGTAGCGCCACTGGATGGTCTGTTCGACGCCGACGGCGAAGACGGCGCACAGGAGGGTGAGGACGGGCATGGTGGTTCCCCCTTCGGGCGGCCGGCCGGCGGAGGCAAACCCTCCGCCAACTTGGGGAAGTTGGCAACCAACTTTGATAGAGTTGTCCCCACTTGGCCACTACTCATAAACAGGTTTCAAACAACTCCCGTAAGATGGATTGGAGTTGTAGCGTTTGGTCGTGACCCAGGAGAACGTGGCAGTGAACGGCAGCCGACGGTTCACGCCCCAGGAGATCGCCGACACGCTGCGCGAACGCATCCGCACCGGCGACCTCAAGGCGGGCGACCGTCTGCCCACCCAGGCCGAACTGGCGGAGGAGTTCGGGGTGGAGCGCGGCACCGTGCGCCAGGCCCTGCGCGCGCTGCAGGAGGACGGCCTGCTGACCA
Source organism: Streptomyces sp. NPDC036813 (assembly GCF_055609245.1). NCBI lineage: Bacteria > Bacillati > Actinomycetota > Actinomycetes > Kitasatosporales > Streptomycetaceae > Streptomyces > Streptomyces sp. NPDC036813. Next base: position 240,873 of record NZ_JBVJPV010000011.1, on the reverse strand, counting down.
ACGTCAGCAAGGGCAGCCCGCCGCGGATCGCCGAACCCCCCGTGGCCTCCGAGGAGCCGCAGCCGACCATGGTCGGCCTGGCCCCCCGGCTGGTCGAGGCGTTCGCCGCGCCCAGGGTCCGCATCGACGTGCTCTCCCACACCGCCGAGACGTTCATGCTCGCCCTCGCCGAGCCGCTGCGCCTGATCCACGAGGGCCGCATCCACCCGCAGTCGATCGACGTCCGCGTCCTGCTGCCCTCCCGGGACATCACCCTCGCCTTCCCCGTCGCCGTCGAGGGCGACGACGACTCCGTGCACGAACGCTGGCTGGCCATGCGCAACGCCCAGGGCCAGGTGCTCCGGCACAACCTGCACGCTCTGCGCGCCACCCACGGCATCGACGTCCACGTCACCTTCCGCGCCCTGACCTTCACCCCGCCGGTGAAGCTCTACCTGCTCAACGCGGAGGAAGCGCTGATGGGCTACTACGTCCTGACCCGGCGCGAGGAGGAGTACGTGGGCCAGATGCTCGACATGTACGACGCGCTGGGCTCGAAGTCCCTGCTGTTCTCCTTCCACCGCGGCAGCGGCCGGCGCGACGCGGCGTTCGTGGAGGAATCCCAGAAGTGGTTCGACGCCCTCTGGGAAACCATCACCCGGGACCTGACACTCTCCTCGTGACTTCTGATACGACGCAGACGGAAGCGAAGCCGGAAGAGACCGGGTGGCTGCGTGACACGGTCGCCCGGGCGCAGGTGGTGCTGTGGGACTTCGACGGGCCTCTCTGCCGGCTCTTCGCCTCCCACCCCGCCCGGAAGGTGGCGGACGAACTGGTCGACTGGCTGGCGCGGCAGGGCCTCACCGGCCTGCTCGACGACACCGAGCGCGCCTCGCCCGACCCGCACGACGTGCTCCGCGCGGTGGACCGCCGCCACCCCGGCGGCAACCTGGTCACGGACCTCGAGGAGCGCCTCACCCAGGAGGAGCTGAAGGCCGCCGCGTCGGCGATGCCGACGCCCTGGGCCGACCCGCTCATCCGCACCTGGACGGCCGTGGGTCCACGGATGGCCGTCACCAGCAACAACTCGCCCCGGGTGGTCACCTCCTACCTCGCCGGCCGCGGGCTGCTGCCCTGCTTCGCCCCCCACGTCTACGGCCGCACCCGTGACCTGCGCCTGCTCAAGCCGGACCCGCACAGCCTCGACCGGGCCCTGGACGCGCTGGGCGCCGCCCCCGGCGACGCCCTGATGATCGGCGACTCCCCCTCCGACCACGACGCCGCCACCGCCGCCGGTGTGCCCTTCCTCGGATACGCCCGCAACGCCCGCAAGGCCGAGCTGCTGACCGAGGCGGGCGTCAGCCGGGTGATCGGCTCGCTGCAGCCGCTGCTGACCGCGGTCCGGGCGCACGCCCGAGCCGGCGGCTGACCCGAACGGGCGCTGCCGGGGCGGTCGTCCCCTCCGGCGCGCGCGGCAGCCACTACCCTCTGCCGCCATGCCCCCTCTGTCCCGGCCGGCCCGGGAAACACGCGCGGCCCTGCTGCAACGCCACATCGAGCGGGCCGCGCGCGGCCGGGGCGAGACGCTGAGCGGCCACCACAACACCAACCACGTCCTGCGGTGCGGCGTCGTGCCGGCGCTGCTGCTCGGCACGGTGCCCTTCGCACCGCTGAAGTACCGGGTGCCGCGCGAGACCGTCGAGGTGGTGCCGCGTCTGTGGCCGCGCGAGGGTGACGTCCTGCGTGTGGTGTGCCGGTATCTGCCGGAGGTGCCGCGCTGCCTGGCCGTCCTGGACGGCAACCACTCCCTGCACGCCTACCGCCGGGGCGTCGTGCTCAGCGAACGCAGCCCGCACGGCCCTGTCGGCGAGGACCTGATGCGGCAGTTCGCGCGGTTCTTCGCCCGCCTCGCCCGCATCCCGGCCGGCCGGCTGCCCCCGCTGCCCGCGAACTGGCCGGCCGACGGCGACAGCGACGGCTTCCTGCGCCGGCTCGCCGCGTTCACCGAGGAACGCGTCCACCGGCCCCACCGCGACCGCTTCGGCGCCCTCTTCGACGCCCTCGGCATCCCCGAGGACGCCATGACCCGGTTCCTGCACGGGCCACACCGGCTCGCCCGGCGCCCCTTCGTGCTGCTGCACACCGACGTCCACCGGGCCAACGTCGTGGTGCGCCGCAACCGGATCACCGTCATCGACTGGGAGCTCGCGTCGTTCGGCGACCCCCTGCACGACCTGGCGACCCACGTCGTCCGCATGGGCTACGACAAGGAGGAGCAGGCCCGGATGACGGCGCTGTGGGCCGAGGCGATGACCGCGGCCGGCCGCACGGACCTGACCACCGGGCTCCACGACGACCTGGGCACCTACCTGGCCTTCGAGTACGCGCAGTCGGTCTACCCGGACGTCCTGCGCGCCGCCCTCGCCCTGCCTCCCGGCGCCACCGCGGACGACGCCCGCACCGCCGCCCACCGCATCGCCCGCGCCCTGGGCCGCGCCAGTGAACCCCTGCGGCTGATGGACGTCCCGAACGAGTCCCGGATCGCCGAAGCGCTGCGGGACTGGCACCGGGGGCACGGGCGGGACTGAGGCAGTCGCCTGCCGCCCCGGGACGCGTCACGCCTCGCGCGTCAGCGCCTCGAGAGCAGGTCCGTCACGCGGATGAAGCCGTCGCCGCCGTGGCCCAGGCCGATGACGCGGCGGGCCTGGCCCTCGATCACACGCATCAGGCTCGCGTCGATGCCGTGCTCCTCGGAGGCGTGCACGACGTGGGTCATCGTGGAGACGGCCGAGGTGATCGGGTTGATCCCGCCCGAGTAGGTGCCGTCGTCCGCGTCGCCGGCGAACGTCTCGAACAGCGGCGGAAGGATCGCCGCGATCCCCTGGGCGAAGGGCGCCAGCTCCCGCCCGCTGATGCCCTCCGCCCGGGCCACGGCGAGGGCGTGCGCGTAACCGCCCATCGCCGTCCAGAAGACGTCCAGCAGCGCGAGGTCGTAGGCGGCGGCCCGGCCGGGGTCGTCGCCGAGGTGGGTGTGCGTGCCGCCGAGCGCCGCCAGCACCGGCCGGTGCTCGTCGTACACCTCGCGCGGCCCGCTGTGCAGGAACACCGCGTCCGGGGTGCCGATGCTCGGCGCCGGGGTCATGATCGCGCCGTCCAGGTAGCGGATGCCGTGCCGCTCGGCCCAGGCGGCGGTGTCCCGGGCGCGCGCCGGGGTGTCGGCGGAGAGGTTCACGACGGTACGGCCCTTGAGGGCGGCGGTGACCTCCTCGTCGCGCAGGATCGCGTCGGAGGCGTCGTGGTTCACCACGCAGACGACGGTCAGCGTGCTCGCGGCGACCGCCTCGCGTGCGCTGCCGGTGGCGTGCGCGCCTCGGGTGAGCAGGTCGGCGTCGCGGCCCGGGGTGCGGTTCCAGACGGTGGTGATGAACCCCGCGTCGAGGAAGGCACCGGCGAGCGCCCGTCCCATCGGCCCGAGGCCGAGGACGGTGACGGTGACCGGCGGGTGGTGCCTGGTGTGCGTGGACATGGCTCAACTCCCTGATCGACAATGGCACTTCATGACAAGGGGGGAAGGATGACCAGCAAACGGACGGTGCCGGAGCAGCAGTCCTGCGGAGTGAACGCCGCGCTCGCCGTGATCGACGGCAAGTGGAAGTCGTCCCTGCTGTGGTTGCTGGAGTCCGGCCCGCAGCGTCCCGGAGAGCTGCGGCGCCGGCTGCCGGGCCTGACCGAGAAGGTGCTGACCCAGGCGCTGCGCGAGATGGCGGAGGACGGCCTCGTCCGCCGCGAGGTCCACGACGTCGTGCCGCCGAAGACCGAGTACTCCCTGACCACCGCCGGCCGCGAACTCGCCGACGCGCTGACCCCCCTCTCGCACTGGGGCCACCGCCGCCTGGACCGGCTCGCGGAGGCCCGCTGATCACGACTTCCAGCCTCGGGGGAGCGGGCGGCGCTGCCAAGTACCCACAAAAAAGTGGGTACCTGCCGTGTACGGCACTGTGCGTCCCTGTCGCTCCGACGCGCTGTTGCACGCTTGCAAGCAGTTGCTTGCAATAGTTAGCGCGGTGCGGCATGGTGGAGGCATGGCATCGCTCAACGTCGGCAATCTCGGTGAGTACCTGCGCGAGCAGCGGCGCAACGCGCAGCTGTCGCTCAGGCAACTCGCGGAGGCCGCCGGGGTGTCCAATCCGTACCTGAGCCAGATCGAGCGCGGGCTGCGCAAGCCCAGCGCGGAGGTGCTCCAGCAGGTCGCCAAAGCCCTGCGGATCTCCGCCGAGACGCTGTACGTGCGCGCCGGCATCCTCGACGCGGAACGCGGCCGGGACGAGGTCGAGACCCGCGCGGTCCTCCTCGCCGACCCCTCGCTCAACGAGAAGCAGAAGCAGGTGCTGCTGCAGATCTACGAGTCGTTCCGCAAGGAGAACGGGTTCGGTGGCCCCGACGGCGCCGAGCAGGCCGACCAGGGCGACGCCGCCGTACACGACCCCCGCACGGTCGGCGGACACGACGCGGGACCGCAGCAGACGGCCGGTTGACCGGACCAGGGAACACCCGGCCGCCGGCTGCGGACCACACAGACCCTCATCCGAAAGAATTCCGGGAGGACCCTCACCATGGCCATCACCGACGACCTGCGCAAGACCCTCAGCGACCCGACCCCGCTCTATTTCGCCGCCGGCACCGCCGACCTGGCGCTGCAGCAGGCCAAGAAGGTGCCGGCCCTGGTCGAGCAGCTGCGCGAGCAGGCGCCGGCCCGCTTCGAGGCCGTCCGCAACACCGACCCCAAGGTCGTCCAGGAGCGGGCCACCGCCCGGGTCAAGGAGACGCAGGAGACCCTCCAGACCAAGGTCACCGAGTTCATCGGCTCCCTCGACGGCGACCTGAAGAAGATCGGCGAGAGCGCCCAGGACTTCGCCCTGCGCGGCGTCGGCGTGGCCGCCGAGTACGCCGTGAAGGCCCGCGAGGCGTACGAGAAGGTCGCCGAGCACGGCGAGCAGGCCGTGAAGACCTGGCGCGGTCAGGCCGCCGAGGAGATCGAGGACCTCGCCGTGGCCGTCGAGCCGAACGCCGAGCCGGTCGAGGTCAAGCCGGCCGACACGACCGCCCCGTCGGCCGAGGAGTCGGCCGCGAAGAAGGCGGCGGCCCGCAAGGCCCCGGCGAAGAAGACCACCACCCCGAAGAAGACGTCCCCCGCCGCGGAGTAAGCGGCGTCACGGGCGGCAGTTCCGCGGGCCGGGCACCCTGGGGGTGTCCGGCCCGTTCTACGGGTACGGTGACCGCGTATCGACGAGCCGAGTCGGGTGGTGGACGTTGTGCTGATGCAGGGTTTCGCGGGGTTCATGTGGTTGCTGTACCTCGCGATGCTGGCGATGGCTGTCGTGGCCTTCGTGATGGCCGCGCTGTTCCGTGAGGACGCCTACCGCGCCGCCGACAAGCAGAACAAGGGCTTCTGGCTGATCATCCTCGGCGTGGCCGTCGCGGTGAACCTGCTGGTGCCGATGCTGTTCCTCCAGCTCGCCGGGCTCGTCGCGTCCATCGTCTTCTTCGTCGACGTGCGCCCGGCCCTCTCGCAGGTCAGCCCCCGCCGCCGGGGCCGCGGCTCCAGCAGCGACGGCCCGTACGGCCCGTGGAACGGCGGGCGGTAACCCCCGCGCCCGGGCGGTGACCCGGGAGCGTGGGCGGGGCGGCCTTCAGGAGAGGCGGTCCAGCAGGACCACCGCCACGTCGTCGGTCAGCTCGCCGCCGTTCAGTTCCCGGGCCTCCGTGACCGCCCGCTGGATCAGATCCTCACCGCGCAGGCCCTCGGCATAGCGGCGGGCGACCATGTCGACCATGCCGTCCTGGCCGAGCCGCTCGCGGCCCTCGCCGATACGGCCCTCGATCAGACCGTCGGTGTAGAGCATCAGGCTCCACTCGGCGCCCAGGTCCACATGCATCCGCGGCCAGCGCGCACCCGGCAGCAGACCGAGCGCGGGGCCGTTGTTGTCGTACGGCAGCAGCCGCGGCCTGGCGCCGGGGCGCAGCAGCAGCGGGGACGGGTGGCCGGCCAGGCAGAGGCCGGCGCGGCGGCCGTCCGGCGTGATGTCCACCGTGCACAGCGTGGCGAAGATCTCGTCGTCGCCGCGCTCGTGCTCCAGCACCTCCTGCAGCGTGCCGAGCAGCTCGTCACCGCACAGTCCGGCCAGGGTCAGCGCCCGCCAGGCGATGCGCAGCTCCACGCCGAGCGCCGCCTCGTCCGGGCCGTGCCCGCAGACATCGCCGATCATGGCGTGCACGGTGCCGTCCGGGGTGCGGACGGTGTCGTAGAAGTCCCCGCCGAGCAGCGCGCGCGAGCGGCCGGGGCGGTAGCGGGCGGCGAAGCGCAGCGAGGAGCCGTCCAGCAGCGGCGTGGGCAGCAGGCCCCGCTCCAGCCGGCGGTTCTCCTGGGCGCGCAGCCGGCCCTCGGCGAGCTTGCGCTCGGCCGTGTCGGACCGCTTGCGCTCGACGGCGTACCGGATCGCGCGGCTCAGCAGCCGCCCGTCCAGCTCGTCGCGGAACAGGTAGTCCTGCGCGCCGACGCGCACGGCCTCGGCGCCGCGCTCGGCGTCGCTGGAGGAGGTCAGCGCGAGCACGGCGTGCCGGGGCGCGAGCTCCAGCACGTGCTTGAGCACGGCGAGCTCGTCGTGGTCACCGTCGGCGTCGGCGGTCCTGCCGGGTGCCGGCAGGGCGAGGTCCAGCAGGATGCAGTGGACGTCGTCGGTGAGCAGCCGCTCGGCCTCGGTGAGGTTGCGGGCGGTGCGCACGCGGATCGGCTTGCCGGCCGAGTCGATCAGATCGGGCACGATCGGCGAACCGCCGGGATCGTCCTCGATCAGCAGCAGTGTGAGGTTGTGGTGGGTGGTGGCGGCGTTGTTGTCGACCGTGGCTTCCTTGCGCGGGGTCTCTTCCTTGGAGGGGCCGCCTCGACGGACGGCCGGCGCCTGACCACTCTCCACGGCCGGGATCGCCCTGGGCCGCGGTACGGGTACGGGCATTGTCTTGGGTTCCTTCCCTCCCCCCGAGGGCATGGTGGGGCGAGGGTCCTCGATCCACCGACGGGGACCATAGCGGGTGGGAGCGCGGTAAAGGAATGGTGTGAGGCACGTCGCTCGGCCGAAGGGCACCGTCATATGCCGCGTTCTGTACCGCAGTTGGACAGGCGGGACGCGGAAAGGGGATGACGAACGTCACGTCGGCCGCGGTTCGGCCCCTTGATCCACGTGCGGTGGGTCACGTGACGCGCCTTACAGGGGCGTTGGGCGCCCGTGCGGTGGGTCACGCAGACGCGCGACGGGCGTTGGACAAGCCGGCGCGGCGAGACGCCGGCCGCGCCGACGCGGCCGGAAGCCAGCGGCCCGGGGGCCCGCGCAACGGCCCGCGCGCCCACCGCCCCACGGGCTCCGGGTCACGCCCGCACACCCGTCACGATGGCGCGCCCGGGGCGTCAGCCGTTCGACGGGCCCTGCGTCACTCCCGCGGTCGAGCGTCAGGCGTGCCGCACAGTCGACGTCGGAGGCGCCCACGCGCGGTCGGCGTCACAGGCCTCGATGTGCGGTCGGCGTCACCCGCGTCCACGCGCGGCCGACGTCACGCGGCGCGCGGTCGACCGCATGTGCCCACTCCTCGCGCCCGCCCCTCGCGCCGACCCCTCGTGCCGCTCCGCGCGCCGACTCCTGCCCGCCCGCCCCGCGGGTTGTCTACATATCCGGCCGCACGACGCCCAGGATGGGCATCGTCCCCGCACCGGTGAGGGTCACGGTGCGCCCCGGGCGCGGGGCGTGCACGATCGTGCCGTCACCGACGTACATCCCGACATGGCTGGCGTCGTCGAAGTAGATGATCAGGTCGCCGGGCCGCATGTCCTTGATGTCGACATGCTTCAGCTGGGCCCACTGCTCCTGCGAGGTGCGCGGGATGGGCTGCCCGGCGTGCGCCCAGGCCTGTGACGTCAGCCCGGAGCAGTCGAAGGTCTGCGGGCCCTCGGCGCCCCACTCGTACGGCTTGCCGATCTGGGCCGTCGCGAAGGCCACGGCCTGCCGGCCCCGCTCACTCGCGTCGGCCTTGATGTCCTTGAGTATCCCGGTGTCCAGCCAGGCGGTCTGCGCCTTGGCCGCGGCCTGCCGCTCCAGCTCGGCCAGGCGCGCCTTCTCCTTCGCCTCCAGCTGGGACTCGAGCTTCTCGGCCTCGGCGATCTGCTGCGTGATCTTCTGCTTGGCCGTCTCCTTGGCCTTGCGGTTCGCCTCCAGCTGCCGCCAGCGTTCGGAGGCGTCAGCGGCGTACTGCTGCAAGTCCTCCTGGGTACGGGCCATTTCCCCGAGCAGGCCCTTGATGGCCCGCTGGCCCTGCAGAAGAAGCCCGGTGCCGTCGAGGAACTCCTGCGGGTCGTCGCTGAGCACCAGCTGGGCCTCGGTCGGCAGGCCGCCCGTGCGGTACTGGGCGCGGGCCGCTGCACCGGCCCGGTCCTTCAACTGGTCGAGGCGCTGCTGCCCTTGGGCGATCTTCTTGGTGAGCTCGACGATCTGCGCGGACTGCTGCTTCGACTTCTCCTCGGCGGCGTTGTAGGCGTCGGTGGCGACGGCCGCGTCGTGGTAGAGCTTCTCGAGCCGCTGGCGGACGGCCTCCAGGTCCTTGTTCGCGGGTATGGCCGGCGAGGCGGAGGGCGTCGGGGCGGGGGTGGGAGCCGCGAAGGCCATGCCCGGTGCCCCCAGCACGGTGACGGCGCAGACCACGGTCACTGCCGCCGCGATCAGGCTGCGCTTGCCCGCTGCCATACCTCATCCCCCAAACCTGATTTACCGTCAGTAACTTATCGGTGCCGGAGGGATCGTGCCATGCCCGCGCGAAAAGCGACAGAGGCAGTGCTTCCCGGCCCCCCGCTCCCGCCCGGCCCGGCCCCCCAGCCGCCCGAGACGATCTCCCTGCCCGTTCGACGTACGGCCCCCGGAGATCGTTCCACCCACCGCGACACTCACCCGATCAAGTGACACGCCCCAGGAAAACGCAGGTCAAGGACGCGGCATCAGTGGCGGGGGGCCAAGGCCGCCCAGGTCACGGTCACTTCACCCTGTCGCCACCGCGCCGGCCCGTCCACGACCGGCCAGTCGGCCGTGAGGTCGCGCACCGCGCGGATCCAGCGCTGCCGGGCGCCGTAGGAGGCGTAGGGTGCGGCGGCCGCCCAGGCGCGGTCGAAGTCCCGCAGGAAGGCGTGCACCGGCTCACCGGGAACATTGCGGTGGATGAGCGCCTTCGGCAGCCGTTCCGCGAGGTCCGACGGACGCTCCAGGGAGCCCAGCCGGGTCGCGAAGGTGACCGTGCGCGGCCCCTCGGGCCCGAGCGCGACCCACACGTGGCGGCGCCCGATCTCGTCGCAGGTCCCCTCCACCAGCAGCCCGCCGCCGAAGCCGCCCTCGGCCGGGGCGAGCCGCGCGCACAGCCGCTGCCACACGCCGGCGACCTCGCCCTCGTCGTACTGCCGCAGCACGTTGGCGGCACGGATCAGCGCGGGACGCCCGGGCACCGGCACCTCGAAGCCGCCGTGCCGGAAGACCAGCCCCTCCCGCTCATAAGGCAGCGCCGCCGCGACCCGGGCCGGCTCGATCTCCACACCGACGACACGCACGCGTGGCGCGACCGTCCGCAGCCGCGTCAGCAACTCCACGGCGGTCCAGGGCGCGGCCCCGTACCCCAGGTCGACCGCCACGGGCTCCGCGACCCGCCGCAGCTCGGCCCCCTGCACGGCCGCGATCCACCGATCCATCCGCCGCAACCGATTCGGATTGGTAGTCCCCCGCGTAACGGATCCCACAGGACGGGTCGACGCACGGGAACTCATACGTACGAGGGTATGCGGAGCGCCCGGGGGCGGGATGCGGAGACCCGGTGTTCCCTTGCCCCAGCGCCCACCCGTGCCGCCCTGGGGGTCCCCCCTGCGCGAAGAGCTCGGGGGAGGGGACCGCCCGCAGCTGTGCGGGTACGGGCACCGAGGACGGACACCCCTCGCCCCGGCCCCGACTCGGAACCGGCCCCAGGCGACCGCAACCGGCCACCGGACCGCAACCGGCCACCGGACCGCAACGGGCCACCGGACCGCAACGGGCCGCCACAGGCACAAACAGGGGCGCGGGGCTGTATTCGGTATACGGCTCCGCCGCGTGAGCGCGACCAGCACAACGAAACGCGCACAGGCCGCCGCAGGCACAAGCCCCCCCCCGACGCCCCCACCCCTCACCAGGTTCACCGAACCCCGGTAACGCCCAGGCAAAATCACCTCCGCAGGAATGGGAACCCGCCCCACCGGCGTTGCCCTGTCGGAGGACCATGCCCGCCCGCAAGGAGGATCGCCACGTGAGCCACTACGTCAGCAGGCTCGGGCGTCGCTCCCCGTCCGCCTCCGCACGGCTGAGACTGCACCGCAGGCCCCGCCGCGTGGCCATGCTCTCCGTGCACACCTCTCCGCTGCACCAGCCCGGCACCGGCGACGCCGGCGGCATGAACGTATACATCGTCGAGCTCGCGCAGCGCCTCGCCGCGATCAACATCGAGGTCGAGATCTTCACGAGGGCCACCACCGGCGGCCTCGACCCCACCGTGCAGCTCGCCCCCGGCGTCCTCGTGCGGCACGTCGACGCCGGCCCCTACGAGGGCCTCGCCAAGGAGGACCTGCCCGCCCAGCTGTGCGCCTTCACGCACGGCGTCATGCAGGCGTGGGCCGGCCACCGCCCCGGTTATTACGACCTCGTCCACTCCCACTACTGGCTCTCCGGCCACGTCGGCTGGCTCGCCGCCCAGCGCTGGGGCGTCCCCCTGGTGCACGCCATGCACACCATGGCCAAGGTCAAGAACGCCAACCTCGCCGACGGTGACACGCCTGAGCCCGCCGCCCGCGTGATCGGCGAGACCCAGATCGTCGCCGCCGCCGACCGGCTCATCGCCAACACCGCCGAGGAAGCCGACGAGCTGGTCCACCACTACGCCGCCGACCCCGGCAAGGTCGCCGTCGTCCACCCCGGCGTCAACCTCGGCCGCTTCCGCCCCGCCGACGGCCGGGCCGCCGCCCGCGCCCGCCTCGGCCTGCCCCAGGACGCCCTGATCCCGCTGTTCGCGGGCCGGATCCAGCCGCTGAAGGCCCCCGACATCCTGCTGCGCGCGGTCGCCGCCCTCCTCGACGAGCGCCCCGAACTGCGCTCCCGGATCCTGGTGCCCGTCGTCGGCGGCCCCAGCGGCAGCGGACTCGCCAAGCCGGAGGGGCTGCAGAAGCTCGCCGCGCGCCTCGGCGTCGCCGACGTCGTACGGTTCCGGCCGCCCGTCGGTCAGGAGCAGCTCGCCGACTGGTTCCGGGCCGCGTCCGTCCTCGTCGTCCCCTCCTACAGCGAGTCCTTCGGCCTGGTGGCCATAGAGGCACAGGCCACGGGCACCCCGGTGCTGGCCGCGTCCGTCGGCGGCCTGCCGGTGGCGGTACGGGACGGCGAGACCGGCTACCTGGTGCAGGGGCACGACCCGAAGGCGTACGCGCGCGTGCTGGAGCGCTTCGCCGACGACCAGGACCTCACCCCGCGCCTCGGCGGGGCCGCGGCCCGGCACGCCCTGTCCTTCGGCTGGGACACGGCAGCCGCCGCCACCGCCGACGTGTACACGGCCGCGCTGCAGGCCCACCGCCGTCGCGTACGCTCGCACCATGGGTGATGCACACAGGGCTGATGCACACAAGGCGGCTGACGCGCACGACACTGCTCACGCAGGCAACGCGGCGGCGCAGGTCATCGAGGACACTCTGAAGGACGCCGAGCTGGAGTGGGAGAGCCCGGAGCCGGGCCACTTCGTCGTCAAGCTCCCCGGCACCCACAAGCTGTCCACGACGGTCTCGCTGATCGTCGGCCGCCACTCCCTGTCCCTGAACGCCTTCGTCGTCCGCCACCCCGACGAGAACGAGGCCGGCGTCCACCGCTGGCTGCTGGAGCGCAACCTCAAGCTGTACGGCGTCGGTTACGCCGTCGACGGCCACGGCGACGTGTACGTCACCGGGCGGCTGCCGCTCGCCTGCGTGACCCCCGACGAGATCGACCGCCTCCTGGGTCAGGTCCTGGAGGCGGCCGACGGGGCGTTCAACCCGCTGCTGGAGCTGGGTTTCGCCACCGCGATCCGCAAGGAGTACGCCTGGCGGGTCTCCCGCGGCGAGTCCACGCGCAACCTGGAGGCGTTCGCCCACCTCACGCAACGCCCGGAGTGACCGCGCGGCGTCCGGAGTGACCGCGCAGCGGCCGGAGTGACCTCGCACCACTCTGCGTGAACCGGCCCGGGCGCCCTGCCCTGCTTGCCTACTTGGTCTTCTCGGGCTTGGGCTTGTCGAGCTCGTCGGCGAGCGCCCGCAGCGCGTCGGCCAGGTCCTTCTTCGTCGGCAACTGGTCGACCTTCCGGTTCAGTTCGTCGATCTTGCGGTTCAGCTCGTCCAGATCGACCGGGGCGGAGGGGCTGGGGCTGGCCGGAGGGGCGGTCGGACTCGGGTCGCCGTCGCCCCCGCTCACGGCCCCGCCGTCGACCCCGCCGGACCCGCTCACGGACCCGCCGTCGACCCCGCCGGACCCGCTCACGGACCCGCCGTCGACCCCGCCGGAACCCTCGTCCCCACCCCCGGTGGTGACCCCGGCGGAACCCCCGTCGCTCCCACCGGAGGTGACCCCGGTGGACCCGCCGTCCGTGCCGGCGCTGTCACCCCCGGACGTGTCCGCAGGGGTGCTGTACGACGCGGTGGGCGGGGTCGGGTCGCCGTCCCCGTCGGCCGCGAGGGCGGCGCCGACGGCGAGCGTGACCAGGGCCGCCGCCCCCGCGACGGCGGTCGTGACCCGGCGGGCGCGCAGGGAGCGGGGTGCGGAGGATGTGGTGGGTGTGCGGGTGTCCTGTGTGTCATCCATGGCCGGAACGTTATCCGAACGCATGTCCGGACAGGGCGCTTCCGTCCATCTCGTCGGCCCTCAACTCCCGCCGCTGGGAAAGAGGTTGCCGTGCAGGACGTGGTAGCCGACGAAGGTGAACATCTGCTGCCCCGGCGGTAACACCCCCGGCTCCCCGGTGAAGCGGTGCTCGCCGACGCCGTACGGAACCTCCGGGCCCGAGACCCACAACGGCTCGAAGCCCCGCTTTTCCAGCCAGGTGCACACGTTGGTGTCGTGGTGCCGGGTCCGCGTCCACACCACCGTGCCGCCCTTGCGGCACAGCTGCGTGCAGTGGTCGAGCGTGCGCTCGATGTCGGTGTCGGTGAGGTTGCCGAGCACTCCGCACAGCAGCACCAGGTCGGCCGGGGCGTAGGCGGTGTAGTGGTCGGTCAGCGCGGCGTCCCCGCACACCACGTCGACCCCGTCCAGACCGGCGGCCGCGGCCGCCGAGCGCGCGAACAGCACATTGCGCTCGTCCAGTTCCACCAGCCGCGCCCGCACGTCCGCCCGCCGGGGGTGCCGGGCCAGCGCGCCGATCAGGTCCCGCCCCTGCCCGGCGCACAGGCTGACGGCCGTGAGCGGGCCCGGCGGCGCGGTGTCCAGCGCGTGCCGGACCCGCTCCTGGACGAGGGCGAGACGGCGGCCGAGATAGGAGTCGGGTACGTCGTACGCGTCGTGCCACGCATGCCAGTCCATGAGCGGCAGACTACGGAAGGGTGCGGCTTTCAACCATGGCGCAAAATGGCGTATTTACCCGGCGTCACTCCCACCAACTTCCTGAAGTGGCGGGTGAGATGGGCCTGGTCGTAGAACCCGGCGGTGGCCGCGACCGCGCTCGCCGGCTGCCCCTCCAGCAGCAGCCGCCGCGCCCGCTCCACCCGCCGGGACGTCAGGTACTGATGCGGCGCGATGCCGTAGGCCCTGCTGAACGCCCGCACGAGGTGGGCGGGATGGGCCTGCACCACCCGCGCCGCCTCCTCCAGGGTGATGCCCTCGGGCACGCGCGCGTCGAGCAGTTCGCGCAGCCGGCGGGCGAGCACCGGGTCGGGACGCCGCGCCTCGATGGCCCGCCGGGGCCGCAGATGGGCGCGCAGCCGCTCGGCGACGAGGGTCAGACGGCTCTCCGCCTCCAGCTCCTCACCAGGCCGGGCGAGCGCCGCGTGCACCTGACCCACCCGCTGCCGCAGCAGGGGATCGCGCAGGTCTGGGGTGTCCGCGGCGGCCCCGATCAGGTCCTCGCCGAGCCGGGAGGAGTCGAGATAGAGAACCCGCTTGCGGAAACCGTGCGCGGTGGCGGGGGCGCCGTTGTGCGCGACGTGCGGCGGCAGCAGGGACACCGTGTCCCGCAGCGTGCCGTGCTCGTGCCGCTCGATGTCGTAGCGCACCGCGCCGTCGTCGACGATCAGCAGCGTCCACGCGGCGTGGACGTGCATGGGGTAGGCGTACTCGGTGAAGTGGGCGTGGAAGACCTCGACGACCCCGGGGACGCGGGGCCGCCACGCGGACACCTCACGCTGCGCGGCCATGCAAAGAACGTACAAGACGGGTCCGTACGACGTCGGCGAGTCTCATTGCATGAACGACGCCGAACCGATCCGCTTCGACACCAAGATCGCCGTCCTGCTGCGCGAGGACCTGGAGTCCTGGCAGCGCCTGAACGTCACCGCGTTCCTGGTCAGCGGCCTCGGCACGCAGCTCCCCGAGGTGATCGGGGAGCCGTACGAGGACGCCGACGGGACGGACTACCTGCCGATGTTCCGCCAGCCCGTGCTGGTCTTCGAGGGCGCGAAGGAGACGCTGGCGGCGGCCCACGCGCGCGTGCTCTCCCGCGCGCTGCCGCGGGCCGTCTTCACGAGCGACCTGTTCACGACGGGCAACGACCGCGACAACCGGGCGGCGGTCCGGGCGGTGCCGACGGCCCAGCTGGACCTGGTGGGGCTGGCGGTGTACGGGCCGCGCAACGCGGTGGACAAGGTGCTCAAGGGCGCGCGGATGCATCCGTGACCTCGGCGGCGGGCGCCGGGAGGGGCTGCGGCTCCTCCCGGGGCAGGCGCCGCATCAGTACGGCGTATCCGGCGCCCGCCGCCGTCCCGACGACCGCGGTGAGGCCCCACAGCCACTCCGCCCCGTACCGGTCGATGACCGCACCCGACATCAGCGGGGCGACCAGCGCGGCCACGGACCACGACAGGGTGTACATGCCCTGGTAGCGCCCGCGCCCGTGCACCGGCGACAGCGCCACGACGAGACCGGTCTGCGTCGGCGCGTTGACGATCTCGGCGAGGGTCCACACGCAGACCGTGAGCGCGAAGACGCCCACCGATCCGGCGAAGGCGGTCAGCCCGAAGCCGTACCCGGCGAGCAGCGAGGACGCGATGAGCAGCCGCCGGGGGTCGCGGTGCTCGATGAACCGGGTGACGGGGATCTGGAGGACGACGATGAGGATGCCGTTGACGGCGATGGCGAGCCCGTAGTCGGCGGGCGTGAAGCCGGCCGTGCCCATGGCGACGGGCAGTCCTACCGAGCCCTGCTGGAAGATCAGCGCCACGAGGAAGGACAGTCCGACGACCCCCATGAACCGCCCGTCGCGCAGTACGGTCCGAAGACCGACGTCGGGCGCCTTGGGGCCGTCGGCGCTCTGGACGGGCCGCGACTCGGGCAGCTTCAGGAAGACGACGATCGCGCACACCAGCGTCATCCCGGCCTCTATGAGGAAGCCGGCCTGATAGCTGACCTCGGCGATGAAACCTGCGGCCATGGAGGAGACGGCGAAGCCGAGGTTGATCGCCCAGTAGTTCAGTGAGAACGCCCGCACCCGGTCCTCGGGCCGCACGATGTCGGCCATCATCGCCTGCACCGCGGGCCGGGAGGCGTTGGAGGCCATCCCGACGAGGAAGGCGACGGCGGCGATGGCGACCGGGTCGGTCATGAAGCCGAGCAGGGCGACGGAGGCGGCCGTGGCGGTCTGCGCGAGGAGCAGGGTGGGCCGCCGCCCGAGCCGGTCGGCCATGACCCCGCCGGCGAGTGAGGAGACGACGCCGCCCAGCCCGTGCAGGGAGGCGACGAGGCCCGCGTAGGAGGCGGAGTAGCCGCGGTCGAGGGTGAGGTAGAGGGCCATGAAGGTGGCCACGAAGGCGCCGAGCCGGTTGACGAGGGTGCTGGTCCACAGCCACCAGAAGGCGCGGGGCAGCCCGGCGACGGACTCCCGGGCGGCACGTCTGAGGTCGGACAGTGCGGCGGACGGCATGGCGGAGTCCCCCCGTGGGATGTAAGTGGCGCAACAGGTAACCGCAACTTACATAGCCGATGCCGGGGAAACCACTCGATTGACAAACCCCGTCAACCGTCCGCGCAGCGAGCGCCCACGCCACCGGCCGAGGGCCTTCGATTACGCTCATCCTTATGGCCGACGCACCGTACAAGCTGATCCTCCTCCGCCACGGCGAGAGCGAGTGGAACGAGAAGAACCTGTTCACCGGCTGGGTGGACGTCAACCTGACCGCGAAGGGCGAGAAGGAGGCGACGCGCGGCGGCGAGCTGCTCAAGGACGCCGGCCTGCTCCCCGACGTCGTCCACACCTCCCTCCAGAAGCGCGCCATCCGCACCGCTCAGCTCGCCCTTGAGTCGGCGGACCGCCACTGGATCCCGGTCCACCGCTCGTGGCGCCTGAACGAGCGCCACTACGGCGCCCTGCAGGGCAAGGACAAGGCGCAGACCCTCGCCGAGTTCGGCGAGGAGCAGTTCATGCTGTGGCGCCGCTCCTACGACACCCCGCCGCCGCCGCTGTCGGAGGACTCGGAGTTCTCCCAGGCACACGACGCCCGCTACGCGACGATCCCGCCGGAGCTGCGCCCGGACACGGAGTGCCTCAAGGACGTCGTCATCCGGATGCTCCCCTACTGGTACGACGCGATCGTCCCCGACCTCCTGACCGGTCGCACGGTCCTGGTCGCCGCCCACGGCAACTCCCTGCGCGCCCTGGTCAAGCACCTGGACGGCATCTCGGACGCGGACATCGCGGGCCTGAACATCCCGACGGGCATCCCCCTCTACTACGAGCTCGACGCCGACTTCCACCCGGTCACCCCGGGCGGCAAGTACCTCGACCCCGAGGCAGCCGCAGCGGCGATCGAGGCCGTGAAGAACCAGGGCAAGAAGAAGTAAGCGCCCACGCCTGAGCCCCCTGCCTGCGGTTGTTTCGCTGGTGGGGGGCTTCTTGCTGCGGCCAGGCGGGCCCTGTCCCGGCCCGGCGGGGGATCAAACGCGCTCGGCGTGTTCGGCTACCGCGATCCGGGCCAGTTTCGTCAGCATCATGCCGTTGCGGATCGCGACGAAGTAGTCCACCGGGAGTCCGTGCATCCGGGTGCCGGGGCCCCGGAGCGGGTGCCAGTCGAGGGTGAAGAGGGTGTGCTCGCCCCAGGGGGTCAGCTCCATGGCGATGCGAGCCGCACCGAAGGGCTCCGCCTTCGCCTCCAGTTGCAGTCGGCGCCGCGGTTCGCAGATGCGGACGACGCAGGTGTCGTAGAGAGCCAGAGGGCCGGCACCGACGCGGACCTTCAGCCGGGCGCCCACCTCCGGCCAATGCGGGTCCACGGCAAGGATCTGGCGGGTCCCTGTCACCCACTCCGCGTAGCGGTGGCCATCGGACAGCAGGCGCCAGACCTCGGCCGGCGTACTGAGGATCAGACAGCGATTCCGGGCCATCATCACGCTCCTGGAGTATGGGCAGCATCGAAGCATCCCCGCTCGTGGCGCCCTCCTCCAGCGTCATTCCGACAGCGCCGCCTGCACAGTCCGGGAGATCCGGACGGGTGAGCCGACGGCCGGGGGCGAGTGTGCGGCGGTCGACGCGGAGCAGCCGCAGCGCACGACGCAGCCATCGCTTGGCGAGAACGCGTCCGCCGTTCTCCTCCGAAATCGCCTGCTGAAGTGGGGGGTTGGGCGCTGAGCGCCACCAGGGCGGCGGGGCGGCCGGCTCCGCGTCGTTCGCCACGGTGGCCTGCTCGGTGAGTGGGCGGTCACGGTGGGTGCTGGACGCCCCGGGTCGAGTTTCTTCGCCGAGTCCGCTGCGAAACCGCAGGTCAGCGGCGCGCGGCGGTCTCGCCTCGGCGGGATTGTGCCCGTGGCCACAGCGGAGCGCGTGCGCGTGGGCTCATACTGAACCATGACGAAGCCTGCTGCACCCAAGCGTCACCTGCCGACCAGTCCTTTCAAAGCCCCGGTCGCGCCGGCGCCCAAGTACTTCGATCTGGGCGACCAGGTCACCCACGACGTGTACGGCCTCGGCCGGGTCGTCGGCATCGAGGACGGGATCGCGGCGCTCGTGGATTTCGGCACGGCGCAGATGCGGATCTTGAGCCCGTACGCCAAGATGACCAAGTTGTAGGACCGCTGTGCCCGGTCACGGCACACCAGGCTCCCTCAGGGACCTGTGACGAAAGAGAGTCCTCCCATCGAACTGACACAGATGTTCTCCGCCCCGGAGGGGCACACCCACACCTCCGGTGCGGCATCGCCGCCTCCCGTGACGAACCCCTTCCAGGCACCGGACTTCGGGGAGGACGACACCTTCGCGTTCGAGGACGCACTGGACTCCGCCCCGGAGCCCGTGCGGCGCGGACGCACCTGACGACGGCACCGTCCCCCTGCGCGTCGTGGTCGGACCGGCGGCTGCCGCGCGGCGCCAACGAGTGAATCCAGGCGCGCCGGGTGTGGGGACGGGGGCCCGCGCGGGAAGGTCCTTGGCGTATCGGATCAGCGACGGGCCGGGAGTCCCCATGCCGAAGTTCCTCATTCAGGCCAGTTACACGCCCGAGGGCACGAAGGGGCTCCTCAAAGAAGGGGGGAGCGGCCGCCGTGCCGCGGTCGACCGGGTCGTCACCGAACTCGGCGGGACGGTCGAGGCCATGTACTTCGCCTTCGGGGAGGACGACCTCGTGTGCGTCATCGACCTCCCCGACCCGGTCTCCATGGCCGCGATCAGCCTCACCGTCAAGGCCAGCGGGGCGCTGACGACCCGTGCCACTCCGCTCCTCACGGTCGAGGAGATCGACCAGGCGACCCGCCGGCAGGTCGCCTTCCGCACCCCCGGGGCGTAAGCACCCCACGCGTTCCAAAACACCACGGCAGCGGTACGGCCCGGACCGCGCGCGGTACCGGACCGGCTCAGGCCGACAGCGGTACCGGCTCAGACCGACAGCGAGACCTCGTGCACCTCGTCCGCCTTGTGACCTGCGCGTTCGTGGACCCGCTGGACCGCTTCGGCCGACGGGGCCTCCGAGAGGCAGTAGACCTCACCGGACTTCGGGTCCGCCCAGGCCCTCTTGAAGTGGACGTTCTCCTCGCCTTCGACGGCGAGGTCGGCGTTGTGCGCCTCCGTCAGCTGGTCCGCCGTGATGCCCTTCATGCCGTGGTGGATGTCCATGAACTCGGGCATGGTCCGCACCTCCTTCTGCCGTGGGTGCGTTTTCTCCTCCTCATGCTCCGCCCGCGCCCGCGGCCGCGCACGCCGAAGGCCCCGGCACGCGGAAGGACCCGTCAGCCCCCGCACGCCGAACACGCCGAAGGCGCTCGCGCGCCGAAGGCCCCGGCGGCGCCGGAGCGGCGGCCGGGGTCCTCGGTGGCGCGTCAGTGGGTCAGCCGCACTGGCACGGGTTGCCCGACTGGCAGCCGCACCCGCAGCCCGAGCCGCAGCCGCAGGCAGCGATCAGGTTGAGGTTCCTGATCTCCGCGGGCTGCTCGGTCGGGCGCTCCTGGGTCGGCTCGGACGTCGTACCGGGCGTGCTGGGGGAATCGGCCATGGTTCCTCCTCGACGAGGCTCGTGCCTGTGCCCATTGCATGCCCGGTCCGTCGGGCGCATCAACGGCGCATACGAGCGCGCGCGGTCCGGTGCGCGCCCCCGCGAGCACCGCTTCAGGCGCTCTCCGTCCCCGGCACGGACTGGATGTCCGCCTGGAGCTCGTCCGCGTGCTCGCCCGTGACCAGGTACACCACCCGCTTGGCGACGGCGACCGCGTGGTCGGCGTAGCGCTCGTAGTAGCGGCCCAGCAGGGTGACGTCGACGGCCGTCTCGATGCCGTGCTTCCAGCGGTCGTCGATCAGGTGCTGGAAGAGCGTGCGGTGCAGCAGGTCCATCGCGTCGTCGTCCTGCTCCAGCTGGAGTGCCAGGTCGACGTCCTTGGTGATGATCACCTCGGCCGCCTTCGCCATCAGGCGCTGCGCGAGCTGGCCCATCTCCAGGATCGTGGCGTGGATGTCCTGCGGCACCGCCCGCGCCGGGAAACGCAGCCGGGCGAGCTTGGCCACGTGCTGGGCCAGGTCGCCGGAGCGCTCCAGGTCGGCGCTCATGCGCAGCGAGGTCACCACGATCCGCAGATCCGTGGCCACCGGCTGCTGCCGCGCCAGCAGCGCTATCGCTCGCGCCTCCAGGTCGTGCTGCAGTTCGTCGACCTTCTGGTCGGCCTCGATGACGCTCTCGGCCAGCTTCAGATCGGCGTCCAGGATGGCGGTCGTGGCGCGCCCGATCGCCGACCCGACCAGCCGGGCCATCTCCACCAGACCGTCGCCGATCGAGTCCAGTTCCTCGTGGTACGCGTCCCGCATCAGGTTCCCTCTCGTGCGTGTCGTCCGGGGTTTTGGGCAGGGCTCCCGACCCCACGCTCCCACGTTCCGGCCCTTACGCGTCCGGTTCCGCGACCCCAAATGAACCCATCCTGGCCCCAAGGTGAACTCTGGGCGACGAGTGTTCGAGCTGACACCCGGACGGCTGTGGGCATGTCGGATCCCATGCCTAACCTGGTGGCATGGACGTGAACGCGGCGGTCGCCGCAGCGGCTGCGATCGCCGGGGTGCTCACCGGTGTGATCGCCATGCTCGCGTTCCGCTGGAGCGAGCGGGAGCAGAAGCGCCCCACTCGTACCTCTCTGCACACCGAGGCCGTGCTCCCGCCCGGCGTCGACACCGTCCTGTCCGTACTCCGCTCCTCCGCCGTCGTCCTCGACGAGGCGGACGCCGTGGTCAAGGCCAGCTCCGCCGCGTACGCCCTCGGGCTGGTGCGCGGCGGCCGGCTCTCCGTGGAGCCGATGCTCCAGATGGCCCGCGACACCCGCAGGGACGGGGAGATACGACAGGTCGAGCTCGACCTGCCCAGGAGGGGCACCGGACGCGGAGAGGCGCTCGCCGTCTCCGCGCGGGTCGCGCCGCTCGGGTCGCGGTTGGTGCTGCTGCTCGTCGAGGACCTCACCGAGGCCCGGCGCATCGAGGCGGTCCGGCGGGACTTCGTGGCGAACGTGAGCCATGAGCTGAAGACACCGGTCGGCGCGCTCTCCCTGCTGTCCGAGGCCGTCATGGACGCCTCCGACGACCCGGAGGCCGTGCAGCGGTTCGCCGGGCGCATGCAGATCGAGGCGACCCGGCTGACCAACCTGGTCCAGGAACTCATCGACCTCTCTCGGGTGCAGAACGACGACCCGCTGGAGGACGCCGAGCCGGTCCGGGTCGACGAACTCGTCGCCGAGGCCATCGACCGGTGCCGCCACCAGGCGGGCGCCAAGCAGATCACCATGGCGGCGGGCGGCACGGCGGACCTGGCCGTGTGGGGCAACCGCGGGCAGCTCGCCGCCGCCCTCGGCAACCTCGTCGAGAACGCCGTCAACTACTCCCCGGCCCGCACCCGCGTCGGCATCGCCGCCCGGCGGCTCACCGCACCCGGCGGTGACATGATCGAGATCGCCGTGACCGACCAGGGCATCGGCATCTCCGACAAGGACAAGGAGCGCATCTTCGAGCGCTTCTACCGCGTCGACCCGGCCCGCTCCCGTGCCACCGGAGGCACCGGCCTGGGCCTGGCCATCGTCAAACACGTGGCCGCCTCGCACGGCGGGGAGGTCACGGTGTGGAGCGCCGAGGGACAGGGCTCCACCTTCACCCTGCGACTGCCGGAGGCGGGTGCGGGCCGGGACCGCGCCCAGCAGCACCCCGACCTCGAAGGCGAGGACGACCCCGACGGGGCCGGCCGGTCCACCGAGCCGTCGCGCGGCTCGTCCCACACCCCCGACTCATCCGCGTACGAAACGCTTTCCGCCCCGGAGGTCCTTCCGTGACCCGTGTGCTCGTCGTCGAGGACGAGGAGTCCTTCTCCGACGCCCTGTCGTACATGCTCCGCAAGGAGGGCTTCGAGGTGGCCGTCGCGGCCACCGGCCCCGACGGACTCGACGAGTTCGAGCGCAACGGCGCCGACCTCGTTCTCCTCGACCTGATGCTGCCGGGTCTGCCCGGTACGGAGGTGTGCCGGCAGCTGCGCGGCCGCTCCAACGTCCCGGTGATCATGGTGACCGCCAAGGACAGCGAGATCGACAAGGTCGTCGGCCTGGAGATAGGGGCCGACGACTACGTGACCAAGCCCTTCTCCTCGCGCGAACTGGTCGCCCGCATCCGCGCGGTGCTGCGTCGCCGCGGCGAGCCGGAGGAGGTCGCCCCGGCCGCGCTGGAGGCCGGCCCGGTCCGCATGGACGTCGACCGGCACGTGGTCACGGTCGGCGGCTCCAAGGTCGACCTGCCGCTGAAGGAGTTCGACCTGCTGGAGATGCTGCTGCGCAACGCGGGCCGCGTCCTGACCCGTATGCAGCTCATCGACCGCGTCTGGGGCGCCGACTACGTGGGCGACACCAAGACCCTCGACGTCCACGTCAAGCGGCTGCGCGCCAAGATCGAGCCGGACCCGGGCGCGCCGCGCTACCTGGTGACGGTGCGGGGCCTCGGCTACAAGTTCGAGCCGTAAACCGCGGTCGCGGATCTGTGACTACGGCGAAGGGCGGCACCCCGAGTGGGGGTGCCGCCCTTCGCCGTCGTGCTGCGGTACCGCGACGGCTCAGTGGCCGGCCGACGGGGAGGTGCTCGCGGACGCCTGGTCGGACGGAGTGCCGGAGGGCGACTTCGAGGTGTTCGGCGACGGGGAGCCGGACGGGGAGCCGGAGGGCTTCTGGGCGGGGCTTTGCGCCGGAGTGTTCGGAACCTCGCTCGGACCCCACTCGGAGAAGTAGCTCTTCGCCGGCACGATGTAGGCGCTCAGGGTCACGTCCCCGGCCTTGCTGAACGTGAAGGTGATGTTCTGGACGCTGCCGTCCTGCGTGGCCTCGCGGCTGCCGTGCAGGGTGGCCGCGGCGTTGCCCTTGCCGCCGATGACGACAGAGCCACCGGCGGGGACGATCACCTTGCCGTTGCCCGTGGCGGGCTTGAGGTCGGCCGGCTGGGCGACGCCCGCCACCTTGACGGTCTCCAGCGTCTCGTCGGCCGGCCCCGAGTTGTACAGGGTGGCGGAGACCGCCGCCGGGCCGGTGGACTCGCGGTCGGGCTGGGTGATGACGAGCGCGTTCTGGATCTTGATGTCCCCGACGCTCGTGGCGGCGTTGTCCGGCTTGATCTGCAGGGTCTGGGCGTTGTTCCCGGAGCCACAGGCGGCCAGCGAGGCGATCGAGAGGGCGGTGACGGAGGCGGCGAGGGCGCCGCGTCGAAGGCTGCTGCTCACGGCGGCGGCAACTCCTTGAACGCAGGGGCAGCTTTCCTTGTAAAGCCGCCCTAAGGGTCAGTCAGCGCGCTTAGGTTATCGAGCCGTTCCCGCGCCGCCGCACCCGACCCTCCCCGGAGCCCCGGGATCGCTCGGCAGGCGGTACGGGGAGGGACCTCGCCGCGGGACATCGTCGTGGGCCCTCCCTCACCGGGCTCCTGAGTCACTTCTGACTCACCAGTCACTTAGAGCACTGCCTTCGTACGCCATTCACATAAGTCACCGCAGGTCTTGGCGGTGCCGTAGGCGAATATTCCGTGAAGAATGCACGGCCGTCGCCGGAATTGATCACGCCGGGAAGAGCCGGCACCCTTCCGGCCGCCTTCCCGCTCCCTTCCTGCTTCCTTCCGGATCGCTTCCCGGCGCCTTCCGCGCCGGGCGTGATCAATTCCGGATTCGGCGCGTAAGCGCCTCCGGTGGGCCGAACGGAGTAGCGCAAGTCGCACACACGGAACCAGACATTTGGGGATGTTCGACCCCGTGAAGGGGCCTCCCAGAGGTTGTGACGGGCGCGTTTCCTGTGCCCCGGGAAGCGCCTCCGACCTGCGAATACCTGCCTCCGCTCGCTCGCCGCAGCACGTCCCCGTCGCTGTTGTCAAGCCCCGAGATATGCCCTGACCTGCGAAAACGCCATTCAGAAGACGCCGTATCCGTGTTACTCTGGATAGCCACGGAAGGGGTACCTGTCACATGACGTTCAAGGTTGGCGACACCGTGGTCTATCCCCATCACGGGGCCGCGCTGATCGAGGCCATCGAAACTCGCCAGATCAAAGGCGTGGACAAGACCTACTTGGTGCTGAAGGTCGCCCAGGGTGACCTGACGGTACGTGTGCCAGCGGACAATGCGGAGTTCGTCGGCGTGCGTGATGTGGTCGGTCAGGACGGGCTGGACCGAGTCTTCGAGGTGCTGCGCGCTCCGTACGCCGAGGAGCCCACGAACTGGTCCCGTCGTTACAAGGCAAATCTGGAGAAGCTCGCCTCCGGCGATGTCATCAAGGTCGCGGAAGTCGTGCGTGACCTGTGGCGTCGTGAGCGCGAGCGCGGACTCTCCGCAGGTGAGAAGCGCATGCTCGCCAAGGCGCGGCAGATCCTGGTGAGCGAGCTCGCCCTCGCGGAGAACACGAACGAGGACAAGGCCGAGGCCCTCCTCGACGAGGTTCTCGCGTCCTGACGCGGCCCCGTCCGCCTCAGTTCAGCACGGTGTGAAATGCCGCGGTGCCCGATGACCTGACTGTGTCGCCGGGCGCTGCGGCATGTTCGTTTCCGCCGCCACGTACGCGTGTCGCTGCGTACGCTACGTCTCGTACGTTTCCATATCCGCGCACGTGACGCCGCTGCGGTCCTGCTGTCGTCCTGTCGAGCTGTCGTACTCGAGCCGTCGTCCTGTCCGCGGGAAAGCCCCCGACACCGATGTGCCGGGGTCGGCCCGCCGACTCGACCAGGGTCACGGAAGGGTCCGGTCAGAGCGTCGCGCGCCCGGCACGGTGAGGCCATACCCACCGGGGCCGAGCACACAAACCTGACAGGAACCGATGTCTGACGTTTCGCGTCCTTCAGCCCCCGAGCCGCGTACGGCCGTGGTGATTCCGGCCGCAGGTCGCGGCGTACGCCTGGGGCCCGGCGCCCCCAAAGCGCTGCGCGCGCTGAGCGGCACGCCGATGCTGGTGCACGCGGTGCGCGCCATGGCGGCGTCGCGGTTTGTCTCCCTCGTCGTGGTCGTGGCTCCGCCGGACGGCGCAGGAGAGGTCAAGAGCCTGCTCGACGCGCACGCGCTCCCCGAACGGACGGACTTCCTCGTCGTGCCGGGCGGGGAGTCACGGCAGGAGTCCGTGAAGCTCGGGCTGGACGCGCTGCCGGGTGAGTACGACATCGTGCTGGTCCACGACGCGGCGCGGCCGCTGGTGCCCGTGGACACGGTGGACGCGGTGATCGAGGCGGTGCGCGGGGGTGCGGTGGCCGTGGTTCCGGCGGTGCCGCTCGCGGACACCGTGAAGGAGGTGGAGCCGGCGGTGGAGGGGGACCCCGAGCCGGTGCTGGCCACGCCGTCGCGGGCGCGGCTGCGGGCCGTGCAGACGCCGCAGGGGTTCGACCGGGCGACGCTGGTGCGGGCGCACGAGAGCGTGACCGGGGACGTGACGGACGACGCGAGCATGGTCGAGCAGCTCGGGGAGCCGGTGGTGGTCGTGCCGGGGCACGAGGAGGCGTTCAAGGTGACGCGGCCGTTGGATCTTGTGCTGGCGGAGGCGGTTCTCGCGCGGCGGAGGCTGAACGATGGGTTCTGAGGCTGTGCCCGGGGTTGAGCCTGCGGCTGTGCCTGGGGTTGGGCCGGCGGCTGTGCCGCTGCTTCCTCGGGTGGGGATCGGTACCGATATCCACGCCTTCGAGGAAGGGCGTGAATTGTGGTGCGCGGGGTTGAAGTGGGAAGGGGAGGGGCCCGGGCTCGCCGGGCACTCCGACGCGGATGTCGTCGCCCACGCGGCGTGCAACGCCTTGTTCTCCGCGGCGGGGCTGGGGGATCTCGGGCAGCACTTCGGGACCGGGCGGCCGGAGTGGTCCGGGGCGTCGGGGGTGACGCTGCTGGCGGAGGCCGCGCGGATCGTGCGCGAGGCGGGGTTCGTCATCGGGAACGTCGCGGTGCAGGTGATCGGGGCGCGGCCGAAGATCGGTAAGCGGCGGGGCGAGGCGGAGGCGCTGCTGTCGTCGGTGGTGGGGGCGGAGGTGTCGGTGTCCGGGGCGACGACGGACGGGCTCGGGTTTCCTGGGCGGGGGGAGGGGCTCATGGCGGTGGCCACGGCGTTGGTGGTTCGGGCGGGCTGAGGTTCGGGCGGGTTGAGGTTCGGTCGGCCGCGGGTGTGTTGTGGCTGGTCGCCTTTGCCTGCGGCGCCTGGTCGTGTTTCGGCTGCCGGCCGGTGGGGGTTCGTCGCGCCGTTCCCCGCGCCCCTTTTTTGCCTGCGGCGGCCCGTTGCGGTCGCGTCGTGGCGTGCGTCGCCTGCGGCCGGTGAGTGGGTCGGGGCCGGGGCGGGGGGTGTCCGTCCTCGGTCCGGCCGCCCGTCCCCGACGAGTGCGCCGTTGCCCGGTGCCGGCCGCTGCGGGCGGACACCCCCCGCCCCGGCCCCTCACCTCCGTACGCGGGTGCACCACCGCCGTGGCGCGCGCGGCCGCGGGTCGCCGTCCCGCGTAGCTGCGGCGGGCGGCCGTCGCACGGGCTGGGGCGCCCGCCGGCGGCGGTGAGCGTGCCCACCCCCGGCCGGCCACGATCCCGGGCGCCGGTGAACGCCGGACCGCTCACCCTCCGCCCCCGCCGGAGGCGGACGCACAGGTCACGAAAGCGTCCCCGTGAGCCCGCCGCGGCGCCTGGCATCGGTGCGGGGCCACTACTCTGGATGCGTGACCATTCGCCTGTACGACACCAGCGCCCGGCAGATCCGTGACTTCACCCCCCTCACGCCGGGTTGTGTCTCGATCTACCTGTGTGGCGCCACCGTGCAGGCGGCCCCGCACATCGGGCACATCCGTTCGGGGCTGAACTTCGACATCCTGCGCCGCTGGTTCGCCTACCGCGGCTACGACGTCACCTTCATCCGCAACGTCACGGACATCGACGACAAGATCATCGGGAAGGCCGCCGAGCAGGGCCGCCCCTGGTGGTCCATCGGGTACGAGAACGAGCGGGCCTTCAACGACGGCTACACCGCCCTCGGCTGCCTCCCGCCGACGTACGAGCCGCGCGCCACCGGCCATGTCACCGAGATGGTCGAGATGATGCGCACGCTCATCGAGCGCGGGCACGCCTACGAGGCCGACGGCAGCGTCTACTTCGACGTCCGCTCGTGGCCGTCGTATCTGGAGCTGTCGCGGCAGGACCTGGACGAGATGCGCCAGCCCGCCGAGGAGGGCATCACCGGCAAGCGGGACCCGCGGGACTTCGCCATGTGGAAGGCCGTCAAGCCGGGTGAGCCGAGCTGGGAGACGCCGTGGGGGCGCGGGCGTCCCGGGTGGCACCTGGAGTGCTCCGCCATGGCGCACAAATACCTGGGGCCGTCCTTCGACATCCACGGCGGCGGCCTCGACCTGATCTTCCCGCACCACGAGAACGAGATCGCCCAGGCCAAGGCGTTCGGCGACGACTTCGCCCAGTACTGGCTGCACAACGCCTGGGTCACCATGAGCGGCGAGAAGATGTCCAAGTCGCTGGGCAACTCCGTGCTCGTCAGCGAGATGGTCAAGCAGTGGCGGCCCATCGTGCTGCGGTACTACCTCGGTACGCCGCACTACCGCTCGACCATCGAGTACAGCGAGGAGTCGCTGCGCGAGGCCGAGTCCGCGTTCGCCCGTATCGAGGGCTTCGTGCAGCGGGTCGTGGAGAAGGCCGGCCAGGTCGAGCCCGCCGCCGAGGTGCCGCCCGCCTTCGCCGAGGCCATGGACGACGACCTCGGCGTCCCGCAGGCCCTGGCGGTCATTCACACGACGGTGCGCCAGGGCAACAGCGCGCTGGCCGCCGACGACAAGGACGCCGCCGTCGCACGGCTCGCCGAGGTGCGGGCCATGCTGGGCGTCCTCGGGCTCGACCCGCTCGACGAGCAGTGGGCCGGCGAGAGCGACCGGGGCGACGATCTGCACGGGGTCGTCGACAGTCTCGTACGCCTGGTCCTGGAGCAGCGTGAGTCCGCTCGGGCGCGCAAGGACTGGGCCACCGCGGACGCCATCCGGGACCAGCTCGGCCAGTCCGGGCTGGTCATCGAGGACAGCCCGCAGGGCCCGCGGTGGAGCCTCGGAGCCCGCTAGAACACCGCGAATGTGCCGCTCGGGGCTCCGGGCGGCACACTTGCACTGACGTACGTACACCAACGCATCACGGAGACAGGTAGGTCATGGCCGCGAACAACCGTCGCATGTCCGGTAAGAAGGGCGCGCAGGTCGGCAGTGGCGGCAAGCGGCGCCGGGGCCTTGAGGGCAAGGGCCCGACTCCGCCCGCCGAGATGCGCAAGGGACACGCCAAGCAGCGTGCGGCGCAGTCGAAGGCCCGGCGCGCGCAGGGGCGTGCGCCGCAGCGCCGGGGCGGCGGCAAGTCCGCCTCCGAGCTGGTCGTCGGCCGTAACCCGGTCTACGAGGCGCTGCGCGAGGGCGTGCCCGCCTCCACGCTGTACGTGCAGCAGTTCATCGACAACGACGAGCGGGTGCGCGAGGCGCTGCAGCTCGCCGCGGAGCGCGGTGGCATCAACCTGATGGAGGCCCCGCGTCCCGAGCTGGACCGGATGACCAACGGGCTCAACCACCAGGGCCTCGTCCTGCAGATCCCGCCGTACGAGTACGCCCACCCCGAGGACCTCGCCGACGCCGCCGCGGACGAGGGCGAGGACCCGCTGATCGTCGCCCTCGACGGGGTGACCGACCCGCGCAACCTCGGTGCCGTCGTGCGGTCCGTCTCCGCCTTCGGCGGGCACGGTGTCGTCGTGCCCGAGCGGCGTGCGGCCGGCATGACCGCCGGTGCCTGGAAGACGTCCGCCGGTACGGCCGCCCGGACGCCGGTCGCGCGCGCGACCAATCTGACGCGTGCGCTCGAGGCGTACAAGAAGGCCGGGATCGTCGTCGTCGGCCTGGCCGCCGACGGGGACGTCGAGATCGGTGAGCTGGACGCGCTCGGCGGGCCGGTGTGCATCGTCGTCGGCAGCGAGGGCAAGGGTCTGTCCCGGCTGGTCGGTGAGACCTGTGACTTCCGGGTACGCATCCCGATGCCGGGTGGCGCCGAGTCGCTCAACGCCGGTGTCGCCGCGGGCATCGTCCTCTACGAGGCCGCGTCCCGCCGTCGGGCCTGAATGTCTGTTCGCTGATATCGCCCACACGGGGGATTACGGGCTGTCCGGACAACCTTGACGGGGTCCGGACAGATCCACGCGGTCAAGGCAGTGTCCTATCTCGGCGTCACTCGGTTAGATGAGTGTGGACACCAGAACACCCCGCACACCCACGGGGGACCGCTCGTCGGGTTACGACGACGCTCCCGCGCTGAGCATGGTGAAGGTGCCGAGCGATCCGGCGCAGATCATCGTGAGCCACGCGAGCTTCCGCGTGCAGTTGGGTGCGTCGTCCGTGCGCACCCGGTCCCCGCGGATCGCGCGGCACTTGAGCGCGGGCCAGGACACCGCGCGCGTGACCGCCGCCGCGGCCGCAGGGGCCGCCCGTCGGCGACCCGTCGTCTGGAGCGGCCGGTCCGACCCCGACGACACCGGCGCCCACCGCCTGCTCCAGGCCGTGCGGGCCGGCAGCGTCGGCCACGTCGAGCCCTCCGCCGGTGACGCCGGAGCCACCCAGGTGCTGCCCCGCGTCGCCCCCGGCCACGAGGGCTACGTCGGCTACGACGACCTGGCACAGACCGTCGAGACGCCCGTCGTCGGCGCCCAGCGCACCTCCGAGGACGGCGCGGGCACCCGCCTGCTGCCCGCGATGCGCAGCGTCGGCAGCGTCTACGACGAGCTCGGCGAGCCCGGACACGGCGATGCCGGGTACGGCGATCCCGGGTACGGCGGCTTCGGTGACGTCGGCGAGAGCGGCGAGGACAGCGGCGAGACGGACGCCCGCGGCCGGCGCCACGGTGACGATCCCGCCCGGCACGCGTACTACCCGCACCGCCGGATGAACCTCGGCGTCGTCCTGCTCCCGCTGCGCATCTTCCTCGGCTTCATCTCCATCTACGCCGGCATGGGCAAGCTGTGCGACCCCGTCTACTTCGACGGCGGCAAGCGCGGCTCCATGGTCAAGTGGCTCAACACCCTGCACCCCTGGGAGGTCGCCGAGCCGCTGCGCCAGTTCGCCCTCCACCACCCCGTCGGCTCCGGCCTGGTCATCGCCTTCCTCCAGGTGGTGGTCGGCGTGCTGACCGTCCTGGGCTGCTGGCAGCGGGTCGCGGCCGTGTTCGGCGCGATGCTGTCGGCCGCGCTCATCGTCACCGTCAGCTGGAAGACGGTCCCCGCCTACGACGCCCCCGACATCATCTACCTCGCCGCCTGGTCCCCGCTGATCATCGCCGGCGCCCCCGTCTACTCCGTCGACGGCCGCCTCGCCGCGAGCGCCTGGCGACGGCTCGGGCCGCGCTCCGACATCTGGGAACTGCGGCGCTATGTGCTGCGCCGCGGTGCGCTGATCACCGCGGTCGCCACCGGGCTGACCCTGCTCGTGGGTTCGCTGCTGGGCGGTGCCGTGCGCGACGCGGACCGGGTCGTCGCACCCGGGCCCGGCGAGGCCCCGCGCAACGAACTGCCCGGCTCACCGCTGCCGCAGCGGCCCGGTGAGCACACCCGGCGGCACACGCCGTCGGCGTCCGCCGCCCCGACGCGGGGCGCGGCCTCCTCCGGCCCCCAGCACGAGACGCACAAGCCGGGGGCGACGCGTTCCTCGGGTACGGCGACCACCGGCACGCCCAGCCAGACGCAGGGCACCGGCGGACAGGCGCCGTCGCGGCACTCCTCGCCGACCGGTCAGGGCCCGAGCACCAGCTCCGGGCCGACCTCCGGCGGCGGCACGTCGGGCGGCTCCGGGTCGTCGGGCGGCAGCGGCGGTGGCTCCGGGTCGTCCTCTTCCGGTGGCTCCGGCTCCTCCTCCGGCCAGTCCGGCCTTGTGGGCGGCCTGTTGGGGTAACCGGGCCGGTGGGCGACATGCTCGGGTAGCCCACCGGCCGAATCCTCCGACGATCCTTCGGCCGACCCGGCGGCCGGTACGGCGATGGGGCTCCGCGTGCGGTGTGCGGAGCCCCATCGGCGTGCGGTGCGGTGGTCGCGGCGTGGTGCGCTGACTGCGGTGGCGAGTGTGCCGTGCGTGCGCTGCGCTGCGGTGCCGTCAGCGGCCCAGGGCCGCCAGTTCCTTGGCCGCCTCGGTCAGGTCCTTCGCCGTGTCGATCGCCCGCCAGTAGGCGCCCTGGGGGATCGGGAAGCCGGCCAGGCGGCGCTCCCGGGCCAGGTGCGGGAACGTGGTGCGCTCGTGGTCGCCGCGCTCGGGGAGGAGGCCGGCGAAGGCCGGGGAGAAGACGTAGACGCCCGCGTTGATCTCGAACGTCGACGGCGGCGCCTCGATGAAGTCGGTGATGTGGCCGAAGCCGTCGGTCTGCACGGCGCCCCAGGGGATGCGGGGGCGGGCGAGGGCGAGCGTCGCCAGGGCGTCCCGCTCGGTGTGGAAGTCGGCCATGTCGCGCAGCGAGAAGCGGGTCCAGATGTCGCCGTTGGTGGCGTACCAGGGGCGGTCCGGGTGCGGCAGGTGCGCGGCGGCGAACTTCAGGCCGCCACCACGGCCGAGCGGCTCCGCCTCGACGACGGTGGTGACGCGCACGGGCAGGTCGGCCGACCGGAGCCACTGCTCGAGCACGTCGGCGAGGTGGCCGCAGGAGACGACCACGTCGGTGACGCCCTCTTCGGCGAGCCAGGTGAGCTGGTGACCGATGATGGGGGTGCCCGTCCCGGGGATCTCGACCATCGGCTTGGGCCGGTCGTCGGTGTAGGGGCGCAGCCGGGAACCTTGGCCTCCGGCCAGGATGACGGCTTGGGTGGGGCGGGTCAGGGCGTGCGGATGGGTCATGCCGGAAGACTACGGGGTGCCTCCGGCGGCTTGGCCGGGTGTGCCTGCGGCGGCTTGTTCGGGTGCCTGTGGCGCCGGCCGTTCTTTGCCCGCGGGTGCGTGGGTGGTTGCTCGCGCCGTTCCCCGCGCCCCTTGTGTGCCTGCGGCGGCCCGTTTCTGTCCGGTGGGTGGCTCGCGTCGCGCCTTCGGTTCGGTGTGGGTCGGGGCCGGGGTGGGGGGTGTCCGTCCTCGGTCCGGCCGACCGTCCCTTACAAGGGTGCCGTGTCTCGGTGCCGGACGCTGCGGGCGGACACCCCCCACCCCGCCCCCTTCCCGCCGTGCGCGGGTGCCGGGGCGCCGGGGCATGGGGTCCTTCGGGGGCGTCAGCTGTGGGCCGCCAGGACGCCCGAGGCGTACGACGTGTCGCAGACCGGGCGGGCGAAGGACTGGGCGCGGGACGGGCCGTAGATGCGGACAGCGGCGCGGCCCAGGGCCCGGGCGATGGAGGTGCAGTGCTTGGCCAGTGAGGGCCTGTCGTTGACGGCCTGCTGGAGGTGGGTGAGGGCGATGCCGGGGTCCTTCTGCTGGAGCTCGGTGAGGAGCTGGTCGCGCAGGAGGTCCTGCGGCGCGCGGGGGGCGGAGTTCCTGGCGTCCGTCACGCCCGTCACGTCGGTGGCGGTGAGCACCGAGTCCGAGGGGTTCCCGGACCAGTTGACCCGGGTGACGGCGAGGGTCCCGGAGAGCACCAGGACGACGGGCAGGACGAGGGCGAGGGAGCGGCCGATGCGGCGGGCGGGGCCCCGGTGACCGCGTCGCGTCTGTTGGGTGGTGGAGTGCTTCACGCGTGTGAGGGTAGCGCCCGGTAATGATTTGGCGACATTTAGTCACCTGTTCGGGGGACGGCAGAGGGGGGATTTTGCGGTAGTGGGTTGACGTACGGCAGTCGAAAGGGGGCTTTTGCCGGGGTATTTGTCGACAACGAAAAGGGCCCCGCTCCAGTTCGCGGGGCCCTCGTCGTCAACCTGGGTGAATCATGCGCCGGAGGGTCAGTCCGACAGGCGCGCGCCCGTCGACGTGGAGAACACGTGGGTCTCGCCCGAGCGCGGCACGACGTGCAGCGTGCTTCCCTTCTCCGGCACCTCGCGGCCGCCCACGCGGACCACGAGGTCCTTGGTCTCGGCGCCGACCTTGGCGGTGCCGTAGACGAACGCGTCGGAGCCCAGCTCCTCCACGACGTTGACGGTGACCGCGACACCGAGGTCGGAGTCGGGTCCCGCCACGTCGAAGTGCTCGGGCCGGACGCCGACGGTGACGGTCTTGTCGGTGGCGGCGGCCAGCGCGTCGCGGTCGACCGGCACGACGCTGTTGCCGAACTTCACGCCGCCGTCGGTGATCGGGACCTCGACGAGGTTCATCGCCGGGGAGCCGATGAAGCCGGCCACGAAGAGGTTGGCGGGCCTGTCGTACATGTTGCGCGGGGTGTCGACCTGCTGGAGCAGACCGTCCTTGAGGACCGCGACGCGGTCGCCCATGGTGAGGGCCTCGACCTGGTCGTGGGTGACGTAGACCGTGGTGATGCCCAGGCGGCGCTGGAGGGAGGCGATCTGGGTACGGGTGGAGACGCGGAGCTTGGCGTCCAGGTTGGACAGCGGCTCGTCCATGAGGAAGACCTGCGGCTCGCGGACGATCGCGCGGCCCATCGCCACACGCTGGCGCTGACCGCCGGAGAGTGCCTTCGGCTTGCGGTCCAGGTACTCGGTGAGGTCGAGGATCTTCGCGGCCTCCTCGACCTTCTGCCGGATCTCCGCCTTGTTGACGCCGGCGATCTTGAGCGCGAAGCCCATGTTGTCGGCGACCGTCATGTGCGGGTAGAGCGCGTAGTTCTGGAACACCATGGCGATGTCCCGGTCCTTCGGCGGCAGGTGCGTCACATCGCGGTCGCCGATGCGGATGGCGCCGCCGTTGACGTCCTCCAGGCCCGCGAGCATCCGCAGGGAGGTGGACTTGCCGCAGCCGGACGGACCGACCAGGACGAGGAACTCCCCGTCGGCGATCTCGATGTCCAGGGCGTCGACGGCGGGCTTGGTGGAACCCGGGTAGATCCGGGTCGCCTTGTCGAACGTGACAGTGGCCATGGTGAATGGGCCCCCTTCTACCGGCAGGAACGTGCCGGACGATCCGTTGTAGGAAGGTGGTTGGTGTAGTCCACGCAGGTGAACTGGCACAGGACGGTACCTGGCGTTCACCTGGTCTGTCAGTAGGCGAGCCCCTGTGAACTTCGCGGAAATTTTCGATCGGGGCGGGTGATGGCAGCGGCGATCAGAGGGTTGCAACCCCTGCGTCGAGGGCTTTGGTGACGATGGTGCTGAACTCCCCCTCCTTGGGGGCGAAGACGTTCAGGTGACTCTCGGCACGACTGACCGCGAGGTAGAACTGGGAGTACAGCGCGCGCATGGCACTGCCACCCTGTCCGTACTCGTGCACTCCCCCTGCCCCGCCCACCACGACGGCGTGCGAGAACTGCAGGCCGGCGGCGTACTCAGCCGCTGTGACGATCAGGGCACGACGGGAGTACCGCAGGCGGTCAATGTCGTCACGTCCTTCGATCAAGACGACTGAAGCCTTGGAGAATTCCGGTGCTTGGAGGGCCTGCTTGATCGCCTCCAGATCGCCGTTGGCCACCCCGATCAGAGCCACGCGCTGTTCCTGGCCGGCGTTCTTAAGGTACTCCAACGCGCTGCGGAGTGCCGTAGTAGTCAATGCCTCGCGATTTATGAACTGCACACGCGGCAATTCATAACCCTCTTCGTCCGAAGCGCTCGGGGGTTGGTACTCCCAGTCGTGCCCCATCTCTACCATGTTGGGCATCGAGCTATGAAGGTGCTGAACGAATGCGAAAACGGGGGCGGAGAAGCGGTGCACCTTCTCGAGGTCGATGGAGGAAACCGTCTGAGTTCGCTGGAACACCTTCCCGGAGCCCCTGCTGAGCTCGTTCTCGGAAAGACCCGTCAGCAGGACGAAGATTGACTGATGCGGGTCCATGGCCATGATGAGCTTTGGGTGAAGCTCAGCTTCGCGTGTGAGGTGATGAAGGAGATACCGCTCCGAATCGCTGAAGAGATGGAATTCATCGACGAAAATAAGGTCGTATCCGCGTGATTCACGCAGAGTGTGCCACGTGTATGTCTCTAGGTAGCGCCGGAAGTCGTCCACCATCTGATCCGTGGTGAGCTGCTTTTCATCGTTCAGGCTCTTGATGTAGAAACGGTAGGCGGAAAAAGCGAGTTCACGGTCCGCGGTGGTGTCCAGGGGTACCATCCAAGGTTCGCGCTTCAATGCGCGATATTCCTCCAGAGCGTTGAAGCTCGGCTTGATCTGGTGCGTGTCGAACACCTCTGCGTATTCTCGAAGCAGTGCCCAACACAGTCGTAGCCGCTCTGACTGCTCGGATGCCGCGTTCACGCCGTCACTCACCCAAGGACTCACGAAGTTCTGGTAGGACGACCAGGTGTTGGCTCTGATCCGCTCGATGGCGGCGTTGATGAGTTTCATCTGCTGCTGTTTGCCATCGAGGCTGTCCTCACCCAGTACCTCCAGTTCTGTTCCCTGGAGCCACTGGCAGAGGAAAGTCAGCGGCATTACCTCGATGTGGTCACACAAACCTCGCTCGTCGAGCTTGTGGAGCGCCTCTTCAACCTGCTGGG
Organism: Streptomyces sp. NPDC036813; assembly: GCF_055609245.1. Classification (NCBI taxonomy): domain Bacteria; kingdom Bacillati; phylum Actinomycetota; class Actinomycetes; order Kitasatosporales; family Streptomycetaceae; genus Streptomyces; species Streptomyces sp. NPDC036813. The sequence goes on along the minus strand of NZ_JBVJPV010000011.1, from coordinate 205,132 downwards.
CGATGGCCCAGCTGTGCGTGAGAAATAGGATCCGGAATGGCTGCTTGCCGAGTGCTTCTGCTTGGTACAACTCATGCAAGGCTTTGAGTTGCAGAATAAGTGTCTTCCCGGAGCCTGCTGCACCCCTGATTTTCAGCGGATTCACCAGGTCGTTGTTCAGGACATTGCGCTGCATCTCGGTGAGATAGGGGAGCCACTCCGAGAAGGTGCGGCCCTTGAGCAATGCGCCGGTGCCAACGCGCTCTAAATCGACAGAGTTCTGGACTCGCTGCGGCTTCGGGGTGCGGCGCGCGAAACTGGTCCGAGCGGTCTCCAGTGCGGCTTGGTAGGACGCCAGCGCCGCATTCGATGGCTCGAGGTCCCGCTCTGCCCTGAACTTCTGCAGGGTCATGTGGTCCTCTCGGCTGGTGAGCGCCCAGAAACAGAAGTGGCCCCCACCCAGTGACTCTGCTATCCACCGGAGTGAGTCCGGGTTGCTGTTTTTCGGCAGTGCGAAGAAAGCCAGAAGGTTCTCATAGGAGAACTTGCTCCATGCTGACGGGAGAGACACAGGAGGCCGTGCCATCGCCTGAGCAGCACGGTCCACTCGCTCTAAAAAGCGAGCGGCGTCGTACTCGTCATGGTCGAGGATATGTTCCCAGCACCACTGCTCAATCAGCACAAGACTGCTGAGTTCGGTGTCATCTCGGTGAATGAAGAAAGTCGCGTCGTCGACCCGCGTAGTCACGACGTCGTCAGAGATGAACTCATCCTGCGATCCGCGGTCTCCGGCCGCGTAGAAGTTCTGCAGGTAGGTGGTCAGGCTGGTACGAGTGAAGACGATCAAGTCGACGTTCCCCATTCTTCCGTGATTTTCGTCAGGCGGTGGTCCCGAGCGAATTCGTAGTCTTCCGGAAGGCCGATGTCGGTGAAGACCTGGGCCATTTGCTGGACGACGCGGTGGCAGAAGAGAGTGCTAAGTCGAGCCACGCGCCGGGCTTGCGTGGACGAGGTCTCGTCCATTGGTCTCACTGAAACGACTGATTCATGAACGCTGCTGACCAGGCGTAGCAGGGCGACGTATCCGGCGGGGTGCTGCGGGCTGGGCCTGTGCATGTACAGGAAGTCGCCGGGGAATCGCTTCAAGCGGTCCCGTACACTCGTCCTCAGCATCTGGTCTGCGCCCTTTTTACCCGGCTTCACCTTGTCCAGCCGCCTGCAATGAGCTTGAACGCAGCGACAGAAAGGATGGGTGTGGGCGCAGTTGGATAGTTCCTTGACGGACTTCTCCAGTGCCAGCAGGGTCCGGATGTCGGTCGCGAGGCCCTCGCGCTCCTTGCTGTTTACGGGAAGTAACTCTGCTACGTCGTCGGGATCGTATCCGAGCCGGATCATTTCAAAGGCGCGGTCCACTTGGTCGGTTGTGCTGGCATCCCTGAAATATTTCTGGATCGAGCGCTCGGAGGTGGATCGCTGGGTATCGATCTCTTTGGGGATGACAAATTGCTGCACGTATGAGTCGACTGGAATGGCGGGAACGTAGGTTATGAGGTTCCAGTTTTTGCCGTATGCCAGGTCGCAGTTTGCGGTGACAACGATACCCAGTGTCTTGTCGCTGTCGTGCGGAAATTCCTCCTTGGAGGACAGGAAATGCAGAACATCCCCTTGGCGAATAGGGCCGTCACCGTCAGCGGTCAGTCGCTCGTGCTCGGCGAATAAGCCCTCGTCGCGCGCGTCACCGAGTGCGAGTGTGGTGTCAGTCACACGGAGAGCGTACTCGCGGTGATCGGATAGCGGGAGAGGGCTGTGGCCTAGTCAGGCCGTCACTGTGTAAGGTGACCGGGACTTCACCTCGGTCGCTGTGCCTGCCTCCTTAGCTCAGCTGGTTAGAGCACCGCTCTTGTAAAGCGAAGGTCGTCGGTTCGAATCCGACAGGGGGCTCCGTGGAGCCCAGGTCAGCTGTGCTGGCCTGGGCTTTTGTCATTCCGTGGCCAGCTTCGTCAGGGCCTCGTCCGTCAGGCGGTATACCGTCCACTCGTCCTGGGGGCGGGCGCCGAGGGCGTCGTAGAAACCGATCGCGGGTTCGTTCCAGTTGAGGACCGACCACTCCAGGCGCTGGTAGCCGCGCCGGGTGCAGATGCGGGCGAGTTCGGTGAGCAGGGCCTTGCCGTGGCCGCCGCCGCGGGCCTCGGGGCGTACGAAGAGGTCCTCCAGGTAGATGCCGTGCGTTCCGCGCCAGGTGGAGAAGGACAGGAACCACAGCGCGAAGCCGACCGGCTCGCCGGTGTCGTCGTCCTCGGCGATGTGCGCGAAGGCGGCCGGGTGGTCGCCGAAGAGGGCGTCGTGGAGCTGGGCGGGGGTCGCCTTCGCTTCCTGCGGGGCCTTCTCGTAGGTGGCGAGTTCCCGGATCAGGGTGTGGATGACGGGGACGTCGGCGGGGGTGGCGGGGTGGATCATCGGGGCTCTTCTCGTCAGGGATGGGCGGGCGGGCGCAGGCGGCGGGCGATCTCGAGTTGCTCCGGGTCCAGGGGGCGGCCGTCCTCGATGTCCCACAGGGCGTTCTGCAGGAGGCGGCCCAGGGTCCACGCGCGGGCGCGGTCCCGGTCGAGGCCCATGACGGCCGTCATCGCGTCGAAGCGCCACCGGACGTCGTCGGGGTCGTAGCGGTTGTCGAGGGCCGGCCAGAGTTCGAAGCCGGGGTCGCCGGCCAGCGGTTTGGGGTCGATGGCCAGCCAGTCGGCGCGGTCGGCGGCCAGGACGTTCTCGTCGTGCAGGTCCCAGTGCAGCAGGCGGTCGCCGGGTTCGGCGACGACCTCGCGTACGGCCGCGGCGCAGTCGGCGATGATCCGGCGGGTCTGGGGGTCGGGGATGCGGGGCAGCGCCCCGGGGGTGCGGTCGAGCATCCGCTGCGCGATGTCGCCGAGGCGGCGCAGGCCGGGTGGGGCGGGGGTGGCGTCGAGGTGGGCCAGCAGGGTGGCGATCACCTCGACCGCCTCGTGGACGTCGGGGTGGTGGGCGAGCATGCGGGTGGCGTCGAGGCGTTCCAGCAGCATCGTGCCGGTGGGCTCGTCGTGGTCGATGAGGCGTACGGCGCCGTCGCCGTTCCACAGGCGCAGGGCCAGCGGTTCGCCCGCGCTCTCTTCGTCGAGGAGCTGGAGCTTGAGGACGGCGCGCAGTCCGTCGGCGCGGACCACGGGCAGCACCAGGGCGCACACGCCGTACATCGGCTTTCCGTCCAGCCGCAGCCGCCAGCGGTCCAGGAAGTGAGCCGTGAGGTCCGGCAGGCGCGCGACGAACGCGCGGCCCGCCTCGCCGTTGTACTCCGCCTGTGACGCCGCCAGCTCGTCCGGGATGTCGATCACCGATCGGACGATACTGCTGTGCGTGAATCGGCTCATGCGAATTACGCGGGGTCTGCGCCGGGTCGGGGCCTACGTCCGCAGCGCGCCGGGGACGTACGTCTGGCTGGGGATTCTGTTCGTCACCACGGTGGCCCTGCACCACATGTCACCGGAGTTCGAGCGCGAGTTCCTGCGGCAGCGCTCGACGAACCTGGAGGAGCTGTCGCAGAACCCGGTGCGGGTGCTCATCGCCAGCGGGATGTGGATCGACGGCGGCCGGTGGCTGCCGTACGCCGTGCTGTACAGCGTGTTCCACGCGCCGGCCGAGCGGTGGCTGGGGACGGCGCGCTGGCTGGTGGTGTGTGTCGCGGCGCATGTGCTGGCCACGCTGCTCAGCCAGGGGGTGCTGCTGGTCGCGATCCGCCGCGGGCTCGCCCCGCACTCGGAGGCCGACGCGCTGGACATCGGCGTGAGTTACGCCCTCGCGGGCGTGGTGGGTGTGCTGACGTACCGGATTCCGGGGCCGTGGCGGTACGTGTACCTGTTCGCGGTGCTGGTCTTCTACGGTCTTCCGCTCGCGGCCGGCCCGACCTTCACCGACCTCGGTCACTTCGCGTCCGTGCTGATCGGGCTCGCGTGTCATCCGCTGACCCGGGGGCGGGAAATTCCACGGAATCCGAAGGAGACAGGGGTCACGCCGGCGGGTTAACGTCCGCTCTCATGAGCAGCAGTGTCGTGAACGGCGGCATCTCCTTCTGGTACGCGGACGACGGCCTTCCCTCCGTGCGGGAGCCGCTGCCCGGTGACACCTCCGCCGACGTGGTGATCGTCGGCGGCGGATACACGGGTCTGTGGACGGCCTACTACCTGAAGAAGGCCGCTCCTTTTCTGCGGGTCGTCGTCCTGGAGCAGAAGTTCTGCGGATACGGCGCCTCCGGGCGCAACGGGGGCTGGCTGTACAACGGCATCGCCGGCCGCGACCGGTACGCGAAGCTGCACGGCCGCGAGGCGGCGGTGCGGTTGCAGCAGGCGATGAACGACACCGTCGACGAGGTGATCGCGGTCGCCGAGGCGGAGGGCATCGACGCGGACCTGCACAAGGGCGGCGTGCTGGAGGTGGCGACCACTCCGGCCCAGCTGGCCCGGCTGAAGTCCTTCCACGCGGCGGAGGTCGCCTTCGGGGAGAAGGACCGCGAGCTCTACGGCGCGCAGGAGACCGCCGAGCGGATCCGCGTGGCGGGCGCGGTGGGCTCGACGTGGACGCCGCACGGGGCCCGGCTGCACCCGGTGAAGCTGCTGAAGGGGCTCGCCGATGCCGTCGAGGCGCTCGGCGTGATCATTCACGAGTCGACGCCGGTCACCGAGATCCGGCCCAAGCACGCGGTGACGCCGTACGGGACCGTGCGGGCGCCCTATGTGCTGCGCTGCACGGAGGGGTTCACGGCCTCCCTGAAGGGGCAGCGGCGCACCTGGCTGCCGATGAACTCCTCGATGATCGCCACCGAGCCGCTGAGCGAGGAGCAGTGGGCCCGGATCGGCTGGGACGGCCGGGAGACGCTCGGCGACATGGCGCACGCCTACATGTACGCGCAGCGGACCGCCGACGGGCGGATCGCGCTGGGCGGGCGCGGGGTGCCGTACCGCTTCGGCTCGCGGACCGACAACGACGGGCGGACGCAGGACGCGACGATCGCGGCGCTGCGGGAGATCCTGGTGCAGTTCTTCCCGTCGCTGGCGGGGGTCGGCATCGCACACGCCTGGTCGGGCGTGCTGGGCGTGCCGCGGGACTGGTGCGCGACGGTGACCCTGGACCGGTCGACGGGGCTGGGCTGGGCGGGGGGTTACGTGGGTTCGGGCGTCGCCACCACCAACCTGGCCGCGCGGACGCTGCGTGACCTGGTGCAGCAGGACTCCGGGCAGGGCGGCCGCACCGATCTGACCGAACTGCCGTGGGTGGGGCACCGGGTGCGCAAGTGGGAGCCGGAGCCCTTCCGGTGGGTGGGCGTGCAGGGGATGTACGCCGTGTACCGGGCGGCGGATCGCCGGGAGCGTACGACCCACGGCGCCGAGTCCTCCCGGCTGGCGCGGCTCGCGGACCGGGTGGCGGGACGGAGTTGACGTCTGCGGCGGCTCGGGCCGTCGCGGGTGCGCGGGCCCGCCCTGCGGGGGCCGGGCCGCCGACTCCGGTACCGGTGTCTTCGCGGGGGCTCCGTCAGGCCACCGACTCCGGTACCGGCGTCTCCGTCGGGGCTCCGTGGGACGGCGGGCGGACGGTGACCATCAGGCCCGCCACCAGCCCGGCGAGGAGCATGACCGCGGCCGCGCACCAGATCGCGACCGTGTAGCCGTGGACCACGCCCTCGCGGATGATCAGCGCCCGCTGCCCGGGGTTCGCCAGGTGGGCGGTGATCCAGGCGGCGCTGCTGGTGGTGGCGACGGTGTTCAGCAGCGCGGTGCCGATGGAGCCGCCGACCTGCTGGGAGGTGTTCACGGTCGCCGAGGTGACGCCGGAGTCCTGCGGGGCGACGCCCGCGGTGGCCGTGGAGAACACGGGCATGAAGGTCAGGCCCATGCCGAGGCCCATCAGCAGCAGCGCGGGGAGGATCTCCGTGGTGTAGGAGGAGTCCACCGTCATCTGCGTGAGGATCACCATGCCGCCGGCGGCGAGGATCATCCCGGGGACCATCAGCATGCGCGGTGCCACGTGGGGCAGCAGGCGGGCGGAGATCTGGGTGGAGCCGACGATGATCGCGGCGGTCAGCGGCAGGAAGGCCAGGCCGGTGCGGACGGGCGAGTAGCCGAGGATGACCTGCAGGTAGTAGGTCATGAACAGGAACAGCCCGAACATGCCGATCACCGCGAGCATCATGGTCAGGAAGCAGCCCGCGCGGTTGCGTTCCTTGATGATGTGCAGCGGGAGCAGGGGGCTCGGCGCCCGGGTCTGCCACCAGACGAAGACGGCGAGCAGGACGACGCCGGCGGCGAAGAGGCCGAGGACCAGCGGGTCGGTCCAGCCGCGCGGCTGGGCCTCGCTGAAGCCGTAGACGATCGCGACCAGGCCGCCGCAGCCGAGGACGACGCCGGGCACGTCGAGACGGACGCCGGCGTGGCCGGGGCGGTCGTGCAGCAGGGTGAGCGCGCCGACGACGGCGACGACGGCGATGGGCACGTTGACGTAGAGGCACCAGCGCCAGTTCAGGTACTCGGTGAGCAGCCCGCCGACGATGAAGCCGATCGCCGACCCGCTGCCGGCGAGGGCGCCGTAGATGCCGAACGCCTTGCCGCGCTCCTTGGGATCGGTGAACGTCGTGGTCAGCAGGGAGAGCGCGGACGGGGCGAGGACGGCCGCGAAGGCGCCCTGCAGGGCGCGGGCGCCGAAGAGCATGCCGGCGCCGGTGGCGGCGCCGCCGAGCGCCGAGGCGGCGGCGAAGCCGACCAGGCCGAAGACAAAGGTCCGTTTGCGGCCGACGAGGTCGGCGATCCGGCCGCCGAGCAGGAGCAGGCCGCCGAAGGCGAGGGTGTAGGCGGTGATCACCCACTGCCGGTTGGCGTCGGTCATGCCCAGGTCGCGCTGGGCGGAGGGCAGCGCGATGTTCACGATGGTGGCGTCCAGCACCACCATCAGCTGGGCGAGCGCGATGATCACCAGGCCCCACCAGCGGTGCGGGTCGGCCCCCGTCGCGGGTTCGTCTGTTCGGGTGACAGTCACTCGGTCAGAAGACCATGAATCGGGGCGTATCGCATCCCGGGGTGTGCGGTGCCGTTTCATGGCTCCAGGACCACCTTTCCAGTCGTGCGTCGGGTCTCGAGGGCACGGTGCGCGGCGGCCGCCTCGGTGAGCGGGAAGCGCTGGACGGCCGGGACGAGCCGGCCCGCGCCGGCCTCGGCGAGCGCGCGCAGTTCGAGGGTGCGCAGGGGGTCGGGGCCGCCCGCCCGGGCGAACATCGCCGGGCCGAGGACCTGCTCGGAGACGCCGTCGACGAGGTACGGCTCGCCGTCGCGGATGCCCTGCGCGGACCAGCCGAAGACCAGGTGCCGGCCGCCGGGGCCCAGCAGGGCGACCGCCTCACGGGCCGCGTCGCCGCCCACGCCGTCGAAGACGACGGTGGCGGGCCGGCCGCCGAGGAAGGCGCGGACCTTGTCCGGCCAGGCGGGGTCGGTGTAGTCGACGGCGAGGTCGGCGCCGTTCGCCTGGACGCGGGCGGTCTTGTGCGGGCCGCCCGCGAGCCCCACGACGGTGGCGCCGGCGTTCCTCGCGTACTGCACCAGGAGGGTGCCGATGCCGCCGGCGGCCGCCAGGACGACGGCCACGGAGCCGGGGCCCAGGTCGTCCGCGAACTGAGCGATCCCCATCGCCGTACGGCCTGTGCCGATCATGGCGACCGCCTGCGCGGGGTCCAGACCGTCCGGGATCTCGTGCAGCCGGGCCGCGTCGGTGACGGCCAGCTCCGCGTAACCGCCGGGCGCGAAACCGAGATGGGCGACCACGCGCTTGCCGAGCCAGGACGGGTCCACGCCGTCGCCGAGGGCGTCCACGGTGCCCGCGACCTCGCGGCCCGGCACGGTCGGCAGGACAGGCAGCTCGGGCAGGGGTCCCCGCACGCCCTCGCGCAGGGCCGTGTCGAGGAGGTGCACCCCCGCGGCGGCCACGGCGACACGGACCTGACCCGGGGCGGGCACCGGGTCCTCGACCTCCTCATGGGTCAGGTTCTCGGCGGGACCGAAGGCATGAAGACGGATCGCGTGCATGGACATACCCCGTTCGCGGTGTGTTCGGTTTCGCGGCGTGTTCGGACGGAGCCCACTCTTCGACCTCAAGCGCGCTTGAGGTCAAGCGTGTGCCGGTGTCCCAGTGCCAGCGATACGGCCGTCAGCGCGCTGGTGAACGAGACCTCCGACAGCACACCGGGCGCGGCGACCTGGTCACCGGCGAGATAGACGCCGTCGCCGCGGTCGATGGCGGGTCGGTCCCGCCAGCTGGTGCCGGGCAGGTCCACGGCCCCGGTCCGGCCCTCGCAGGTGGCCTCGCTGCGCCAGGTGACCCGGTCGCGCCAGCCGGGGAAGCCGAGGTCGAGCAGTTCCTCGGCGCGGGCGACGCCGTCGGCGCGCCTCTCGTGCGGGGCGAGCGGGATCTGACCCTGCACCAACTGCTCGCCGACCGGGGCAAGAGTGCGGTCCTGCGCGCTGAACCGCTCGATCCACCCGGGCGCGTCCAGATCGGACACGGCGAACGCGTCGCCGCGCCGGGTGCGCACCGCCAGGTCGATCAGGGCGGTACGGCCGCTCGGCCAGGTCAGCGAGTCGTCCTTGAGCAGCCGGCGGGCCGCGGCCAGGGAGGTGGCGACGACGACCGGGGTGTCGGTGGGCAGGGTGTCGACACGGGACAGGGTCTCGATCCGCACCCCCAGATTCCAGGCGCGGCCGGCCATCCGGTCGATCACGCTCGCCCAGCCGCCGCGCGGGTAGTGCGCCTCCGGCGGCAGCTTGGTGGCCCGGCGCAGCCGCTCCTGCACGAACGCGGCGGACAGCGAGCCCGGGTCGTGGTGGAAGAGGGCGACAGCCGCGTAGTGGGCGGCGGCCCGGGCGCCCTCCTCACCGGCGATGCCGGTCGCCCAGCTGAGGAAGTCGGTGTCCACGGGCGCCTGCGGCAGCCGCCGGCGCAGCAGCTTGAGCATCGCGAACGGCGGCGTGCGGCGCAGCACGCCCTGGTGGCGCAGCCGCAGCCGGGCCGCCTCCAGGGGCGGCAGCGGGGCCAGCGGCCCGATCAGGTCCCGCTGTTTCAGCCAGGTCCAGTGGGGGCCGCCGTTGTACAGGGCGTGCGGTCCCTCGTTCGTCCGGTACGGCCCCTCGGCCGTGCGGGCCCGGCCGCCGAGGGTGTGGTGCGCCTCGTACACGGTGACCTGGGTACCGGCCTCGGCGGCGGTGATGGCGGCGGTCAGGCCGGCGAATCCGCCGCCGACGACGGTGATGCGGTGCATGGGGCCTCTCCCTCTGCTCGGGCTACCACGTGCACCCCTATGACCGCCGACGGCGCCCGAATGTGACATCACCCGCGTCCTCGCAGGTCAGCGCGATTGTCAGTGGCCGGGTGCAGCATGGGGGGCATGGCAAGGGGAACGCGTGGCGGGACGGGCGTGAAGGCGGCGCGGCGGCCGGAGGTACGCCTGCCGCCACTGGAGCGGTACGGCAAGCAGGGGCTGGAGCCCGACGGGGACTACGACGGCCTGGAGTTCGCGGCCGCGGACCTGACCGGCGAGGACGGCGCGGGGGCCCGCTTCATGGACTGCGCGCTCAGAGGCTGCGTACTGGACGGGACACGGCTGCATCACGCCCGCGTACTGGACGCGGTGCTGTCGGACGTCCGGGGCGTGGGCACGGACCTGGCGGAGTCCACCCTGCGCGACGTCGAGCTGACGGACCCGCGCCTCGGCGGCGTCCAGCTGCACGGCGCGGTCCTGGAGAGGGTGCTGATCCGCGGCGGCAAGATCGACTACCTCAACCTGCGCGGTGCCCGCCTGCGAGACGTCGTCTTCACCGGCTGTGTCCTGGTGGAACCGGACTTCGCGGGCGCCCGCCTGGAACGGGTGGAGTTCACCGACTGCGCCATCAAGGGCGCGGACTTCACCGGCGCGACCCTCACGGACGTGGACCTGCGCGGCGCGAGCCCCCTGGACATCACCCACGGCCTGGAGAGCATGGCCGGCGCGGTCATCAGCACGGCCCAACTCCTGGACCTGGCCCCCCAGCTGGCAGCGGGTCTGGGCCTCAGAGTGCAGGACTGAGAGGCCGCCCCCGCAGCCGCGTACGGTGGGAAGGGGCCGGGGTGGGGGGTGTCCACCCGCAGCGTCCGGCACCGGGCAAGGGCGCCCTCGCCGGAACCGGCCGGCCGGACCGAGGACGGACACCCCCCGCCCCGGCCCACAACGAGCGGCAGGCGCGGCAGCAACCGGCCACCGGCCGGAAACGGGCCGCCGCAGGCACAAAAAGGGGCGCGGGGCTGCATTCGGTATGCGGCTTCGCCGCGTGAGCGCGACCAGCCACAACGCAACCCGCACGTGCCGCCGCAGGCAAAGGCAGCCCACCAAGCCGCCGGCAGGCTACGGCACCCGAGGAAACCGGGCCTGAAGCGTCCAGATCGCCGGATTGTCCGCGAGGTCCTCGTGCATGTCGCACAGATCGGCGATCAGGTCGTGCAGGAAGTCCCGGGCCTCGCGGCGCAGTTCGGCGTGCGAGAAGGACAGCGGCGCCTCCTCGGCCGGCACCCAGTCCGCGGTGATGTCCACCCAGCCGAAGCGGCGCTCGAAGAGCATCCGGTCGGTGGACTCGGTGAAGTCCAGCTCCGCGCGCTGCGGCCGGGCGGCGCGGGAGCCGGCCGGGTCGCGGTCGACGCGCTCGACGATGTCGCACAGCGCCCACGCGAAGTCCAGCACCGGAACCCATCCCCAGGCTGTGGACAACTCCCGGTCGGACTTGGTGTCGGCGAGGTACACGTCCCCGCAGAACAGGTCGTGGCGCAGGGCGCGGACGTCCGCGCGCCGGTAGTCGGTCTGTGGCGGGTCCGGGAAACGGGAGGAGAGGGCGTAGCCGATGTCGAGCACCAGCCGATGGTGTCACGCCCACCGCCGAGAACCGGAGCCGCCCGAACCACCCGCCCCGCCCCCTCGCCCGAGCCACCGGCCCGAGCCACCCGCCCCGCCCCCTCGTCCGAGCCACCGGCCCGAGCCACCCGCCCCGCCCCCTCGCCGGAGCCGCCCGCCCGCCACGACCGAACCGGCCCCCCGCCCCATCGGTCTGTCAGGGAGACACCCCGACGACCCTAGGATTCCCGACGTGTCCCGACATGCGCCCGCCGTCCCCGCGCTCCTGCTGACGCTCGCCCTGTCCGCCTGCACCGGCGGTGGCGGCGTCGACGGCACCCCGGGCGGCGCCGGCCTGCGCGACCCCTACTTCCCGAAGGCCGGCAACGGCGGCTACGACGTCACCCACTACGCCCTGACCCTCGCCTACGACCCCCGCGCCCGCCGCCTCACCGGCCGCGCCGAGATCACCGCCCGCGCCACGCAGGACCTGTCCGCGTTCGACCTCGATCTGAAGGGACTGACCGTCGCGGACGTCACCGTCCAGGGTGCCGGCGCTCTGTTCAGCAGGGCAGGCCAGGAGCTGACCGTCCGCCCGCACGACGAGATCCCGAGAGGGAAGACGCTGCGGGTCGAGGTCCGCTACTCCGGCACCCCCGAGACGATCAACGACGCGGACGGGTCGAAGGAGGGGTGGCTGTACACGAAGGACGGCGCGCTGGCGCTGGGCGAGCCGGTCGGCTCGATGGCCTGGTTCCCCGGCAACCACCACCCGTCCGACAAGGCGTCGTACGACATCACCGTGACCGTGCCGCAGGGTCTGACGGCCGTGTCCAACGGGGAGCTGGCGAGCCGGAGCACCCGGGACGGGCACACCACCTTCCACTGGCACACCGCCGAGCCCATGGCGAGCTACCTCGCCACCCTCGGCATCGGCCGCTACGACGTCCGCACCGGCACCCTCGGTGCGGACCGGCTGCCGGTCTACACCGCCGTCGACCCGGTGAGCGCCGAGGACAGCAAGGCCGTGCTGGCGAAGCTGCCGGAGGTGATGGACTGGCTGCGGCTCAACTTCGGCCCGTACCCGTTCTCCTCGACCGGCGTGATCGTCGAACGGGAGGAGGACTCGACGTACGCGCTGGAGACGCAGAACCGTCCCGTCTTCCCCGGCGCCCCGGACACCCCGACCCTCGTCCACGAACTGGCCCACCAGTGGTACGGCGACTCGGTCACGCCGAAGACCTGGCGGGACATGTGGCTCAACGAGGGCTTCGCGACGTACGCGGAGTGGCTGTACGCGGAGGACCACGGCGGGCAGAGCGCCCAGGAGCGCTTCCAGGAGCTGTACGACCACGGGGAGGAGGAGTTCGAGGATCTGTGGGACTTCCCGCCGGGCAAGCCGAGCAGTGCGGCCGTGATCTCCGCGAACCCGGTCTACCAGCGCGGCGCGATGGTCGTGCACAAGATCCGGCAGACCGTCGGCGACGACGCCTTCTACGACATCGTGCAGGGCTGGGCGGCCGCCCACCGGCACGCCAACGCCTCCACCGGCGACTTCATCGCCTACGTGGAGGAGCAGGCGCCGGAGAAGGACTTCTCCGGCATCTGGCGGGACTGGCTGTACGGCGACGGGCGACCGGACCACCCGTGAGGGACGCTCACGAGTCCGGCCGCCCCGCCGGGCGCGGCTAGTTGACGTTCACCGCCTTCCAGGCGGCCGCCACCGCGTTGTACTCGGCGCTGCCGGAGCCGTACAGGTCGGCCGCCGCCTGCAGGGTGCCGGTGCGGGCGGCCGCGTAGTCGGTCGAGGAGGTGAAGTACGTGGTCAGGGCCCTGTACCAGATCTGGACGGCCTTGTCCCGGCCGATACCGGTGACCGCGGAGCCGTTGTACGTGGGCGAGTTGTAGGAGACGCCGTTGATGGTCTTGGCGCCGCTGCCCTCGCTCAGCAGGTAGAAGAAGTGGTTCGCCACGCCGGAGGAGTTGTGCACGTCGAGGCGGCCCACGCCCGAGGACCAGTAGTCGGCGGAGCTGCCGTCCTTGCTGGGCTTGTCCATGTAGCGCAGCGGGGTGCCGTTGCCGTTGATGTCGATCTTCTCGCCGATGAGGTAGTCACCGGGGTCGGAGGCGTTGTTCGCGAAGAACTCCACCGACGTGCCGAGGATGTCGGAGGTGGCCTCGTTCAGACCACCCGACTCACGGCGGTAGTTGAGGCCGGCGGTGGCCGCGGTCAGGCCGTGGCTCATCTCGTGGCCGGCCACGTCGAGCGAGGTCAGCGGCTTGACGTTGCCCTGGCCGTCGCCGTACGTCATGCAGAAGCAGCTGTCGGACCAGAACGCGTTGACGTAGGCGTTGCCGTAGTGGACACGGGAGTAGGCGGCCTTGCCGTCACCGGCGATGCCGTTGCGGTTGAACGCGGACTTGTAGAAGTCCCAGGTGACGGCGGCACCGTAGGCGGCGTCCACGGCGGCGGTCTGGCGGTTGGCCACCGTGCCGTCGCCCCAGCTGTCGTCGGCGTCGTGGAAGAGGGCGCCGGTGCCGGTCGTACCGCCGTTCAGGTCGTACGTCTTGTGGCCGCCGCGGGCGCCGTCGATCAGGTCGTAGCCGCCGGAGGCGGACGCCGTGGAGTTGACCGGGACGGTGCCGCTGTACTGGCTGGTGCCCGTGCCGGTGTCGATCGCCTGGTAGGAGTAGATCTCCTTGCCGGTGGTGGCGTCGGTGATGACGTGCAGCTCGCTCGGGGTGCCGTCGTGCTGCAGGCCCGTGACGACGGATTCGTAGGCGAGGACGGGCTTCGAGCCGGCCGCCCAGATCACCTTGCGGGCGCTGGTGGCGGTGGCCTTGGCGGAGTCGGCGGCCTTCAGCGCGTTCGCCTTGGCGGTGGTCGCGGAGACGGCCGGGTCGGTGGAGGCCACGGCTATCCGGGCCTTCGCCGCCTTGGTGACGCCCTTGAGCGCGCCGGACTTCGCGACATGGGTGACCAGGTCGCCGCCGAGGACGGGCAGTCCGGCGTAGGTGCGCTCGTAGCGGGTGTGGACGGTGCCGTCGGCGTCCTTGATCACGTCACGGACGACGAGCTTCTCCTCGGCGCCCAGCCCGAGTTCACGGGCGGTGGCCGGGGCGGCGTCCTGGGCCGACCTGATCGCCTGGGCGCGGGCGGCGGCCGTGAGGGGGAGTGCGGTGGCGCCGTCGGTGTGCGCGGGGGCCGCGGTGGCGGCGCCGTTCTGCACGGCGAGGACGACCATCGCGGCGGAGCCGATCAGGGCTGCGGCGCGCAGTCGGGTGGAGCGAGAGGTGGGACGGGCGGGGTGTCTCACTCGGTCTCCTTCGTCGCTGGCCTCGTGGGGTTGAGGCACAGGAGGGGCACAGGGTGCGGCGGCGAGGAGAGAGTGGCATTGAGAACCTGCTGTTTGACAGAGGTCCGTCAGGAATTTACATGTTCGTATCCGAATTCCGTGGCGACGTATCCGCTATGCGGACAGCTGAGGTGAAGTCAGGGCCTCGTTGATACAGCGGAATTGCCGCGCGCAGTGTCACACCTTCGGCTGCTTGCGGCAGCGCGCGGTGTCACACCGCCAGCTGCTTGCGCAGCACTGCGCAGGCGCGGCCCTGCCGGAGGTCGGGGCGGCGGTCGATCACCTCGTAGCCGAGGGAGGTCCAGAAGGCCAGCGCCTTGGGGTTGTCGGCCAGGACGGCCAGCCGGACGGCGCTGCGCCCCGCGTCGCGGAAACGGTCCTCCACGGCCGTGGCGAGGCGGCGGCCGTGCCCCTGGCGCTGAACGCCCGCGTCGACCATCAGCAGCCCGATCCACGGGTCGGGGTCGGCCGGGTCGGGGTGGTGCGCGAGGGTGATGGCCACGCCGACGAGCTGCCCCTGGCTGCGGGCCAGCAGCACCTCGGTGTCCGGGTGCGCCGTCTCGTCGGCCAGCGCGGCCGCCACCTGCTCCGGCCGGATGTCGTCCGGATCCGGGAAGTCGCCGCTGAGGGCCTGGAACTCGCGCTGGGAGGCGTACAGAGCGGTGAGTTCGGTGAGCAGCGGGGCGGGGATGTCGTGGTCGGCGGTGCGGGGGAGGGGTTCGAGGATCATGGCGGGACCGTAATGCGCCGAAGCCCCCGGCGCTCGGCCGGGGGCTTCTTCACGCGGGGCGTCGGATCAGACGTTGACGCCGAAGTCCTGGGCGATGCCCACCAGACCCGAGGCGTAGCCCTGGCCGACGGCGCGGAACTTCCACTCCGCGCCGTTGCGGTACAGCTCGCCGAAGACCATGGCCGTCTCGGTGGCCGCGTCCTCCGACAGGTCGTAGCGCGCGATCTCGGCGCCGCCGGCCTGGTTGACGATGCGGATGTAGGCGTTGCGGACCTGGCCGAAGTTCTGGCCGCGGTTCTCGGCGTCGTAGATGGAGACCGGGAAGACGATCTTGTCGATGTCGGCCGGGAGGGCGGCGAGGTTGACGTTGATGGCCTCGTCGTCGCCGGCGCCCTCGCCGGTGCGGTTGTCACCGGTGTGGACGATGGAGTTGTCCGGGGTCTGCTTGTTGTTGAAGAAGACGAAGTGGGCGTCGGAGTAGACCTTGCCCTGGCCGTTGACCGCGATCGCGGACGCGTCGAGGTCGAAGTCCGTGCCGGTGGTGGTGCGGACGTCCCAGCCCAGGCCCACGGTGACGGCGGTCAGGCCCGGAGCCTCCTTGGTGAGCGAGACGTTGCCACCCTTGGACAGGCTTACTGCCATGGTCGGGAGTCCTTCCTCGATGCGCTGTGTGTACGAGGCTTCGCACTGGGGACGAAGCTACCGTCATCCCTACGAACGTCGCGGCCCGGTGGATGGTTCCAGCCCGCTTTACCTTTTTTACCCGACGGGAAATGGGATGACGTGGACCGGGCCCAGCCGGGAACATGGACCGCATGTCCGGTCCCCATCTCATCCGCGGTTCCGTCGCGCTCCCCGAGGCCGAGCTGATGTGGCGCTTCTCGCGGTCGTCGGGGCCCGGCGGACAGCACGTCAACACGTCCGACTCCGCCGCCGAGGTCCGCTTCGACCTCGCCCGCACCGAGGCGCTGCCCGAGGTGTGGAAGCGGCGTGCGCTGGAGCGGCTCGGGCCGCGGCTGGTCGACGGGGTGCTCAGCGTGCGCGCCACCGAGCACCGCTCGCAGTGGCGCAACCGGGAGGCCGCCGCGGTGCGCCTCGCGGCGCTGCTCGCGGAGGCGACGGCTCCGCCACCGAGGCCGCGCAAGCCGACGCGCGTGCCGCGGGGTATCAACGAACGCCGGCTGCGCGAGAAGAAACAGCGCGCGGAGACCAAGCGGGGGCGTACGGGACGGGACTGGACGCGGTAGAGGGTCGGCGGGCCGGGGACGAGCGACCCCGCGGTAGAGGGTGCGCGGGCCGGGGACGAGCGACCCCGCGGTAGAGGGGTGCGCGGCCCGGGCGAGTGACCCGCGCAGGCTGTCCGGGCCGACGTCAGCCGAGCTCCGGCACCCCTCCGCGGGCCGGCGTCAGCCGAGCTCCGGCACCCCTCCGCGGGCCGGTGTCAGCCGAGCTTCAGTACCGCCACCGCGGGCCGGTGTCAGCCGAGCTTCAGCACCCCCACCGTCTGATCCCCGCTCACCTCGCCGTTCTTGCGAAAGCCCAGGCCCAGGTAGAAGGCCTCCGGGCCGTCGGGGCCGGGGTGCCAGCTGACGTACATCTCCTCGGTGCCCCGCCGGCGCAGTTCCTCCGCCACCGCCCGGACCGCGAAGCGGCCGTAGCCGCGGCCCTGGGCGTCGGCCGCGATGTTGAGGCGCCACAGGCCGGAGCGGTGCACGGTGCCGTCGCCGTGCCAGTCGATGCCGAGGAAGGCCATCAGAAAGCCGACCGGCCGCTCACCGTCGACGATCAGGCGGGGCCACGCCACGCCTTCGGGGTGGACGTAGGCCTCGGCGAGGGACTGCATCACCGGCGAGACCGCGTGTTCCTGGTCGGGGCGGACCCGGATGCCCACGGCGGCGTCGAAGGTGTGCGGGGTGATCTCCTCGAGGTGGGTCATCTCTGCACCCTAAGGACGCCGGACGGCCACCGGCGAGGGGTTTTCGGGCGTCACCCCAACTGCCGGTACCGCCCCTTGAAGTACATCAGGGGGCCGCCGTCCGCGCTCGGTACGCGGGCCGTCAGGACGCGGCCGATCACCAGGGTGTGGTCGCCGGCCGCGACGCGCTGTTCGGTGCGGCACTCCAGGGTGGCCAGCGCGCCGCCCACCAGGGGCGAGCCGGTGACCTCGCCGCGCACGTACGGGATGTCCTCGAAGAGCAGGCGGTCGCTGATGCGGCCCTTCATCGCGAAGCGGCCGGCGATGTGGCGCTGGCTCTCGGCGAGGACCGAGACGGCCCACATCGGCTGCTCGGCGAGCAGGTCGTCCATGCGTGAGCCCTCCCGCAGGCTGACGAGCACCAGCGGTGGGTCGAGGGAGACCGACATGAACGCGGTGGCGGTCATGCCGACGTCCTCGCCGGTGGGCGCGTCCGGGTCGTCCGGGTCGAGCGGCGGCTCCTGCGCGGTCACCAGGACCACGCCCGCGGCGAGCCGGGACATGGCGGCGCGGAACTCGTCGTGGGTCACCCCCTCAGCATGCCCGGCGGGGGCGGGTGTGAAGGGGGAGGGCACGGCAGGGGAAGTCTTCAGCACGCCGGAAACGCTAGTCTCCGCTCCACAGGCCCCGCATCGGACCCTGGACCGGGCGCGGACCTAGGTCTTCCGCCTGACTCCGGCCCGGAACGGCCGCCGATGCCGCATACTCGCAAAGTGTCCGTTCGGTTAACGCACAGGAAAAACGCAGAAACTCCACTTTATTGTTCACGTTTTGCTGTGACTTGAGTCACAAGGGCAAGGAAATGTTGACCCTGTGTACCGAGTGAGCAGCGCGCTGTGATTCAGTGGCGAAAGACGCAGTACGAGACGCCACCAGGCTCAGACGACGATACGCCGACGACAACCCTTGATTCGCTGCGAAGTCTCGGGGGGAGGGCGAGCATGGAGACCGAGTCGGAACCCTACGTCCGTCTTGCGTCCCTGCGGCAGCTGCACCAGGTCATGGCGGACATGAACACCGCCCGCAGCCTGGCGGACACCCTGCAGACCGTCGCCGACGGCGTGGTGACCGCCCTCGGTTACGAGCTGGCGTGCGTCAACCTCGTCCGCCCCGACGGGGATCTCGTCGTCGCCGCCTTCGCCGGCAACCCCGCCGCCGAGGCACTGATCACCGGCCGCGTCGGCTCCCGCCCGTCCTGGGACCGCCGCCTGGCCATGGGCGAGCAGTGGGGCGACCTGGTGTTCATACCGCACACCGAGGGCTGGGTCCTCGACGACGACGACGTCCCGCAGTGGTACACCGACGGGCCCGCGCCCCGCTTCGAGGACGAGTGGCACCCCTCCGACCGGCTCTTCGCCCCCATGTACGCGCCCGGCGCGCAGGGCGGCCCGCGCGGCGAACTGCTCGGCGTACTGTCCGTGGACCGGCCGCGCAACGGCCGCAGGCCCGGCGCGTGGGGCCGCGAGGCCCTGCAGATGTATGCCTTCCAGGCCGCGATCGCGATATCCAACGCCCGGCTGCGCTCCAACATGCAGCGCGCCCTGGTCCGCCTGGAGCGTGAACAGCAGGCCCTGCGCGCCAGCGAGGAATCCTTCCGCCAGGCCTTCGAGTACGCCCCCTCCGGCATGGCCATCGCCGAGATGGGTGGCGACCAGCACGGCCGCATCCTGCGCACCAACGACGCGCTGTGCCGGCTCCTCGGCCGGCCCGCCTCCGCGATGCGCCGCTACTCCTTCTCCGACCTGGTCCACCCCGAGGACATCGGCACGCTGCTGCGCACCTCAGCCGAGGGCGGCCGCGCCGAGCTGCGCCTCGGCCGCCGTGACGGCACCTACGTCTGGGTGTCGCTGCGCAACTCCGTCGTCGCCGACACCGCCGACGGCCCCCGCTTCCTGCTCACCCACGTCGAGGACATAGAGGAGCGCAAGCGGCGCGAGCTCCAGCTCGCCCACCGCGCCTCCCACGACTCCCTCACCGGCCTGCCCAACTCCGCCGAGCTGCGCTCCCGGCTCGCCGCCCGCCTGTGCCGGCGGCCGCAGACCGCCCACCCCGCGCTCGACGCGTACGACTCCTTCGACACCGCCGAGGCCGCGCACGGGCACCCCGCCGCCTTCGACGCGAACGGCCACGGCTTCGACTTCCGGCCCGCCCCCGACGGCTACGACGCCTACGACCACCATGTGCACACCGTCGCCCCCGAGGGCGAGCGGGACGACGGCGCCAAGGGGCTCGCGGTGCTCTTCTGCGACCTCGACGGCTTCAAGTCGATCAACGACCGGTTCGGGCACAACGCGGGCGACGCGGTCCTCATCGAGGTGGCCCGGCGCCTCAGCAACGGCGTGCGCGACGGCGACACCGTCGCCCGGCTCGGCGGCGACGAGTTCGTGATCCTCGCCGACGGCCTCGGCCGCGCCGACGCGCAGGACCTCGCCGTACGCCTGCGCAACGAGATCATCCAGCCGATCCGCGCCGAGGGCCGGGCCGTGCGGGTGGGCGCCAGCTTCGGCATCGGCTGGGCGCACTGCGGCATGACGGCCGACGAGGTCCTCAAGTCGGCGGACGAACGGATGTACGTCGAGAAACGATCTCGTCCCAAACAGCACAGGCGCGCGGGGTAATCCGCAGGTCAGCGCGGTTGCGGGGAAAACGGTGCGGTTCGGGTCACCCGTTTGGGTCTTGTGGAGCGGGTAGGCTCGCCCTCTGCCACACCCCACACCAAGGACCCCATCCGCCCCCCACCTGTTGAGGAGAACGAAGGGATGACGCCCGGCAACAACGGCCCGAGCACCCCCGAGGACGACGACCCGTTCGGCTACCTCTACGCCGACGGACAGGCCCGGGGTGCCCAGCCGCCCGCGGGAGGCTACGGCTACCCGAACTCCGTCAGCCGGGTGCGCACCGTCGGGGAACGGCAGTACGGGCAGCAGGCGCCGACCGCCGCGCCGTACGGCCAGGTTCCGCAGCAGGGTGCCTACGGCAGGACCAACGCGCACTACGCGGCCCCCGAGACGTTCCCCGGCGGCGCGCCCACCGCCCCGCAGCACCAGGCCGCGGCCGGCGGGTCCGGCTCCGGCGGGCGGGGCCGCGGCCCCAACACCAAGGGCCTGCTGATCGGCGCGATCGCCGTCGTCGCGGCGGTGGTGGTCGGCATCGGCGTGGTGATGATGAACGGCAACTCGGACGACAAGAAGAACGACCAGTCCGGTACCGCCCCCACCCAGTCCCAGCAGAGCAGCACGCCGAGCCCGTCGTCGAGCGCGAGCGGGGACGCGGAGGTGAAGCTGCCGACGATCGATGCGAAGGCGCTCCGCCTGGAGGGCGGCGCGACGCTGGCGTCGGACGTGAAGGGTGCCAAGGCGGACGGCGGTGTCTATGTCACCGGCTTCAACGCCGTCGGCGCCAAGGTCACCTGGACGGTGAACGGCATCAAGGACAAGGGCACGTACCGCCTGTACGTGCGCTACGGCATTCCGGGCGCCGATGCGAACGCCACTCTCTCGGTCAACGGCAAGCCCAACACCCAGCCGCTGAACATGAAGAACTTCGGCGGTACGCCGGCGGGCGACTGGGAGAAGGGCTGGAAGGAGACCTGGGCCAACGTGAACCTGACCGAGGGCACCAACACGCTCGAGCTCTCCTGCCAGCAGGGCAACCAGTGCAACGCCGTGCTGGACCAGATGTGGCTCACGACGGACCCTCCGGCCTGACGCCGCCGCCCGCTCCCCGCCGGCTGCGGGGCGCGGGCGCCGCATACCGATGAGCACGGCCCGGTCCGGCTTGAGGCCAGTTGCGAAACGGGCCCCTCAAGCCGCCGTCGCCTCCGTCGTCACCGCCACCTTCCCCAGCAGCTCCTCGTAGGCCCTCGCGTCGTACTCGCCCGCTGCCGGGGCGAGGACCGTTGCGGCGGAGAGGGCCACCGCTCGGGTGAGGCGGTCCGGCCAGGGGAGGCCTTCCACCAGGCCTGAGACCAGGCCGGCGACGGCCGAGTCGCCGGCGCCGGTCGGGTTGCCGTGGACGCGGCCCGGCGGGGTGGCCCGCCAGCGGCCCTCCGGGGCGGCGGCCAGGAGGCCGTCCGCGCCGAGCGACGCGACGACCGCGCGCGCCCCGCGCCGCCGTGTGTCCTGCGTCGCGCGCACCGGCTCGTGGGAGCCCGTCAGTTCCGCCAGCTCGTCGGCGTTGGGCTTGACGATGTCCGGGCGGGCGGCGACCCCTCGGCGCAGCGGCTCACCGCTGGTGTCCAGCAGTACGGGTACCCCCGCCGCGCGCGCCGTACGGATCAGGCCCGCGTACGCGCCCACCGGCACGCCCGGCGGCAGGCTGCCGCACAGGGCCACGGCGGAGGCGGAGGCGATCAGCTCCTCGTAGCGGTCCTGGAAGGCGTCCCACTCGGTGGGCGCGATGACCGGGCCCGGTTCGTTCAGCTGGGTGGTGTCGCCGCTGCGCTCGTCCACGACGGCGATCGTGCGGCGCGTGGCGCCCGCGACCGGCACCAGCGCGTCGCGGACACCGGCCGTGTCCGTCAGCAGGTCACGGACGACGCGCCCGGTGGCGCCGCCCGCGAAGCCGGTGACCGTCACCTCGTGGCCGAGGGCCGCGAGGACCCGCGCCACGTTGACCCCCTTGCCGCCCGGCCGTTCGGTGACGTCCGTGACGCGGTGGGAGGTGTGCGGCCGCAGCGAGCGGACGCGGTAGGTGATGTCGAGAGCGGTGTTCAGTGTGACCGTGAGGATCACCTGGGCCGACCTCCCCCGCATACGTGTGCTGACCGTGGACTTCCGGAGAGCCGATCATGCCAAAGAGACGGCGGTCGGCCCAGCCCCGGGACCGGCCACCGTCCCCGTACGAGCGGACGGATCAGGCCAGTTGGGGGCCAACCACCCACTCGCCGCGGCGCATCACGCCCTTCAGGTCGAAGTGCTCGTCCAGCAGGACCAGGTCCGCGTCCTTGCCCGGCTCGAGCGAGCCGACGCGGTCGTCCAGTCCGAGCAGTCGCGCAGGGTTGGCCGACAGCGCCCTCACCACGTCCTCCACCGGCAGCCGGTCCACCGTCACCGCCCGCTTGAACGCACGGTCCAGGGTGAGCGTGGAGCCCGCGATCGAGCCGCCCTCCACCAGCCGCGCCACACCGTCGGCGACCTCCACCTCCAGCGGTCCGAGCATGTAGCGGCCGTCGCCGAAGCCGGCCGCGTCCATCGCGTCCGTGATGAACGCGACCCGGTCCGCGCCCGCGTGATGGAACGCCAGTTGCAGGGCCGCCGGGTGCAGATGGACCCCGTCGTCGATCAGCTCGACCGTGATCCGCTCGTCCTCCAGCAGCGCCGTGATGGGCCCGGGGGCGCGGTGGCCGATCGGCGGCATCGCGTTGAACAGGTGCGTGGCGACCGTCGCGCCCGCGTCGATCGCCTCGAGGGTCTGCTCGTAGGTGGCGTCCGTGTGCCCGATCGCCGCGATCACGCCGTGCTCGGCGAGCAGCCGTACGGAGTCGACGCCGCCCGGCAGCTCGGTGGCGAGGGTGACCATCTTCGCGTGCCCGCGCGCCGCGTCGATCAGCTTGCGCACCTCGGCGGGCTCCGGGTCGCGCAGCAGTTCCTCGGAGTGCGCGCCCTTGCGGCAGGGCGAGATGAACGGCCCCTCGAAGTGGATCCCGGCGATGTCGCCCTGCTCGGCCAGCTCGCTCAGCAGCCCGGCGCGGTGCGTCAGGAAGTCCATGTCGCCGGTGACGGTGGAGGCGACGAGGGTGGTGGTGCCGTGCAGGCGGTGGGTGTGGATGCCCTTGAGGACGTCCTCGACGGTGCCGGAGGTGAAGGAGGCTCCGCCGCCGCCGTGGTTGTGCAGGTCGACGAAGCCGGGGACCACGTAGTGGTTGCTTACGTCGATGACCTGGGCGTTCACGGGTGCCGTACCGGTGATGCGGCTGCCGTCGATCACCACCTGGCCGTCCGGGACGGTGCCTGTGGGGAGGACGACCGTTGCGCCGGTCAGCACCACGGGGGTGCCGGCCGTGGTGGGGTGCGGCGTCGTCGTGGTTTCTCGCGCCCCGCGGCCGAGCCGCACATGGGCGCTGTCCCGCGCCCCTGGGTCGGTTGCCATTACGGCGTTTCCTCCTTGCCGTTCGTGGTGTCGAGGAGGTCCCAGGCCAGGAGGCCTGCGCCCAGGCATCCGGCCGTGTCGCCCAGGGCGGCCGGGACGATCTCCGGCAGTTTCTGGAAGGTGACCCGCTGCGCGACGGCGTCCCGCAGTGGTGTGAACAAGGTTTCCCCCGCCTCGGCCAGGCCGCCACCGATGATCAGGGTGCGCGGGTCCAGCAGGGTGAGCGCGGTGACCAGGCCGTCGGCGAGGGCGTCGACCGCCTCCTGCCAGACGCGGACGGCGTTCGGGTCGCCGGACGCGACGGCCTTGGCGCAGTCCGCTGCGTCGGCTTGCGGGTCGCCGCAGGCCGCGGCCCACGCCTGGCTGACCGCCGACGCGGACGCGAACCGTTCCAGGCAGCCGCGCTGCCCGCAGGGGCAGGGGGTGCCCCCTGGGCGTACGACGATGTGGCCGATCTCGCCCGCGAAGCCGTGCGCGCCCGCCTCGACCCGGCCGCCGATGCCGATCGCGCCGGCGATCCCGGTGCCCAGCGGCACGAACAGGTAGCGGTCGGCGCCCCGGCCCGCGCCGAGGCGCCCCTCGGCGAGTCCGCCGGCCCGCACGTCGTGGCCCAGGGCGACCGGCGCGCCGAGCCGCTTCGCGAGCAGGTCGCGCAGGGGCAGGTCGCGCCAGCCGAGGTTGGCGGCGTAGGCGGCGATGCCGTGCTGTTCGTCGACGATGCCGGGGACGACGACACCGGCCGCGGCGGCGGGCTCGCCGAGGTGTGCCTCGCCGTGGGCGCGCAGGTCGGCGGCGAAGCCGAGGATGTGCTCGACGACCGCGTCCGGCCCGTGCTCGCGGCCCGTGGGCCGGCGTGCCTGGTGGAGCAGTTCGCCGTCCGCCCCGACCAGGGCGGCCTTCATCCCGGTGCCGCCCACGTCGAGGGCGATGACATGTCTCACGGGGGACAGTGTGGCCCCACCACCCGCGAGAGGTCTAGTCCACTCGCATGGTGTAGACCTTAATCCGTTAATCGGAAAGTGGTTCAGACGTCTCCGACGGGTCAGACGTCTGCGAGGGTGGGGGAGCCGGAGCGGTGCAGCGGCGAAGGACGACGACGATCGCGGGGATCTCCGCGCTGGGAATGGCAGCGGTGCTCACCGGCTGCGGCGTCACCGGCGGCTCCGGTGACGTGACCCTGAAGCTGGTCGCCGCCGACTACGGCGACAACGACTCCAACAGCTCCCGGCACTACTGGGACGGCCTCGTCAAGGACTACGAGAAGCAGCACCCCGGCGTGAAGATCGACGTCAGCGTGTACTCGTGGAACGACGTCGACCGCAAGGTCAAGGAGATGACCGACGCCGGACAGGCGCCCGACCTGGCCCAGATCGGCGCCTACGCCGACTACGCGGCCAAGGACGAGCTGTACCGGGCCGACGACGTGCTCTCCATCTCCACCCAGGCCGACTTCGTCTCCCAGTTGGTGTCGGCGGGACAGGTGCACGGGGTGCAGTACGGCATGCCGTTCGCCGCCTCCACCCGGCTGCTCTTCTACAACAAGACCCTCTTCGACAAGGCGCACATCGACCCGCCCAAGACGTGGGCCGAGCTGGCCGCCGACGCAGCGGTGCTCAAGGACAAGGGCGTGAAGTACCCCTACGCGCTGCCGCTCGGGCCGGAGGAGGCGCAGGCCGAGACCATGCAGTGGCTGCTCAGCGGCGGTGGCGGCTACGTCGACACCGTCGGCACCTACGGCATCGACTCCTCGCAGAACGTGCAGACCTTCACCTGGCTGAAGAACGAACTGGTCGGCAAGGACCTCACCGGGCCCGTCGCACCCGGTGAACTCAACCGCGCCGACGCCTTCACCGCCTTCGCCAACGGCGAGGTCGGCATGCTCAACGGGCATCCCTCACTGATGCAGATGGCCGCGAAGAAGGGCGTGAAGTTCGGCATGGTCACCATGCCGGGCGTGAACGGCCCCAGCCGGTCGGTGATGGGCGTGGCCGACTGGATGATGGCGTTCAAGAAGAACGGCCACCGCGAGCAGATCCGCGACTTCCTCGACTTCGTCTACAGCGAGAAGAACGTCCTCGACCTCTCCCGCACCTACGACCTGCTGCCCGTCACCACCTCCGCCTCCGCGGCGATGAACGGCTCCGGGCAGGACAAGGACATCCAGCCGTTCCTGGAGCAGCTGCCGCTCAGCGAGCTGTACCCGGTCGGCAAGACGTCCTGGGCTTTGGTCAGCGCCGACATCAAGAAGCGGATCGGGCAGACCGTCGACCCCACGGGCAGCGCCGTGTCCGTCCTCGGGCAGATCCAGTCGGCGGCGGTCGCGGCGGACAGCGCGCAGCCGTAGGCGTCCGGGGCCGTCGCCCGTGGCCCAGCCGCGGCCGGCGGCGTTGTCAGTGGCCGGCGGTACCGTTTCGGGCATGGATCAGGATCGGCTCGGGGCGCGCGAACAGGCGATCCTCGCGCTGGAGCGCCGGGGCTTTCCCGGCCCCGGCGCGAAGGAGCGCGCCATCCGTGAGGAGCTGGGCCTCGCCCCCGTCCGCTACTACCAGCTGCTCAACGCCCTGCTGGACGACACCCGCGCCCTCGCCCACGACCCGGTGACGGTGAACAGGCTCAGACGGATACGGGAAGCCCGCCGCGCCGAGCGGTGACGACACCGGTCTCCAGGTTCGGCGGGGGCCGTCCGGGGATAGGTTCGCGGTATGGGCAGCCATGACACGCAACCCCCGGACCTTCCCGAACCGGTGACCGCGCAGGGCCGCGAGGGCCTCGACGCAGTCCTCGCCCGCCCCGGCGGGGCGGTGATCGGCCTCGACTTCGACGGCACCCTCGCCCCCATCGTCGCCGACCCCGAACAGGCCCGCGCCCACCCGGACGCGGTACCGGCCCTCGCCCGACTCGCCCCCGAGGTCGCCTCGATCGCGGTGGTCACCGGCCGACCCGCGGGGGTCGCCGTACGGCACGGCGGTTTCGCGGGCGTGCCCGGCCTGGAGCGCCTCGTCGTCCTCGGCCACTACGGCGCCGAACGCTGGGAGGCCGCCACCGGTGAGCTGACCGCCCCGCCGCCCCATCCGGGCGTCGCGGCGGTGCGCGCCGAGCTGCCCGGGCTGCTGGACTCGGTCGGCGCCTGGCGGGGCACGTGGATCGAGGAGAAGGGCCGCGCGGTCGCCGTGCACACCCGCCGCGCCGAGGATCCGCAGGCCGCGTTCGAGGCGCTGCGCGAGCCGCTGGCGGACCTGGCGGCGCGGCACGGGCTGATCGTCGAACCCGGCCGCCTGGTCCTGGAGCTGCGCCCGCCCGGCGTCGACAAGGGGGTGGCACTGACGGAGTACGTCCGCGCGGTGGGCGCCGGGTCCGTCGTCTACGCCGGCGACGACCTGGGCGACCTGCCCGCCTTCGCGGCCGTCGACGCCCTGCGCGCCGAGGGCGTCCCGGGCCTGCTGGTGTGCAGCGGCAGCGCGGAGGTCACGGAGCTGTCGAAGCGGGCGGACGTGGTGGTCGACGGCCCGGAGGGAGTCGTACGCCTGCTGTCGGCGCTGGCGGACCGGGTGACCCGGCCCGCGTAGCCGCGCGGGGTCACCCCTGCAACGCCTCCAGCTGCTCCAGGAACCATTTGGCGGGCGGCAGCGCGGTCGCCGCTGCCGCCAGCCGCTTGGCCCGCTCGCCGCGCTCTCCCGCCGGCATGCTCAACGCCTCGTGCAGGGCGGCCGCCGTACCGGTCACGTCGTACGGATTGACCGCGATCGCGTCCTCGCCCAGCTCCTCGAACGCCCCGGCCTCCCGCGACAGCACCAGCGCGCACCCCTCGTCGGAGACCAGCGGCACCTCCTTGGCGACCAGGTTCATGCCGTCCCGGATCGGGTTGACCAGCGCCACGTCCGCGAGCCGGTACGCCGCGAGCGAGCGCGCGAAGTCGTCCTCGACGTGCAGCACGACCGGCGTCCAGCCGTCCGTGCCGTAGTCGGCGTTGATCTCCTCGGCCACCCGCTGCACCTCGGCCGTGTAGTCCCGGTAGACGGCGAGGTCCTGCCGGGACGGGTAGGCGAACGCCACGTGCACGACCCGCTCGCGCCACTCGGGGTGGTCCTCCAGCAGTTGCCGGTACGCCAGCAGGCCGCGCACGATGTTCTTCGACAGTTCGGTGCGGTCCACCCGGACGATCGCCTTGCGGCCGGCGCCGATCTGCTCCCGCAGCGCCGCCATCCGCTCGCCCACGTCCGTCCGGTGTGCCCGCTCGCGCAGGAAGTCGGCGTCCGCGCCGAGCCCGTGCACCCCGATCCGGGTGGTACCGAGCCCGCCCGCGAACTGCTCGCAGCACGCCGTGAAGGCGTCCGCCCAGCGCTGGGTGAGGAAGCCGAGCCGGTCCGCGCCCAGCATCCCGTCGAGCACCTGGCGCGCGATGTCGTCCGGCAGCATCCGGAAGTACTCCGGCGGCGCCCACGGCGTGTGCGAGAAGTGCCCGATGCGCAGGTCGGGGCGCAGCTCGCGGAGCATCCCCGGGACCAGGGTCAGGTGGTAGTCCTGCACGATCACCACGGCGCCCTCGGCGGCCTCCTCGGCCAGCGCCTCGGCGAACGCCCGGTTGTACGTCTCGTACGACGCCCACTGCCTGCGGAACTCCGCGTCGAAGACGGGCTCCAGGGGCGTCTGGTAGAGCATGTGGTGCACGAACCACAGCACCGAGTTGGCGATGCCGTTGTAGGCGTCGGCGTGCACCTCGGCCGGGATGTCCAGCATCCGCACGCCCTGCTCGCCCACCCCGCGCCGCACCGCCTCGCGGTCGCCGTCGGACAGCGCGGAGCACACCCACAGCGCGCCCGCCTCCGGTCCGATGGCCGACAGCCCGGACACCAGCCCGCCACCGCCCCGCTTGGCGGCGAGCGAGCCGTCGTCGCCCACCGAGTACGACACCGGGCCGCGGTTGGACGCGACCAGCACTCGAGCCCTCTGATCAGCAACGTGCGTGGAAGCCATACGCCTCAACCTAGCCCGCCCCGGAAAAACTCAAACGTATGGCCGGATCCGGTGGCCGGTCGTACACCATGAGCTCACGCGGCCCCTGCGCGACCGCTGGTGAAGATCCTGACAGCGCCGGTCCGGCGGCCGGGCCGGCTGACCGTCGCACCGCCGTCCGCCGAGGGCATCCGCCGCCTCGCCGTCCGCCGGGGGCGTCCGCCGCCTCGCCGTCCGCCGGGGGCGTGCGCCTCACGCCACCTTCCGCGCCGCGTACTCGGCGATCTCCATCATCGGGGGGCGTTCCTCCGTGTCCACGGAGTACGTGCGCGGCTCGAAGCCGTCCTCGCCCCGCTCGAACTGGGTCAGGGCCGGCCGGATCAGGTGGCCGCGGGCCAGCCGGAGCTGGGCGGTGCGGTAGATCGCCGCGGCCATCCGGCCGAGGGCCTGGCCGTCCTGGTGGCGGTGGATGCGCACACCGACGTCGACCTGGGCCAGGGCGTCAAGACCGACCAGGTGCAGCGCGTCGACCAGCATGCCCAGCTCCACGCCGTAGCCGACGGGGAAGGGCAGCTGTTCCAGCAGGGAGCGGCGGGCCGCGTACTCGCCGCCGAGCGGCTGGACGAAGCCGGCCAGCTGCGGCCAGTGCATGTTCAGCAGCGGGCGGGCCATCAGTTCGGTGACCCGCCCGCCCTGGCCCGCGGCGCCGGCCAGCGGGCGGTCGTACATCGCCTTGACCAGCTGCACCTCGGGGTCGGTGAGGAGCGGGCCGACGATGCCCGTGACGAAGTCGGAGGAGAACTCCTTCAGATCCGCGTCCACGAAACAGACGATGTCGCCGCTCGTGACCAGCAGGGAGCGCCACAGCACCTCGCCCTTGCCGGGGACGGCGGGTATGCGCGGCAGGATCTCGTCGCGGTGGACGACCCGGGCGCCCGCCGCCGCGGCCACCTCGGCGGTACGGTCGGTGGAGCCCGAGTCGACCACGACCACCTCGTCGACCAGCGGGACCTGCTGCATGAGGTCGTGCCGGACGATCGCGACGATGTCGCCGACCGTCTCCTCCTCGTTGAGGGCGGGCAGCACGACGGAGACCGTCTGCCCCGTGGCGCGCTTGGCGGCCAGGACCTGGTGCAGCGGTCGATCGGTCACGGACCAGGAGCGGGTGGTCAGCCAGCGCTCGACTTCTTCAAGCACGGTCTGCGGCTCCTCACTGTCGTGATCACACCGGCTCGCACCGGGTGAAGGGTGATCCATCTCGCGGTTCGGACGACTATCTCAACTGTCCTGGCCTTCGGTTACAGTCTTGAACAACGCTGATGACCATCGCATGTCGGGGGTCGGCCGCGTTCACAACCGAATACCGCTCATCCAGAGGGGCAGAGGGACACGGCCCGGTGAAGCCCCGGCAACCACCCTGACTCCGGACTCGTTCAGGCGAGGCTCCCGGCCGGGGAAGGTGCCAATTCCGTCTCACGGCGAGATGCGTCGTGAGGAAGATGAGGAGAAAGGGCCTCGCCTCACATGGCTGCGCAGACAGTTACCAGCACCTCCACCGTCGACCTCGGTCCCGCCGCGGCCCTGAGCTGCCGCGAATGCGGTCACCGCGTCCCGCTGGGCCCGGTCTTCGCGTGCGAGGAATGTTTCGGCCCGCTCGAGATCGCCTATGACTTCTCGGCCTACGACACCGAGGAACTCCGCAAGCGCATCGAGGCGGGACCCGCGAACATCTGGCGCTACGCACCACTGCTGCCCGTCCCCGCGGACGTGGCCGACAAGCCGAACATCAACCCGGGCTGGACCAAGCTCGTCAAGGCCGACCACCTCGCCGCCGAGCTCGGCGTGACCGGCGGTCTGTACGTCAAGGACGACTCCGGCAACCCGACCCACTCCTTCAAGGACCGCGTCGTCGCGCAGGCCCTGGAGGCGGCGCGCGCCTTCGGCTTCACCACCCTGTCCTGCTCCTCCACCGGCAACCTGGCCGGCGCCGTCGGCGCCGCCGCCGCACGGGCCGGCTTCCGCTCCTGCGTGTTCATCCCGCACGACCTGGAGCAGGGCAAGATCGTCATGGCCGCGATCTACGGCGGCGACCTCGTCGGCATCGAGGGCAACTACGACGACGTGAACCGCTTCTGCTCCGAGCTGATCGGCGACCCGGCCGGCGAGGGCTGGGGCTTCGTCAACGTCAACCTGCGGCCGTACTACGCCGAGGGCTCCAAGACCCTGGCGTACGAGATCTGCGAGCAGCTCGGCTGGCAGCTGCCCGACCAGCTCGTCATCCCGATCGCCTCCGGCTCGCAGCTCACCAAGGTCGACAAGGGCCTGCAGGAGCTGATCAAGCTCGGCCTGGTCGAGGACAAGCCGTACAAGATCTTCGGTGCGCAGGCCGAGGGCTGCTCGCCGGTGTCCACGGCCTTCAAGGCCGGGCACGACGTGGTGCGCCCGCAGAAGCCGAACACCATCGCCAAGTCGCTGGCGATCGGCAACCCGGCCGACGGCCCGTACGTCCTGGACATCGCGCGCCGCACGGGCGGCGCGGTGGAGGACGTCACCGACGAGCAGGTCGTCGACGCGATCAAGCTGCTGGCCCGCACGGAGGGCATCTTCGCGGAGACCGCCGGCGGGGTGACCGTGGGTGTGACCCGCAAGCTGATCGAGAACGGTGTCCTCGACCCGACGAAGACGACGGTCGTCCTGAACACCGGTGACGGCCTGAAGACCCTGGACGCGGTGGCCGGCACCGGCCTGACCGCCACCATCCGCCCGAACCTGGACTCCTTCCGAGAGGCTGGCCTCGCATGAGCGTGACCGTTCGCATCCCCACCATCCTGCGCACCTACACCGGTGGCCAGGCCGAGGTTCCCGCCGACGGGGCGACCCTCGCCGAGGTCATCGCGGACCTGGAGAAGAACCACACCGGGATCGCCGCGCGGGTGCTGGACGACCAGGGCAAGCTGCGCCGCTTCGTCAACGTGTACGTCAACGACGACGACGTGCGGTTCGAGCAGGGTCTGGAGACGGCCACCCCGGACGGCGCGGGCGTGTCGATCATTCCGGCGGTCGCCGGCGGCTGCTGACACACAGAGTTCATCGCATTGCCCCCTCCGTGAGAGAAACGGAGGGGGCAATTCCATGTGATTAGGCGCGGTAGAGTTGGGGAACGCGCCCCGGAATCGACGGGGGCGCGATCTCATGAACCTGCTGCACGGGCGACAAGAAGTAGCCAAAGTACGCGGGTCTTTTGTCTTTTTTGCCCCCTTTGTGTGGCCCGACTTGCTCGGAATTCAGGTGAATTCTCGCGAGATTTCGGACCGGGCTCGTCCAGAATTCTCGTCCGATTGACCTGTTGCAGACGGCAGTTGGACAGATACATTCAGCCGCGGTCGACGCGTTCCGGCGCACGCCCCCTTCCATCGGGGGGCGAGGTCTGACCCGGATCCGCGAAGTGTGGATCTGTGCAAGGGCCAGTAATAGGGGAGTTAGGCATGGCTCAGGGCACCGTCAAGTGGTTCAACGCGGAGAAGGGCTACGGCTTCATCGCGGTCGACGGTGGTGCGGACGTCTTCGTCCACTACAGCGCCATCCAGATGGACGGCTACCGCACCCTGGAAGAGGGCCAGCGGGTCGAGTTCGAGATCTCGCAGGGCCAGAAGGGTCCGCAGGCCGACATGGTTCGCGTCACCGCCTGAACGTTCATTCACGCACGAAGGGCCCGCACCTCGCACAGGGTGCGGGCCCTTCCGCGTGCCCGGGCACGTCCGGACGGCGCCGGGGGCGTGTTCGCGGGCGGCTGATCCACCGCCCGGACCCCGTCAGGCGCTTGCACTCGACCATGCCGAGTGCTAATCATTGCGTTAGCACTCTGAAGGTGAGAGTGACAACGTAAGGACCGGGTCGGTGAGGCCGGGGCCGGGCGGGGCAAGGAACCCGCGGGTCTTGGTCGTCCGTCGCGGGCGCGGGCGCGGTCCGAAGTAATCACCCCCAGTCCTGGAGGGACCACTTCACATGGCCAAGATCATCGCGTTCGACGAGGAGGCGCGGCGCGGCCTCGAGCGCGGCATGAACCAGCTCGCGGACGCCGTGAAGGTGACGCTCGGCCCCAAGGGCCGCAACGTCGTCCTCGAGAAGAAGTGGGGCGCGCCCACGATCACCAACGATGGTGTGTCCATCGCCAAGGAGATCGAGCTCGAGGACCCGTACGAGAAGATCGGCGCCGAGCTGGTCAAGGAAGTCGCCAAGAAGACGGACGACGTCGCCGGTGACGGTACGACCACCGCGACCGTGCTCGCCCAGGCCCTGGTCAAGGAAGGCCTGCGCAACGTCGCCGCCGGCGCCAACCCGATGGCTCTGAAGCGCGGTATCGAGAAGGCCGTCGAGGCCGTCTCCGCCGCCCTGCTGGAGCAGGCGAAGGACGTCGAGACCAAGGAGCAGATCGCCTCCACGGCCTCCATCTCCGCCGCCGACACCCAGATCGGCGAGCTGATCGCCGAGGCGATGGACAAGGTCGGCAAGGAAGGCGTCATCACCGTCGAGGAGAGCAACACCTTCGGCCTGGAGCTCGAGCTCACCGAGGGCATGCGCTTCGACAAGGGCTACATCTCCGCCTACTTCGCGACCGACATGGAGCGCATGGAGGCGGTGCTCGAGGACCCGTACATCCTCATCGCCAACTCCAAGATCTCCTCGGTCAAGGACCTGCTCCCGCTGCTGGAGAAGGTCATGCAGTCGGGCAAGCCGCTGCTGATCATCGCCGAGGACGTCGAGGGCGAGGCCCTGTCGACCCTGGTCGTCAACAAGATCCGCGGCACCTTCAAGTCCGTCGCCGTCAAGGCCCCGGGCTTCGGCGACCGCCGCAAGGCCATGCTCGGCGACATCGCCATCCTCACGGGCGGCGAGGTCATCTCCGAGGAGGTCGGCCTCAAGCTGGAGAACGCGACCCTGGACCTCCTGGGCCGCGCCCGCAAGGTCGTCATCACCAAGGACGAGACCACCATCGTCGACGGTGCCGGCTCCTCGGACCAGGTCGCGGGCCGCGTGAACCAGATCCGCGCCGAGATCGAGAACAGCGACTCCGACTACGACCGCGAGAAGCTGCAGGAGCGCCTGGCGAAGCTCGCCGGCGGTGTCGCGGTCATCAAGGCCGGTGCCGCCACCGAGGTGGAGCTCAAGGAGCGCAAGCACCGCATCGAGGACGCCGTCCGCAACGCCAAGGCGGCCGTCGAGGAGGGCATCGTCGCCGGTGGTGGCGTGGCCCTGCTGCAGACCACCCACGTCTTCGACAAGCTCGAGCTCGACGGTGACGAGGCGACCGGCGCCCAGGCCGTGAAGCTCGCGCTCGAGGCCCCGCTGAAGCAGATCGCGGTCAACGCCGGCCTCGAGGGCGGCGTCGTGGTGGAGAAGGTGCGCAACCTGACCCCGGGTCACGGCCTGAACGCCGCGACCGGCGAGTACGTCGACCTGGTCGCCGAGGGCATCATCGACCCGGCCAAGGTGACGCGCTCCGCGCTGCAGAACGCCGCATCGATCGCCGCGCTGTTCCTCACCACCGAGGCCGTCATCGCCGACAAGCCGGAGAAGGCCGCGGCCCCGGCCGGCGGCGGCATGCCGGGCGGTGACATGGACTTCTGATCCTTCTCGGATCACCTGTCCTTGTCCGGTCTTCGCGAAGGCCACTCCGAGGGCGGCACCCCCAGCTTCCGGCTGGGGGTGCCGCCCTCGGGCGTGTCCGGGGTCACATATGCCGGGCCCGGTCGCCGGAATGAGGGGTGGGCCGCACATGGTTGCTTCAGTGAGTGCAACAATGCGCGCGCACATACCAACCGGTCACCAGAGGAGCCTCCCCATGACCCTCGCCGAGCCCGCCGCCGCCCGCGCGGCCGCCCTGCTCTCCCGTCCGACGACGATCAACGGTCTGACCGTCCCGAACCGCATCGCGATGGCGCCGATGACCCGGATGTTCTCGCCGGGCGGCATCCCCGGTGAGGACGTGGTGTCGTACTACGCCCGCCGCGCCGCCGCCGGTGTCGGTCTGATCGTCACCGAGGGGACGTACGTCGGACACGAGTCGGCGGGGCAGAGCGACCGGGTGCCGCGGTTCCACGGTGAGGAGCAGCTGGCCGGGTGGGCGAAGGTCGCCGAGGCCGTGCACGCCGGCGGCGGCACGATCGTGCCGCAGCTGTGGCACATCGGCATGGTCCGCAAGCAGGGCGACCCGCCCTTCCCGGACGCCCCGGCCATGGGCCCCTCCGGCCTCGTCACCGCCGGTGCCGAGCCCACCGGCAAGGCCATGACGCAAACGGACCTGGACGACGTCGTCGCCGCGTTCGCCCAGGCCGCGGCCGACGCCGAGCGCATCGGTTTCGACGGCGTGGAGATCCACGGCGCCCACGGCTACCTCGTCGACCAGTTCCTGTGGGAGGGCACCAACCGCCGCACCGACGCCTACGGCGGCGACCCGGTGTCCCGCGTCAGGTTCGCGGCGGAGATCGTCGCGGCCGTCCGCGAGAAGGTGTCGCCGGAGTTCCCGGTCCTCTTCCGCTACTCGCAGTGGAAGCAGCAGGACTACACCGCCCGTCTCGCCGAGACCCCCGAGGAGCTGGAGGCGATCCTGACGCCGCTGGCCGCCGCCGGTGTCGACGCCTTCCACGCCTCCACCCGCCGCTACTGGCTGCCGGAGTTCGACGGTTCCGACCTCAACCTGGCCGGCTGGACCAAGAAGCTGACCGGCAAGCCCGTCATCACCGTCGGCTCGGTGGGCCTCGACGGCGACTTCCTCCAGGCCTTCCAGGGCGAGGGCTCGCCGGTCAAGAACATCGACAACCTCCTGGACCGCCTGGAGGCCGACGAGTTCGACCTGGTCGCCATCGGCCGGGCCCTGCTCCAGGACCCCGAGTGGGCGGCGAAGGTGCTGGCCGGCCGCTTCGACGAGCTGAAGCCGTACGACGCGGCGGCGCTGAAGACGCTGAGCTGAGCGGTACGGCGCGTTCGCGCCGGACGACGGCCGGGGTGTCCGGGTATCCGGAGCCACCCCGGCCGACGCGTGTCCGGAGACGACTCCGGCCGCGCGACCGACACGGCCCCGGCCCTACTCGCCGTCCCGCCCACGCCGTTCATCCCACACCGCCGCGCTGCCGCACCGCCGCATGGCCGCCCCGACGGGCGGGGGCGGGGAGTCGGGGTCGGCGGAACCGCCGGGCGGGGGCGAGCCCGCCGGGGAGCCGGGCTTGGCCAAACCGACGGGTCGCCGCCGCACCGCTTCACGGCCTCGCCGCGCCGCCGGGGAGCCGGCCGGGGCGAACCGACGGGTCGCCGCCGCGCCGCCTCGCGGCCTTGCCCAACCGCCGCACCGCCGCACGGCCGCCCCGACGGCGGGGGCGGGGAGCCGGGGTCGGCGAACCGCCGGGCGGGGGCCAGCCCGCCGGGGAGCCGGGCTTGGCCAAACCGACGGGTCGCCGCCGCACCGCTTCACGGCCTCGCCGCGCCGCCGGGGAGCCGGCCGGGGCGAACC
>NZ_JBVJPV010000011.1:0-169525 GCF_055609245.1 Streptomyces sp. NPDC036813 | reverse complement strand
CGACGGGTCGCCGCCGCGCCGCCTCGCGGCCTTGCCCAACCGCCGCACCGCCGCGCCGCCTCGCGGCCTTGCCGAACCGTCGCGCCGCCTCGCCGAACCGCCGCCTCGCCGAACCGCCCCGCCGTCGCCCCCCGGGCCCGGGGCGGGACGACGGGGGCCCGGGAGGCGGGGGTGGGTGAACCGGTGGGCTTCGAGGGCTGAGCGCCCTTGGGGCTACATGTTGCCCATGGGTTCGATGTCCACCTTCACCGGCGTGCCCCACACCCGCAGCACCTCGTAGTCGGTGAACTCGTGCACCAGCCGGTACGCCATCGCCGGGCGGGGCCCGCGCCGCTGGGCGGTCAGATACAGCTCGGCCTCCCGGCGGTCGTGGCGCGGTGTGCCGCACAGCTGCCACTCCCGGCCGTTCCACGCTTCCGGAAGCCACCGCTGCTGCGGCTGCGGCCGGTCCTCGCGCACGCCGTAGCGGGACGGCATCCGCTCCGCGGTGTCCACGGGCCGCGGCCGGCCGTACCCGCCGCCGACCTCGGCCCGCCGGGCCGCACGCCGCCGCGTCTCGCACAGCAGGCACAGGTCCGGCGCGCTCTCGTCCACGGGTCCCTGCGGGTGCTCGGCGCAGCGGGTCGTGGGCGGCGCCGACGTCACGCTCTCCTCCAGCAGGTCCAGCGCCCGCCGCAGATCCGTCTTCACCTCGTGCAGCTTGGCGTCCGGGGTGTCGGCGGAGAGCGCCTCACCGTGCTCGCCGAGGAGCCGGAGGGCGCGCCCGAGGGCGGTGAGCTGCGCGTGGTTCATGTACCCGAGGGTAGGCCGCTCCGGCCGCTTCGTGGGCGTGAGGGAGGCGGCCCGGGCCTCTGGGCGGAACGTGAGGTGCGGACCGTGACACCGGCACCTGCTGACCGGGCGGGGAGTCAGTCCCGGGCCGCCGCCAGGGCCGCGCGCAGGTGGCCGTCGGACCGGGCCAGCAGGCGGGCCGCCGTCGGGCCGTCCACGTCGGCGAGCAGGGCCAGGATCGCGTTCTTCACCTCGCCGTCGGTGGCCGCGAGCGCCGCCTCGATCTCCTCCTCGCCCGCCCCGGTGGCGAGCGCGACGATCCGGCGGGAACGGGCGCGCAGTTTCGCGTTGGAGGCGCGCACGTCGACCATCAGGTTCCCGTACGTCTTGCCGAGGCGGATCATCGTGATCGTCGAGAGCATGTTCAGAACGAGCTTCTGCGCGGTGCCGGACTTCAGCCGGGTCGAGCCGGTGATCAGCTCCGGCCCCGCGACGATCTCGATCCCGTGGTCGGCGGCCGCCGCGAGGGCACTGCCCGCGTTGCAGGCCAGCCCGATCGTCAGCGCGCCCCGCGAACGGGCGTACTCGACAGCGCCGACGGCGTACGGGGTACGGCCGGAGGCGGAGACGCCGACCACGCTGTCGTCCGGCGTCAGCGCCAGCGCGTCCAGGCCGGCGCGGGCCAGCTCCTTGGAGTCCTCGGCGCCCTCGACGGAGGTGACCATGGCCTCGGGGCCGCCGGCGATGAGGCCGACGACCTGGCCGGGCCCGGTGTTGAAGGTGGGCGGGCACTCGGAGGCGTCGAGCACACCGAGCCGTCCGGCGGTGCCGGCCCCGGCGTAAACGAGGCGTCCGCCGCGCGACATCCGCTCGGCGACCGCGTCGATGGCGACGGCGATCTGTGGCAGACAGGCGGCGACTGCACCGGGCACCCGGGCGTCCTCGGCGTTCATCAGCCGGGCGATCTCCAGGGTCGGCAACTGGTCGATCCCCGCGAGCTCGGGCCGAAAGGCCTCGGTGGTCAAGGAGTCGAGCTGGGCGCGCAGGTCGGGGGCGTGAGGGTTGGTGGCCATGACGAACGGCTCTTTCGGTCGGGGTGCGGATGTCTCACCGGAAGGGGCGCGGGGCTCTGTGCGATGTGCGGCTCCGCCGCGTGGGCGCGACCGACCACGACGAATCCGCAGCCACCCACAACGGTCGGTCCTACGGTCTCGGACGGCTCGGCTACCGCCGGTGCCGATGGGCCAACGCTTCGTACGACGCCGCCAGCGCCGGCCCCGCCGTGTCGTAC
This sequence comes from Streptomyces sp. NPDC036813, assembly GCF_055609245.1. NCBI lineage: Bacteria > Bacillati > Actinomycetota > Actinomycetes > Kitasatosporales > Streptomycetaceae > Streptomyces > Streptomyces sp. NPDC036813. The sequence goes on along the minus strand of NZ_JBVJPV010000011.1, from coordinate 167,463 downwards.
GTCCGCTGCGCCACGCCCACGAACAGGCAGTCCACCACGAGCAGTTGGCTGGTCCGGGAGGACATCGCCGCCGGGCGCAGCTCGCTCTCCCGGGACGTGGAGGTGGTCAGCACATGGTCGGCGTACTGCGTGACATGGCTGTTGGGCCGTCCGGTGATCGCCACGGTGGTGGCGCCGTGCTCGAAGGCGACGCGCAGCGGTTCTATGACGTCGCCGGTGGAGCCGGAGTGGGTGATGGCGATCGCCACGTCCCCGGCGCGCAGCTGCACCGCGTTGGTGACGGCGAGGTGCGGGTCGCTGTGGGCGTGCGCGATCAGGCCTATGCGCAGGAGTTTCTGGGTGAGGTCCTGGGCGACCAGGCCGGAGGCGCCGATGCCGTACACGTCGGTGCGGCGGGCGGCGGCGAGTGCGGTGACGGCCGCGCCGAGCTGCGCGGTGTCGAGGCCGGCGGCGGTGTCGGCGAGGGTCTGCTGCTCGTCGTAGGCCAGTTTCGCCACGACGTCGGCGATCGGGTCGTCGACCGCGATGTCGGTGGTGATCGCCGGTGCGCGGCCGGACTGCTGCTGCGCGGCGAGGCCGGCGAGGGCCAGGCGCAGGTCGCGGTAGCCGGGGTAGCCGAGCAGGCGTGCGGTGCGCACGACCGTGGCCTCGCTGGTGCCGGTGCGTTCGGCGAGGCCGGTGACCGTGAGGGCGGCGCAGCCGGCCGGGTCGCTCGCGACGGCCTCGGCGACGCGCTGCATGGAACGGGTCATCGACGGGGCGAGCGTGCGCACCTTGGCGGCCAGCGCACCACCGAAAATTTCCTTCACATCCTGGCTCACCCCTGAAAGATATTTCCGGCTCGGTGCTCGGGGCAAGAGTGCGCACAATGGGGGCATGGATCCCATCAGCCCCCTGGAGCAGGCGCTGCACGCGGCCCGCGCGCGTGTGATGGCCGACCTGATCGCGCGTGAGGTCGCCGAGGCGGACGTGGTGTCGCTGGTCGAGGACTCGATCGCCCAGCGCCGCTGGTGGGTCGAGCAGTGGCCGGACGGGGTGGCCTACCTTCCCGGGCTGGTCGCGCAGGACGTTCAGGACGCGCTGCTGGAGCGGTACGGCCGGTGGCCGCTGTGCCCGGTGTGCGGCTCCGGCGACCCGCACGCCCTCGACGTCGAGCCCGAACTGGGGCCCGATCCGCACTGGGTGTGCCACAAGGCGGGGGTGAAGGTCGCCGCGGTGGGCCGTCTCGGCGGGGCCACGGGAGGGATGCGCTCCTCGTGACGGTGTACATCGACCCACCGATGTGGCCCGGGCACGGGCGTCTGTGGTCGCACCTGGTGAGCGATGTCTCGTACGACGAACTGCACGCGTTCGCCGACGCGTTGGGCGTACCGCGGCGGGCCTTCGAACGCGATCACTACGACATCCCGTCCCACCGGTACTCGGACGCGGTCGCCGCCGGCGCGGTGCAGATCAGCAGCCGTGAGGTGGTCCGGCTGCTGACGGAATCGGGTCTGCGCCGCCGCAAGGGCGGGACGCGGGCGTAGGCCCGCAGCCGGGGGGCCGGACCGCAACCAGCCCACTGTGCGACCAGCCGTCCACGACTGGCAGACGAACTGCCTCCGGGACCCGCCCCTATGAGGACGACCCGCGGCGCAACACGTACGCGAGCTGCGCGCCGTCGTCGCTGACCTGCGTGAATCCGGCCCGGGTGATCACCGCGCGGGAGGGCTCGTTGTCCCGGTCGACGGTCGCGAAGACCACCCGCACGTCGTCCCGCTCGAGCGCCCAGCGTGCCAGCACCCGCAGGGCCTCCGTCGCATAGCCCCGGCCGCGGGCGGAGGGGACGAGGTCGTAGCCGATCTCCACGCGGCCGTCCTCGTCCGGTGTGCCGTGGAAGCCCATGCCGCCGATCGCGCGGCCGTCCTCCCGCCGTACGAGGACGAACATGCCGAACTCCGGCCGGTGCACGCCCGCCTCGTAGGCCTGGGTCACCATCCCGGCCGCGTCCCGGGTGCCCTGGTACGGCCCGTCCTCGCTCCAGGTGAAGCCGCCGTCGCCGCCCAGGTTCAGGTCCCGCGCGGATGCGGGGCGCACGCCGGTCAGTGTCAGCCGCTCGGTCCCGATGACCAGGTTGTTGCGCCAGCGCCACTCGGTGACCGGCGGGCGGTCGGGCAGCTCGCCGCGCCCGGTGGCCCACAACAGGGTCGGCCAGGGCGCGGGGCCCGGCTTGACGTGCGGGAAGAGGCGGGTGAGTACGCCCTCGCACAGCTCGGCGGGCGGCTCGTAGGCGAAGCCGAGGCCCTCGGCGATGTCATGGGTGTGCAGCAGCACCTCGGCGACGCCCATCGCGGCGAAGCCCTCGCGGTCGGCGCTGCGGAACGGGTACGGGTGGAAGGCGCGCACCTCGGGCGGGGTGACGCGGACCGTGGTGGCGAGCAGGACCCCCATCGTCTCGATGACCTGGAGCAGCCCGGAGTTGTCCGGATCGCCCTCGAGGACGAGCTCGACGGGCACGTAGTCCTCCTGGGCGCGGCCCGCCAACTGCCCGGCGTAGGCGAAGAGGTCCTCGGCGACGTGGAACGCCGTGCTGCGGCAGTCCCACTCCAGCCGGCCCGCCTTCATCGCCGCCCAGTCCTGGTCCGCCACCGGCCGCAGCGCGGCGAGACAGCTCGCCACGGCCGCGGCCACCTGATCCCCGCCCCATGTCTCCATGAGCGGCACCCTAGGCGTCCGGCTCCGGCGCGGTCGACAGCATTTCCAGCTCGGAGCGGATGTTGTACCGGGCGGTCGCCTCCCAGTGCTCCTGCCCGTACGGCGTGCTGAACAGCCGTGGCAGCGCGAGCAGATGCCGCAGGACGTCCGAACGCCCGGCCCGGAAAGCGTCGTTCGGCACGAAGTGGTACTCCTCGCGCACGGCCGCGGTGTAGGCGGCGTACGCCGACGGCGGCGCCGCCAGGATCGCCAGGTCGGCGTCGCAGAGCACCTGACCGTTGCGGTCGTCGTCCGCCGGGTCGTGCCCGACGGTGAGCCGCACCAGCCGCGCCACCTCGGCGGTCTTCTCCTGTGAGAGCCCGGCCTCGGTCAGGGCACGCTCGGCGAGCCGGGCGGAGCGCTCCTCGTTCGTGGACCGTTCGGGCAGGTAGACGGCGTCGTGGAACCAGGCGGCGAGCCGGACGAGGTCGGGGTCGTCGGCGTACTTCTCCAGCGTGTCGACGTGGTCGAGGACCGCGGTGAGGTGCGTGAGCGTGTGGTAGTGCCGCTGGGGTTCCTGCCAACGCCGCAGCAGGGCGTCGGCGTACGGGTACGGATCGCGGGCGCAGGAGTCGTCGTCGCGTGCCGCGAGAAAGGCGCGCAGCCAGCGGGAACGCAGATCGTCGAGATCGGCCATGCGCTCATTCTCCCGCCATGCGCCGTGCGCCCCCTAGCGTGGAGACCATGACTACTGACGAACGTGACCCGCAACTGCCCGGACGGCTGCTGACCGCCGAGCGCGACGTGCTGATCCCGCTGCTGCGTTCCCGCCCCGACGCCGACTTCGCGCTGCCGACGGCGGCCTGTCCGGGCTGGTCGGTGCGGGATGTGCTGGCGCACTGTTCGGCCGCGCTGACACGGGTGGTGGAGGGCCGCTTCGAGCCGGGCGTGTTCTCGCCGGAGTCCAACGACCGGGACATCGCCGAACGCGCCGAGTGGACGAACGCCCAGGTGGTGGACGAGCTGGAGCGCGGCATGACCGAGGCGGGCCCGCTGATCGCGGAGGCGGGCGGGAAGCTGGACGCGCTCGCGCTGGGGGAGTGGGTGCACGCCGGTGACGTGCGGGACGCCTTCGGGGAGCCCGGAGCGTACGGCGGGCCCGGGCTGCCGTACGCCCTCGCGCTGCTGGTGCGGCGGACGCAGGAACGGGGGCACCTGCCGCTCCATGCGGACCTGGACGACGTCGACGAGCCGCTGCGGCTGGGCGCGATCGTGCCGGAGCGGCCGCCGGCGCGCTACATCGGGGACGCCGCGACGCTGGTCCGGCTGTACGCGGGCCGACCGGTGAAGGCGGGCGGGTACGAGCTGGCGGGGGCGCGCGAGGAGGAGCTGAACGTCTTCGGCTGAGCGACCGCGTTTCCCGTGATCCCGCTCGGCGTATCCTAAATTGGACTAGACCTGTAGCAGCCCGTCCGAGCCGACGAATGGGGTCCCATGAGCAAGCGCGCAGTCCTGGAGGTGATCGCCCTCGACCCGGCGGACGCCGTCGCCGCCCAGGCCGGAGGCGCGGACCGCCTCGAGCTGGTCACCGACATGGCCGCCGACGGGCTCACCCCGTCCGTGGACACCTTCACCGCGATCCGGGCCGCGGTCGACATCGACCTGCGGGTCATGCTGCGGCTCGCGGACGGTTTCGCGGCGGGGGACCTCGGGCGGCTGGTGGACACGGCGGGGGAGCTGCGTGCGGCCGGCGCCGACCAGTTCGTGCTCGGATTCCTCGACGCGCACGGCGGGGTGGACCTGGCGGCCGTCGAGCGGGTGGTGTCCGTGCTCGACGGCTGTCCCTGGACCTTTCACCGGGCCATTGACCACTGCGCGGACCGGGACGCCCTGCGCAAGGCGCTGGACGGGCTGCCGGGGCTTGACGCGTTCCTCACGGCGGGGTCCGCCTCCGGCGTCGACGCGGGCATGCCGACGCTGCTCGAGGAGGCGGGGCGGTACGAGCAGCGGATTCTCGTGGGCGGTGGGCTGCGGCTCGACCACGTCCCCGCCCTGCTCGCGGCGGGGATCGATGCGTTTCACATCGGCGGGGCCGCGCGCTCCGCGGGGTGGGCCGGGCCGGTTTCCGAAGAGGCCGTTCGTGAGTGGCGCGGGGTGCTGGACGCGCGGTAGCGCCGTGGAGGGTCCGGCCGGGGGCCGGGTGCGGGTCGTGTGGGGCCGGTCGCGCAGTTCCCCGCGCCCCCGAGGGGGTTGCAGATCCGTCGGCCCGCCCGGCCCCGCGCCCCTTGGGGGCGCCTTCTCTCACCCCAGCTGATCCGGCAGCGGTGCCGCGTGTGTCACGATCAGGCCCGAGACCGCCCTCGTCAGGGCCACGTACAGGCGCCGCAGGCCCGTCCGCTCGTCGGGCTCGCCGTCGACCACCGCCCGCGGTTCGTCCAGCACCACGTAGTCGTACTCGAGGCCCTTGGCCAGGGAGGCCGGGACCAGGGTCAGGCGGGTGTCCGGGGTGGTCTCCTCGCCCGGGGCGAGATACGTCAGGCCCGCCCCCGTCAGCGCCTCGGCCAGCGCCGGGATGCGCGCGTCGGCGGCGATGAGGCCGATGGAACCCTCGTGAGCCAGCAGTTCCGAGCAGGCGGCGACGACGTCCGGGGCCCCGTCGACCGCGCGGACCTCGAAGAAGCCGGGATTCTCCCGGACCGACGCGACCGGGGTCAGGCCCGGCGCGATGTGGGGCAGCAGCCGGGAGGCGTAGGCGATGACGTCCGTCGGCACGCGGAAACCTGCGGTCAGCTCCTCCACGACGGCGTCGGACTTGCCCAGGTGCGCCAGCGCCTCGGTCCAGCTGCGGGTCGCCCACGGCGTGGTGCCCTGCGCCAGGTCGCCGAGGACGGTCGCCGAACCGGTGGTGCAGCGCCGGCCCACCGCCCGGTACTGCATGGGGGACAGGTCCTGCGCCTCGTCCAGGACCACGTGCCCGAGGGAGTGCGTGCGCAGGATCAGGTCGGAGGCCTCGTCGATCAGTACGGCGTCGGCGGGCGACCACTTCGCCGACTTCGCGCTGCGGGCCGGCTTCGCCCACAGGATCGCCTTCTGCTCCTCGTCGCTCAGCACTCCCCGCGCGTGCTCGGCGAGGAACTCCGCGTCGGACAGCAGCCGCAGCACGAGCTTCGCCGGGTCGACGGCCGGCCAGATCGTCTTCACGGCCGCCTTCACCGCCGTGTTGCGGGCCACCGCGTCCTGCACCCGGTCGTCGGGGGCCTCCCCGGCGCGTTCCATCTGCACCAGCACCGCGTGCGCGATCCGCTGCGGCAGCGCCTCGCGGGCGGCACCGTAGCGGATGCCGCGCTCCAGCAACTCCCGTACCAGTTCCTCGATCTCGTACGCCGCCACGCGCCAGCGGCGTGAGCCGCGCACCACGACCACCGGCTCGGTGGGCATCGTGACGTGGGAGTACAGGGCACGCCGGAGCACCTCGGCCATCCGGGCGTCGCCCTTGACCACGGCGGCGTCCGCGTCGTCCACGCCCCGGACGTCCACGACGGCGACGAGGTCGTCCACCGTGGCCTGCTGCACGGTCAGCTCGCCCAGCGCGGGCAGCACCTGCTCGATGTAGTGCAGGAAGCTCTTGTTCGGCCCGATGACGAGGGTGCCGGTGCGGGCGAGGCGCTCCCGGTGGGCGTACAGCAGATAGGCGACGCGGTGCAGGCCGACGGCGGTCTTGCCGGTGCCGGGGCCGCCCTGCACGCACACCGTGCCGCCCAGTCCGCTGCGGACGATCTCGTCCTGCTCGGGCTGGATGGTGGCGACGATGTCCCGCATCGGACCGACACGCGGCCGCTCGATCTCCTGCTGGAGCAGCCGGCTGGTCCGCGCCGCCTCCGCCGGATCCGACAGGTGCTCGTCCTCGTACGCGGTCAGCTCGCCGCCGGTGTAACCGAAGCGGCGGCGCAGCGCGATGTCCATCGGGTCCTTCTTGGAGGCCCGGTAGAACGGCTGCGAGACGGGTGCACGCCAGTCGATGACCATGGGGTCGCCGGCCGCGTCGTGCACATGGCGCCGCCCGATGTAGAAGCGCTCCCCCTCCGCGCCCTCGGCCTGGTCGGCACCGGGCGCGTGCTGGTAATCGAGGCGGCCGAAGAACAGCGGGGTGTCGCTGAGGTCGGCGAGCGCCTTGATGCGGTCGTCGATCTGGCGGGCGAGTACCTGGGCGTTGACCCAGTTCGCGGCGACGTCGGTGATGTCGAGTGCCTCGACGTCCTCGCGCATCGCACGCAGCGCGGCACGGGAGGCGGCGAGGTGGGCTCGTTCCCGGGCCAGGGGGTCGTCGGCGGACAGGGGCACGGGCGTGGACAAGGGGATGCCTCCGGAAGGACCTGCGCGGGGGTGACTCCTGGACTTCTCCGGCCGGTTGCCGACCGGCCGGCGGCGCTCCCGGAAGAGGGGAGGCGGGCAAGAGCGGAGATTCTAGGCGAAGGAGCGGGGACCGGGCCAACGAATATCCGGTGCCGTGCCGACCCCTCTACGGTGCCGGGCCGCCCCATATACGGATCCGGGCCGACGCACATCCGGTGCGGTGATCCCTTAGGGGACGCGCCCCGCCCGGCCTAGGGGAAACGGACGCCCGCAGACCGACGACAGCCTTATGTCCGTAATCGCACCATGGAGACATGACCACAGCGACGTTCAGCCCAGCCCCCGGACGCCCTTCCGGCGCCACCCCGATAGCCGCCGGCCACCGCCACCTGCTCGGCGACGCCCTGCGCGCGGTCAAGGTCTACGCCCGCGCCGCCTTCGACGTGATCATCCTCGGTGAGTACGGCGAGGAGGCGGGCGTACGCCGCCGGTACGGACCCCGGTTGAGTACGCCGACACCGCCGGGGTGAGTACCCGAGCCGGTGTGCGGGCCCCGGCTCGGCGGCTTGACTCGGCCCATGACCACACAGCACGTAGCGGCCCGCCCGGCCCACTCGCCCGACCGGGACCCGCGGGCCTGGATCGCGCCGACCGTCGCCACGGTGCTCCTGGCACTTCTCGGGCCGCCCGCGGTCCTCTTCGGCATGCTGTCGGCCATGGCCACCGACAGCTGCGGCCCCGACGACTGCTCGCAGGCGCTGGAGACCTCGCTGACGCTGATCTACGGGACCCTCTCCTTCGGTGGCTTTCTCACCTTCGGTGCCTGGCTCACCGCCTGGCTGCTGCCCTGGAGGCGCCGCTGGTCGGGGCTGCGGGCCTGGCTGGCGGTCGCGTCCGTGCTGCCGCCGCTGTTCGTCCTGCTGCTGGTGTTCACGCTCCCCACGGGCTGACCGGGCCGTCCGCCCGGTCCCCGGCCGGGAACCTCAGGCGTCCTCCGCCAGCAGCTCGTCCGCGTCCATGATCCGGTACGCGTAGCCCTGTTCCGCCAGGAAGCGCTGGCGGTGGGCGGCGAAGTCCTGGTCGAGGGTGTCGCGGGCGACGACCGAGTAGAAGTGGGCCTGGTGGCCGTCCGCCTTCGGCCGCAGTACGCGTCCCAGCCGCTGTGCCTCCTCCTGCCGCGATCCGAACGTGCCGGACACCTGCACGGCGACCGTCGCCTCCGGCAGGTCGATGGAGAAGTTCGCGACCTTGGAGACCACCAGCACGTTGATCTCCCCGGCCCGGAAGGCGTCGAAGAGCTTCTCGCGCTGCGCGTTGGACGTCTCACCCTTGATGACCGGCGCGCCCAGGTGCTCGCCCAGCTCGTCGAGTTGGTCGATGTACTGCCCGATGACGAGGATCTGCTGCCCGGCGAACCGCCGCACGATCGCCTCGGTCACCTTCCGCTTGGTGTCCGTCGTCGCGCAGAAGCGGTACTTCTCCTCCGCCTCGGCGGTCGCGTACGCGAGGCGCTCGGAGTCGGTCAGGTTCACCCGGACCTCGACGCAGTCGGCGGGCGCGATGTAGCCCTGCGCCTCGATCTCCTTCCACGGCGCGTCGAACCGCTTCGGCCCGATGAGGGAGAACACGTCCGACTCCCGGCCGTCCTCGCGGACCAGCGTCGCGGTCAGACCGAGGCGCCGCCGTGCCTGGAGGTCGGCGGTGAACTTGAACACCGGCGCCGGCAGCAGGTGCACCTCGTCGTAGACGATCAGCCCCCAGTCCCGGGAGTCGAACAGCTCCAGGTGCGGGTAGACACCCTTCCGCTTGGTCGTCAGCACCTGGTACGTGGCGATGGTGACGGGCCGGATCTCCTTGCGCGTCCCGCTGTACTCGCCGACCTCTTCCTCGGTCAGACTCGTGCGCTTGACCAGCTCGTGCTTCCACTGCCGGGCCGAGACGGTGTTGGTGACGAGGATCAGCGTCGTGGACTTGGCCTGGGACATCGCCCCGGCCCCCACCAGCGTCTTACCCGCGCCGCACGGCAGCACGACGACACCGCTGCCGCCGTGCCAGAAGTTCTCCACGGCCTGCTTCTGGTAGGGGCGCAGCGCCCACCCGTCCTCGTGCAGCTCGATCGGGTGCGCCTCGCCGTCGACGTACCCGGCGAGGTCCTCGGCCGGCCAGCCGAGCTTCAGCAGGGTCTGCTTGATCTGCCCGCGCTCGGAGGGGTGCACCACCACGGTGTCCGGGTCGATCCGCGCGCCCACCAGCGGCGCGATCCGCTTGGAGCGCAGCACCTCCTCCAGCACCGGACGGTCGGTGCTGGAGAGCACCAGCCCGTGCGCCGGGTGCTTGTGCAGGGTCAGGCGCCCGTAGCGGTCCATGGTCTCGGCGATGTCGACGAGCAGCGCGTGCGGCACCGGATACCGGCTGTACTGCACGAGCGCGTCCACGACCTGCTCGGCGTCGTGCCCGGCGGCACGCGCGTTCCACAGCCCGAGCGGCGTCAGCCGGTAGGTGTGGATGTGTTCCGGCGCCCGCTCCAGCTCGGCGAACGGCGCGATGGCCCGACGGCACTCGTCGGCCTGCTCGTGGTCGACCTCCAGGAGCAGCGTCTTGTCGGACTGGACGATCAGCGGTCCGTTCACGCGCGGCACACACCCTTTCCACAACGGCCCAAACGTCCAGTGTGCCGCACCTCGGGCTCACTCGTCCGCGAGCTCCGCCACGCCCGTGATCCGGTGGAGGGGAAACGTGCGTACTTCGTCCGCGGTGTGGTCGTACGCCGTCACGAAGCCGCCCTCGACCCTGACCGGGGCGATGACCCGCTGGCTGGCGGCGCCCTCGGCGTTGACGAAGCCGATCCACACGGCCTCGCCGGTCAGGCAGGCGGCCTGCATGGTGGCGAGGGTCTCGGCGGAGGAGGTGCGCGGCAGCTCACCCGGCACCACCGCGCCCTCGCTCGGCTTGCGGGGCGCCGTGGAGGCGAGGTCACCGGCGCGGATGGCGCGGATCGCCGCCGCCAGCAGCGTGGCGTCCGGCACCGGCGGCCCGTCCGGCACCGGCTCGGGAGCGGTACGTGGCGGCGTGCGGTGGACGTCGGCCCGCGCGATCAGCACATCGCCCTCCGCGGACTCGGCGGCCGGCGCGAACCCCATCGCCCGCAGCCCCTCCAGCAGCGCCGCCGGATCGGCCTGCGTGGCCAGCACCGTCGGCGCGAGGCGCCGCAGCCGCAGCCCGGCGGCCCGCCGGTCGGCGAGGATCTCGTTCAGCAGGGCGTCGTCGTCGCAGCGCACATACGCCGAGGCGGCCCCCACCCGCAGATGCCCGTGCCTGCGGGCCACGTCGTCGATCAGATACGCCAGCGGCTGCGGCACCGGCGTACGCGAGTGCGCGGTGAGGAAGGCGTGCAGGTCGGCCGCGGTCTGTCCGGCGTCCAGTGCCCGCCGCACGGAGGCGGGCGTGAACCGGTACACGGTCGCACCACCCTTCGACTCCACGTCCGCGAGCACACCGAGCATGTCCGCGAGCGGCCGCTGCAACGGCCCCGGCGCCACGGCCGTCAGGTCGGCCTGCAACAGCACGTGGTCCAGCGGCTCGGGCAGCAGCGGCGCGAGCAGGCGGGTGGCGGCGGCGGTGGCGGCGGCCTGCTCACCCGGGGTGAGGGGGGCGACGAACCGCGGACGGTGATGGTGGACGGGCAGCTTGTCGCCCGGTCCCTCGGGCTCCTCCCGCGCCCCCTCCGTCACCGGCGCCCCCAGCAACGCCCGTCCGTGAGCCGACAGCGCGCCACGCCCGGTCACCCCGATCAGCTCGGCCTCGTTCAGCGTCCACTGGGCGAGCCGCGTCCGCAGATCCTCCTCGCGCCGCTGCGGACGCTCCCAGCGCAGCCGCTCCAGCACCGACCCGGCGACCGGAGCCGCGCCCTCCGGCAGGGCGGCGAGCAGCGTCAGCACCCGGTGCCGCACCTCGGGGGCCGCGGACCGGTCGAGCCCCGGGCCGAGCGCGGCCAGCGTCCGCTCCTTGGCGTCCCGGCCGCCGACGAGCCCGGACGTCCGTGTGGCCGCGAGCCACGCCTCGGCGAGCCGCCCCCACCGCTCGGCGGGCGGCAGCTCCCGCCACTCGTCGTACGCCGGTGTGGCCGCGTACCGCTCGTCGGCCTCCCCGTCGGAGGCGACCAGACCGGCGGCGTACGCCAGCTCCACCCAGAAAGCGGCCACGGGCTCGGAGACGTCCAGGGCGACGGCGGTCCGCTTGAGGTCGCGCACACTGAGCCCGCCGGCCCGCAGCACGGCGGGCCCGCCCTCGTCCCACTCCTTCAGCAGCTCCTCCACGGTCGCCAGGGCGCTCAGCGCCTGCCCGGCGGCCGTACTGTCCACAACCTGTGGACGGTGCACCGCTCCTGCGGCCACCACCGGCGGCACCGGCTCCGGGTCCCGGTGCGCCCGCCCGCCCCGCAGATGCAGGGCCACCTCCCGGGGCAGTACGACGGTCCCCGGCGCCGTCGGCAGCAGCAGCCCTCTGTCCAGCAGCCACCGCAGATGCGCCGCGGGATCGGCCGTGACCTGCCCGTAGGGCGGCCCCCACACCAGCCGCTCCAGCACCTCGCGCGCCTCCGCGGGGGCCTTGGACAGCAGGCGCTTCATCCGCGCGCGGTTGGTGAACAGGCCGGTCAGCGCGCCCACGGCGGACACCGAGTCATGCGTGGAGGCCAGCCCGGCGGCGGTGACGATCTCCTGGATCCGCCCCGGCGACATCCCGGCCGTCGCCTCCTGCACGGTCGGCCCGAGACCGGTCGGGGACGGATGCTGCGGGGAGGGGGCGAGCAGCTCACGGGCGGTGCGCACCAGCCGCAGCCGGTCGTCACCGCCCCACACCAGCGCCTGCTCGCGCAGCACACCGAGGGCGTGCGGCAGCGCGGCGACGACGGCCGCGTCCCGCTCGTCACCGGCCATCAGCCCGAGCAGCTCCTCGTACGTCGCCGGGTCACCCGCGACGGCCAGCGCCTGGGCGGTCTGCAGCGCGAACCGGTCCAGCCGCTCCAGCGCCCGCACGACGCTCGCCCGCGTACCGGCACGGGTGGCGAGCTGCGTGAGGTCCGTCGGGACGGGGGTGATCAGATCGGGACGGCTGCGCAGGAGGGCGGCGAGGGAGGCGTCCTCACGCCCACGGAGCGCTTCCGCGAGGGAGCGGGGTGCCGGAGTGTCCTCGATGCTCATCCGAACCACGTTAGCGGGTCCCCTCCGACGGCAGCCGGTTGCTGTGGCCGTCGGCGCCTCGAGGAACCGGGTGCCCGCACCGACCTCGAGGGGCGCGGGGAACTGCGCGAGCAACCACCCACCACCCGCGGACGAACGACCACCCCCGCGGGACGCGATACCTTCGTCCGACGGGGTTTCAGACACGCGCACCCCCGGAGGGGCTTCGTGGGGATCGAGAGCGACAAGGTCGTCTACGAGTACTTGAGCCGCGTCGGCGACGTGGCGCAGCAGCGTCAGCTGCCGTCCGCCACCCGCATGCGCCTCGTCGCCGGCCTGCGCGACGAGATCGACAAGCGCCGCGCCAAGGCCGTGGTCGACAGCCCGGCCGCGGTGCGCCGCATCATCGAACGGCTCGGCACCCCCGACGACCTCGTCGCGGCCGCCGGCGGCGCACCCGGTCCCACGCCCCCGTCCACGGCCGTACCCGAGCAGCGGGAGGGCGGCACCGGCGCCGCCGGGGCCGAGGCCCCGACGCGCCGCAGCCGGCTCGTCCCCCGCCCCCGCCCCACCGCCCCGCCGGCGGCCCCCGCCTCCGCCCCCTCCCCGCCCCACCTCGCGAGCGCCGCCGAACTGGGCGGCCCCGCCGTTCCCCCCGACTGGTGGCGCACGGACTTCAGCGACGAGGTCCCCGGCTTCACCGGCGGCGTGGAGATCCCCGACCTCCTCAAGCCGCCCCCACGACCGCAGCGGGACCAGCAGGACAAGCAGGACAAGCTGGAGGAGCCGGCCGCACCGGCGCCGGAGGCTGAAGCGGAGGACGACCCGGACGCGCTCGTGCGCCGCCGCCTCCTCGCCCGGCCCTCCCGTCGCTGGCGCAACCCCCTGCTCCTCCTCGCCGCGGCCGCCCTCGTCACGGGCGCCGTGCTCGGCAACGGGTTCGCGCTGCTGCTGGGCTGGCTGATCGCCTACGCCTCCCGCCGCCTGACCCGGGCGGAGGCGAAGTGGGCGGTGCTGGGCCTGCCGGGCGTGGCCCTGGCCACGGGCCTGGTGTGGCTGTGGGGCCGCACCCAGGGCCGCTGGGGCACCCCCATCGCCGACGGCCACATGAACGAGGCGATCGCCGGGACCTGGCCGTGGGTGGTACGCGGCGCGGCGGTGGCGTCGGCCCTGTTCCTGGTCTGGCGCTCACAGAAGGAACGCTGACTCGCCCCTGCCGTGCGGACCGTCCCGGCGTCCGGCGTCGCGGGGCCGCGGCGGCCACCCGGCACAATGTCCCCCATGACTGCCCAGGCCCCCGCCGCCCCCACCGTCGGTTTCGACCTCGACATGACCCTGATCGACTCCCGCCCCGGCATCCGCGCCTGCTACCAGGCGCTGTCGGAGCGGACCGGCACCTATGTCGACGCCGACCTCGCGGTGACCCGCCTGGGCCCGCCGCTCGTCGACGAGCTGGCGAACTGGTTCCCGGCGGACGAGGTGGCCGAGGTCGCCGACCTGTACCGCGCGATGTATCCGACGTACGCCGTGGCCGCCACCCCCGCTCTGCCCGGCGCCCGCGAGGCGATAGCGGCGGTGCGGAAGGCCGGCGGGCGCGCGATCGTCGTCACGGCGAAGTACGAGCCGAACGCGAAACTGCACGTCAGCCATCTCGGCCTGGAGCCCGACGAGGTGATCGGCGATCTGTGGGCGGAGCGCAAGGCCGAGGCGCTGCGCGCGCACGGCGCGAGCGTGTACGTCGGCGACCACCTCGGTGACGTGCGCGGCGCCCGCACGGCCGGGGCGCTGTCGGTGGCGGTGGCGACCGGCCCGTGCGCCCCGGAGGAACTCCGTGCGGCCGGCGCGGACGTGATCCTCGCCGATCTCACGGAATTCCCGCAGTGGCTTTCGGCCTACCTCGACGACGTGCCGGAGGCGGCCCGAGCCTGACGCCGCCCCGCCGCGACCGAGCGAAGCACGCCGGCCCCCGCGAGAACGAACCCGACGGCCATGAGCATGCTCAATCCGAACATGTAGGTCGGAAAAGGCGACGTTCCGAAGAACAACGGGGCGACGGTGACCAGTGTGGCCACGGCGCCGATGAAGAAGACGATCGCACCGGCACGGATCAGCCGATCACCGGGCGCGGTGGAATTCGGTGGGGTTTTGTCACGCACCCGACCAGGGTAGTTCCCAGCGCGAAGGAACAACCGGGCGACGTCTTGTCAGCCGCCCGAAGACCATTAGCCTTGGAACCGGCGGGTCAAGGTCGACCCGCCTGGGTTGTTATTGAGCAGCTTTCCGACGAGTACGAGGACGAGGACAGACGTGCCTACCGGCAAGGTCAAGTGGTTCAACAGCGAGAAGGGCTTCGGCTTTCTCTCCCGCGACGACGGCGGTGACGTCTTCGTTCATTCCTCGGTCCTCCCCGCCGGAGTCGAGACCCTCAAGCCCGGCCAGCGCGTGGAGTTCGGCGTGGTCGCCGGGCAGCGCGGCGACCAGGCGCTCTCCCTGACCGTACTCGACCCGACCCCGTCGGTCGCGGCCGCGACCCGCAAGAAGCCCGACGAACTGGCCTCCATCGTCCAGGATCTGACGACCCTTCTGGAAAACGTCACCCAGACCCTGGAACGCGGCCGCTACCCCGAGAAGACCGCCGGAAAGAAGGTCGCCGGGCTGCTGCGTGCGGTGGCCGACCAGCTCGACGTCTGATCCCGGCAGCCGTCAGGGGAAATCCAGCGCGTCAGGGCCGAGGGGCGGCACCAGCCCCTCGGCCGCCGCGCGTGTGAGCAGCCCGCGCACGGCCGCGTACCCGTCCTCGCCGAGGTCGGCGGTGAACTCGTTGACGTACAGCCCGATGTGCTGGTCGGCGACGGCCGGATCCATCTCCTGGGCGTGCTCCATGACGTAGGGCCGCGACGCCTCCGGCTCGTCCCACGCCTTGCGCACGGATGTGCGGATCGAATCGGCGATCACCTTCAGCGCGTCCGCGCCGAGCGACCGCCTGGCGATGATCGCGCCCAGCGGGATGGGCAGCCCGGTGGTGTTCTCCCAGTGCTCGCCCATGTCGGCGAGCTTGTGCAGCCCGTAATTCTGGTACGTGAACCGCGCCTCGTGGATGACGAGGCCCGCGTCCACCTTGCCGTCCCGCACGGCCGGCATGATCTCGTGGAACGGCATGACGACGATCTCGCCGACGCCCCCGGGCACGACGTCCGCCGCCCACAGCCGGAAGAGCAGATACGCCGTCGACTTCTCGCTGGGCACGGCGACGGTACGGCCGGCGAGGTCGAGGCCGGCTTCCCGGCTGAGCACCAGCGGCCCGCAGCCCCGGCCCAGCGCGCCCCCGCACGGCAGCAGCGCGTACTCGCCGAGCACGTACGGCAGGACGGCGTACGACACCTTCAGCACGTCCAGCTCGCCGCGCTCGGCCATGCCGTTGGTGACGTCGATGTCCGCGAACGTCACGTCGAGGGCGGGGGCGCCCGGGACGCGGCCGTGGGCGAGGGCGTCGAAGACGAAGGTGTCGTTCGGGCAGGGGGAGTAGGCGATCTGCACGGTGCCGGGCAGGGGCTCACCGGTCATGGGGGTTCCAACTTTCCAGGACGGGCGCCAGCTTCCCGAACCCCTCGGTCAGCGCGGTGAGCGCGTCGCCGATGCGCCAGGCGGCGCGGTCGCGCGGACCGACGGGGTTGGAGACGGCGCGGATCTCCAGGACGGGCAGGCCGTGCGCGGCGGCGGCCTCGGCGACGCCGAAGCCCTCCATCGCCTCGGCGAGGGCGCGGGGGTGCCGCTCGCGCAGCTCGGCGGCACGGGCGGCGCTGCCGGTGACCGTGGACACGGTCAGCACGGGTCCGGCGGGGGCGCCGAGGGCCTGTGCGGCCTGCCGGACCAGGCCGGCCGGCGGGCGGTGGGTGACGGTGCCGAAGCCCAGGTCGGTGACGGGCAGGAAACCGTCCGGGGTGTCGGCGCCCAGGTCGGCGGCGGTGATCTCGTCGGCGACGACGAGGGAGCCGACGGGGGCCAGCGGCAGGAAACCGCCGCCGATGCCGGCGGAGACGACCAGGTCGTACGGGGTGCCGGCGAGGGCGGCGGCGGTCAGCGCGGCGGCCGTGGACGCGGCGGCGCGCGCGGGACCGACGCCGGCGGCGACGAGATCGAGCGCACCGGCCCGCAGCAGCGTCACGCCGGGCAGGCGCCGCTCCTCACCCGGGCCGGAAAACGCCCGCGCCACCGCGTCCCGCTCCACGGGGACGGCGGTGGCCACGAGCAGTCGTGCCGGAGTGGGCGAGGACGTGATCAGGCGCCCTTCTTGAGCTTGAAGGACCAGATGCCCTCCACGTCCTTCTCGCCCGCCTTGATGGAGACGAAGGTGGTGTTGCCGCTGGCACCGTACTGGGCGTTGAAGAACACGCTGCCCGGGATGGTGCGGTAGGTCTTCTTGCTGGCGTCGGTCAGCGGCTGACCGTTCATGAGGATCGTCCAGCTCTTGTCCGCGATCTCCGGATCGACACCGAAGCGCACGGTCTCGTCCGGGTCGACGGTGATCGACTTGTCCGCCTTCAGGCACTTGGCGAGCTCGGAGGTCTTGATCGCCTTGCCGTCGTTGTAGCAGGTCGCCTCGGAGTTGACCGAGCTCCTGCCGACGGTGATCGTCGACATCGGCGTCGGCTTGTCGCAGGCCGACAGGACGAGCAGTCCGGCGGAAACGGCGCCGGCGGCGGCGACGGCGCGGCGGCGTCGCACGACGGATTGCAGGATGGTCATGGCCGAAGGCTATCGCCTGGCGGCGCCCGCGCCGTTTCTGGGGGTGCGAGGGGGCCGCGGAGTCGCCGCCGGGCGCCCCGCCCTCACGCCACCCGTGCGTGTGTCGCGCTCCCGTGGTGGGCCGACTTCAGCAGCCCCCGCAGCGTCGCCAGCCAGCCCACCGCCACGATCGCCGCGCCCACGCACAGGCCCACCGTGCCGTTCAGGGGCATCACGATGCCGACCGCGCCGCCGAAGACCCACGCCATCTGCAGCAGCGTCTCGGAGCGGGCGAAGGCCGAGGTACGGACCAGTTCCGGCACGTCCCGCTGGATCAGCGCGTCCAGCGCCAGCTTCGCCAGTGCCTGCGCGAACCCGGCGACGGCCGCCAGGCACGCCACGAGGACCGCGCCGAAGAAGATCGCCGCCGTGACCGCGGCGGCGAGCACCACGGCCAGTACGGTGACGATGATGATCTCCGGCGGCTTGGACCGCAGCCAGGCGCCGACGGCCGTACCGAGCGCGTTGCCGATGCCGGCCGCCGCCGCGACCATCCCGAGGGACACCGCCGCGCTCTGCCCGGTCATCGGGTGCTCGCGCAGCAGGAACGCCAGGAAGAAGATCAGGAAGCCGGTCAGGCAGCGGACCGCGGCGTTCGCGCCGAGCGCGTGCGTGACGGCCGGGCCGACGGTGCGCAGTCCCGGGCGTTTCGCGGCCTTGCGGTGCGGGCCGTGCAGATGCTGCTCGTCCGCCGCCAGCAGCGCGGTGTCCTCCCCCTTGGCGGAGTCCACCTTCGGCGGCAGGGAGAACGACAGGAACGTTCCCGCGACGAAGATCACGAAGGCGCCGTACAGGGGCCAGCGGGCACCGAGGGCGTGCAGCGCGCCCCCGATGGGCGCGGCGACGCCCGTGGCGAGCAGGCCGCCGAGCGTGACCCGGGAGTTCGCCTTGACCAGCGACAGCTTCGGCGGCAGCAGCCGGGGCACCACCGCGCTTCTGACCACGCCGTACGCCTTCGACGCGACCAGCACGCCGAGCGCCGCCGGGTACAGCTGCAGGCTCCCGGTCACCACGGCCCCGCTCAGCACCAGCGCCAGCAGCGCCCGCGCCAGCATCGCGCCCGCCATCGCCGCGCGCCGGCCGTGCGGCAGCTTGTCCAGCAGCGGGCCGATCACCGGGGCCAGCACCGTGAAGGGTGCCATGGTGATCGCCAGGTACAGCGCGACGCGGCCGCGTGCCTCGTCCGTCGGCACCGAGAAGAACACCGTGGACGCCAGCGCCACGGTGATCATCACGTCCCCGGCGCCGTTCACGGCGTGCAGCTCGATCAGCTTGCCGAGGCCCGACTCGCCGGCCCCCTGCGCGTGCGTGGCCTTGCGGATGCCGCGGGCGGCTCCGGTCACCGGGAAGTGCAGGGCGCGCCCGACCGCGCGGACGGACCCTCCGAACCGGCCCGAACCGCTCACTTGGGACGTCCTCGCGGCTGCCACGTCGTCATAGTGCCCCGAGTACGGGGTGGATAGTGCCGTTACCGCACGTATGGGCCTTAAGTTTCGGGGCAGGCCGCCGGGCGCGCCACACGGAAACAAATCGCCGCGAAGCGGCGAAAGAAATCGACCGGTGTAGGCCGAGCGCCGACGAACAGGCAGAATGGTCCGGAGGAGGTGCGCCCGAGCGTGAGCGCGCGCAGACGTCGAAGCGGTCCGGTTGTCCGCTCCGTCCGCGCCGTCACCTCAAGGCGCCCGCACCCGGAAGACGGCGTACTGGAGAGAAGCGATACCTGTGAGCGCAGCGACAACGCGAAGCCGCACCCCTGACCGCCTGTGCGCCGAGGCCGTCGACCTCGCCCGTGGTGCAGCCGAGGAGGCCGCCGCACCCGGCGTCGTCGGGGAACACGCGGGAGTCGTCTCCGAGGGCGACCGCGTTGTCACGCACTTCTTCGAATGCCGGGAGCTGGGGTACCGCGGCTGGCGGTGGGCCGTGACGGTGGCCCGCGCCTCGCGCGCCAAGCTCGTCACGCTCGACGAGGTCGTGCTGCTGCCCGGCCCGGACGCCGTGCTGGCCCCGGAGTGGGTGCCGTGGAGCGAGCGGCTGCGCCCCGGCGACATGGGCCCGGGCGACCTGCTGCCCACGGACGCCGAGGATCTGCGCCTGGAGCCCGGCTACACCGGCGAGGACACGCCGCCGCCGAACTCCGCCGTCTCCGAGGAGATGGCCGACCTGGTCGAGGCCGAGGACGTCGAGGTCACCGAGGGCCCGACGAGGGCCCTGCCCACCGCGCCCTCGCGCGGCTCGATCGCCGCGGTCGCCGAGGAACTGGGCATGCGCCGCGCCAGGGTGCTGTCCCGCTACGGCCTGCACACCGCCGCCGACCGCTGGGAGGAGGCGTACGGCGCCAAGACCCCGATGGCGCAGGCCGCCCCCGCCGCCTGCGTCAGCTGCGGCTTCCTGATGCCGCTGGGCGGCTCGCTGGGCCAGGCGTTCGGGGTGTGCGCCAACGAGTTCGCCCCGGCCGACGGCCGCGTCGTCTCCCTGACGTACGGCTGCGGCGGCCACTCCGAGGCCGCGGTCATGCCGAAGACCCCGCGGCCGGCTCCGCCGGTGATCGACGAGACGAGGGTCGACCCCTTCCCCCTGCGCCCGGCCCCCGACTCCGGCTCGGTCCCCCCGGCAGCGGACGAGGAAGCAGCGGAACTGGGCCACTCCTAGCCCCCCGGGGCTGCGGCCCACACCTGAACCCGTGCCGGCCCGCACCCGCCGACGGCGGGAAGGGGCCGGGGTGGGGGTGTCCGCCCGCAGTGGCCGGCACCGGGCAAGGGCGCCGCTCTCGGAAACGGCCGGCCGGACCGAGGACGGACACCCCCCACCGCGGCCCCGCCCCACAACGAACCGCAGGCGCGACAGCAACCGCCCACGCACCGCAACGGGCCGCCGCAGGCACCAAAGGGGCGCGGGGAACGGCGCGACCAGCCACAACGCACCGCAGCCGAATGACGACCAGGCGCCGCAGGCAAAGCCGATCAACCACAACGCATCCGCAGCCGAAAGACGACCCGGCGCCGCAGGCAAGGCGACCAGCCACAACGCACCGCAGCCGAATGACGACCAGGCGCCGCAGGCAAAGGCGACCAGCCACAACGCACCGCAGCCGAATGACGACCAGGCGCCGCAGGCAAAGCCGACCAGCCACAACGCACCGCAGCCGAATGACGACCAGGCGCCGCAGGCAAAGCCGACCAGCCACAACGCACCGCAGCCGAAAGACGACCCGGCGCCGCAGGCAACCCGCCGGAACACGGTCCGGCGCCGCAGGCAACCCGCCGGAACACGGTCCGCCGCCGCAGGCAACCCGCGGTACTTTCAGTCGTCGCCGATGAGGAGAGTGAACGTGAGCAAGTTCGTGCGGCCGGCTGCCGAAGGCGCTGACCCCTTCGGAACGGCGAGGCTCCGCCGGGGCGTGCTCGACGCCTGGGCCACCAGCCCCGCCCGGTTCCGGGAGGACGCCAACGCCGAGGAGGACCTGGTCCTCGGCGGCTACCGCGACCGCCTCGTCGTGGAGCTCGCCCAGAACGCCGCGGATGCCGCGGCCCGCGCCGGCGTGCCCGGCCGGCTGCGGCTGACGCTGCGCGACGGCGTCCTCGCCGCCGCCAACACCGGCGCCCCGCTGGACGCCGCCGGCGTGGAGTCGCTGGCCACCCTGCGTGCCTCCGCCAAGCGCGACACGCCGTCCGTCGGCCGCTTCGGCGTCGGTTTCGCCTCCGTCCTGTCCGTCACCGACGAACCCGCCGTCGTCGGCCGGCACGGCGGCGTGCGCTGGTCCCTCGCCGAGGCCCGGCACCTGGCCGAGGAGACCGCCCGGCACAGCCCCGGCCTGGGCGACGAGATCCGCCGCCGCGACGGCCACGTACCGCTGCTGCGCCTGCCGTTCGCCGCCGAGGGCACCGCCCCGGGCGGCTACGACACGGTCGTCATCCTGCCGCTGCGCGACACGGCCGCCGCCGACCTCGCCGAACGGCTCCTGCACGCCGTCGACGACGCCCTGCTGCTCGCCCTGCCCGGCCTGGAGGAGGTCGTCGTCGAGACCGGCGACACCACCCGCACCCTGCGCCGCCGCACCGAGGGCGACCTCACCGTCGTGGAGGACTCGCGCGAGGGCACCACCCGCTGGCGTACCGCCTCCGCGCACGGGACGACCGCGCCGGAACTCCTCGGCGACCGGCCCGTCGAGGAACGGCTGCGGCCCCACTGGTCGCTCACCTGGGCCGTCCCCGTCGACGGCGACGGCAGGCCCGAGCGCCCCCGCACCAGCCCCGTCGTGCACGCGCCCACCCCCAGCGACGAGGCGCTCGGCGTGCCCGCGCTGCTCATCGCGTCCTTCCCGCTGGACACCACCCGCCGGCATGCCGCGCCCGGCGCGCTCACCGACTTCCTGATCCAGCAGGCCGCCGACGCCTACGCCGCACTGCTCGCCGACTGGCGGCCGGTGACGGACGGGATCATCGACCTCGTGCCCGGCCCGCTCGGCAAGGGCGAACTGGACGGAGCCCTGCGCCAGGCGATCCTTCAGCGGCTGCCACGCACCGCCTTCCTGCCGCCCGCCGCCCGGCCGACGGGCGAGGAGGACGGCGACGACCTGCCCGAGGCGCTGCGCCCGCGCGACGCGGAGGTCGTCGAGGGCGCGGGCGCCGGCACCGTAGGGGTGCTCGCCGAGGTGCTGCCCACGCTGCTGCCCGCCGGTCTGGAGCGCCGTGTCGAGCTGCGCACGCTGGGTGTCGCGCGGCTGCCGCTGACCGACGCCATCGACCGGCTGGCCGGTCTGGAGAAGGACCCCGGCTGGTGGCACGAGCTGTACGAGTCGCTGGCGGGCGTGGACCCCGACCGGCTCACCGGCCTGCCCGTGCCGCTCGCCGACGGACGGACGACGATCGGCCCGCGCCAGGTGCTGCTGCCCACCCCCGACGCCCCCCGCATCGACCCGGAGGTCCTCGCCCGTCTCGGGCTGAAGGTCGCCCACGAGGACGCCGCCCATCCGCTGCTGGAGAAGCTCGGCGCGCTGCCCGCCACCCCGCGGGCCGTGCTGACCACCCCGCAGGTGCGGGCCGCGGTCGCGGTCTCCCTCGACGACGACGGCGGGTCCTGGGACGAGGACGGGCTGGACGCCGAGGAACTGGCCGACACCGTCCTCGCCCTGGTGCGGGACGCGGGTCTGGAACCCGGCGAGGAGCCGTGGCTGGGCGCGCTAGCGCTGCCCGACGAGGACGGCGAACTCGCCCCCGCGGGTGAACTGGTCTTCCCCGGCAGCGCCTTCCACCAGGTCATGCGGGAGGGTGAACTCGCGACCGTGGACGCCGACCTGGCCGCCAGGTGGGGAGAGGAACCCCTCGCCGCCTGCGGGGTGCTGGCCGCCTTCGCCCTGGTCCGCGCCACCGACGTGGTCCTCGATCCGGACGAACTCGAGCCGCGTGAGGGCGAGTACGCCGAGCCCGACGACCCCGGCCTGCTGGACGCCGTCGACGTGTGGTGCGAGGACGTCCTCGACCGTTTCCCCGACACGCCCGTCCCGCCGGTCGCCACGGAGATCGTCGCCGTGCGCGACCTGGACCTGGTCGACGACGACGCCTGGCCGCAGGCGCTCGCGATGCTGGCGCGCCCGCCGCTGCGGGACGCCCTCGTGCAGCCGGTGCGGATCCTGCTGCCCGACGGCACCCACGAGGTCGTACGGCCGTACACCGCCTGGTGGCTGCGCGGGCACCCGGTGCTCGACGGCCGCCGCCCCGCCGGCCTGCTCGCGGCGGGTGGCGACCCGCTGCTGCGCGGCGTGTACGACGAGGCCGACGCCACCGGCTTCGACGACGAGCAGGTGCTGCGCGCGCTGGGCGTGCGGACGTCGGTGGCGGCCCTGCTGGACGAGCCGGGCGGCGCGTCCGAACTCCTCGACCGCCTCGCCGACCCCGACCGGCACGTCACCGCTGCCCAACTGCACGGCCTGTACGGGGCGCTGGCCGAGCTGGACCCCGACCGGGTCACGCTGCCGGACGAGCTGCGCGCGGTCGTCGACGGCGAGGTGCGGGTCGTGGACGCCGCCGACGCGGTGGTCGTCGACTCGCCCGACCTGCTGCCCTTCACCGAGGGCGTGCCGCTGCTTCCGGTGCGGCCCACCCGGGCGCCCGATCTGGCGGAGCTGTTCCAGGTGCGGCGGCTGAGCGAGTCCGTCACCGGCGAGGTCACGTCCGAGGGCACCGAGCACGACGTACCGGAGCCGGTGCGGGTGCTGCTCGGCCCGCGCACCCCCGAGGCGTACGTCGAGCACGACGAACTCGTCGTGGACGGTGTGGAGATCGACTGGCGTCTGACCGACGACGGTGTGCTGCACGCGGCAACCCTGGAGGGCGTGGCCGCGGGCCTGGCCTGGGCGGCGGGCCAGTGGCCCCGCCGCTTCGAGGTGGCGGCCCTGCTGGAGGACCCGTCACGGACGGCGGAACTGGCCCGGGACCGCTGGTTCGACTGACCTGGGGGCAGGGACGGCCCTGGGCCGGTCCGGCGGACCTGCGTGGTCCGCCGGACACCCCTAGGCCGGGAACCTCCGCCCCACCCAGCGCCAGGACACCTCCAGCACCGCCGATCCCGCCACCGCGACCGCCACCGCCGTCCACGGCATCCGCATGCCCACCAGCTTCAGCGCGAAGAAGCGCTGGAGCCACGGCACCACCAGCACCACCAGAAAGGCGGCGCCCATCGCCGCGACGAGCGCCACCCGCCACCAGGTGTACGGGCGGGCGATGATCGCCAGGACCCACATCGAGACCAGGAACAGAGTCAGTGTCGCCGCGCTGGTCTCCGCGCTCAGCGAGCCCGGGCCCGTGTAGTGGTGCCGGGCCAGCAGATACGTCACGAAGGTCGCCGCCCCCGCCACCAGCCCGCCCGGGATCGCGTACCGCATCACGCGGCGCACGAAGTGCGGGCGGGCCCGTTCCTTGTTGGGCGCGAGGGCGAGGAAGAAGGCGGGCACGCCGATGGTCAGCGTGGACAGCAGGGTCAGGTGGCGCGGCAGGAACGGGTACTCCACCTGCCAGCACACCACGAGGATCGCCAGCAGCACCGAGTACACCGTCTTCACCAGGAACAGCGTCGCCACCCGGGTGATGTTGCCGATGACCCGCCGGCCCTCCGCGACCACCGACGGCAGGGTGGCGAAGCTGTTGTTCAGCAGCACAATCTGCGCGACCGCGCGGGTGGCCTCCGAGCCGGAGCCCATGGAGACACCGATGTCGGCGTCCTTGAGCGCGAGGACGTCGTTGACGCCGTCGCCGGTCATCGCGACGGTGTGCCCGCGGGACTGCAGGGCCCCGACCATGTCCCGCTTCTGCTGCGGGGTGACCCGGCCGAACACCGTGCCCTCGTCCAGTTCCCGGGCCATCTCCTCCCGCCCGTCGGGCAGCCGCCGTGCGTCCACCGCCGTGCCCTTGAGCCCCAGCTTGGCGGCGACCGCGCCGACGGAGACCGCGTTGTCGCCGGAGATCACCTTGGCGCGCACGTTCTGCTCGGCGAAGTAGTGCAGGGTGTCGGCGGCGTCGGGCCGCAGCCGCTGCTCCAGGACGACCAGGGCGGCGGGGTGGGCGCCCTGCGCGACCCGGGCGTCGTCCAGGCCGCGGGCGGCGCGGGCGAGCAGCAGCACCCGCAGCCCGTCCTCGTTGAGCCGCCCGGTCTCGGCGAGCGCCGGGTCGTCGTCGGCGAGCAGCACGTCCGGCGCGCCCAGCAGCCAGGTGCTGGAGTCGCCGCCGCTCTCGCTGAAGGTGGCGCCGCTGTACTTGCGGACGGAGGAAAAGGGCAGCGACTCGGTGCAGCGCCACTCCTCGGTGTGCGGGTAGGCGTCGATGATCGCCTTCAGGCTGGCGTTGGGCCGTGGGTCGGACTCGCCGAGCGCGCCGAGCACCTGGCGGACGTGGGCCTCGTCGTAGCCGTTGAGCAGGCGCAGCCCGGTGACGTCCATGCCGCCCTCGGTGAGGGTGCCGGTCTTGTCGAGGCACACGGTGTCGACGCGGGCGAGGCCCTCGATCGCGGGCAGTTCCTGCACCAGGCACTGCTTGCGGCCCAGCCGGATCACCCCGATCGCGAAGGCGACGGAGGTCAGCAGCACCAGGCCCTCGGGGACCATGGGCACGATGCCGCCGACCGTGCGGGCGATGGAGTTCTTGACGCCGTGCTGCTTGACCACGAGCTGGCTGATCACGAGGCCGATCGCGGTGGGCACCATCATCCAGGTGACGTACTTGAGGATCGTGGAGATGCCGGTGCGCAGCTCGGAGTGGACGAGCGTGAACCGGGAGGCCTCCTCCGCGAGCTGCGCGGCGTACGCCTCGCGGCCGACCCGGGTGGCCTGGAAGGCGCCGCCGCCCGCGACGACGAAGCTGCCGGACATCACCGCGTCGCCGGGGTGTTTGACGACCGGGTCGGCCTCCCCGGTGAGCAGCGACTCGTCGATCTCCAGCCCCTCGGCCTCCACGCACACCCCGTCGACCACGACCTTGTCGCCGGGGCCGATCTCCAGCAGGTCGTCGAGCACGATGTCCGAGGTGCTGATCTCGACGGCCGTGCCGTCGCGCCGCACGGTGGGCCGCACCTCGCCGATCACGGCGAGCGAGTCGAGGGTCTTCTTCGCCCGCCACTCCTGGACGATGCCGATGCCCGTGTTGGCGAGGATGACGAAGCCGAACAGGCTGTCCTGGATGGGGGCGACGAACAGCATGATCAGCCACAGCACGCCGATGATCGCGTTGAACCGGGTGAAGACGTTCGCGCGGACGATCTCGGGCAGCGAGCGGCTGGAGCGCACCGGCACGTCGTTGACCTGACCGCGCGCCGTCCGCTCGGCGACCTGGGCGCCGGTCAGCCCGGTCGGCGGGACGGACGGCACCGGCACGGGGTGCGCAGGGTCGAGTTCGGCGCCCGCGTCGATGTGCGTCATGCATTCGACGGTACGTGGGGACGCGGGCGTTCACCCCTCGGGCATCACCCTGCGGCAGCCCTCCCGGGGGCACCCCGGGCGTCAGCCGTCGAGGGCGTTCTCCTGCCGGGCCGCCGCCCGCTTGAGCGCCGCGTCGCGCTTGCGGACGTACCAGATGCCGATCAGGCCGAGGCCGCCGCCGGCCAGGCAGGTCCACAGCCACCAGGTGTGCCCGTGGTCGTCGTACCAGCCGTAGAAGGGCAGCTGGGCCAGGAAGAGGACGAACCACAGGATCGTGCCGCCGGTGATGGTCGCTACGACCGGGCCCTCGAGGGGTTCCGGCGCCTCGTGCTGCGGGGTCCACTTCGCCATGACGCACAGCTTACGAGCCGTTTCGGTCTACGCGCGGAGATGGCAATCATGGAACTCATATGTTCATACTGAAACCGTTTGTCTGTGTCCCTTTCTAGTCGTAGGAACCCACAAATGTCCACCTCGGCACCTGCCAAGGTCCCCGCGCCCGAGCAGCCGGGCAAGGCGCCCGCCTACGGCGCCCTCGACCGCTACTTCAAGATCTCGGAGCGTGGCAGCACCCTGGCGCGCGAGGTCCGGGGTGGTCTGGCCACCTTCTTCGCGATGGCCTACATCATCGTGCTCAACCCGATCATCCTGGGCAGCGCGAAGGACATGTACGGCCATCAGCTGGACAACGGCCAGCTGGTCACCGCCACCGCCCTCACCGCCGCCTTCACCACGCTGCTGATGGGCGTCATCGGCAACGTGCCGATCGCGCTCGCCGCCGGACTCGGCGTGAACTCCGTCGTCGCCCTCCAGCTCGCCCCGCGTATGTCCTGGCCGGACGCGATGGGCATGGTCGTCCTCGCCGGCTTCGTGGTGATGCTCCTCGTCGCCACCGGTCTGCGCGAGCGCGTGATGACGGCCGTCCCGTACGGCCTGCGCAAGGCGATCTCGATCGGTATCGGCCTGTTCATCATGCTGATCGGCCTGGTCGACTCCGGCTTCGTCTCCCGCATCCCGGACGCCGCGCACACCACCGTCCCGCTCCAGCTGGGCGCCACCGGTCACCTCAACGGCTGGCCGGTCCTCGTCTTCGTCCTCGGCGTGCTGCTCACGCTCGCGCTGATCGTCCGCAAGACGCCCGGCGCCATCCTGGTCTCGATCGTCGTCATGACGATCATCGCGATGATCATCGAGGCGGTCGCCAAGGTGCCGAGCTGGGGCCTGACCACCCCGAAGTGGCCCGGCAACCCGGTCGCCACCCCCGACTTCGGGCTGGTCGGCAAGGTCAGCCTGTTCGGCGGCTTCGACAAGGTCGGCGTGCTGACCGGCGTCCTGTTCGTCTTCACGGTCCTGCTGTCGTGCTTCTTCGACGCGATGGGCACGATCATGGGCGTCTCCGACGAGGCCAAGCTGACCGACGCCAAGGGCCACATGCCCGGCATCAACAAGGTCCTCTTCGTCGACGGCATCGCCGTCGCCGCCGGTGGCGCGAGCTCGTCGTCGGCCACCACCTGCTTCGTGGAGTCCACGGCCGGTGTCGGCGAGGGCGCGCGCACCGGCCTCGCGAACGTGGTCACCGGCGGGCTGTTCGCCGTGGCGCTGTTCCTCACGCCGATCGCCACGATGGTGCCGTCCCAGGCGGCCACCCCGGCGCTGGTCGCCGTCGGCTTCCTGATCCTGGCCGGCTCGATCAAGGAGATCGACTGGGCCGACTACACGATCGCGATCCCGGCCTTCGTGACGATGCTGATGATGCCGTTCACGTACTCGATCACCAACGGCATCGGTATGGGCTTCGTGACGTTCACGGCCCTGCGGCTGGCGGCCGGCCGCGCCAAGGAGGTGCCGGTGGCGATGTACGTCGTCTCGGCGGTCTTCGCCTTCTACTACCTGATGCCGGCCCTGGGTCTGACCTGAGCCGCATCGGTCGGGCGGACATGATCCCCGGGATCTACGTCAGCCCGTAGAACTTCTCCGTCTCCTCGACGGCGGCCTGGAACCGCTCGTCGAAGTCATCGCGAATGAGCGTCCGGACGACATAGTCCTGGACGCTCATTCCTCTTTTTGCCGCATGGTGTCGGAGCCTCTCGAGCAGCTCCCCGTCTATCCGCAGGCTGAGCACGCTGGTCCCCATGCACACGAGGTTCGCCTCAGCATTCCGGCCAGTGCGTCTCGTTCCGCTCCCGGATCACCCATATGAGTGATCCAGCGCATCAGTGACCGGAGTCACGGGCATATCTGGGCGCGTCCGGCAGTTGTTAGCCAGAGTAATGAGTTACGCTAAGGACATGCCGGACCTCACCCATGGCGACGATGCTGCCGCCGTGAACTCCCTGCGCTCCGCCGTGATGCGGTTGTCCCGTCGGCTCAAGCACCAGCGGGTCGACGAGTCACTGAGCCCCACCGAGATGTCGGTGCTGGGCACCCTCTCCCTGTGCGGGAGCGCCACCCCGGGCGAGCTGGCCCGCAAGGAGCACGTCCAGCCGCCGTCGATGACCCGCATCGTCGCGCTGCTGGAGGCCAAGGGGCTGGTCCGGCTGGAGCCGCACCCCGAGGACCGGCGCCAGAAGGTCGTCACCAAGACCGAGCAGGCCGAGGTGATGCTCGCCGAGAGCCGCGCCAAGCGCAACGCCTTCCTGGCCGCCCTGGTCGACAACCTCGACGAGGACGAGTGGGCCACGCTGCGCGCCGCCGCCCCCGTGCTGGAGAAGCTCGCACATCTGTAAGCGCACCACCCGAGGAGGCGAACGCTTTTGAGTACGGGATCCGGAACACCTTCCGCCCCCGCACCGAAGACCACCCACTACCCCCGCACGTCCTCGATGTTCAGCTCGCTGAAGATCAGGAACTACCGCCTCTTCTTCCTGGGCCAGGTCGTCTCCAACACCGGCACCTGGATGCAGCGCATCGCGCAGGACTGGCTGGTGCTCAGCCTCACCGGCTCCGCGACCGCCGTCGGCGTCACCACCGCGCTGCAGTTCCTGCCGATGCTGCTCTTCGGCCTCTACGGCGGCGTCCTCGTCGACCGGCTGCCCAAGCGCCGCACGCTGCTGTTCACCCAGGCCGCGATGGGCGTCACCGGACTCGCGCTGGCCGCCCTCACCCTCACCGGGCACGTCCAGGTCTGGCACGTCTACGTCGCCGCGTTCCTGGTCGGCCTCGCCACGGTCGTCGACAACCCGGCCCGCCAGTCCTTCGTCTCCGAGATGGTCGGCCCCGCCCAGCTGCAGAACGCGGTCAGCCTGAACTCCGCGAACTTCCAGTCCGCCCGCCTGGTCGGCCCCGCCGTCGGCGGCCTGATGATCACCGGTGTGGGCACGGGCTACGCCTTCCTCTTCAACGGCCTCTCCTTCGCCTTCACCATCGGCTCGCTGCTGCTGATGCGCGCCCGTGAACTGCACGTCGTCGAGCGCGCGCCGCGCGGCAAGGGCCAGCTGCGCGAGGGCCTGCGCTATGTCGCCGGCCGGCCCGAGCTGATCTGGACGATCGCGCTGGTCGGGTTCATCGGCACCTTCGGCTTCAACTTCCCGGTGTACCTGTCGGCCTTCGCCGACGACGTCTTCCACGCCGGGGCCGGCTCCTACAGCCTCTTCAACACCGTCATGGCGGTCGGGTCCCTCGCCGGCGCCCTGCTCGCGGCCCGCCGCGGCACGTCCCGGCTGCGGGTGCTGATCGGGGCGGCGCTGATGTTCGGCGTCCTGGAGACGGTGGCCGCGGCAGCGCCGTCGCTGTGGCTGTTCGCCCTGCTGATGGCCCCGATCGGCATGTTCGGCATGACGGTCAACGTCACCGCCAACACCAGCGTCCAGATGAGCACCGACCCGGCCATGCGGGGCCGCGTGATGGCGCTGTACATGATGGTGTTCATGGGCGGCACGCCGATCGGCGCGCCCATCGCCGGCTGGGTCACCGACACCTACGGCGTCCGCGCCGGCCTCGCGGCCGGCGGCGCGATCTCCGCGGTGGCGGCGGCCGGCATCGCCCTCGCCCTGGCCCGGGCGGGCGGCCTGCGCCTGTCGGTCGGCTGGAACCACGGCCACCCGCACGTCCGCTTCGTCCCGCGCGAGCGGCGCGAGGAGCTGGCTACGGCGGCATAGCCCTCCGGGGGCCTGGGCTCAGTCGCGGGGGAACTCGTCGGTCCTGAGCACCAGGCCCACGAGGGTGTCGGTGAGGTCGATGCCGTCGCCGAAACCGAAGCTGACGACGGCGTGGTACTCGCCGTCCTTCGGCAGGGTGTGGAGGTGCCACTGCGCGGTGTACGGGTCCACGATCAGATACACCGGCACTTCGGCCTCGGCGTAGGCGTCCTTCTTCGGCCCGTAGTCGTTGGCCGCCGTGTCCTTGGAGATGACCTCGGCCACGAACTCGACGTCCTCGTGGCGCCAGCGGCCCTTGTCGTCCGTTGCCGCGTTGTCGGCCATCGCGGCCAGATCGCAGGCGAAGCCGTTCAGACGACCGGGGAAGTCGATCCGCACATCCGAGGCAAGCCTGCTGCGGGGGTACTTCGCGCGCAGCTGGTCGTAGACGGCCGCGATGATCTCCCAGTGACTCTGCCGCTGCGGTGACATGAAGATGTGCCCCCCGACGATCTCAACCTTGTATCCCTCGGGGACGGGCATCTTCTCCAGCCACTCGAACATCATGTCGAGGGTGAGTTCGCCGCTGCTGTCGGCCATCTCGATCCTGTCTTCAAGAACAGTCACCGTGCCGCTCCTCCCCACTGCCGCCTGGTCGCATGCAGCCGCGCAGTACAACGATACGCACGGTGACCGGGACACGCTCGGGCGTGTGCATGCCCGAGGCACACTGGCCCCATGAGACTCTTCGCCGCCGTCCTGCCGCCCGACGACGTCACCCGGGGACTCGCCGCCGAGGTCGACGCCCTGAAGAGGCTGCCCGGCGCGGACGGGTTGCGCTGGACCGGACGGCCCGGCTGGCACTTCACCCTCGCCTTCTACGGCGAGGTCGGCGACGACGTCATACCCGAGCTGTCGGAGCGGCTGGCGCGCGCCGCCCACCGCACCGCCCCCTTCGAGATCGCCCTGCGGAGCGGCGGCCAGTTCGGGCACGGCAAGGCGCTGTGGACCGGGGCGGACGGCGACGTGGAGGCCCTGCGGCTGCTGGCGGACCGCGCCGAGGCGGCCGGTCGCAAGGCGGGCGTCGAGATGGGGGACCACCGCCGCTACAAGGCCCACCTGACGGTGGCCAGGAGCCGGGGGCCCGTGGACGTACGGCCCTGTGTGGCGGCCCTGCACGAGTTCGCCTCCCCGCGCTGGACGGTCGGCGAGCTGGTGCTCATGCGCAGCAGCCTGCCGCGCTCGGGCGTCCCGGGTGAGCAGCCCCGGTACGAGGCGGTCGAACGGTGGTCACTCGGCGTGTCCGGCTAGGCTCGACGCCGTGGACCCGAAGACCCGTAACCGGATCATGGCCGGCGTGCTCGTGCTGATGTTCGTGGTGGTGATCGTGGCGGCGGTCGGAAAGTAGCCGACCGCCGCCACGCACGCCTGCCGTACGGCGGCGTTCGCCTGCTACCAGGCGAACGCCTCCGGCGACGGACCCGGACCCGGGAAGATCTCGTCCAGCCCGGTCAGCAGTTCCTCGCTCAGCTCCAGCTCGGCCGCCCTGATCGCCGACTCCAGCTGCTGCGCGGTGCGCGGACCGACGATCGGGCCGGTGACGCCGGGGCGGGTCAGCAGCCAGGCCAGCGCGACCTCGCCCGGCTCCAGGCCGTGCTTGTCGACCAGGTCCTCGTAGGACTGGATCTGGGCGCGGGAGGCCGGGTCCTTGAGGGTGTCCGCCGCGCGTCCGGAGGCCCGGCGTCCGCCCTCCACCTCCTTCTTGATCACGCCGCCCAGCAGACCGCCGTGCAGCGGCGACCACGGGATGACGCCGAGGCCGTAGTCCTGCGCTGCCGGGATGACCTCCATCTCGGCGCGGCGCTCGGCCAGGTTGTACAGGCACTGCTCGCTGACCAGGCCGATCGTCCCGCCGCGCCGGGCGGCGATCTCGTTGGCCTGCGCGATCTTGTAGCCGGGGAAGTTCGAGGAGCCGACGTAGAGGATCTTGCCCTGCTGGATCAGGACGTCGATGGCCTGCCAGATCTCCTCGAACGGGGTGTCCCGGTCGATGTGGTGGAACTGGTAGACGTCGATGTGGTCCGTCCGGAGCCGCTTCAGGCTCGCGTCCACGGCCCGCCGGATGTTCACGGCCGAGAGCTTGTCGTGGTTCGGCCAGGGGTCACCGCCGTCGGTGGCCATGTTGCCGTACACCTTGGTGGCGAGGACGACCTTCTCGCGCCGTCCCTCGCCCTTGGCGAACCAGTTGCCGATGATGCTTTCGGTACGGCCCTTGTTCTCGCCCCAGCCGTAGACGTTGGCGGTGTCGAAGAAGTTGATGCCCGCGTCCAGCGCCGCGTCCATGATGGCGTGGCTGTCGGGTTCGTCGGTCTGGGGACCGAAATTCATCGTGCCGAGAACGAGTCGGCTGACCTTGAGTCCGGTGCGTCCGAGCTGCGTGTACTTCATGGCTACCCAGCCAACGGCTTGAAGTGCGCTCGAAGCAAGGGGCTGCCGAGGAAGGCGGTCCAGGCGGAGGGCCTGCGCTCGCAGCGTGCCATATTTGCCGAACAGGTCGGCCAGGTCGGGCTGTTCGCTCACGAAGTAGCCGCCGCGATGTCCTTCGATGTAGGCGAGGTGCCGACGTTCCTCCGTCTCCAGGAGGATCATGCTTCCGTTGAGGCCGGCGTGCACCTCACGCGCGTGTGGCATGACCTGGATCTCCACGTGGCGGAGCCGACCGATGGCGAGGATGTGGTGCAGCTGCGCCTTGAGCGTAGCGGCGCCGCCCAACGGCCGTTCCAGCGTGCTCTCTTCGAGCACGTAGCTGACGTGTGGCGGCGGCTTGCGCTCGAACAGTTGCTGGCGGCTCACACGCGAGGCCACCTGCTTCTCGATCCTCCTCGTCGTCCCTCCAGGTAATCCTCCGTCCACGGCGTGTGCGCAGCTCCCGAGAACTCCGTCTCCGCCACGGCCAGAGTGCACCTTGTGCACCGAGCACGCGGTCCGCGACTTCCACGAACCGGCCTCTGGGCAATCGCTGGCCGCGCTCCACCATGGCCACTTGCGACTTGGAGTAGCCGACCTGCTTGCCGAGGCTCTCCTGGGTCATCCCGGCCTTTTCCCGATAGAACCGAAGCAAACTGCCAAAGGCTGTGGACCCCCGCTCACCGAAGTGCACAACCGCCTCCCCAAGTGCACAGCCCCGCACGGACCTTGCGAACCCCTGGTCACAGTATGTGACGACCCGCCACCCTTTGCTGTATGAACGAGAGAATCGACGCCCCCTGGATCCCGACCTGGATCCCCGCCTCCGGACACGCCCTGCGTCACGCCGGCGTGCACTTCGACGCCGTACGGATCAGCGGTGATCAGGGCGAGCGCGTCGCAACGGAGTTGATGGTGTGCGCGGACTTCGACGCGGGCCCGATCGTCCGCGAGGTCGCCGGCGACCGGAACCTGTACTTCCTGTTGCCGCCGCAAACCGCGACGCAGTTCCGCTGGCCGCCGGGCGTACGGGCGTTGACGCGATGTCACGGCACGCTCGCGTATGTCGGCGTACCCGCGCTGAGCGGCATGACCTGGCCGCTGTCATGGCGCTCGGCGCCCTCACGGAAGGCGCCGTTCGTCGCGGGGGATCTGCTGCGGGAGGTGGTGGAGGGTGTCGTCAGTCGCGGGGGAAGCCGTCGGTCTTGAGGACGAGGTCGATGACCGTGCCGGTGAGGTCGACGTCCTCGCCGAAGTCGAAGGGCGTCCGCGTCTGGTAGTCACCGTCCTTGGGGTCGGTGTAGACGTAGCAGCGGCCCTGGTAGGGGTCGGCGACGATGTAGAGAGGGACCTCGGCTGCCGCGTACGCCCGCATCTTGGGACCGTAGTCGTTCTGCGCGGTCCCTTCGGAAATGACCTCGGCGACGAACTCGACGTCCTGGTACCTCCAGTGACCTGTGTCGTCCTTCTTCGCCGACTCTTTGAGCAGGGCGACGTCCGGGCAGAAGCCGTTCTGGTAGCCCGGGAAGTCGATACGGACATCCGAGAACACCCTGGCATCCCTGCCGAACCGGTCATCGATGGCCCAAAGGAACCCGCGGATGACCTCCCAGTGCGTGCTGCGCTGCGGCGTCATGTGAATGTTGCCCCCGACGATCTCGACCCTGTATCCCTCGGGGACGGGCATGCGCTCAAGCCGCTCGAACCACTGGTCCAGACTGATGGTGTTCGCGTCGGCGTCGGCCATCTCGATCCTGTCTTCGATGACGGTCATCGTGGCGCTCCTCCCCGGCTGCGCCACGGACAGGCACAGCCGCGCAGTACAACGATACGCACGGTCACCGTGTCACGGGCAGTACGGCCCGCCGACCCCCCACGCCTGCCACATGGCCTCCGCGAACGCGCCCGCGATCTTCCGCTCGCCGCTCGCGCTCGGGTGCGTCCCGTCGTAGGTGTCGGTGCGGAGGTCGTAGTCCGCCGGGGGTGAGGCGAGGAGCAGGGGTGAGCCGGGGGCGTCCAGGTCGGCGACGGCCTTGCCCAGCAGCTCGTTGAAACGGGCGACCTCCGCCGCGAAGGGCTCGTCCGCCGTGGCCCGCACATTGGGGATCACCGGCAGCACCACCATCCGTACCCGGCGGTTGGCGGCCCGCGCCCCCTGGACGAAGGCGGCCACGTTCTCGGCGGTCTGCTCGGCGTTGGTGTAGAAGCCGAGATCGATCAGGCCCAGCGCCACGAGCAGGACGTCGGCCCGGTGGTCGCGCACCGCGTCCTCGATCAGCGGAGCCATGTGCAGCCAGCCCTCGCCCCAGCCGGCCAGGTGGGCGCGGGGGAACTCCGGGTCGGCGTAGGCGTACGACACGGGCGCGCCGGCGTGCTGGTCGTACAGCGTCTCGCGCGGGCCGACGATCTCGAAGGGGCCGCCGAACGTCGCGCACAGGTGCTGCCACATGCGGTAACGCCACGTGTGTTCACCCGCGCTGCCGATCGTCTGGGAGTCACCGACGGGCATGAACCTGAGCATCCGCTCATCATGGACGATCCGCACCCGGCCGACCCCCGGCGCGCTGTGTGAAACCGGCCACGGATCACGCTCCGCGCGGCGGGATGGCAGGCTGGAGGGCATGCGCCGACCGTTCGCCCTGCTCGCCGGGGTCCTGCTCGTGGGTGCGCTCGCCGCGCCCGCCTCCGCCGCCGACGGTGACCAGGGGTTCACCCTCCAGGACCCGCGCATCACGGAGTCCAGCGGCCTCGCCGCCTCCCGGCTGCACCCCGGGATCTACTGGACGCACAACGACAGCGACGACGGCCCGTACCTGTACGCCGTGGACGGCTCCACGGGTCGTACCGTCGCCCGGCTCACCCTCAAGGGCATCGGCTCGCCCCGCGACGTCGAGGCCATCTCCATCGGTCCCGGCAACGAGATCTACGTCGGCGACATCGGCGACAACTTCGGCGGCCGCTGGCCGTACGTGTGGATCTACCGGCTGCCGGAGCCGAAGGAGCTGAAGGACCAGACCGTCAAGGCGACGCAGTACGTCGTGAAGTACGAGGGCGGCCCGCGCGACGCAGAGTCGCTGGTCGTCCACCCGAAGACCGGCCGCGTCTACATCATCGACAAGCACGAGGACGGCGGGCATCTCTTCGAGGGCCCGGCGAAACTGTCCGCCTCCGGGAGCAATCTCTTCCGGCCCGTCGCGCCCGTCGACCTGTGGGCGACCGACGCCGCCTTCTCCCCGGACGGCGAACGCCTCGTCGTACGCGGCTACTTCGGCGGTATCGCCTACGACTTCAACGGCGGGAAGATCGAGAAGACCGGCCGGCTGGACGTGCCCCTGCAACGGCAGGGCGAGGGCGTCACCTACTCCGCCGACGGCAAGAAGCTGCTCTACAGCAGCGAGGGCGCCGGGAGCGAGGTCGTCGCCCAGGACGCCCCCGGCGGTTCCGCCGACTCCGGTGCGGGCCACGGCCCTTCCGCGGCGGCCAAGGGGGGCGGGGACGGGCGGAGCGTCAGCCTGACGACCGGCGCCCTGGCCGTGGGCGCCGTCTGTCTCGCCGTGTTCGGGCTGCGGCGGCTGTTCCGGCGCGGCTGACGCGCGTCTCCCGCGGGGGCTGTTTCCGGCCACCCCTTCCATGGCTTCGGGCTCTTCACACGGTCACGTCCGCAGGCTTGACGCGTACATGTAAGCGTCCTTTCCTGGTGTGTGCGTGGGAGCGCTCCCAATCGCTCGCCCCCCGTCAGCCCCCGAGAGGAAGCAGCCCATGTTCCGCACTTTACGAAGAGCGCTCTGCGCCGCCGCGGCCGCGCTTCTGCTCCCGCTGGCCGGTGCGCACACCGCGCACGCCGCCGACGCCCCCGGCGCCGGTTACTGGCACACCAGCGGGCGGCAGATCCTGGACGCGGCCGGGCATCCGGTCCGTATCGCCGGCATCAACTGGTTCGGCTTCGAGACGAGCAACCATGTCGTCCACGGCCTGTGGTCTCGCGACTACAAGAGCGTGATCGACCAGGTCAGGTCGCTGGGCTACAACACCCTGCGGATCCCCTACAGCGACGACATCCTCAAGAGCGGCACCATGCCGGACAGCATCAACGTCTCCGGCGGCATGAACGCCGATCTCCAGGGCCTCACCTCGCTCCAGGTCCTCGACAAGATCGTCTCCTACGCCGGGCAGGACGGGCTCAAGGTGATCCTCGACCGGCACCGGCCCGACTCCGCCGGACAGAGCGCGCTCTGGTACACCGCCTCGGTGCCCGAGTCGACCTGGATCACCGACCTCAAGGCGCTCGCCGGACGTTACCGGGGCCAGAGCACGGTCATCGGCATCGACCTGCACAACGAGCCCCACGATCCCGCCTGCTGGGGCTGCGGCGACACGACGAAGGACTGGCGGCTGGCCGCGCAGCGCGCCGGGAACGCGGTCCTGACCGCCAACCCCGACCTGCTGGTCTTCGTCGAGGGTGTACAGACCCACAACGGCGTCTCCGGCTGGTGGGGCGGCAACCTCATGGGCGTCGCCCAGTACCCGGTGCAGCTCGACGTGGCGAACCGGGTCGTGTACTCGGCCCACGACTACGCCACCAGCGTCGCCCAGCAGAGCTGGTTCGGCGACCCGTCGTTCCCGGCCAACATGCCCGGTGTCTGGGACAGGTACTGGGGCTACATCTTCAAGCAGAACATCGCCCCTGTGTGGGTCGGGGAGTTCGGCACCACCCTCCAGTCGCCGGTCGACCAGAAGTGGCTGGCCGCCCTCGCGGACTACCTGCGCCCCACGTCGGCGTACGGCGCCGACTCCTTCCACTGGACCTTCTGGTCCCTGAACCCCAACTCCGGTGACACCGGTGGCATCCTCAACAGCGACTGGACCACCGTCGACACCGTCAAGGACGGCTACCTCGCGGGCATCAAGGCGCCGCTCTTCCCGAGCACGGGCACGGGCGGCGGCGGGGGCGGGGGTGGTGACGGAGGCGGCAGTACGCGCGCGTGCAGCGCCACCTACACCGTCACCGACGACTGGGGCAGCGGCTTCAACGCCGAGGTGAAGGTGACCAACACGGGAACCACCGCGCTGTCCTCCTGGAAGGTGACCTGGACCTTCCCCGGGGCCCAGCAGATCACGAACATCTGGAACGCCACCGCGACCCAGAGCGGCCGGACGGTGACCGCCGTCAACGCCGCCCACAACGGGTCGGTGCCGGCGGGCGGTTCGGCAGGCTTCGGCTTCGGCGGCGCACCCGGGGGCGCCGGAGTGCCGAGCGTGAGCTGTACTGCGGCGTGACACGCGCGAGGGGCGCCCGGCCGGTGCCGGGCGCCCCCCGTCGTCGGACGACTGCGATCAGAGCTTCTCGATCACGTAGTCGACGCACTTCGTGAGCGCCTCGATGTCCGCCGGGTCGATCGCCGGGAACATCGCGACGCGCAGCTGGTTGCGGCCGAGCTTGCGGTAGGGCTCGGTGTCGACGATGCCGTTGGCGCGCAGCACCTTGGCGACGGCCGCCGCGTCGACCTCGTCGGTGAAGTCGATCGTGCCGATGACCTGCGAGCGCTTGGCCGGGTCGGTGACGAACGGCGTCGCGAACTTCACGTCCTCCGCCCAGCCGTACAGGGTGCGCGCGGAGGTGGCCGTGCGGCGCACCGCCCAGTCCAGGCCGCCCTGGCCGTTGAACCACTCCAGCTGCTGGTTCAGCAGGAAGAGCGTGGCGAGCGCCGGGGTGTTGTACGTCTGGTTCTTGCGGGAGTTGTCGATCGCCGTCGGCAGGGAGAAGAACTCCGGGACGTGGCGGCCGGAGGCGTGGACACGCTCGGCGCGCTCGATCGCGGCGGGCGAGAAGACACCGATCCACAGGCCGCCGTCGGAGGCGAAGGACTTCTGCGGCGCGAAGTAGTAGACGTCGGTCTCGGCGATGTCGACGGGCAGGCCGCCCGCGCCGGAGGTGGCGTCGACCAGGACGAGCGAGCCCTCGTCGGCGCCGGCGACACGCTGGATCGGCATGGCGACACCGGTCGAGGTCTCGTTGTGGGTGAACGCGTACACGTCCACGCCGGCCTCGGCCTGCGCCTCGGGGTGGGTGCCCGGGTCGGCGGACATGACGGTCGGCTCGGCCAGCCACGGGGCCAGCTTGGCCGCCTTGGCGAACTTCGAGCTGAACTCGCCGAAGCTGAGGTGCTGCGACTTGTTCTCGATCAGACCGTGGGTCGCGATGTCCCAGAACGCGGTGGAGCCGCCGTTGCCCAGGATGACCTCATAGCCGTCGGGCAGCTGGAACAGCTCGGAGATGCCCTCACGCACCTTGCCGACCAGGTTCTTCACGGGCGCCTGGCGGTGGGAGGTGCCGAGGAGGGAGGCACCGGTGGCGGCGAGGGCGTCCAGCGCCTCGGTCCGCACCTTGGAGGGACCCGCGCCGAAACGTCCGTCGGCGGGCTTGATGTCAGCGGGAATCTGGATGTCGGCCACGAGTCGGAGGGTATCGGCTGGGCGAAACCGGACGGAAACGTGTCCGTCCGATGAGACAAGATCGCCAAGCGGTGGACTTGTGAGGTTGTACGACTGGAGGGGTGCCGCTGTGGAAAAGTATCGGTGACTGTCAGTGATCGGATGCATCCTGGACGCATGACGGATCTGGCAGGGCTTCAGACGCTGCGGGCCGAGCTGCGGGCGGCCGTCCGGGGCGAGGTCGGCTTCGACGCGACCGCCCGGGCGCTCGTGACCATGGACGCGTCCAACTACCGGCGCGTCCCGCTCGGCGTCGTCGCGCCCCGGGACGCCGACGACGTGGCCGCCGCGCTGGAGATCTGCCGAGGTCACGGTGTGCCGGTGGTCGCCAGAGGCGGGGGCACGTCGATCGCGGGGCAGGCGACGGGCACCGGCGTGGTCCTCGACTTCACCCGTCACATGAACCGGCTGCTGGAGCTGGACGCGGACACACGGACGGCGGTCGTGCAGCCCGGGCTCGTGCTGGACCGGCTTCAGGAAGCCGCAGCGCCGCACGGGCTGCGCTTCGGCCCGGACCCCTCCACCCACAGCCGCTGCACGCTCGGCGGGATGATCGGCAACAACTCCTGCGGCTCTCACTCGGTCGCCTGGGGGACCACCGCGGACAGCGTGCGCGAGCTGGACGTGGTCACCGCGCGTGGCCGGCGGCTGCGGCTCGGGCAGGGCTGGGCGGGCGCCCCGGACGGTCTGCGGGAGCTGGTGGACGGCGAGCTGGCGCGGCTGCGGACCGGCTTCCCGCAGCTGCCCCGCCGCATCTCCGGGTACGCGCTGGACGCGCTGCTGCCGGAGAAGGGCGCGGACGTGGCCCGCGCCTTCTGCGGCAGCGAGGGCACCTGGGGCGTGCTCACCGAGGCGGTCGTACGGCTGGTTGAGGCACCGCGCGCCCGGGCGCTGGCCGTGCTGGGGTATCCGGACGAGAGCGCCGCCGCCGAGGCCGCCGCCGACCTGCTCCCGCACGGGCCGCTGACCGTGGAGGGCATGGCCGCCGACCTGGTGCGCTCCCCGGCGGGGCTGCCACGGGGCGGGGCGTGGCTGTTCGTGGAGACGGGCGGCGGGTCGCCTCAGGAGGCCCGGGCGCGTGCGGAGGCGATCGTGCGCGCGGCGGACGTGCTCGACGCGCTGGTGGTGACCGATCCGGCCGGACAGCGGGCGCTGTGGCGCGTCCGGGAGGACGCGAGCGGCACGGCGACCCGGATGCCGGACGGCTCGGAGGCGTGGCCCGGCTGGGAGGACTGCGCCGTCCCGCCGGCCCGGCTGGGGGCCTATCTGAGGGACTTCCGCGCGCTGCTGTCGGCCCATGGACTGCGCGGCACGCCCTACGGGCACTTCGGGGACGGCTGCATCCATGTCCGCATCGACTTCGACCTGCTCACCGAGGCGGGCATCGGCCGCTTCCGCCGCTTCTCCGAGGAACTGGCCCATCTGGTGGTCGCGCACGGCGGCTCGCTGTCCGGGGAGCACGGCGACGGGCAGGCACGCGCGGAGCTGCTGCCGGTGATGTACGGCGCGCAGATGGTGAGGGTGTTCGAGCGGGCGAAGGCGCTGTGGGACCCCGACGACCTGCTCAACCCCGGCATGCTGGTCCGCCCGGCCCCGCTGGACGCCGGTCTGCGCTTCTCGGTGCTGCCCCGCGAACCCGTGGACGTGGCCTTCGGCTACCCGGCCGACGGCGGCGACTTCTCCGCGGCGATCCGCCGCTGCGTCGGCGTCGCCAAGTGCCGTACGGCGACGGTGTCCGGGCCGGCCGTGATGTGCCCGTCGTTCCGGGTGACGGGGGAGGAGGAGCACTCCACGCGCGGACGGGCCCGGCTGCTGCACGAGATGCTCGCCGGGGAGGTGGTCACCGACGGCTGGCGGTCGACGGAGGTCCGCGAGGCGCTGGACCTGTGTCTGTCCTGCAAGGGCTGCCGCTCCGACTGCCCCGTGGGCGTCGACATGGCCACCTACAAGGCGGAGTTCCTGCACCACCACTACGCCGGCCGGCGCCGGCCCGCATCGCACTACGCGATGGGCCGGCTGCCGCAGTGGCTGAGCTGGGTCGCGTCACTGCGCGCGGCGGGTGCGGTGAACGCCCTGGCGTCGGTGCGGCCGCTGGCCCGGGTGGGCAAGCGACTGGGCGGCATCGCGGCCGAGCGGGAGATACCGCGGGTGGCCCGGCAGACGCTCAGCCGGTGGTGGCGCGGGCGGCCGCAGCGCACCGGGGGCGGCGACCTGGTCGTGCTGTGGCCGGACACCTTCACCGAGCACCTCTCGCCCACGGTCGGCCGGGCGGCGGTGCGGGTGCTGGAGGCGGCCGGGCTGCGGGTGGTGCTGCCGCCCACCCTGCGGATGCGCGGGCGGCCCGTGGGGGACGCACGGTCGCGCTCGGCGGCCGCGCTGCTGACGGCCCGCCGGAGCCGGGTGTGCTGCGGGCTGACCTATGTCTCCACCGGCCAGCTGGACCGAGCGCGCGCGGTGCTGCGGCGGACGCTGGAGCTGATGGCGCCGGTGCTGGAGACGGACGCGCCGGTCGTGGTGCTGGAGCCGAGCTGCGCCGCCGCCCTGCGCGGCGACCTGCCCGAGCTGCTGCACGACGATCCCCGGGCGGCCCGGCTGGCCAAGCGGGTGGTGACCTTCGCGGAGGCCCTGGAGAGATACGCCCCCGACTGGGCGCCGCCCGTCCTGGACCGCCCGGTGACCGGCCAGACCCACTGCCACCAGCACGCGGTCCTGGGTGACGCGGCCGATCGCCGGCTGCGCGCGGCGGCGGGGCTGACGGGCGAGCTGAGCGGCGGCTGCTGCGGGCTCGCCGGGAACTTCGGATTCGAGCGCGGCCACTACGAGGTGTCGGCGGCGTGCGCGGAGGAGCAGCTGCTGCCGTCGGTGCGGCAGGCGCCACAGGGGGCGGTGGTCCTGGCGGACGGGTTCTCCTGCCGGACACAGCTGGAGCAGCTGGGCGGGGTGCGGGGCCGGCACCTGGCGGAGGTGCTGGCGGCAGCGCTGGACAGGAATCCGTCCCTCCGGGACAGTGGCAAGAGGGCTTCACGCCCCTGACGGAGTCCATTAGAATGGACTTAACAGTCCATCGTAGTGAACACTGATGGAGCCCTCCGCGACAAGCACCTGGACCGCCCGTGACCCGCCCCGACACCGCTCCCTCCGCCTCGGTGACGTCCGCCGCCACCGCGACGACCCCCGAGGCCGCCCCCGCCGCCGCGGCAGCCGCCGCGCAGCCCCGCCGTATCGACTCGCTCGGCCCCGTCGGCCTGGTGCTCGCCGGGGGCATCTCGGTGCAGTTCGGCGGCGCCCTCGCGGTGACGCTGATGCCGCGGGCGGGCGCCCTCGGCGTGGTGTCGCTGCGGTTGCTGGTCGCGGCCGTAATGCTGCTGCTGGTCTGCCGGCCCCGGCTGCGCGGCCACTCCCGCGCCGACTGGGGCACGGTGGTGGCCTTCGGCATCGCGATGGCCGGTATGAACGGCCTGTTCTACGAGGCCGTCGCGCGCATCCCGCTGGGCCCCGCGGTCACCCTGGAGGTCCTGGGCCCGCTCGCCCTGTCGGTGCTGACCTCCCGGCGTGCTCTCAACCTCGTCTGGGCCGGCCTGGCGCTCGGCGGCGTCTTCCTGCTCAGCGGTGGCGGGTTCGGCGACCTCGACCCGGTGGGCGTCGCGTTCGCACTCGGGGCGGGCGCGATGTGGGCGACGTACATCACCTTCAGCGCGCGCACCGGGCGCCGCTTCCCGCAGGCCGACGGGCTCGCGCTGGCCATGGCCGTCGGCGCGGTCCTGTTCCTGCCTCTGGGCATCGCCGAGGCGGGCACGCGACTGCTCGACCCGGTGACCTTCGGGCTCGGCGCGGCGGTCGCGCTGCTCTCCTCCGTGCTCCCCTACACCCTCGAGCTGCTGGCGCTGCGCCGCCTGCCCGCCCCCACCTTCGCCATCCTGATGAGCCTGGAGCCCGCCATCGCCGCGACGGCCGGCTTCCTGATCCTCGGCCAGGCCCTCTCCCCGATCGAGGCCGTCGCCATCGCGCTCGTCATCGCCGCGAGCATGGGCGCGGTGCGGACCCAGGTGGGGCGCAGGAGGACCGCCCGGAACGCGTAGGCGGCCTTACCGCGGGTGAGCCGGTCAGCCGGCCGGCTTCTCCCACACCGACACGTGCTGCCGGCTCTCGCTGGTGAAGGGTGACCGGTCCCAGCCGTCCCAGCGGGCGCGCGGCCGCAGCCCCGCGAGCCGGGCCATCAGGTCCAGTTCCGCGGGCCACACATACCGGAACGGCAGCGAGAAGTACGAGCTGGTCCCGTCCCCGCGCACCGTCACGTGGTGCGAGCTCATCGACTGCGTCGCCACGTCGTACAGGTCGAAGCCCAGCCGTGAGCCGTCCACCCGGAACGGCACCGCGGTCTGCCCCGGCGGCAGCCGGCGCAGGTCGGGCACCACCACCTCCACGACGAAGCAGCCGCCCGGCTCCAGATGGGCGGCGGCGTTGCGGAAGCAGTCCACCTGGGCGTCCTGCGAGGTGAGGTTGTTGATCGTGTTGAAGACCAGGTAGGCGAGCGAGAAGGTGCCCTCCACCGTCGTGGTGGCGAAGTCCCCGATCGTCACGCCGATCGTGTCGCCGCCCGGCTTGGCCCGCAGCCGGTCCACCATCGCCCGGGACAGGTCGATGCCGTGCACCTCGACCCCGCGGCGGGCCAGCGGCAGGGCGATCCGCCCGGTGCCGATGCCCAGCTCCAGTGCCCGGCCGCCACCCGCCAGCTCGGCCAGGACCTCGACGGCGGGTTCCACCCGCGCCGGGTCGAACATCTCCGCGGACGACTCGTCGTAGGTGGCCGCGACCGATTCTCCGAAGTAACCGTCTGTGTCGTTTTCGTCTGCGTGATTCATCGGGGCCGACGGTAGGGGCACGTGGGCGGGAAACGCGCGCGATTTTCCCCGGGGGCGGCGGCTTCCGGCCGCTGACGGAGAGGGCGCAAAGCCGCATGGGGGAGAGGGCTCAAAAAATCATGCAAGCGTGCTTGATTGTTTCATGGTCCGCTGCCATGCTCGCCCCATGTCAGATCCGACGCCCGTGATCGACGACCTGCGTGACGAAAGCGACGAACTCGACGCCCTGGTGGCGCGATTGAGCCCGGAGCAGTGGGCACTGCCCACCCCGGCGCCCGGCTGGACCGTCGCCCACCAGATCGCCCACCTCGCCTGGACCGACCGTTCGGCCCTGTGCGCCGTCACGGACGAGGTCGGCTTCCACGCCCTGGTGGAGCAGGCCCTGGCCGCGCCGGACACCTTCGTCGACGAGGGCGCCGAGGAAGGCGCCGCCCTCCCGCCGGACGCCCTCCTGCAACGCTGGCGCGAAGGCCGTACCGCGCTCGACAAGGCGTTGCGCGCTGCCCCGCCCGGAGCGCGGTTCCCCTGGTACGGGCCGCCGATGGCCGCCGCCTCGATGGCCTCCGCACGGCTGATGGAGACCTGGGCGCACGGCCAGGACGTGGCCGACGCGCTCGGAGTGCGGCGCCGGCCCACCGACCGGCTCCGGCACGTGGCCCGGCTCGGCGTGCGCACTCGGGACTTCGCCTTCGGCGTGCGCGGGCTGCCCGTACCCGCCGGCGAGTTCCGCCTCGAACTGCGCGCCCCCTCCGGCGACCTGTGGACCTACGGCCCCGAGGACGCCCCACAGCGCGTCACCGGCCCCGCCCTCGACTTCTGCCTGCTGGTCACCCAGCGCGCCCACCGCGCCGACCTCGCCCTGCGCGCCGAAGGCCCCGACGCCGACGCCTGGCTCGACATCGCCCAGGCCTTCGCGGGACCGCCCGGCGCAGG
Organism: Streptomyces sp. NPDC036813; assembly: GCF_055609245.1. NCBI lineage: Bacteria > Bacillati > Actinomycetota > Actinomycetes > Kitasatosporales > Streptomycetaceae > Streptomyces > Streptomyces sp. NPDC036813. Next base: position 122,738 of record NZ_JBVJPV010000011.1, on the reverse strand, counting down.
CCGCCCGGCGACGGGGGAGGCGCAATGAGCGGGCGCGCGCCCCGGGAGAGGGCGTCGGGAATATGAGCGGCGTGCTGCGCATCGGCAACGCCTCGGGCTTCTACGGCGACCGCTTCGACGCGATGCGCGAGATGCTCACCGGCGGCGACCTCGACGTCCTCACCGGCGACTACCTCGCCGAGCTGACCATGCTGATCCTCGGCCGCGACCGGCTGAAGGACCCCGCCGCCGGATACGCCCGCACCTTCCTGCGCCAGCTGGAGGAATGCCTGGGCCTCGCCCACGAGCGGGACGTGAAGATCGTCGCCAACGCGGGCGGCCTGAACCCCGCCGGCCTCGCCGACGCCGTCCGCGCGCTCGCCGGCCGGCTCGGGATCCCGGTGCGCGTGGCACACGTCGAGGGCGACGACCGCACCGCGCACCACCCCGGCAGCCTCGCCGCACACGCCTACCTCGGCGGCCACGGCATCACCGCCTGCCTGCGCGCGGGCGCCGACATCGTGATCACCGGGCGCGTGACGGACGCGGCGCTCGTCACCGGTCCGGCGGCGGCCCGCTTCGGATGGCAGCCGCACGAGTACGACCGGCTCGCGGGCGCGGTCGTCGCCGGGCACGTCCTGGAGTGCGGGGCGCAGGCCACCGGCGGCAACTACGCCTTCTTCCGCGACGGCGGCCGCGATGTGCGCCGCCCCGGCTTCCCGCTCGCCGAGATCCACGCCGACGGCAGCAGCGTCATCACCAAGCACCCCGGCACCGGCGGCTTCGTCGACGTCGGCACGGTCACCGCGCAACTGCTGTACGAGACTGCGGGTGCCCGGTACGCGGGACCCGACGTCACCACCCGGCTGGACACCGTACGACTGCGCCAGGACGGGCCCGACCGGGTGCGGATCGAGGGGGTGCGCGGGGAGGCGCCGCCGCCCGCGCTCAAGGTCGGCGTCAACAAACTCGGCGGTTTCCGCAACGAGGTCGTCTTCGTGCTGACCGGTCTGGACATCGAGGCCAAGGCGGCCCTGGTGCGCGAGCAGCTCTCCGGGGCGCTGGCCAAGTCGCCGCCCGACGACGTCCGTTGGGAACTCGTCCGCACCGACCGGCCCGACGCGGACACCGAGGAGAGCGCGAGCGCCCTGCTGCGGCTCGTCGTCCGCGACGCCGACCAGCGGGTCGTGGGACGGGCGCTGAGCGGGGCGGCGGTGGAGCTGGCGCTGGCCAGCTACCCCGGCTTCCATGTGCTCGCGCCCCCCGGGAAGGGCGCTCCCTACGGGGTGTTCGAGGCGGCGTACGTGGCACAGGACGCCGTCGAGCACGTGGCGGTGCTGGACGACGGGCGGCGCGTGCCCGTACCCGCGCCGGGGGAGACGGCCGTACTGGAGGCGGTCGCGGAACCGGACCTTCCCGAGCCCCTGCCCGCGGGCCCGGTGCGGCGGGCGCCGCTGGGGCTGGTCGCCGGGGCCCGCAGCGGCGACAAGGGCGGGGACGCGAACGTCGGGGTGTGGGTGCGCTCGGAGGCGGCCTGGCGATGGCTGGCGCACGAACTGACCGCCGACCGGTTGCGGCAGCTGATCCCCGAGAGCGCGGACCTGCCCGTCACCCGGCACGTCCTGCCCCACCTGCGCGCCCTGAACTTCGTCGTCGAGGGCCTGCTCGGCGCCGGCGTCGCCGCCCAGCACCGCTTCGACCCGCAGGCCAAGGCCCTGGGCGAATGGCTGCGCTCCCGCCACCTCGACATACCGGAGGCCCTGCTGTGACCACCGACCTGCCCGCCGATCTGCCCGCTGATCTGCCCACCGATTTGTTCGCCGACCTGACCGCCGACCCGTCCGTCGATCTCCCGGAGGCCGTGCTGTGACGGTTCTGCCCTCCGCACTGGATGCGAAGAGCCCCGAGCACCGGGCCAACCGCGAGGCCATGCTCGCCAAGCTCGCCACGCTCGACGCCGAGCACGCCAAGGCGCTCGCGGGCGGCGGCGAGAAGTACGTCGCACGGCACCGCGGGCGCGGCAAGCTGCTCGCCCGCGAGCGCATCGAGCTGCTGCTCGACCCGGACACGCCCTTCCTGGAGCTGTCCCCGCTGGCCGCCTGGGGCAGCGACTACACCGTCGGCGCGTCCCTGGTCACCGGGATCGGCGTGGTCGAGGGCGTGGAGTGCCTGATCACCGCCAACGACCCGACCGTGCGCGGCGGCGCATCCAACCCCTGGTCGCTGAAGAAGGCCCTGCGCGCCAACGACATCGCCCTCGCCAACCGGCTGCCCTGCATCAGCCTGGTCGAGTCCGGCGGCGCCGACCTGCCCTCGCAGAAGGAGATCTTCATTCCGGGCGGCGCGATCTTCCGCGACCTGACCCGGCTGTCGGCGGCCGGCATCCCGACGATCGCCGTCGTCTTCGGCAACTCCACGGCCGGCGGCGCGTACATCCCCGGCATGTCCGACCACGTGATCATGGTCAAGGAGCGCGCGAAGGTGTTCCTCGGCGGGCCACCGCTGGTGAAGATGGCGACCGGCGAGGAGAGCGACGACGAGTCGCTGGGCGGCGCCGAGATGCACGCGCGCGTGTCGGGCCTCGCCGACTACTTCGCCGTCGACGAACCCGACGCCCTGCGGCAGGCACGGCGCGTGGTCGCCCGCCTCAACCACCGCAAGGCACACCCGGACCCGGGGCCTGCCGAGCCGCCCAAGTACGACGCCGAGGAACTGCTGGGCATCGTCCCCGGCGATCTGAAGACCCCGTTCGACCCGCGCGAGGTCATCGCCCGGATCGTGGACGGCTCCGACTTCGACGAGTTCAAGCCGCTGTACGGGACCAGCCTGGTCACCGGCTGGGCGGCCCTGCACGGCTATCCCGTCGGGATCCTGGCCAACGCCCAGGGCGTCCTGTTCAGCCCCGAGTCGCAGAAGGCCGCCCAGTTCATCCAGCTCGCCAACCAGCGCGACATCCCGCTGCTGTTCCTGCACAACACCACCGGCTACATGGTCGGAAAGGAATACGAGCAGGGCGGGATCATCAAGCACGGCGCGATGATGATCAACGCGGTGTCCAACTCCAAGGTGCCGCACCTGTCGGTCCTGATGGGCGCCTCCTACGGCGCCGGGCACTACGGCATGTGCGGACGGGCCTACGACCCGCGCTTCCTGTTCGCCTGGCCGAGCGCCAAGTCCGCCGTCATGGGCCCGCAGCAGCTCGCGGGCGTCCTGTCGATCGTCGCCCGCCAGTCCGCCGTCGCCAAGGGACAGCCGTACGACGAGGAGGCGGACGCCGGACTGCGCGCCCTGGTGGAGCAGCAGATCGAGTCCGAGTCGCTGCCGATGTTCCTGTCCGGGCGGCTCTACGACGACGGCGTCATCGATCCGCGCGACACCCGCACCGTCCTCGGCCTGTGCCTGTCCGCCCTGCACACCGCGCCCGTGGAGGGCGCGCGCGGCGGCTTCGGCGTCTTCCGGATGTGAGGAACATGATCCAGACCCTGCTCGTCGCCAACCGGGGCGAGATCGCCTGCCGGATCTTCCGCACCTGCCGCCGGCTCGGCATCCGGACCGTCGCCGTCCACTCCGACGCCGACGAGAACGCGCTCCACGCGCGCGTGGCGGACACGACGGTACGGCTGCCGGGCGCGGCACCCGCCGAGACGTATCTGCGCGGCGACCTGATCGTGAAGGCCGCGCTCGCCGCCGGCGCGGACGCCGTGCACCCGGGCTACGGCTTCCTGTCGGAGAACGCCGACTTCGCCCGTGCCGTCCTCGACGCCGGCCTCACCTGGATCGGGCCGCCGCCGGAGGCCATCGAGGCGATGGCGTCCAAGACGCGTGCCAAGCAGCTCATGGGGCTCGAGCCGCTCGGCGAGGTGACGGAGGCCGACCTGCCGGTGCTGGTGAAGGCCGCCGCGGGCGGCGGCGGGCGCGGCATGCGGATCGTGCGCCGCCTGGAGGAGCTCCAGGGCGCGCTGGAGGGCGCGCGAGCCGAGGCGGCGAGCGCGTTCGGGGACGGCGAGGTCTTCGTCGAGCCCTACCTGGAGAACGGCCGCCACGTCGAGGTGCAGATCCTCGCCGACACCCACGGCACGGTGTGGCCGCTCGGCACCCGCGACTGCTCCCTTCAGCGCCGCCACCAGAAGGTGATCGAGGAAGCGCCCGCCCCGGGCCTTCCCCAGGCACTCACGGAGGAGCTGTACACACTGGCCGTACGCGCCGCGCGCGCCGTCTCCTACACCGGCGCCGGCACCGTCGAGTTCCTCGTCGCCGACGGCCGCGCGCACTTCCTGGAGATGAACACCCGCCTCCAGGTCGAACACCCCGTCACCGAGGAGGTCTTCGGGCTCGACCTGGTCGCCGAGCAGATCCGCGTCGCGGAGGGCCACGCCCTCGCCGGGGAGCCCCCACGCGCGCGTGGCCACGCGATCGAGGCCCGCCTCTACGCCGAGGACCCCGCCCGCGACTGGGCTCCGCAGACCGGCACCCTGCACCGCCTCGCCGTCCCCGACGGCGTCCGCCTGGACACCGGCTTCACCGACGGCGACGAGATCGGCGTCCACTACGACCCGATGATCGCCAAGGTCGTCGCGCACGCCCCCACGCGCGCGGAGGCGGTCCGCGCCCTCGCCGGCGCGCTGGAGCGCACGCTCGTGCACGGCCCGGCCACCAACCGCGACCTGCTCGTCCGCTCGCTGCGGCACGAGGAGTTCACGTCCGCCCGCATGGACACCGGCTTCTACGACCGCCATCTCGGGGAGCTGACCGCACCGGCCCACGACCCGCTCGCCCCGCTGGCCGCCGCCCTCGCCGCCGCCTGCGGCCGCTCCCGCTTCGGCGGCTGGCGCAACCTGCCCTCCCAGCCCCAGGTCAAGCGGTACGCCCTCGCGGGAGACGAGCACGAGGTCCGCTACCGGCACACCCGCGACGGGCTGGCCGCCGAGGCGGACGGGGTGCGCGTGGTGCGCGCGGAACCCACCCGCGTGGTGCTGGAGGCGGACGGCGTACGGCGCACGTTCGACGTCGCCCGCCACGGCGACAAGGTGTGGGTGAACGGCACCCATCTCACCGCCCTGCCCCGCTTCCCCGACCCGGCCGACCAGCACGCCCCGGGATCCCTGCTCGCACCGATGCCGGGCACGGTCGTCAAGATCGCGGACGGTCTCATCACCGGATCGAGTGTCCAGGCGGGAGAACCGCTGGTCTGGCTCGAAGCGATGAAGATGCAACACCGCATTTCCGCACCGATCACGGGGACCTTGACGGCCCTCCCCGTGACGGAGGGACAGCAAGTGGAGGTCGGCACGCTCCTGGCCGTCGTGGAGCAGGGCGCCCCGTAAGGGGCGCGGGGGACTGCGCGAGCAACCCCATACAACCCGGACCCGGAGGACGACAATGACCACCCTCATCGAACCCGAAGAACACAAGGCCCTCCGCGAGGCAGTCGCGGCGTTCGCCAAAGCCCACCAAGACTCCGCGAACGTATGGCAAGACGCCGCCAAACTCGGCTACATCGGCGTCAACCTCCCGCAGACCTACGGAGGCGGCGGGGGCGGAATCACCGAACTCTCCCTCGTCCTCGAAGAACTCGGCGCTGCCGGAAACCCCCTGCTCATGATGATCGTCTCCCCGGCGATCTGCGGCACGGTCATCGCCCGCTTCGGCACCGAGGCCCAGAAGCAGGAGTGGCTGCCCGCGCTGGCGGACGGTTCCCGCCTGATGGCCTTCGGCATCACCGAGCCCGACGCCGGCTCCAACAGCCACCGCATCACCACCACCGCCCGCCGCGACGGCGACAGCGGCGACTGGCTGCTGACCGGCCGCAAGGTGTTCGTCTCCGGCGTGGACATCGCCGACGCCACCCTCATCGTCGGCCGCACCGAGGACGCCCGTACGGGCCGCCTCAAGCCCTGCCTGTTCATCGTGCCGCGCGACGCCCCCGGCTTCTCCCGCCGCCTGATCGACATGGAACTGAACGCCACCGAGAAGCAGTTCGAGCTGGTCCTGGACGAGGTGCGACTGCCCGCCGACGCCCTCGTCGGCGACGAGGACGCCGGACTGCTGCAACTGTTCGCCGGACTGAACCCGGAGCGGATCATGACGGCCGCGTTCGCGATCGGCATGGGACGCCACGCCCTCGCCAAGGCCGTCGAGTACGCCCGCGACCGCACGGTGTGGAACACCCCCATCGGCGCCCACCAGGCCATCGCCCACCCCCTCGCCCAGGCCCACATCGACCTCGAACTGGCCCGGCTGATGATGCAGAAGGCCGCCCACCTCTACGACGCGGGGGACGACGTGGGGGCCGGCGAGGCCGCCAACATGGCGAAGTACGCGGCCGGGGAAGCCTGCGTGAAGGCCGTCGACCAAGCGGTGCACACCCTCGGCGGCAACGGCCTCACCCGTGAGTTCGGCCTCGCCCGGTTGATAACGGCGGCGCGTGTGGCTCGTATTGCCCCCGTGAGCCGGGAGATGATTCTGAACTACGTCTCCCACCAGACCCTGGGCCTGCCCAAGTCGTACTAGGCGACCGCACTGGAGGAACCGTGTTCCGCAGCGAGTACGCAGACGTCCAGCCCGTAGACCTTCCCATTCACGAGGCCGTGCTCGGCCGGGCCGCCGAGTTCGCGGACACCCCCGCACTCGTCGACGGCACCGACGGCACCACCCTCACCTACGAGCAGGTGGACCGCTTCCACCGGCGCATCGCCGCCGCGCTCGCCGAGGCCGGGGTACGCAAGGGCGACGTACTCGCCCTGCACAGCCCCAACACCGTGTTCTTCCCCCTCGCCTTCTACGCCGCCACCCGCGCCGGCGCCTCCGTCACCACGGCACACCCGCTCTCCACCGCCGAGGAGTTCGCCAAACAGCTCGCCGACTGCGCCGCCCGCTGGATCATCACCGTCTCCCCCCTCCTCGGCATCGCCCAACGGGCCGCCGAACTCGCCGGCGGGATCGCGGAGATCTTCGTGTGCGACCAGGTGTCCGGCCACCGCTCCCTCATCGACATGCTCGCCTGTGCCGCCCCCGAGCCGTCCGTCGCGATCGACCCGGCCGAGGACGTCGCCGCGCTGCCCTACTCCTCGGGCACCACCGGCATCCCCAAGGGCGTGATGCTCACCCACCGGCAGATCGCCACCAACCTCGCCCAGCTGGAGCCCGCCATCACCACGGGCCCCGGCGAACGCATCCTCGCGGTCCTGCCGTTCTTCCACATCTACGGGCTCACCGCGCTGATGAACGCGCCCCTGCGCAAAGGCGCCACCGTCGTCGTCCTGCCCCGCTTCGAACTGGAGACGTTCCTCGCCGCCCTCCAGAACCACCGCATCACCGGCCTGTACGTGGCCCCGCCGATCGTGCTCGCCCTCGCCAAGCACCCGCTCGTCACCCAGTACGACCTGTCGTCGCTGAAGTACCTCATCAGCGCCGCCGCCCCCCTCGACGCGGCCCTCGCCGCCGCCTGCTCCCAGCGCCTCGGACTGCCCCCCGTCGGCCAGGCCTACGGCATGACCGAACTGTCCCCCGGCACCCACGTCGTCCCCCTGGACGCCATGGAGGACGCCCCCGCCGGCACCGTCGGCAAACTCATCGCCGGCACCCAGATGCGCATCGTCTCCCTCGACGACCCCGACAAGGACCTCACCACCGGCGAATCCGGCGAGATCCTCATCCGCGGCCCCCAGGTCATGAAGGGCTACCTCGGCCGCCCCGACGCCACCGCCGCCATGATCGACCCCGACGGCTGGCTGCACACCGGCGACGTCGGCCACGTCGACGAGGACGGCTGGCTGTTCGTCGTCGACCGGGTCAAGGAACTCATCAAGTACAAAGGCTTCCAGGTCGCCCCCGCCGAACTCGAAGCCCTGCTCCTCACCCACCCCGGCATCGCCGACGCCGCCGTCACCGGCGACCACGACACCGACGGCAACGAGATCCCGCACGCACACGTGGTCCGCCGGCCCACCGCCGCCGACCTCACCGACGGCGAGGTCATGATGTACGTCGCCGAACGCGTCGCCCCCTACAAACGCATCCGCAAGGTCACCTTCATCGACACCGTGCCCCGCGCCGCCTCCGGCAAGATCCTGCGGCGCCGGCTCAGGGAGCGCCCATGACCGCCACCGTAGGCCGCACCCGCACCCGGGGAATCGAGACCCTCAGCCTCGACTCCCCGGACACCCGCAACGCCCTGTCCGCGACCCTCGTCACCGCCCTCGCCGACGCCCTCACCGACTGCGCCAAGGACCCCGACGTCCGCGCCGTCGTCCTCACCCACACCGGCTCCACCTTCTGCGCCGGCGCCGACCTGCGCGACCCACCCCACCCCGACGCCCTCGTCGGCCTGCTGCGCCAGATCCTCGAACTGCGCAAACCCGTCGTCGCCCGCGTCACCGGCCACGTCCGCGCCGGCGGCCTCGGACTCCTCGCCGCCTGCGACCTCGCGGCCGCCACCACCACCTCCACCTTCGCCTTCACCGAGGTCCGCATCGGCGTCGCCCCCGCGGTGATCTCCCTCTCCGTGATCCCCCGCGCCGACCCCCGCGCCCTGGCCCGCTACTACCTCACCGGCGAACGCTTCGACGCCCCCGAAGCCGTACGCGTCGGCCTGCTCACCACCGCCGCCGACGACGTCGACGACGCCCTCACCCCCATCCTCGACGGCCTGCGCCGCTCCTCACCCCAGGGCCTGGCCGAGACGAAACAGCTGCTCACCACTAGGGTGCTGGAGACATTCGACCGGGACGCGGCCGACCTGACCGCACTCTCGGCCCGGCTGTTCTCCTCCGCCCAGGCCCAGGAGGGGATGACGGCCTTCCTCCAGAGACGGGACGCAGCATGGGTGGTGTGACCACATGAGCACGACGGCGGACGACGACCGCGTGCCCAGGGACCGCGACCGCGCGCCCAAACAGGACCGCAGCCGGGCCACCCGGCAGCGGCTCCTCGAAGCCGCCGTGGCCTGCCTCGCCGAACACGGATGGGCAGGCTCCACGGTCTCCGTCGTCGCCGAACGCGCCGGCGTCTCCCGCGGCGCCGCCCAGCACCACTTCCCCACCCGCGAGGACCTGTTCACCGCCGCCGTCGAATACGTCGCCGAAGAACGCTCCCTCGCCCTGCGCGCCCTGTTCCCGCAAGGCGCCGCCGCGGACGACCGCCGGGCCGTCGTCCAAGCCCTCGTCGACCTCTACACCGGCCCCCTCTTCCGCGCCGCCCTCCACCTGTGGGTCGCCGCGTCCAACGAGGACCAGCTGCGCGGCCGCGTCACCGAACTCGAGGCCCGCGTCGGCCGCGAAACCCACCGCATAGCGGTCGAACTGCTCGGCGCCGACGAATCCCGCCCCGGCGTCCGCGAAACCGTCCAGGGCCTCCTCGACATGGCCCGCGGCCTCGGCCTCGCCAACCTCCTCACCGACGACACACCCCGCCGCGAACGCGTCGTGACCCAGTGGGCATCCCTCCTGGACACGGCACTGCGCTGAGAACGCGACCGACGCGGTACCCGGCGCATCAGGGACTGAGCCGCTCCACCCGCCAGCTTCCGTCCGGCTCCGCGACGTAGCGCAGGCGGTCGTGCAGACGGTTCTCACGGCCCTGCCAGAACTCCACCGTCTGCGGCGCCACCCGGAAACCACCCCAGTGCGGCGGCACCGGCACCTGCTCGCCCTCCGGGTAGCGTGCCTGGAGCTCCGCGTACGACGCGTCCAGCTCCGCCCGCGAGACGATCACCGTGGACTGCGCACTCGCCCACGCCCCGAGCTGCGAGCCGTGCGGCCTGGTACGGAAGTACGCGGCCGTCTCCTCCTTCCCGGTGCGCCGGGCCACGCCCTGCACGATCACCTGCCGGGCCATCGGATGCCACGGGAAGAGCAACGACACGTACGGGTTCTCGGCCAGCTCACGCGCCTTGCGCGAGTCGTAGTTCGTATAGAAGACGAAACCCTCTTCGTCGAACCCCTTCAGCAGCACCGTGCGGGAACTGGGCCGCCCCTCGGCGTCCGCCGTGGACACGACCATCGCATTCGGCTCGAACAGATGCGCCCGCTCCGCCGCCTGCCGGAACCAGCGCGCGAACTGCTCCACCGGCGTGGCGGCCAGGTCGCACTCGGCCAGGCCCTCGGCGCGGTACTGCTTGCGCATGGCGGAGGGATCGGGGGAGGGACCGAGGAAGGCGGCGTCGTGGTCGTTCACGCGAGCATCTTGCCGTATCGACCGCCCGGCCGTACGGCGAAAAAACCAGACCATGGCACTGAGTGCCGCGAGATCTCCCCAAAGGTGGCACTCGGGGATAGGCTGGCCCGCAACCCGGTTGGGTGACCGTCGACCCCACGGGGCATCACCAGGGTGACCATCGACCACCACCACGAGGAGCCGCCTGATGTCCGACTTCGTACCCGGTCTCGAAGGAGTCGTCGCATTCGAGACGGAGATCGCCGAACCGGACAAGGAAGGCGGCGCACTCCGCTACCGCGGCGTCGACATCGAGGAACTCGTCGGCCACGTCTCCTTCGGCAACGTCTGGGGACTCCTGGTCGACGGAGCCTTCAACCCCGGCCTGCCGCCCGCCGAACCCTTCCCCATCCCCGTCCACTCCGGCGACATCCGCGTCGACGTCCAGTCCGCGCTCGCCATGCTCGCCCCCGTCTGGGGCCTCAAACCCCTCCTCGACATCGACGTCGACCAGGCCCGCGACGATCTCGCCCGCGCCGCCGTCATGGCCCTGTCCTACGTCGCCCAGTCCGCCCGCGGCCAGGGCCTGCCCATGGTCCCCCAGCGCGAGATCGACAAGGCCCAGTCCGTCGTCGAACGCTTCATGATCCGCTGGCGCGGCGAGCCCGACCCCAAGCACGTCAAGGCCGTCGACGCCTACTGGACCTCCGCCGCCGAGCACGGCATGAACGCCTCCACGTTCACCGCCCGCGTCATCGCCTCCACCGGCGCCGACGTGGCCGCCGCCCTCTCCGGCGCCGTCGGCGCCATGTCCGGCCCCCTCCACGGCGGCGCCCCCTCCCGCGTGCTCGGCATGATCGAAGAGATCGAACGCACCGGCGACGCCGTCGGCTACGTCAAGAAGGCTCTCGACCGCGGCGAACGCCTCATGGGCTTCGGCCACCGCGTCTACCGCGCCGAGGACCCCCGCGCCCGCGTCCTGCGCCGCACCGCCCGCGAACTGGGCGCACCCCGCTTCGAGATCGCCGAAGCCCTGGAGAAGGCCGCCCTCGAGGAACTCCACAACCGCCGCCCCGACCGCGTCCTCGCGACCAACGTCGAGTTCTGGGCCGCCATCATGCTGGACTTCGCCGAAGTCCCGGCGCACATGTTCACCTCCATGTTCACCTGCGCCCGCACCGCCGGCTGGTCCGCGCACATCCTCGAGCAGAAGCGCACCGGCCGCCTGGTACGCCCCTCCGCCCGCTACGTCGGCCCCGGCCCCCGCAGCCCCCAGCAGATCGAGGGCTACGAGGACATCAACGGCGTCCAGCACTGACCTCGGCACCCGGCCGGCCAGGCCGTCCTCGGCACCCGGCCGGCATCACGCGGGGCTCAGCAGCCCCGCGTGATGCCGCTCGGCCACCAGCGGATGCGCCCGCAGCTTGCCCTTCAGCTCATTGAAGCCGTACTCCGCGAACAGCGGATTGTCCGGATCGTCCGACACCCCCGGCGCCACCACCGCGTGCGGGAACGGCAGCGGCTCCACCCGCGCGTCCAGCCGAGGGTTGTAGAAGAACGGCACCGAGAACCGCTCGGTCGCCCCGGGCGGCGACACCACCCGGTGATTCGTGGCGAGCAGATACCCGTTCGTCGCCACCTCCAGCAGCTCACCCAGGTTCACCACGAACGCCCCCTCGATCGGCGGCACGTCACGGAAGAACCCGTCCTCCCGCTGCACCTGCAACCCGCCCACCTGGTCCTGCAACAGCAGCGTCAGAAAGCCGTAGTCCTTGTGCGCGCCCACCCCCTGACCGGCACCGTCCCCCGCACTGCCCGGATAGCGCACCAGCTTCAGATGCGGATGAGCGTGCTCCCCGAAGACCGGGTCGTAGAACCCGCCCGGAGCACCGATCGAGACGAGCAGCTCACGCAACAGCCGCTCCGCGACCCCGCTGAGCCGCTCGATCCACGCCAGCGCCGCCTCCCGCAGCTCCGGCAACCCCGCCGGCCACTGATTGGGCCCCTGCAGCCACCAGTACGGCGGCTCACCCGGCCCCGGCACCCGCGCCGGCCGCTCCGCCCCGATGTCCAGCTGGTCCCGCCAGTCCTGCCGCCCACCGGTCAGCTCGTCCCCGGTGCGCGTGTAACCGCGGAAGTGCGGCGACTTCACGTTGTCGATGGCCAGCCGCTCGGCCTCCGGCAGGGCGAAGAACCGCCGCATGGCCCCCACCAGCCGATCCGTCTCCTCTTGCGTCACCCCATGCCCCACCAGCTGGAAGAACCCCACATCATGGGCGGCACTGTGCAGCTGTGCGTGCAGCAGCGCCCGCGCCTGGGGCCCGCGGTCGGCGGCGGAGAGATCGATGATCGGCAGTTGCTGGTACGTCATTTGACACGTCCGTGGGTGTACGGAGCCCGCGCGAACCGCTGAGGGTGGGCGAAGACGCACGGGTGCCTGGGCGAAGAGAGGAAACGCAGAAAGCGGAAGAAACGCGGCTGGACGACTCAGAGGGAGCGTCGACAGCCCATGCTCGTGACGCGGACGTAGTCCACGTGGCGGCGTCGAACGAGCGAAAGCATGCGCCCAGAGTACTGCGAGGTGAAAAAACCCACGGCAAAGCCGCCGTAAAACGCAGACGACCCGCGAGTCTGGTTCCTCCAAGGAGGAGCCGGCCGGACGTACCGGCGACTCGCGGGTCGGGTGACTGCTCGGGATTGGGCCGGCTGCACGCATCTGTCACGTGCCGGCCAGGCACCGCACTGAATGTGGTGACGGGCCGCTAGCCCGCAGCCACCTCACGCGTCCGGGATTCACACATGTACCGGATCACCTCCTTTCGGTGTGCGCACCACCCTAGGAAGCCCTGTCCGGCACATCAACTGTTTTTTCGCGACGTTCATCGCGACGCTTCCAGGCGTGTGCTGTCTGCGTAGCCGTCGCCGCGCTGGAGAAGCCTCAGATGCAAGTGAGAGACGTTGATCCGGCCCTCCGGCGTCATGAGCCTGTGCTGCCCCCCGGCGCGGGCCGAGATCCTTCCGGTCCACGTGCCGGCCCACTTGCCGGTCGGCATGACTTTCGGTCGGAGAGCGAGTGACCTCCCTTCATGTGTATGCGGGGCGCGCTGGTGGCGCGGATTGCTTGTGTGTGCCGAACGCCCGGGGACCCGTCATTTCGTGAGAACTGTCGCCATCTTTCGAACGACTGGCCGATCGAGCTGCTAGGTCGTGCCGGCAAGGCGATGGCACGGAGTCATCGGCCGAGCGATCGCGAGTCGGCCGTATTGACACCGCACTGGTCCAGACCGCACCGTGATCCGCGGTAGGGGTCGTGGATGCGAAGGAGCCGCGCGGATGAGCGACAAACTGGCCGGTCAGTTCTTCGACGCCGCGATCGGGCTGCTGCAGCGTGTCCGTGACGAGGAGGCGGAGGGGATCCGGGCGGCCGGCGTGCTGCTGGCGGACACCGTGGCCGCCGGGGGGAACCTGTTCGCGTTCGGAGCGGGGCATTCCTCGCTGGCCGCGCAGGACGTCGTCTACCGGGCCGGTGGGCTGGCGCTGATGAATCTGCTGGCGGTGCCCGGTGTGGTCGGCGTCGACGTCATGCCGGCGACGCTCGGTTCGGCGCTGGAGCGGGTGGACGGGCTGGCGAGCGCGGTGCTGGACAGTTCGCCGGTCCGGGCGGGCGACGCGCTGGTGATCATCTCGCTGTCCGGGCGCAACGCGCTGCCCGTGGAGATGGCGATGAACGCCCGCGCGCTCGGTGTGAAGGTCATCGGTGTCACGTCGGTGGCGTACGCGGCGCAGACCAGGTCACGGCACGTGTCGGGGACGTATCTGAAGGACCACTGCGACATCGTGCTGGACTCGAAGATCGCGGTCGGGGACGCGGAGTTGTCCGTGGAGACGATCCCGGCGCCGTTCGCGCCCGCCTCCACGGTCGTCACGAGCGCGCTGGTGCAGGCCGTGATGGCGACGGCGGCGGGTGCGCTCGCCGACCGCGGTGTCGAGCCGCCGCTGCTGCGCTCGGGCAACGTCGACGGCGGCCACGAGTGGAACGGGCGGATCCTCGACGAGTACCGGGACCGGATCTTCTACCGGCGCTGAGCGGCTCAGCCGTTCTTCGTGACCTCCGCCAGGTCCAGGGCCATCGCGATGTGCGCGGCCACGTCCTCGGCGAAGGCGATGTCGAAGCGTTCGAAGGCGGTGCGGCCGCTGCCGCGCAGGAACGTCACCACGCCGAGCGTGCGGCCCCGGCTGCGCAGGACGGTGCACAGGGCGTGGACGGTGTCCGCCGGCCACTGCCGTTCCTGCGCCCACGCGGCCGCTTTCTCGGCTGCCACGGCGCCGGCGGCGGCCCGCACCGAGCCGGCGCGGTCCACGCTCTGCAGGGCCGGGTGGCCTTCGCCGTAGCGCACGGGCAGGCCGGCCGGTGTGTCGAGCCGGCTGGGGCCGGGCGCGCCGGAGGGGGTGGCGGCGACGCGGATGAGCCGGACGGGTGCGGCGGCCTCGGCGTCGGCGACGGGGCCGCCGGCGAGGCGGTCGATGAGGGCGTGGTCGGCGAAGCCGGCGAGGGCGAAGTCGAGGTGGACGGTGGCGGCCTCGGCGGGGTCCTCGCACTCGGCGGCGGCGCGGGCGGCGCGGTGCAGCTGGTTGGTGCGGAAGCGCAGCAGTGACGCTTCCTGTTCGGTCTGTCTGGCCTCGGTGACGTCCTGGAAGAGCCAGCCGACTCCGAGCGGTACGGGTTCTTCCGCGAGGGGGCTGGCGAGCCGGACGAAGCCGCTGCGCCAGCAGCGTCGCCGGTCGCCCTCGGGGGTGCGCACACCGACCCAGATCTCGGCGGGGGCGGGTGGGGTGCCTTCGGCCAGGACGTGGGTGAGCGCGCTCTCGAGTTCTTCCACACCCTGGGAGAGCAGGTCGCCGAGGGGCCGGCCGAGCACGGAGGTGCGGCCGGTGCCGAGGGCCCGCGCGGCGTGCGCGTTGACGACGGCGGGCCGCAGGTCGGCGTCGACGAGGACGACGCCCCAGGAGGCGTCCTCGAACAGGGCCTCGCTGAGCGCGATGGAGCGCTCCAGGTCGATCTGGGCGTGCACCTCGCTGAAGGCGCAGTACACGCCGGCGGGTTTGCCGTCGGGGCCGCGCACGGCCGCGGACTGGGTGCGGACGAGGACGCGTCCGCCGTCCTTGGTCAGCAGCGCGAACTCGTGTACCTGCCGCCCCGGCGCGTTCATCGCCGACAGCAGGCGCGTCTCGACCTCTTCCGCGTCGGCGCTGCGCACCGCCCAGCCGGCGAAGCCCTGCCGGCCGACGGCTTCGGCGGCGCTCCAGCCGAGGATGCGCTCGGCCTCGCGGTTCCAGTGCGTGACGACGCCGTGCGCGTCGAAGGCGCACAGGGCGGCGTCCATGCCGTCGAGCAGCGCGGCGAGCAGATCCGCGCCGTCGCGCTCGGGCGGCTCGGGCTCGCCGGGCCCGAGTTCGTCGGTGGCCCCACTACGCCGGGAAGCACTCACCTGGACCCCCTGCTGCAGGCTGCGTCCGCACGTACCGAGCGACGGTTCGCTCAGTGCAATCATTCAACTTGAACGTGACGCAGCACACACCGGGTTCCCACAAGATTGAAGGAATCGTTGTACGGCGGAAAACCGACGGCGAACGGCTGCTGAGCGGAGTCCGCGGCGGAGGGGCGGAGCCTAGGCGCGCGTGGCGAGCCGCAGGTCGATCCAGAGGTCGCTCTCGCCGTCCAGGGTGTAGCGGTCGGTCTCGACGAAACCGCGGGCCCGCGCGAACCGCAGTCCGTCGGTGTTGGCGGCGAGCACGCACGTCTCGACGGTCCGGGCGCCCCGCATGCGCGCGTGCCGGAGTGCGTCCTCGTACAGCGCGGTGCCGATGCCCTGTCCGCGGTGCGGGGGCAGCACGCGCGCGATGACCGTCGCCGCCCCGTCCTGCGGCGGCCGTACGGTGGAGCAGCCGACGAGGACGCCGTCGAGGTAGGCGTTCGCGAGCCGGTGGCGTTCCAGCCGGTCGCGGGCCTCGTCGGGGGTCATCGCGGCGGGCGGGACGATCACGTTGTGCACGTGGCGCCACTCGTGAAGCATGTCGCCGTCGGTCACCGTCTCGATCCGCAGTCCGGTGTGCCCCGTGTCCCTGGTCATGGCGGCAAACGCTAGGCGACGGGCATGGACACGTCCATCGGATACCGGCATCGGAGGCGGGGCCGTCCCGGCGACGCGGCACGGTTGTCAGTGGGATCCGGCAGAATTGACACCAGGGCCAGCGCACGCGCCGAAAGTGCCGTCGAGCCTTCGGCAGATCTCATCGAGGGGCACGTATGTCCGGACTGATCGACACCACGGAGATGTATCTCCGCACCATCCTCGAGCTGGAGGAGGAAGGTGTGGTCCCCATGCGCGCCCGGATCGCCGAGCGGCTCGACCAGAGCGGGCCGACGGTCAGCCAGACGGTGGCCCGGATGGAGCGGGACGGCCTGGTGTCCGTCGCCAGCGACCGGCATCTGGAGCTCACCGACGAGGGTCGCCGGCTGGCCACGCGCGTGATGCGCAAGCACCGCCTCGCCGAGTGTCTGCTCGTCGACGTGATCGGCCTGGAGTGGGAGCAGGTCCACGCCGAGGCGTGCCGCTGGGAGCACGTGATGAGCGAGGCCGTGGAGCGCCGGGTGCTGGAGCTGCTGCGGCACCCGACCGAGTCGCCGTACGGCAACCCGATTCCGGGCCTGGAGGAGCTGGGCGAGAAGGACGGCGCCGACCCGTTCCTGGACGAGGGCATGGTGTCCCTGGCCGACCTGGACCCGGGGACGGAGGGCAAGACGGTCGTCGTGCGCCGTATCGGCGAGCCGATCCAGACGGACGCGCAGCTGATGTACACGCTGCGCCGGGCGGGCGTGCAGCCCGGTTCGGTCGTGAGCGTGACGGAGTCGGCGGGCGGGGTGCTGGTGGGCAGCGGCGGCGAGGCGGCCGAGCTGGCGGCCGACGTGGCCTCGCACGTCTTCGTCGCCAAGCGCTGACTCCGGCGGCGCCGGGCGCCGGCCGGCAGCGCCGGGGCTGAGCTCCTCGGGCGCGCGTGGGACCGAGCCCCGTTAGCTCCAGGAGTGCCGGTGGCGCCGAGCGTCGAGTGCTGTGCTGAGATTCGCCAATCGCAGCGCGGCGCCGCCCTCGCGTGCGAGGCTGTCGCGGGGAGGTCCGCAGCCGAGGGGGCGGGAAGATGCGCCGCATTCATGGGGAGGGCCCCGGCGCCCATGGGCGCCGGGGCCTGTCCTCCCCTGTTCTGACCCGGAGCCCCGAGCTCTCAGGGTCATTCCCCTCGGACCGGTTTCCCCGAGCGGTCCGCCTCCCGTTGAAGATCTCCCCTTGGCAGCGCCGATCATTCCTTGAGCGAGGTCACTCGAAGGAGGGGTGTTGCCCGCGGAGAAGCCTATTTTCGAATACCCATTCGATAGTCTGCGGATGAACGGGTGACGGAGGCCGAACCGGGGCTGACGGGGCAGCGACACGGTGCGGCGGCAACGGCAGCGACAGCGCGGAGCGTGGGGGGTGCCAGATCCAATGGTGCGGCGTATCGACGTGACCGGCGCGGGCGGCGTACGCCTCGCGGCCTGGGAGTTCGGCGATCCTCCCAAGGGTGATTCCCCCAAGGGTGATCCCCCGAAGGCCGACCCGCCCCAGGGTGATGCTCCCAAGGGCGACCCGCCCCGCCAGGAGCCGAGCGGGCCGGCCTCCGCGCCCGGCGTGCTGTTACTGCACGGCCTGATGGGCCGTGCCGCGCACTGGGCGTCCACCGCCCGCTGGCTCTCCGAGCGGCACCGCGCCGTCGCCCTCGACCAGCGCGGGCACGGCCGGAGCGAGAAGCCCCCGCAGGCCGCCTTCACCCGCGAGGCGTACGTCGAGGACGCCGAGGCGGCACTGGAGCAGTTGGGCCTCGGGCCCGCCGTCATCGTCGGCCACGCCATGGGCGCGCTGACCGGCTGGCAGCTCGCCGCCAAGCGCCCCGACCTGGTGAGCGGCCTCGTCATCTGCGACATGCGGGCCTCCGCGCTGGGCGCGGCCTCGCAGCGCGAGTGGGGCGACTGGTTCCGCTCCTGGCCCCTGCCCTTCGCCACGCTCGCCGACGTCCGCAAGTGGTTCGGCGAGGACGATCCCTGGGTGGAGCGCCCCAACCCGGCGCGCGGCGCGTTCTACGCCGAGGTCATGCAGGAGACCCCCGACGGCTGGCGCCCCGTCTTCGACCCGGAGCAGATGCTCAAGTCCCGCGAGACCTGGGTGTACGACGCGCACTGGGAGGAGCTCACTCAGGTGCGGTGCCCCACGCTCGTCGTGCGCGGGCTGGACGGTGAACTGGGGCGGGCCGAGGCGCAGGAGATGGTGCGGGTCCTGCCGCGCGGCGAGTACGCGGAGGTGGCCGACGCCGGCCACCTCGTCCACTACGACCAGCCGCAGGCCTGGCGCTCGGCGATCGAGCCGTTCCTCGAATCGGTGCTCGGCGTGTAGGCCCGCCGGCGGAGAAGGCGGTGCGTCCCCCCCCCCCCCCGGGGCTACCCCTTGCTCACCGCCGTCAGGATCTCCGGCAGGCGCGCCGCCGTGCGCGGCGCCGCCAGCCGCAGGCCCAGCCAGGTGATCAGCGCGCCGTACACCGCGCCCAGCGGCAGCAGCAGCCAGCCGGCGTCGCCCGCCTCGCCGGTGACGTTCAGCCAGATCGTGGCCGCGATGACGGGCGCGCACAGCAGGGCCGCCGCCACCATGCCGCCGAAGATCGCGATCCAGGCCAGGCCGGTCTGCCCCGGGACCACGTTCTTGTGGCCCTCCTGCGGAATGGAGTAGGGGAAGCGGGCCGACGTCCACGCGCCCGTGGCCAGCATTGCGCCGAGCAGCGCCAGCGACAGCCCCAGCGCCTCGGGCAGCCGGCCCCAGTCGCCGAGCAGGGCCGTCGTCACCACGGTCACCAGCGTCGCGTACGGCAGGGTCACCGTCAGCAGTGCCAGCGCCCGCCCGCGCAGCTCGACATAGGCGTCGCGCGGGGAGGAGATGGTCATGGCGACCATCCAGAAGGCGGAGGTGTCCTGCCCGAACTGGTTGTACATCTGGATGCCGAGCATGCCGGCCGCGAAGCACGCGAAGTAGATCGAGCCGGTGCCCTGCACCGCGTTGAACACCGGCACGATCAGCCCGATCGCCAGCGAGGTCACCCAGGCCGCCTTGGTCTTCGGATCGCGCCAGATGTAGCGCAGGCTGCGTCCCATGACCGTCCCGGTGCGCCCGGCGGGCAGCAGCCGCGCGAGCCCCCGCGAGGAGCCGCGCTCCCGCCCGGCGGGCTCGCCGGCCTGCAGGGTGGACGCGTCGGGTGCGGTCATCAGCTTGGTCAGGGTGCGCGCCCACACCGCGACCAGCGCCGCCAGCCCGCCCGCGCTGACCAGCAGCTGCCCGGCCGCGACGCCGTACGCGCCGGTGCCGGCGGAGTGCACCGCGCCGAGCGCCGACGCCCCGGGCAGCCAGCGCACCACGGCCGCCGCCGGGTCCAGCTGCCCCAGCCCGGCCCTGCCCAGCCGCTGCGCGCCGAAGTTGACCACCTGCGCCCCGACGGCGATCACCAGGCCGCTCAGTACCGCGAGATCGCGGCCCTTGCGGCTGGTCAGCAGCCGGACGTTGGCGGCCGCGACCGCCCGCGCCAGCGCCACGCACACCAGCAGCGCGAGCGGTACGGCGACGACGGCGACGGCGTACGCGGCCGCCCCGTGCGCCACCGCGATCGCCGACCCGACGAGCAGCAGCAGCGTGAACAGCGGCCCGATGCCCACCAGTGAGGCCGCGAGCAGCGCCCGCACCAGCGGCCGCGGCCGCAGCGGCAGCATCACCAGCCGGGTCGGGTCCAGCGTCTCGTCCCCGCTGGGGAAGAACAGGGGCATCACCGCCCACCCCAGGGTCAGCACCGCGACCAGCAGCACCACCAGGGAGACGGCGTGGGCGTGGCCGCGCAGCATGATCAGGCCGAGCAGTTGCAGCGTGGCGAACAGCAGGGCGAGAACGGCCGAGGCGATGTACGCGGCCCGCCGCCCCCCGGACTGCCGCAGCCCGTTGCGCAGCAGCGACAGCTTCAGCCGTACGACGGTGGCGGTCACGTTCGTCATCGTCCGCCGCCGCCCAGCCAGTCGAGGTCGCTCCCGGTGTCCCGGCCGCTCGCGCCGACCAGTTCCAGGAACGCCTTCTGCAGGGTGGGCGCCGCGCCGCGCACCTCGGCGAGCGGGCCCTGCGCCCGGATCCGGCCGGCGGCCATCACGGCCACCCAGTCGCACAGCGACTCCACCAGTTCCATGACGTGGGAGGAGAAGACGACGGTCGCGCCGGAGGCGGTGTAGCGCTCCAGGACGCCCCGGATGGTCTGCGCGGACACCGGGTCGACGCCCTCGAACGGCTCGTCCAGGAAGAGGACTTCGGGATTGTGCAGCAGTGCCGCCGCGAGTCCGATCTTCTTGCGCATACCGGTCGAGTAGTCGACGACCAGCTTGTGCCGGCTGCCCGCCAGATCGAGTACGTCGAGCAGTTGCCCCGCCCGTTTGTCGACCTCGGCGCCGGGCAGTCCGCGCAGCCTGCCCGTGTACGCCAGCAACTCCTGCCCCGACAGCCGCTCGAAGAGCCTCAAGCCCTCCGGCAGCACCCCGATCCGCGCCTTCACCTGCACGGGGTCGCGCCACACGTCGTGTCCGACGACCTCGACGGTTCCCTGATCCGGCCGCAGCAGCCCGGTGACCATGGACAGCGTGGTGGTCTTCCCCGCCCCGTTCGGCCCGACGAGCCCGATGAACCGCCCCGCGGGCAGCTCCAGATCGATGCCGCCGACGGCGACCTGCTGCCCGAACCGCTTCCAGAGCCCCTGCACGCGAACAGCGGCCGGCCGGTCCCCTTCTGTTCCCTCCGTCATGAGAGAACCGTAAGGGGAGGGGTGGGATCAGCGGTCCCGCCCGCACGCATACGCAAGCGGTGACACCAGTTCCTCCACATCCGGCAGCCACCGATTGGCCGGGGTGGGCCGCCGGGCCCACTGAACGGCACCCCGCGTGCCGTGGCGCGTGGGCGGCGCGGCGACCCAGGAGCCCTCACCGAGCGCCACCAGGTCCAGCGAGGACACCGACCAGCCCAGCTTCCGCACCAGCTCCGGAAGCTTCGCCACCGCGCCCGGCAGCACGAAGAAGTGCATCCGCCGGTCCGGGGTCAGCGTCACCGGGCCGAGCGTCAGCTCCATCCGCTCCATCCGCGCCAGCGCCAGGAACCCGGCCGTCTCCGGGACGGACAGCGCGTCGAACGTGCGTCCCGTCGGCAGCAGAATGGACGCGGCCGGCTGCTTCTGCCACATCCGGCGCGCGACCGTCGCGCTGCCCGTCGCCTGCGTCGCCCAGTCCTCGCGCGCCGGGTGTGCGCCGGGTGCGGCGCACACCGGGTCGCCGCAGGAGCAGACCTGCACCCCGTCGGCGGCCTCCAGCCAGGCGCCGGGGAACACGTCCCAGTGGCGCTCCTCGGCGTAGCGAACTGCGGCTTCCAGCAGGGTTTCCCCGCGCTGCTCGGGGATCTGCGCGGCTTCGGTGCCCGGGATCGTCTCTTCCACGTGGAACTCAACTCCCGCACCCATCTCCGGTTACGGGATGCATCGCGCGCGGGGGAGGAGCATCGATTCGGCGTCCGGGGCGCATGGGTGCACAGGCGGGGGCGCGCGGAAGGTTCGACGTGGTGAGCGGGTAACCACGTGGGGGCGGCATCCGCCGTTACCCCGGCAATCCGCCCATGCCTCGCATTTTCGGTATGTCCGCTGGGCATTGATCTTCACGGCCGGATCTTCACGCCGCCCGGCGACTCGCTCGACGAGTGGAGAAGGCCATGGAAGACACGTCAACTCGGTGCACGGGCAGGCACCGCAGCCACAGGGGGTAGTGCCAATGGCCGCAAGGCCTCTCGTCGCGCGGCAGCCGAACGAACGGCTGCAGGCGCTCATCCAGGAAGCGGGCTGCTCGAACGCCGGGCTCGCCCGCCGGGTCAACATGTGCGGCGCCGAGCACGGACTCGATCTGCGGTACGACAAGACGTCGGTGGCGCGCTGGCTGCGCGGACAGCAGCCCCGGGGACGGGCGCCGGCGATCATCGCGGAGGCGCTGGGGCGCAAACTCGGCCGTACGGTCACGATCGACGAGATCGGCATGGCCAACGGCAAGAACCTCGCCTCGGGCGTCGGCCTCCAGTTCTCGCCGACGGTCCTCGGAGCCATCGAGCAGGTCTGCGAGTTGTGGCGCAGCGACGTGGGGCGGCGCGACTTCCTCTCGGGCTCGTCCGTCGCCGCCTCGGCGCTGGTCGAGCCGAGCCGCGACTGGCTGATCTCGGCGCCCGACGCCCAGGTGGCACGGCAGGCCGGCCCGCGGGTGGGCCTGTCCGACGTGGACGCGGTGCGCGCGATGACGCAGGCGCTGGTGGAGCTGGATCACCAGTACGGCAGCGGGCATGTGCGGCCGGTCGTCGTGCACTACCTCAACAGTGTCGTCTCCGGGCTGCTGGCGGGGTCGTACCGCGAGGCGGTCGGCCGTGAACTCTTCGCCGCGGTGGCCCGCTTGACGGAACTCGCCGGGTACATGGCCGTCGACACCGGTCAACCCGGGCTCGCCCAGCGGTACTACATCCAGGCGCTGCGCCTCGCGCAGGCGGCGGGCGATCGCGGTTACGGCGGATACGTGCTGGCCGCCTCCATGAGCCACCTGGCCGCACAGCTCGGAAACCCGCGGGAGATCGCGCAGTTGGCGCGGGCAGCGCAGGAGGGGGCGCGCGGTCGCGTCACCCCGCGCGCGGAGGCGATGTTCTTCGCGGCGGAGGCGCGCGGGCACGCCCTGCTGGGCGATGTGCGTGCCGCGCACGCGGCGAGCGGTCGCGCGGTGAGCGCCATGGAGGCGGCCGACCCGGCCTCCGGTGACGATCCGGCGTGGATCGCGCACTTCGACGAGGCCTATCTCGCCGACGAGTTGGCGCACTGTCACCGTGATCTGGGCCAGCCGGAGGCGGCCGCGCGGTACGCGGAGCAGTCGCTGGCCGGGCATCCCGTCAGCAGGGCACGGCGCCGGGCCATCGGATACGTCCTGCTGGCCACGGCACAGGTGCAGCAGCGGGAGATCGAACAGGCCTGCGCGACCGGGCTGAAGGCCGTCGAACTGCTGGAGTCGCTGAGATCCAACCGGGGCGCGGAGTACCTGGAGGACTTCTCGCAACGGCTGGAGCCGTTCCGGGAGGAGTCGGTGGTAAGGGAGTTCGGCGCCCGGCTGGACCTGCAGACGGCGGCGTGAACGGGCCGCGCGGGCGCGTGGCGGACCTTGTACAGCGTGCGGGAGCGCGGGTTTGTTACGGGAATCACAGGGAAGGAGGTGCCTCCCTCAGACTGCGTGGCATGGGCATCCGGGGACCCGGTAGCGTGAGCCGACGATTGACCAAGGTCCCCCATTCGTAGGAGTCCCGGTGACGCAGAGTGGACAGGGCGAGGAGCCCTCGGCGCAGCCCGCGCGCGAAGGCATCGTGCTGCCCTCCGACGGCGGCGAGCCCGTGCTGCCGGGCATGAGCGGCCCGGCGCAGGGCCCTTACGCCGGGAATCCCGCCGGGGGACCGTACGCGGGAGGTCCCTACGGCGGCGGCCCGTACGCCGGCGGGCAGCAGGGCGCGGGTGCGCAGCCGGGGCCGTATCAGGGTGCCCCGCAGCCCGGCGCCGCACCCGGCGCGCAGTACGGCGGCCAGGGCGCGGCGGCACCTGCGGGCGGGCAGGCCTGGGGTGGCCCGTGGGGCCCCGAGCAGCAGCCCGGCCCCGCCCCGCAGCAGCCCGGCCCTGCCCCGGCGCCGGACCAGGGATGGTCCGGCGCTCAGCAGTGGCCCCCGGCCGGTCAGAGCGGCGCGGGCCCGCTGCCCGCCGAGGGCACCCCGGCGCCGTACACCCCGGCGCCGTACACCCCGGCGCCCGCCCCGCACGACGCCTACGGCACCCCGCAGACCCACGCCGGCGGCTACGCCCCCGGGACGCCCGGGCAGCAGGCCGGCCCAGGCATGGGCGGCCAGCCGGCGGGGCCCGGGACGACCGGGCAGCTCCCCTCGGGCGGAGCGGCGGTCTCCGCTCATGGTCAGGGCGCGCCGCTGCCTCCTGCCGGGGCTCCCGCTGAGGGTTACGGCGACACCCTCCCGCCCGCGCACAACGCCCCTCTGCCTCCCGCCGCGGGCCCCCTCCCGCCAGCCGACGACGGCGCGACCCAGTACCTGCCGCCGGTGGCCGCTGGTGGCGGCGACGCGGCGACGCAGTACATCCCGCCCGTCGCCGCCCGGTCCGGGGACGACGCGGCGACCCGCCACATCCCTCCCGTCGGCCCCGGCGCGCTGCCGCCCGAGACGTCGGCGGAGGCCACCCGGTTCCTCGGCCGCGCCCCGCAGCACGCGGGCCCGCAGCCCGGCTCCGGCCCGCTGCCGCCCGCCGCCGACCCCGACGCGCAGGCCACCCAGTACATCCCGCCGGTCACGGCGCAGCCCGGCGCGCGACCCGGATACGGCGACCGGCAGCCGCCGGCCGAGTTCGCGGGGCTGTTCCGCGACGAGCCCGCCGTCGCCCCCGCGGCGGCCACCCAGCAGCTGCCCCAGGTGGGCAACCGGCCGGGCGCGCCCCAGCCCGGGTACGTCCCGCCGGCCGGCGGGCGGCGCGGTGCGCGGGACGACGACGGCGGCGCCGGCCGCGGCGGCGGGCGCGGTACCGGTTCGCGGGTGCCGCTGTTCGCCGCGATCGGCGTCGGCATAGCCGTCGTCGGCATCGGCGCGGGCGCGCTGCTCGGTGCGGGCGGCGGCTCCGACGACGCCAAGGACGACGCCCCGGCGAACGTCTCCGCGACGGCCCCCACGAGCGCCGCCCCCTCCTCCGCCGCGCCGGCCGCCGACCCGGCGAAGGAGCAGGCGGTGGCCCTGGACAAGCTGCTCGCCGACAGCGGCAGCAGCCGTGCCGCGGTGATCGCGGCGGTCGCCGACGTCAAGAGCTGCCGCAACCTGGGCCCGGCGGCGAAGAACCTGCGTGACGCCGCCCAGCAGCGCACCGGCCTGGTGACCCGGCTGGCGGCGGTGCCGGTGGACAAGCTGCCGAACAACGCCGCCCTGACCGGCGCCCTGAAGAGCGCCTGGCAGGCGTCGGCGTCGGCCGACACCCACTACGCGGCGTGGGCCGACCAGGTCGCCGGCAACAAGAAGCTGTGTCACAAGGGCAAGGCCGCCGGCACCCCCCAGACCCAGGCCGGCAACCGGGCCAGCGGCACCGCCAGCGTGCAGAAGCAGAAGGCCGCCCAGCTGTGGAACGCGATCGCGCAGCAGTACGGGCTGACCCAGCGGCAGGCCGGCCAGCTGTGAGCCGTCGGCTGTGAGCGGGCAGCGGTGAACCGTCCCGGGGCCGTGGCCGCCGCGGGACGGTTCAGTTCAGGTGCGCGTTCTTCAGGGTGTCCGTCACGTCGACGAAGCCCTGGCGGGCCGCGACGAGCCGGCCGTCCCGGGCGACCTGCAGGGTGACGTCGGTGTTGACCAGGCGCGGGAAGCCGACGGGGGCGAGCTTGCCCGCGAAGGGCCAGCTCAGGGCCGGCGTCAGCCCGCCCGTCGTGACCGACACACCGTCGTCCAGGGCGTGCCGGACGGTGTCGGCGGTCACCTCGCCGCCGCCCAGCGACTCCACGACCTTGCGGAACGCCGTGTAGGCGATGTACGTCGTCTGCACCCCGGCGTCGGCCGGATCGATGCGGTTGTCGGTGAACGCCTGCTCGCTGATCACCTGCTTCATCCCGTCCCAGCGCGGATCGGTGGACACCGGGTACCAGCCGGTGATGTACGACCCCTCGTACGGCCCCGACTTCCCGCCGGAGGCGTCGACGGCGGTCTGGTCGACGCTGCCCATCACCGTGGCCGCGCCCACCTCGGGGTACTGCGCCCGGGTCCGGCGGAAGGAGTCCATGAAGGTGCCCGTGCGGTCACCGAGCGCGGGCACCACGCACCCCTTCTTCCCGGAGTGCCGGGCGGCGTTTTCCAGGGCCTGCTCGGACTGCGCCTCGTACTCGGTGGCGTCCTCGTCGGCCACCAGGTCCCCGGCGTCCGCGTGGCCGCCCGCCTTCAGCCCGGCGTCGAGCAGCGAGGGCAGTTCGTCGCCCGCGATGGTGTCGGGGCGCACCAGCGCCACGCGGCCGCAGCGGGCGGCGAGTTCCCGGCCGAGGCCGGCGAGCAGCACGGGCTGGCCCCCGTTGACCGGGTACGACAGGGGGCTGGTGAACTCGGCGGTGGTGACGCCGTAGCCCCCGATGTAGGGGATGCCGGCGCTCTCCAGCGGCGGGAAGTAGGAGTCGGAGTACTGGCTGTAGGATCCGACGACCGCGACGGCGTGTTCGTTGACCGCGCGCCGGGCGCACTTGGCGGCGGCCACGGTGTCGTTGTGCTCGTTGCAGGTCAGCACCTTGAGCTTGCGGCCGTTGATGCCGCCGTGGGCGTTGACCCAGCGTGCGTAGGCCTCGGCGAAGGCGGGCATACCGGGCTTGTTGGTCGCGGTGGTCTCCATCGGCGCCCAGGTCATGACGGTGACGGGATCGCCCCCGGAGCCCCCCGTGGCACCGGGGATGATCCCGCAACCGGCGGTCAGCGACGCGCACGCCACCGTGGCCGCCGCCGCTGTGGCGGCTCTGGTCAGAGGCCGGGTGGTGAAGGGGAGGACGGTGCTTCGCGTGCGTCGCCTGCCGGTCATGCACACGCACGATTCCGCCACATCACCAACCGGGGAGTGACTCATGGTCAACGGGGGGTGACGGGCAGGTGAATTACGGGGGGCCGGAAGGGCGGCCCGGAAAGGGAACGTACGATCGATGACCGTGCAAGGTTCGGAGAAGTCTTCCCGTCGCGGCCGTCGCTCCAGCACCATGGGCGGCATGCCACACAACGACATGCCGTGGTGGCGCTGGCGCAGCAATGTGCGCTCCGCGCTGCACATGCTCTCCGACCCCGCCTTCCAGCGCGACGTCTGGCTGGCCGGCGTGGACGGCTACGGCGACGTCACGGACGCCGTGTACCGCCTGGTCGAGGACACCTGGCTGGACCACTGGTCCGCCGAGAAGTACGTCGGGACGATCTTCCGTGACTCGCAGGAGGCAGCCCTCGTCGACACCGCTGTGCTGCGCGTGCTGCGGATCATGCACCAGGTCGGCCCGGACGCCCCGGTCGCGACCTACATGCAGCACCCGGAGTGGCCCGAGGCGGTGCGTGCGGCACGGGACGCGCATGTGCGGATGGCGACGAGCGACGGCGACGAACCCGACGCGCCGCCCCGCACCCTGGAGGTGCTGCACCTTCTGACCCGGTCCGCGTGACGGACAGCCCCGCCGCGCGCGGGGCCGGGCATGAGATCCTGTGGTGCATGACCGATCAGTCCGTGCCCGCCGCCGCCGAGGCCGACCAGTACGTCCTCACCCTCTCCTCCCCGGACAAGAAGGGCATCGTGCACGCGGTGTCCAGCTACCTGTTCATGACCGGGTGCAACATCGAGGACAGCCAGCAGTTCGGCGACCACGACACGGGTCTGTTCTTCATGCGTGTCCACTTCTCGGCGGAGGCGCCGGTGACGGTGGACAAGCTGCGGGCCAGCTTCGCGGCGATCGGTGACTCCTTCCACATGGACTGGCAGATCAACCGGGCCGACGAGAAGATGCGCATCGTCCTCATGGTCAGCAAGTTCGGCCACTGTCTGAACGACCTGCTCTTCCGCGCCCGGATCGGGGCGCTGCCGGTGGACATCGTGGCGGTGGTCTCCAACCACACCGACTTCGCCGAGCTGGTGGGCTCCTACAACATCCCCTTCCACCACATCCCGGTGACGAAGGACACCAAGGCGGAGGCCGAGGCCAGGCTGCTGGAGATCGTTCGCGAGCAGAAGGTGGAGCTGGTCGTCCTCGCCCGCTACATGCAGGTGCTCTCCGACGACCTGTGCAAGCAGCTCTCCGGGCGGATCATCAACATCCACCACTCCTTCCTGCCGAGCTTCAAGGGCGCCAAGCCGTACCACCAGGCGCACGCCCGCGGCGTGAAGCTCATCGGCGCGACCGCGCACTACGTCACGGCGGACCTCGACGAGGGTCCGATCATCGAGCAGGAAGTCGAGCGCGTCGGCCACGGCGTCACGCCGGACCAGCTGGTGGCGATCGGCCGGGACGTGGAATGCCAGGCGCTGGCGCGCGCCGTGAAGTGGCATGCGGAACGCAGGATCCTGCTCAACGGTCGACGGACGGTCGTTTTCGCCTAGGCAGGCGGGGCTGCCGCGCCTGCGGGCAGCGGTGGGCCGGCCACGCAGTTCCCCGCGCCCCTGAGGCCTAACGCAGCCCGGCCGGCCGAGGGGGCGCGGGGCTGTGTCGATATGCGGCTCCGCCGCGTGGGCGCGACAGCCCCCGCGATCCGCAGCCGCCGACGAATCCGCACCCACCCCCTACATCCGGCTCAGCCCCGCGACGGCGAGCAGCACATCTCTGATCGCCTCGCGGTCACCCACCTGTCCCGCCGCAGCCTCCGCAGGAGAAACGTGGCCCGCCGCCAACTGGCAGAACTCCACGTCGTCCAGGGCGACATGGGCCACCTCGTGCTCCGCGGAGGCGACCGCCGCCGGTGAGTCCAGCGGGATCAGCCACTCACCCCCGCCCGAGCCCTCGATCTCCAGCCGCAGGCTCCGGCCCGGCCGCCCCGCGGGCACGAGGTGGCGGGTCGCGCCGGACGTGGTCAGCCCCGCCTGCCGCCGCGCCGCCAGCGCCTTCGGCAGCATCCGCGCCGCCAGGTCGATCATGCCGTTCAAGTGCCGGGGTGCGGGCGGGTCGTAGGGGTAGTCCACCGCGTCGGCGATGTCACCGGCGTGCACCCAGCACTCGAAGGCGCGGTCCAGCATCGCGTCCCGCAGCGGCAGTTCGCCCACCCCGTACGGCACTTGGAGCAGGCCGGCGGTGCTGCCGGTGAACGACACGGTGCGCACCAGTTCATGGCTCTGCTCCCGCCAGGGTCCGCGCACCGAGCGGGTGGGCGGGAAGCGCGAGGCGCGCCAGTACGCCTCGGTCCGCTCCGCGGGCGTCGGAGCCTGCGGGGACACGTCCGCGAGCGGGTCGTCGAGGCCGAGCGCCACCGCGACCAGTCCGTCGACGGCCAGCAGATGCGCGATCACCCCGGCGACGGTGGTACGGCGAGTGGTGGTCGCGTCGGCCTCGAACCAGCGCAACCGCACGGGCGCGTGCCACTCGGCGTCCCCGAAGTCCTGCAGCAGCGCGTCCAGCCGCGCCGTCTCGGCGTCGTACGCCCTCGCCCACTCCGGTACCGGGATGCGCGGCGGGCGCCGGTCGAGGCAGCCCTGGAGCACCCGGGTGCGCAGGCCGGGGTCGAGGTCGAGGCTCTCGGGGCGCTGGAGCAGGCCGACGGCCTCGCGCAGCCGGCGTGCCTCGACGGCGCAGGTGCCGCAGCTGCCGAGGTGGTCCTCGACGGCCGCGGTCTCCTCCGGGGAGCAGGCGGCCAGCGCCCACGCCCCGAGCAGCGACTTCAGTACCGGGTGCGGCAGGGCGGGCGGCTGAGCTGCCGGCGGCGGGTCGGGCAGCGGCTGACCGCTGTCCTCGACGGCCGCCCGGGGCAGGGGTATCCGCGGCGGCTGCCCGGGACCGGGCACCCCGAAGCCGCCGTCCCCGCCCCCCGGCCGACCGGGACCCCCGGGGCCGCCGTGGCCGCCAAGACCCCCGGAGTCATCCTTGCCGCCGCCACCGGACCCGCACGCTTCCCCGGAATCCCCTTGCCGGGACTCCCCGGAACCCGTGGGCTCCCAGGGCTGCCCGGCCTCCCCGGCCTCCATGGATTCCCCGGCCTCCATGGATTCCCCTGTCTCCATGGATCCCCCGGACCCCATGAACTCCCCACCGCTTCCGCCTTGCACCGGAATGTCCCCCCAGGCGTCCGTGCCACGCAGCTCCGGTCCGATCCGGGCGCCGGTCATCGCGCCCGTGCCGTGTGCCGTGACCCGGCCCTCCTCGTCGTCGGCGGTGCCGGGCGGGTCCCGGTCGTCGTCGCAGAACGCGAAGCCCTCCGCGTCGCTCACGCGGCACCCCCGTACTCCGGTGGTGCGCCGGGCGTGCCGGCGTCGTGGGCCGTGGACAGCAGTTGCAGGCCGAGGCGGAGCCGGCGGCGGGCCTCGTCCTCGGTGACGCCGAGGTCGGCCGCGGTCTGGCGGTAGTCGCGGCGCTGGAAGTAGGCCAGTTCCAGGGCGGCGCGCAGCGGGGCCGGCATGGCCTGAACGATGTAGTCGGCGCGGGCGGCCACCGAGGCGTGTCGCACCTTGCGCTCCAGCTCGTCGGGGGAGCCGGGCGCCCCTTGGGCGAGCGCCGCGGTCTCGGTGGCCCGCAGCCGCTGCACGGCCATCCGGCGGGTGAGGTCGGCCACCCAGGTGCGCAGCGGGCCGCGCTTCGGGTCGTAACTGTCCGGGTGTTCCCAGACGTGCGCGAAGACCTCGCGGGTGACGCCGTCGGCGGCCCCCTCGTCGCCCAGTACGCGGTGCGCGAGCCCGTGCACGAGGGAGGCGAAGCGGTCGTAGAGCTCGCCGAGGGCTGCCGCCTCGCCGCGTGCCAGCCGCTGCTGCATCTTGCGGTCCCAGCGGGGCGGTGCGTCCTTCTTCGCCATACGGCCCCCTCACCCTGCCCGTGCCCGTCCTCAGCGTGCGCCCACCGACTCCTCGAATGTAGTCGGCACGTCTGACAACGCACGCCCCTTTGTGCCAATGTGCGCCCCCCTCGGGGTCGTGCGTGCTAGGGGCGCCTACCCGGGGGAGCACCCGCGGAACACTGCCGGGCGCGATCGAACAGTATCGAAATGAGATTGAATCCGACTGAAACAAGCCGATATTGATCGGAGCCCGTTTTCAAGGGGGAGTTTCAGGGAAACGCCCGCTGGGCAGCCGCGCTGCGAGGAAGCGTAAGAATTCCTTCCGTTTGGCGAGCGAGGGGCGTGGTGGTGACGTTCAAAGTGACCGACTCGGAGCAAGGGGCGTGGGCCGTGCTCCAGGTGTCGGGCGAGCTGGACCTGATGACGTCGCCGGTGCTGCGCCAGCGGGTGCACGACGTGGTGGCCGAGGGCCGGCACAGCCTCGTCCTCGACCTGTCCCGGGTGCACTTCTGCGACTCCAGTGGCGTGGGTGTCCTCATCGCCGCCCGCCGCCTCCTGCGCTCGTGTCAGGGCCGGCTGCGGCTGGTGCTGCCCGCGCAGGGTGCCGTGGACGGCTCCCACGTCAACCGGGTCCTCGGCGCGCTCGGCGTGCGGCGTCTGTTCGACGTGCGCGCCGACCTCGAGGACGCCGTCGGAGAGGAGCCGCTGTCGGCCTGAGTTGTGAGTCGTTTCACGCCGATTGCCACAGTGTTGTCCCGGTTCTCCGCCGGTCTCGGCACAACCGCCGCCGCCTCCCCGCCGCGCTCGTTCGTGCGTCGTACGCTCGCATGCCGGATGCACCACCCACCCCGACGTAAGGCGGCCGAAGAAGAGATGGTCAGCAGCGAGTACGAGCGTGAGATCGCCGCCCGGTTCGCCACCTTCGACCAGGACGGCAACGGCTGGATCGACCGCGAGGACTTCAGTGTCGCCGCGAAGGCGCTGCTCGCGGAGTTCGGCGTCGCGGCCCGCTCCGACCAGGGGCAGACGCTGTACGCCGGCGCCGAGGCGTTCTGGCAGGGCATGGCCGGGATGGCCGACCGGGACGGCGACCAGCGCATCACCCGCGAGGAGTTCGTCACCTGCGCGGTCAAGCGGCTGCGCGACAACCCGGAGCGGTTCGCCGAGATCGCCCGCCCCTTCCTGCACGCGGCCCTCGCCGTGGCCGACACCGACGGCGACGGCTTCGCCACCGTCGCCGACGCCGCGCGCGTGCTGCGTGCCCTGGGTGTCGCGCCGGAGCGGGCCGAGGTTGCGGCCGCCGCGCTGGACGCGGATGGCGACGGCAAGGTCGGCGAGGCGGAGAGCGTGCCCGCGTTCGCCCGCTGGTTCACGGTGCCGGAATAGCACCGGCGTTCCGGCACAGGGGAGTTGTGTGGCCGGGAAGGCGCCGAGCCATGGCCAAAGATGTCGCGGATCGTGGCAATCCGGTGTCACTGAGCGTCGATACCGGGTTGTGTCCTCGGAGGGGGTCGTCACGGCCCGGAGTCGGCGGTCTGCTCCGGTACCTTGTGTGAGATGCGAGTGGTTCCCGGTACGAGCCATGCCGGTGGTGCCTGTTCGACTCCCCCTGGCGAGCGTCGCACAGTATGCCGCACGGGTACTCCTTCGCGCTGGAATATGCCCGAAGCGCTTGTTGGGGTGACGGTACGTCAACCAAGCTGTGGCATAAGGGTTTCACGTTCCGTGATCCAGGCTCCGGCCATTGTCCTGGCCATGCAGAAAATGGCTACGATCGTGGCTCTCGTCGTCGTGGTGCTCATGTGGCGCGCGGCCATGTGTCCGCCGGTTCGGATGGTGTGAGCGGTGCAGGTGCTTCAAGTGCAGCTGGAGATCCGGCCCGACCCGGCGGAGGTCGGGCGGGCCAGGCGGTGGGCCCGCTCCCGGCTTGCCGGTTCGGGGATAGCGGCCGACGAACCCCTCGCCGAGACGCTGATCCTGCTCGTGTCGGAACTGGTCACCAACGCCGTGGTGCACACCGGCCATCCGGCCGTACTGCGGCTGTCCCTGCCGGGTGTCGCGGCCGAGTCGGCCACGGTGCGTCTCGAGGTGGCCGACTCCAGTGAGCGCGCACCCGTGCCGCGCTGTGTGGACGGCGACGCCACCGGCGGCCGGGGTCTCGCCCTCGTCGACGGACTCGCCGACCGGTGGGGCTGGAGCCGTGAGGGCGCGGGCAAGCGCATCTGGTGCGAACTGGACCGGTGCAGCGCGACACGGGACTCCAGGAGCGTCTGCGGGGGACTTGCGGCGCCGTACGAGGGGCTGGCCTTCGAGGCGGTGTGACCGGCGGGCCCGTGCATCGTGAGCCGCGCGCCGTGATGCCACCCCGCCCCGCCGTGTGATCCCGGGGGAGTTGCTGTGCGCCCGGGACGTGCTTCCGTGTGCGCCCGTGACAAAAAGGGCGTAAGTAATATTTCTCCCTCGTGGTGTTGACGCCGGGTGTCCGTTTGATCACGCTTGTGGGCAGCGATCCGCCGCGAGGGGACGGCGAGGGCGCCGGTGACGGGCGTCCTCGGCGAGTGCGGGTCGTCCGGTTCGGCGGCGGTTCCCCCGAGGGACTCAGGGCGAGGGGGCCGGGGCGGGTACGCCGGAGCCGGCCGACGGCGCGCGGTGCCGTGCTCGGGGCGGGCAGCCGCGCGCCGTCGGCCGTACGAAGCGGCCACTTCTGTCCACAGGCTGTGGACAACTTTTCGGATTCCCGTCCCCGCGCTGACGCGCGACGTCGGCGCGGGCCGTCACCGCGCCGGGCTTGCGCAGGCCCGCCGAACCCATGACGCGCCGTCAGTGCTGACCGGTCAGCGCAGGGCGCCGACCTCGCCCCCGTCGACGCGGGCGCCCGCGGTGCGGAACGTGCGGCGATAGGCGGTGGGGGTGACGCCGACCGCCGCCTGCAGGTGCTGCCGCATCGACTGGGCGGTGCCGAAGCCGGCGTCCCGGGCGACCTGGTCGACGGACAGATCGGTGGACTCCAGCAGGTGCCGGGCCCGTTCCACGCGCTGCTGGGTCAGCCACTGGCCGGGGCTGACACCGGTCTCCTCGCGGAAGCGGCGGGTGAAGGTGCGTACCGACATCGCCTGCTGCGCGGCCATGTCCCGCAGCTGGATCG
Source organism: Streptomyces sp. NPDC036813 (assembly GCF_055609245.1). Classification (NCBI taxonomy): domain Bacteria; kingdom Bacillati; phylum Actinomycetota; class Actinomycetes; order Kitasatosporales; family Streptomycetaceae; genus Streptomyces; species Streptomyces sp. NPDC036813. The sequence goes on along the minus strand of NZ_JBVJPV010000011.1, from coordinate 88,793 downwards.
GCTCGTGCAGCCGCCCCAGCGCCCAGGCCCGCGCCGCGGTCGTGGTCGCCTGCTGCGGATCGGGCACCGGCCGGTCGATGTACTGCGCCTGCCCGCCGTCGCGGTGCGGCGGTACGACCGTGCGGCGGGCCACCTCGTTGGCGACGGCCGTGCCGTGGTCGCGGCGCACCATGTGCAGGCACAGATCGATCCCGGCGGCCACCCCGGCCGAGGTGAGCACGTCACCGTCGTCGATGAACAGCACGTCCGCGTCCACCTCGATCTGCGGGAACAGCCGCTGCAAGCGCTCGGCATCGGCCCAGTGCGTGGTCGCCGGGCGGCCGTCCAGGTAGCCAGCGGCGGCCAGGACGTACACGCCGGTGCAGATGGAGGCGAGCCGGGTGCCGGGGCGGATCAGCGCGAGCGCGGTGGCCAGCTCGTCGGTGAGCACGCCCTCGTCGTACAGCGGGCCCAGTTCGTACGACGCCGGGACGATCACCGTGTCGGCCAGCGCCAGAGCCTCGGGGCCGTGGGGGACGTGCACGCTGAAGTCGGCGTCCGTCTGCACCGGGCCCGGCGGGCGCACCGAGCACGTCACCACCTCGTACAGGGGCCGGCCCAGGGCGTCCTTGGGGCGGCCGAAGATACGGTGCGGGATGCCGAGTTCGAAGGGGAGCAGGCCGTCCAGAGCGAGGACGACGATGCGGTGGGGGTGGAACCCGTCGGCGGAGTCGGCTGAATCCATGGCCCGATCCTAGCGAATGCTGTCCTTCGGGCCACTCGTTCGGTGGTCGCGCACCCAGGAAGCTCTAGACGTGACGCAGACGACCGAAGCACTCACCGCCCAGCAGGAGCCCGTACGGCGGCCACGCATCCACCGCGCGTGGTTCGTCGCCGCGGTCACCTTCGTGACGATCGTCGGAGCGGCCGCGTTCCGCTCCCTGCCCGGCCTGCTGATCGACCCGCTGCACGCGGAGTTCGGCTGGTCGCGCGGCACGATCGGCGCCGCCGTCTCCCTCAACCTCGCCCTGTACGGCCTCACCGCGCCGTTCGCCGCCGCGCTGATGGACCGTTTCGGCATCCGCCGCGTGGTCGCCGCCGCGCTGACCGTGATCGCGATCGGCTCGGGCCTGACCGTGTGGATGACGGCGGCCTGGCAGCTGTGGCTGTGCTGGGGCCTGCTCGTCGGCCTCGGCTCCGGCTCGATGGCGCTTGCGTTCGCCGCGACCGTCACCAACCGCTGGTTCACCGAGCGGCGTGGCCTGGTCAGCGGCATCCTCACGGCCGGGTCCGCCTCCGGACAGCTGATCTTCCTGCCGCTGCTGTCCTGGATGCTGGAGCGCGACCACGACTGGCGGCCCGCCGCCGTCACGGTCTCCCTCGCCGCGCTCGCCGTCGTCCCGCTCGTCTGGCTGCTGCTGCGCGACCACCCGGCCGACGTGGGCGCGAAGCCGTACGGCGCGTCCGCGTTCGTGCCCAAGCCCGCACCCGTGACGGGGGCGGCGCGGCGGGCACTGACCGTGCTGTTCTCGGCGGTGCGCACCGGGCCGTTCTGGCTGCTGGCCGGGACGTTCGCGATCTGCGGCGCGTCCACGAACGGGCTCGTCCAGACCCACTTCGTGCCTGCGGCGCACGACCATGGGATGCCGGTGACGGCTGCGGCGTCGTTGCTGGCGGTGATCGGGGTGTTCGACGTCGTCGGCACGATTGCCTCCGGCTGGTTCACGGATCGGTTCTCGCCGCGGAGGCTGCTGGCCGTCTATTACGCGCTGCGGGGGGTTTCGCTGCTGTTCCTGCCGATGCTGCTGGCGCCGAGTGTGCACCCGCCGATGATCTTTTTCATCGTCTTCTACGGGCTGGACTGGGTGGCCACGGTGCCGCCGACTCTGGCGCTGTGCCGGGAGCAGTACGGGGAGGACAGCGCGATCGTCTTCGGGTGGGTGCTCGCGTCCCACCAGGTGGGGGCCGCGGTGGTCGCCGGGCTGGGGGGAGTTGCCCGGGATGTCTTCGGCAGCTACGACATGGTCTGGTATGCGTCGGGCGCGTTGTGTGCGGTGGCGGCGTTGATGGCGTTGGTGATTCGTCGCGGTGGGGCGGCGCCGGTTGCCGTGTGACGGTTGCCTGCGGCGCCTGGTCGTGTTCCGGCTGCGGGCCGGTGGGGGCTGGTCGCGCCGTTCCCCGCGCCCCTTTTTTGCCTGCGGCGGCCCGTTGCGGTCGCGTCGTGGCGTGCCTGGCGCGCCTACGGCCGGTTTCCACCCCGGCCTCTTCCCGCCGTACGCGGGTGCGGGTCGCCATCGGCTCAGGTGCGGGGTGCCGCGCCGGGGTCGGAGGGGAGACGGGAGACGGTGGTGCCGTCGGCCCGCACGATGGCCTTGGCTATCTTCTCGGCGTCCAGGGACAGTTCGCGGAGCATGCCGCTGATGGGGTTCGTGAAGCCCGTGAAGTACAGGCCCGGGGCGTTGTGCGGGGTGCCGGCGCCGTGGGTGGTCGGGCGGCCGTGGTCGTTCAGTACGCCGAGGTGGCCGACGAGTCCCTCCAGACCGCGGGTGTAGCCGGTGGCGGCGACCACGGTGTCCGGTTCGATCCGGGTGCCGTCGGCGAGCAGGACCTTGCCGTCCTCGAAGCCTTCTACGGCCGCGACGACCTCCACCCTCTTGGTGCGTACGGCGTCGATGAGGCCGACGTCCTGGACCGGGATGGCGCCCTCGGTGACCCTGCTGTACAGGCCGGTGCCGGGGCGGGGCAGGCCGTGGGCGGACAGGTCCGGCACGCTGAGCCGGGCCAGGGGACGGGCGAGCGCGTCCACCAGCGGCACCGGCAGACGCCGTACCAGGACGCCGGTGTACTGGGCGGCCCAGCCGGCCGTCGAGCGGCGCACGATGTGCGGGACGGTGCGCACCGCGAGCCGTACCCGCGCGGCGCCGCCCTCCACCAGGTCGACGGCGATCTCCGCACCGGTGTTGCCGGCGCCGACGACCAGGACGTCGCGGCCGGCGTACGGTTCGGCGTTGCGGTAGCCGGAGGCGTGCAGGAACTCGCCGGTGTAGGTGGCGCGTCCGGGCCAGTCGGGGACGTACGGCGTGTGGTTGAAGCCGGTGGCGACGACCACGGCGGCGCCGGTCAGTTCCCGGCCGCCGGTGGCGTGCAGCAGCCAGCCGTCGGACGTGCGGTCGATGCGCGACACCTCGACGCCGGTGACGATCTCCAACTCGTGGTGCTCGGCGTACTTCTCCAGGTACCGCACCACGTCGTCCCGGGCCACCCAGCGCCCGAACCGGCGGGGTATCGGCAGCCCCGGCAGGGCGGACAGACGGCGGGTGGTGTGCAGGTGCAGCCGGTCGTAGTGGCCGCGCCAGGACGCGCCGACCTGGTCAGTCCTCTCCAGCACGACCGCCCGCACGCCCCGGGCCCGCAGCGCGTACGCGACGGACAGGCCACCGGGGCCACCGCCGATGACGTAGACGGGGTGATCCGCCGGGGATGCGGGGCGCGGGGACGTGGGGGAGTCGGCCATGAGCGCGAGCGTAATCACGCCCGCGTTTGATGGGTCTCGGTCAAGAGGGGAATTGGTTGCGGATTGATCACGCCTGTGAAGATCCGCCCCCCGGGTGTGGTGGCGCCCACCCCGGCCCCGACTCACAGTCGGCCGCAGGCGAGGCCGCAACCGGCCACCGGACGGAAACGGGCCGCCGCAGGCACAAAGAGGGGCGCAGGGAACTGCGCGAGCAACCACAACGAAACCCGTACGGGCCGCCGCAGGCGAACGACCCCCGAAAATCCCAACCCCCCACCCCGCCCCCTCCTGTTCAATGACCGGATGACCCCCGCTCCAGCCCTCCGCACGCACGACCTCCGCCTCCGACGCTGGAACCCCGCCTCGGACGCCGACGTCGAGACATTCCTGCGCGGCTGCTCCGACCCGGAGTTCCAGCGCTGGAACACCCCCCTGCGCCCCATCGCCACCCTCGCCGACGCCCGTGCCACCCTCCGTGCGAAGGCCGACGCGGCCGACGCCGGCACCGGCGTGGCGTTCTGCGTGGAGGACGCCGACAGCGCCACCCCGCTCGGTCACATCGGCGTGAGCCGGATCGACCGCGCCATGCGCTCCGCCACCGTCGGCTACTGGGTCCTCCCCGAGGCCCGCGGCCACGGCATCGCCACCCGCGCCCTGGCCGTCGCCACCCGCTGGGCGTTCACCGACCTCGCCCTGCACCGCCTCGAACTCGACCACGCCGTAGGCCACGACGTCTCCTGCAGGGTCGCCGAACGCTGTGGTTTCCGTTACGAGGGAACGCTGCGCGGCGCGATGTGGGAGGCGGGCCGCCGCGACGCCTTCCGCGACTGCCACCTGCACGCGCGCCTCGCCACCGACCCCGAGCCGCACGCCACCCCCAAGGCCGACCCCGACCCCCGGAAGGAACCCGCATGAGCGACTGGTGGAGCACCCCCGACCTCGACGCCTTCCTCGCCCGCGCCGGCGCCTTCCTGCACTCCCGTCCCGCCGCCCACACCCTCCCCCTCTCCGTGACCGACGCGCTGCGCCATCGCGGCCTGCATGCGTTCGGTGACGGCGAGCCCGTCTTCGGCGCCCTGGAGCGCGCCGGCACCGTCGAGGCGGTCTACGTCCGCACACCCCCGTGGCCCCTGAACGTGACCGCTCTCCCCGAGCCCGACACGGACGCCGACGCACTCGCCGCGCACTTGGCCGTCGAGGGCCTCGACCCGTCCGGCGTCATCGCCGACCAGGCCACGGCGGCGGCGTTCGCCAAGGCATGGCAGCACCACACCGGCGCGACGGGCAAGGTCGACAAGCGGCAACGTCTGTACCGCCTGGCCGAGTTGGCGGCACCCGACCCGGCACCGGCAGGAGGCCCCCGCGTCGCCACCGCCGGCGACCGCGCCCTGCTGGCCCGCTGGTTCACCGAGTTCGCGGAGGCCGTCGGAGAGTCCGTGCCGACCGATGCCGGGGCCTGGGCCGACGCACGGATCGCCTACGGCGGCGTCACCCTCTGGGAGACCCCGGACGGCACTCCGGTCGCCATGGCCGGCGTGACCCGTCTGGTCGCCGGACAGGTCCGGGTGGCCCCGGTCTACACCCCGGCCGACCTGCGCGGCCGCGGCTACGGGGGCGCCGCCACCGCCGAGGTCAGCCGTGCCGCGCTCGCCGCCGGCGCCGACGAGGTGCTCCTGTTCACCGACCTGGCCAATCCCACCAGCAACGCCCTCTACCAGCGGATCGGCTACCGCCCGGTGGCCGACTTCACGGTGTGGGAGTTCGCAACGGCGGCCGATGCCGCGGCCGAAGACGCCGCCGCCGGTGCAGTCACGGCCACAGCAACCCCCTGACCCACTCGCCCCCGCCCTCCCGCCGGTACACCACGCGCACGTGCCGCCGAGCCTCGTCCCCCTGGAAGAACTCCACTTCCTCGGGCCGCAGCCGGTACAGCGTCCACGTCGGAGCCTGGGCGTCCGGCTCCCGCCGGGCCCGGTCCCACGCGGCCTGCGAAACGCGCCGCAGTTCCTCGACGGACTCCAGCGGCGCGCTCTGCCGCCCGGTGAGCGCGGCCGCCAGCGCGCCGGTGGAGCGGGCGTGCAGGTCCGCCTGCGCCTGCGCCGGCGGTGCCACGGTCACCGGTCCACGCACCCGCACCTGCCGGCCCAGCACCGGCCAGTAGAAACAGAGGGCGGCATACGGCCGTACGGCGAGCTGGCGGCCCTTGCGGCTGACGGCGTGGGAGGCGAAGGCCCAGCCGTCGGCGTCGGCGCCGTGCAGCATGACGATCCGTACGTCCGGGCGGCCCTCCGCGTCCGCGGTGGCCAGCGACATGGTGTGCGGCTCCGGCTGCCCGGCCGCCACCGCGTCCGCGAACCACTCCTCGAAGAGGGCGAGCGGCTCGGCGGGGGCGATGTCCGGGTCGAGGTGCGGCAGCCGCGTCACCTCCGGGTCCCATACCCGAAGTGACCTCAGCAGCTCGTGCAGGTGGGTTGCCATGAGCGGAAGTATCGCCGGGGCGCGAAGATCACCGGACGGTAACCTCGGCCCGGTGCGCCTGATACCCGACGACCCGTTCCCCGAGATCGGTCACCCCTTCACCACCGCCGTCAGCGCCGACGGCCGCTGGCTGGCGGTCAGTTGCCTGGTGTTCGATCGCGCCGACCGCGCCGGGCACGGCCGTGTCGCGGTGTACCGGACCGCCGATCTGGCCCTGTGGGACCAGCTCCGGGTGGACGGAGGCATCGAGACGCTCGCCTTCCATCCGCGGCTGCCCGTCCTCGCCGTCGGCACGGAGTACGGGGACGAGTTCGAGCGCCGGGGCGCGCTGTATGTGTACGAGGCCGACTCGCGCCGCCGGACCGGCATGGCCGTCGCCGGTGCCGGGGTCGTCCATGTGCGCTGGCGGGACGCCCGGCGGCTGGAGGTGACGTTCGCCGAACCCGTCGTCGACTTCGAGGACCCCGGCCGGGACACCCACACCCGCTCCACCGTCGTACGCGAGGACTGGTCCGGCGTGCGTGCCGAGGACCTCGCCGCGCCGCTCGGCCGGCCGCGTACGCAGGCCGTGATCGACTGGAGCCGGATGAAGGGCCCCGAGATCAGGCATCCGCAGCAGTACCTCGCCTCGCTCGCCGCCGAGCACGAACGGGCCTGGAGCCACCGCTCCGGCGTGACCGTCGTGGAGTCGCTGCGCGACGGCCGGGTGCTCGCCGCCCTGAGCAGCGGGACCCTGCTGGAGTGCTGGTCGCCGGAGGGCACCCTGCTGTGGTCGGTGCCGGAGCCGGAGGAGTCCTTCCACCGCAACGGAGGCCACCTCTACGTCTCCCCGGATCAGGAGAGCGCCTGGGTGACCGTCCGCTACGGCGACAGCGCCAACCCGACCACCTTCCTGCGCCGCCTCGCGCTCACCGACGGCAGCCGGCTGGCCGAGCACAAGCTCGACTTCCCCGTCGCCCTCGCATGGCGAGCCGACGGCGCCTGGGTCGCCCGCGACTCCCGCGACATCTTCCCCGGCCCGCGCTGGCCGCCGTACGACAGCGTCGTGTACACCCCGAGCGGGCGGCGCCTGGCGGAGCTGCCGCTGGGGGAGAGCGACGGTTCGTTCGACCTGCGGGTGCGCCGCTCGCCGCACCTGCTGGTCCTGCGGGGTCACGGCGCGGCGGGAACCCGCACGGAACACCTGGACAAGTGGGTCGTCCGCCTCTCCCCGGCCGGCGCCGAGCGGCTCTTCCCGTTGTCCTGGGACGGCACGCTCGGCCCGTACCTGCGCGCGGGGGCCGCCGTGTACGTCGACGACGCGGCCGGACCGGGGCTCGTGCACGCCTGTACGGTCCGCGACCACGGACACCTCGTGCGCCGCGCCTTCCCGGGAGGCGACCTGCTGTGGGCGCACCGCTTCGACGCCCGGGTCACCGGCGTCGACGTGCACGACGGCCACCTGTACGTGGTCACGGGCGCCTGTGAGCTGCTCACCCTGCGCGCCGTGGACGGCACCGTCGTACGGCGTACGCCCCTCACCCTCGGCGGGCACACCTACGCCCCGACCTGCCTGACCGCCGCCGGGAACGGTCTGCTGGTGATCGGGACGGTGGAGGGCCGGCTGCTGACGGTGCCTGGCCGGCCCTGACGGCGGCCCGACGGGGCCGTCCTCACAGCGTGGCCAGGCGCTCCACCAGCAGGAACGCGCCGATGCCCAGCATCGCCGCGCCCGACGTCCGGGTGACCGCGCGGGCGGCGGCGGGCCGGGCGCCCAGCACGGCACGGGCCAGCACGCCGACCGCCAGGTAGACGGCGGCGCAGCACGCCATGTGCAGCACGCCCAGGACCGCGGTCTGCGCCGGTACGGGCAGGCGGGCGCCGTGGACGGTGAGGAACTGGGGCAGGACGGAGAGGTAGAGCAGCAGTCCCTTGGGGTTCAGGCCGCTGATCGCGGCGCCTCGGCCGAAGACCCGCAGGCCGCCCTGCGCGTCCACCGACTCCCCGGCGTCCGGTGTCGCGGGCCGCCGCAGCACGTTCCAGCCCAGCCACACCAGGTACCCCGCGCCCACCACGGTCAGCGCGGTCAGCAGCGCCGGAGACCCCGCGACGAGCACCGCGAGCCCCGCCGCCGCCAGCGCCGTGTGCAGCGCGTACCCCGCCACCAGACCGGCCACGGCGAGCGTCACCTTGCGGCCGCCGAGGCCCGCGGCGATCGCGTACGCCCAGTCGGCGCCCGGTACGCAGACCAGCAGGAAGTCCAGGGCGAGAAAGGAGAGGAGGGTTGCGGAGTCCATACCGGGGACATTAGGCGCGATCCGCCCGAAGGTGTTCCCGAAATTTGCCCACCCTCTCGTACGTCAGGGGAAGATTTCCCTCATGGACGACGTGGACCGGAAAATCCTTGCAGAGCTCCAGCAGGACGGGCGGCTGACCGTGACCGAGCTGGCCGCGCGGGTGCGGCTGAGCGTCTCGCCCTGCCATCGGCGGCTGCGCGAGCTGGAGCGGTCGGGGGCGATCAGCGGGTACCGGGCGATGGTGGACCCGGCGGCGGTGGGGCTGACCTTCGAGGCGCTGGTCTTCGTCTCGATGCGGCAGGAGGACCGGGAGACGGTCGCCGGCTTCGAGCGGGCCCTCCAGGAGGTGCCGGAGGTGGTGGAGGCGCAGCGGCTGTTCGGCGAACCGGACTACCTGCTCCGTGTGGTCGCCGCGGACCTCGCGGCCTACCAGCGCCTCTACGACGACCGCCTGGCCACCCTCCCGGGCGTCCAGCGCCTGACGTCCACGCTGGTGATGAAACACGTGGTCAAGGACCGTCCCCTGCCGTGACGCTGCGCTGGCTTTGGCGGGGCGGCGCTGCCCGCCCCGGGTTGCACCGCCCCCCCGTGCCGGGTGCGGTGTCGGACGTGGTGTGATGCGCCGTGTTCCGTCCGCGGCGCCGTCGTGGCTGGTCGTGCCCGCGCGGCGGAGCCTGGACCGCCCGCTGTCAGCGGCCCGGGACAGGGCAGACCCCGGGGCGCCGCGGGGGCGGATACGCGGCAGGCGGTGGTCCACCTGGGTGGACCACCGCCTGGCAGACAGGACTTGGGGGGTGAGGGAAGGGGCCGGGCGGGGCTACCGGGTCGGCTTCTTGCCGGTGACGCCCAGGTGTACCAACAGTGCGAGGTTCGGCCTCAGTTCGGCCTGCTTCACACCCCACGCGGTGAAACCCTTCTGGTGGGAGGCGACCGCCGCGAGCATCGCGACGAGCGCGCCGGCGATCGCCGCGGGGTTCACGTCCTTGTCGATCCTGCCCTTGGCCTGCAGCTCGGAGATCGACTCCGCGAGGGAGCCGTTCACCGCGGTGAGGATCTTCGTGCGGATCTTGTTGAACCGCTTGTCGCCCTCGGCGGCGCCGAGATCGATCACGCGCAGGATCGCGTCGTTCTGGCGCCAGAACTCGAGGAAGCCGTCGACGAGTTCCTGCGCGCTCTGCCAGCCGGCCTTGCCGGCCCAGGACCGGCCCTTCACCAGCTCGGCCAAGACGGCGCCCTCGGCGGTCATTTGGTCGGCGAGCTCCAGGACGGCGCCTTCGACGTCCGGGAAGTACTGGTAGAACGTCGCGGGCGAAGTGCCCGCCTTCCGGGCCACGTCGATGACCTTGACGTCCCGGTACGGAGAGGAGCTGAGCATCTCGCTGAGGCAGTCGAGCAGCTTCTGGCGGGTCGCCTGCCCTCGCCGGCCGGCCACACGGCCGTCGACGGTACGCACTTGTCCTGTCATGCCGTCAGCTTACCGAGGGGGTGTCGGAGCGCGATTTGGCCGACTGCAAATGGGGTGCACGGGGGTGCGGAGGCTGGTGTGCCTGGTCTGCGCGGTGCGCGCGGTCCCGTTACTTTGGCGGCATGGCCGAAAACAGCGCATCCGCGTACCCCGAGGGCGCCCCTTGCTGGGTGGACGCCCAGCTGCCGGACGTGGAGGCGGGCAAGCGGTTCTACGGTGAGCTTTTCGGGTGGACCTTCGAGTCCGCCCACGGCGACTCGGTGTGGGCCCGGCTGGACGGGGAACCGGTTGCCGCGCTGGCCCGCAAGACCGACGGGCGGCTGCCCACCGTGTGGACCGTCCACTTCGCCACCCCCGACGCCGGGGCGCTCTGCCGCCGTATCCGGGAGGCCGGCGGGCAGGTGGTCACCGCGCCCATGGAGGTCGGCGAGCTGGGCGTCGCGGCCCTGGCGGTCGATCCCGAGGGTGCCGTCTTCGGTCTGTGGCAGCCGGGCAGCCACTCCGGCTTCGGTGGCGGCCGGGCCGAGGCCGAGGGCAGCTTCGCCTGGGTGGAGCTGTACGCCCGGGACACCGCCGCAGCCAACGCCTTCTACGGCGACCTCTTCCACGACGCCCTGTTCGGACCCGGCGCCGAGCCCCGCTTCGGCCGCGCCCCGGTCTCCGACGTCTTCCCCGCCGAGATGCCGCCGCACTTCCTGGTCCACTTCCGCGTGCAGGACTGCGCGGAGGCGCTCGGCCGGGTGCAGCGGCTCGGCGGCCGGGTGCAGGCGGATCCGTTCACGACGTCCTACGGCACGGTGGCGGTGGTCATCGACGACCAGGGAGCGTCGTTCGCGCTGCTGGAGCGGCCGCGAAGCGATGCCGGGCAGCGGCCGTGAGCACGTCCGGAGTGCCGATTTAGTCCTGAAATGATACGAGACACCCCTCCTGTCACCTGGTTCGCAACCGGTGCCCGGGCCAGGAAGAATCGGGGTGCGTGCCGCCACGGCGGTGCGGTGGTGAGACGCTGCACTTCGGCCGTGTCCACAAGCAGGTGGTACGCGGCTCGTACGGGGAGGTGGCAGGCAAGTGGTGGATCAGCTGACGCAGCACGATCCGCGGCGGATCGGGCCGTTCGAGGTGCTGGGACGGCTGGGTGCCGGCGGCATGGGGCTGGTCTATCTGGCACGCTCGGCGTCCGGCCGGCGCGTGGCGATCAAGACGGTACGCACCGAACTGGCCGAGGACCAGCTGTTCCGGGTCCGCTTCACGCGCGAGGTGGAGGCGGCCCGCGCGGTCTCCGGCTTCTACACGGCGGCCGTCGTCGACGCCGACCCGCGCGCCGCGGTGCCGTGGCTGGCCACCGCGTACGTGCCCGCGCCCTCCCTCGAGGAGATAGTGAACGAGTGCGGGCCGCTGCCGGCCCAGGCGGTGCGCTGGCTGGCGGCCGGTGTCGCCGAGGCGCTGCAGTCCATCCACGGGGCGGGCCTGGTCCACCGCGACCTGAAGCCCTCCAACGTCCTCGTCGTCGAGGACGGCCCCCGGGTGATCGACTTCGGCATCGCCTCCGGTGTGTCGAACACCCGTTTGACGATGACGAACGTCGCCGTCGGCACCCCCGCCTACATGTCCCCCGAGCAGGCCAAGGACTCCCGCAGCGTCACCGGCGCCAGCGACGTGTTCTCCCTCGGCTCCACCCTGGTCTTCGCCGCCACCGGTCACCCGCCCTTCCACGGCGCCAACCCGGTCGAGACCGTCTTCATGCTGCTGCGCGAAGGCCCCGACCTGGAGGGCCTCCCCGACGAGCTGCGTCCGCTGATCGAGTCCTGCATGCAGATGGAGGCCACGGCCCGCCCCACCCCGGCCGATCTCCAGGCCCAGCTCGCCCCGCACCTGTTCGGCTCCGGCTCCGACGACAGCGGTACGGCCTCGGCGTGGCTGCCCGAGAAGGCCGTCGCCCTGATCGAGACCCGCCGCGGCGGCCGCCCCGCCGCCAAGCCGGCCCCGGCCGGCCCGCGCAGCGGCGGCCGGGGCGGCTCCGCCGGCGGCCAGGGCGCGGCCGCCATCCCGCCGCCGCCTCCGCACGCCCCCGTCGTCCCCGCACCGCCGGTCTCCGTGGGCGCGCCCGACACCGGCCCGGTCCGGCTGGCCGGCGCCGCCGTGCCGATCGGCCCGGGTCCCCGCGTCGCCGACCTGCGTGCCGCCGCGGTCAAGGCGCCGGCGCCCGAGGCCGCCCTCGCCGCCTCCTGGTCCAGGCCGCGCCCCGGCGTGGGCGGTGCCGACCCGGCCGTACCGAATCCGCCGCCGGCGCCGCCGGAGCCGCAGACGGGCTGGCGGCCGTGGCGTTTCCGCATGTCGAACGACGTCTGGGGCACCCCGGCCGTCGCCGACGACCTGGTCTACGTCACCTCCTTCGAGGTGCACGCCCTCGACGTGGCCACCGGCCGGCGCCGCTTCAAGACCCGCGACGTCGCCTGGTCCATGGCGGTGGCCGACGGCCGGGTCCACGCCTCCGACGGCCCCACCCTCTTCGCCCTCGACGCCCGCACGGGCAGCGACCTGTGGCGGTTGCAGACCGACGCGTGGGTGTACTCCCTCAAGGCCGGGCGCGGCACGGTCGTCACCGGCACCCGAGGCGGCGGTGTCCAGGCCTGGGAGGCGTCGAGCGGGCAGAAGCTGTGGGAGGTCACCGGCGTCCAGACCGACTTCGAGTCGCCCGAGGCCGGCCCCGCCCTGCACGAGGGCACCGTCTACGTCTGGCAGGACGCCCGCCTGCGCGCTCTCGACGCCCGCACCGGCGACGAGCGCTGGTCGTACCCCATCGGTGACGCGGCCTCCTGCGGCGGCGTCCCGCTGCGCCTCACCCAGGCCCCCGACGGTTACGTCTACGTCAGCGCCGGCACCCGCGTGGTCGCCGTGGACGTGGCGAGCGGCATGGTGCGCTGGCACTTCGAGGCGCCCGCGGTGTTCCTCTCCCCGCCGGCCTTCGTACCGGGCCCGGCGGTGACCGGCGGCGGGGTGTACCTGGCGGACTACCTCGGCACGGTGTACGCCCTCGACGCCACCGACGGCCGCGACCGCTGGCGCATCGCGACCGAGTCCCGTGCCTCCGTCGAACCGGTCCTGGTCGTCGCCGGTCACGTCCACGTCGGCAGCGGCAAGGGGCTGTACACGCTGGACGCGGTGACCGGTACGCCCAAGTGGCGCTTCCAGGCGGGCGGCGACATCGTGGGCGCGCCCGCGGTGGCCGAGGGCCGCATCCACTTCGGCTCCACGGACCACTTGCTGTACACGCTGAAGGCCGACGACGGCCGGCTGCGCTGGAAGCTCGCCACGGGCGGGGAGATCACCGGCTCGCCCCTGGTGCGGGACGGCGTGGTGTACGCGTGCAGCAAGGACCGCTGCGTGTACGCGCTGGACGCGGAGAAGGGAACGGGGACGGCGCGGACGGCGTGAGGCACGCCCCGTGACCGGGGACGGCCGTCGTGCGGGCGCACGGAAGGGGTTCCGGACGGCGGCCGTCGCATCGGGGAGCAGCCCTGTTCACCGCTCTCACGGCAGACGCTACGCCGGGTGCGGGACGGTCGCCACGCGGTGACATGTCCGTGACCAGCTGCCCCTAGGGTGACCCCATGAGCAGATGGGGTCGCGAGTTCAGGTTCCTGACCGTGTCGGCGCTGATGGTCCTGTCGCTGACCGGCTTCTCCACGGGCAGCCACAGCAGCAGCGGCGGCAGCAGTGGTGGCAGCAAGGTCAGCAAGTCCAAGTCCGGCTCCAGCAGGAGCGGCAAGAGCGGGAGCGGCAGGCACAGTTCGGGCGGTGGCGGCTGCAGCAGCTCGCACCAGGACCACGACGCCTACGACGACGAAGACGACACGTCGGGCGACGACACGTACGACGACACCACGGACGCGACCGAAGCCACCACGATGCCTCCGCAGGGCGCGATCGTGAGGCTGGTGAGCTGCGCGACGAGGAAACAGCCGTACGCCATGGTGGAGTTGCGCAACCCCAACGCCCAGGACGGCACCTTCGAGCTGCGGATCAGCTTCCTGGACGCCAAGGGCAAGCTGGTCGACTCCGAACTGGACCACGTCGAGGTTCCCGCCAACGGAACGGTCGCCACGAAGGAGTACGTCGTCGGCAACGTCTCGGCGGTCCGCCGCTGCCAGGTCCCCGACCTGGCGGACCCGGTGACGTCGACTCCGTGAACCCGGAGAGCCGACGTCGCCGGACATGCCTCGGCCGCGGCGGCTCCCCCTCCGTGCCGCCGCGGCCGTACCCCCGCGGGTGGTGGTCTGTCAGGCCTCTTCGCTCGTGATGTGAGTGTCGAGCGGCTTGATGACCGTGCCGCCGTCGGCCTTCGCGTCCGTGATGTGCGTGTCGAGCGGCTTGACGGTGCCCGCGTCGGCGTCGGTGATGTGGGTGTCGAGCGGCGTGACGGTGCCGTCGGTCTTCTTGTCTGCGGCCATGTTCAACTCCTGTGGCTGGGGACGAGACCCGCCCGGCGACTCCCCCGAGGACGCCGGGCGGGCAGGTCAGGGCCGTTCACCCTAGCGGTGGGCCCTCGGCGGCGATCCGTCTGCCCCCCGACGCGACGCATCGACCACCATCAGGGTGCAGGGCGGCGATAAACGAACGATGAACGCCGGCGGTTGCGGCCCTAGGCGGCGGCCACCGGGGCGAGGAGGCCTCGTACCTCGGCCAGCTCCGGCGAGTCCAGGGTCTCGTAGATGGCCAGCGCCTCGCGCCAGCAGGCCTGGGCGCGGTCGATCTGGCCGACCCCGTGCAGGGCCCGGCCCAGGACGGTGAGGACGTTCCCGCGACGCCATTCCCCTCCGATGCCGCGCAGGACGGCGAGAGACTGTTCCGCGAGGGCGGCGGCTTGCGCCGGCTTTTGTTCGCTGAGGCGTACTTCGGCGATCCGGAAGATGCTCATGCCCTCCCAGAGGCGCTGACGGCTGTCCCGGAAGACCTCGAGAGCCTCGCTCAGCTGCTCTGCCGCGTCGGCCAGTTCACCGGCCTGGGCGAGCGCCAGTCCCAGGGCGTACCGGCCGTTGGCGCCGCGCAGGGTGTGCCCGAGGTGGTCGTAGATCTCGACGCCCTGGCGCGCGAGTTCGATCGCGCTCTGGGTCTGGCCCATGGCGAGGTGGGAACGGGAGAGGTTGCACAGGGCGCTGGCCTGGCCGGCCAGGTTGCCGTCCGACCGGAAGTTGGTGATGGCCTCCTGCAGATAGGTGGCCCCTTCGGCGTGCTGGCCACGGTAGACCGCGATGACGCCCCGGTGGTTCGGCACCCAGCTGTTCAGGGCCGGATCGGTCACCGTGCGGGCCAGCGCCGCCGCTCGGCTCACTTCCTCGTCGGCCTGGGCGAACCGTCCTGCCGCCAGGTGGGACTCGGTCAGGGTGGTCCGCGCCCGTCCTTCGGCCTGGGCGTCGCCCGCCGCCCGGGCGGCGTCGCGCGCGGCCGTGGCGACCACCTCGTAGCCACGGGAGTTGGCCCCGGACTCCGCCAGGTCCTTCACCGCCCACAGCAGATCCACCGCCCGCCGCAGCATCGGCCCCCGCGCGCACTGCTGCACCAGCGCCAGCACGGTGTGTGCCTCCGCGTACAGCCAGTCCTGTGCCGCGTGCCGGTCCTCGAAGGTCAGGCCCGGGTACTCCGTGCCCGCCAAGTGGTCCACCAGCCGGTCGCCGGGCCGTTCGATCGCGTACACGCCTGCCGCCGTGGACAGGTAGAAGTCCAGGAGGCGGGAGACGGCCGCCTCCCGTTCCCGTGGCGGCCACTCGTCGCGTTCCGCGCAGGCGCGGGCGTAGAGGCGGACCAGGTCGTGGAAGCGGTAGCGGCCGGGGGCCGCGGATTCCAGCAGGGACGTGTCGACCAGGGACTCCAGGAGGTCTTCCGTCTCCTCGACCGGCAGGTCCAGGACCGCCGCGGCCGCCGCGAGCGAGATGTCGGGGCCGTCGGCCAGGCCCAGCAGGCGGAAGGCGCGGGCCTGGGCCGGTTCCAGCTGGCCGTAGCCCAGTTCGAACGTCGCCTTCACCGCCAGGTCTCCGGCCTGGAGCTCGTCCAGGCGCCGGCGTTCGTCGGCGAGCTTGGCCGCCAGGACCGAGACGGTCCAGGTGCGGCGGGCCGCCAGACGGGACGCCGCGATGCGGATCGCCAGCGGCAGGAAGCCGCACGCCGCGACCACGTCCAGCGCCGCATCGCGCTCCGACCCCACCCGCTCCTCGCCCACGATCCTCGTGAACAGGGCCAGCGCCTCGTCGGGCGCCATCACGTCGAGGTCGACCAGGTGCGCCCCGGCCAGGTCCAGCATGCGCACCCGGGAGGTCACCAGCGCCGCGCACCCCTCGGTGCCCGGCAGCAGCGGACGCACCTGGGCCGCGTCGCGGGCGTTGTCCAGCAGGACCAGGACACGGCGGCCGTCGAGCACCGAGCGGTACAGCGCCGCCCGTTCCTCCAGGGAGTCCGGGATCGCGGAGTCCGCCGTGCCGAGGGCGCGCAGGAAGGAGCCGAGGACCGTCTCGGGTTCGGCGGCCCGCGGACCGGCGCCCTGCAGGTCGACGTACAACTGGCCGTCGGGGAAGGCCGCGCGGGCCTGGTGGGCGACGTGCACCGCCAGCGTCGTCTTGCCGACGCCGCCGATGCCGGCCAGCGCCGACACGGCCATCACCCGGCCCTCGGCGGACGCGAGGATCTCGCCCAGTTCGCGCACGAAGGCGCTGCGGCCCGTGAAGTCCGGGACGGTGGCAGGCAGTTGGGCGGGCCTGGGCCGCGGCGTCACCGGCTCGGTGGGGGCCGAGGCAGGCTCCGCCAGCGCCGGGTCGGCGCGCAGGATCCGCTGCTGCAGCTCCCGCAGGCCGGGGCGCGGGTCCACGCCCAGCTCCTCGGCGAGCAGCCGGCGGGTGTCTGCGTACACCGCGAGGGCCTCCGCCTGACGGCCGCTGCGGTAGAGGGCCAGCATCAGCAGTTCGCGCAGCCGCTCGCGCAGGGGGTGGGCGGCCGTGAGAGCCGTCAGCTCCGAAACCGCCTCGGCGTGGCAGCCCTGCTCCAGATCCATGTCCAGCCGGGATTCGAGCAGTTGCAGCCGCCACTCCTCCAGGCGGACCCGCTGCGCCTCCGCGTACGGGCCCGGTACTCCCGCCAGCGCCTCCCCGTCCCACAGAGCGAGCGCCCGGCGCAGTACCTCACGGGCGTGGCGCAGGTCCCCGGCCGCCCGGGCCTTGTCCGCCTCGGCCGTCAGGTCCCGCGCGACCGCCAGGTCGAGCGTGCGCGGGCCGCGGATGGCGTAGCCGCCGGACTCGCTGACCAGCACGCCCGCGTCCAGGACCTTGCGCAGCCGGGAGGCGTAGGTGCGCAGCGCCGCCAGCGCCTGCGAGGGCGGCTCCTCGCCCCACACGGCGTCGATCAGCTCGGCGGCCGTGGCGGTGCGGCCCTCGCGCAGCAGCAGCGCGGCGAGCAGGGCGCGCTGCTGGGGGGAACCGGTCGCCAGCGGGTCCTCGCCGCGCCAGGCCCGCACCGGGCCGAGCACGCCGAAACGCAAGGCCGCCGACTCCGCCGCGGAGTCAGGGCGCCTCTGCTCCGGCACCCGCGGAACACCGTCCATCGCCGTCCCCCCTGGAGATCCCGAGCAACCCCGTCAGTTTGCCTTGTTCATGGCGGATGCGTCAGCCGTGGGAGACGCCGATCACAGGGCGCCGGGCGGGCGGTCACAGGACCCACACAAACGGCCCCGCACGAGCAGCGGCCCCAAACGGCCCGGGAGCGGTCAGTCCAGGTCGACCCGGACCGTGAGCAGATCGGTCCCGAAGACCCGCACCCCGACGCTGTTGACGCGCGGCAGGCCGCGCAGCCGGGCGAGGGGGTCGTCGTCGGGCATGAGGTGGGCGGTGCCGGTGTACCAGCGGCCGCGCAGGCGGACCCGTACCCGCGGGTCCGCCTGGATGTTGCGCACGTACTGGGAGCGCGTGCCGAACTCGGACACCAGCCAGAAGGAGTCGCCGGTCCGCCGCCCGCCCACCGGCGTCTGCCGGGGCAGCCCGGAGACCCGCCCCCTCGTCTCCAGCACCGTCTGCGTGGGCAGCCGGCGCAGCACCGGGTTGAGGCGGCGCTGGAACGCCGTGGTGTACCGGTGGCGGAGATCGGCGAGGCGGGACACGGACACTCCAGTCGCAGGTCAGCGGTGGCCGAGGAAGACGGGGTTGGTGAACGCGGCGAGCGCGCCGGGCAGCGGACCCGCGGCCGTCTCGTGCCGCACCTCGGCGCGGACGTAGGCAGCGTACGACGGGGTGGTCCGCCACTCCACGGTGCCCGCGCCCGACAGCGGCAGCGGGGCGCTGGTGAACAGCACGCCCTGGTCGGTGACGAACCGGACGGTACAGCGCGGGGCGCCCGAGACCTCCAGGCGCACGGTCACCGGGGTGTCCCGGTCCACTTCCAGCCGTTCACCGATGCCGGCGTGCTTCCCGCGTCCGCCGCTCGCCCCGAAGGACAGCGTGACCTGCGCGGACTCGGCGACGTAGGAGCGGCCGGCGCGGATGCCCGCCTGGATCGCCTCCCGGGTCAGGTCGTCGGCGAGGACGACGGTCTGCGGCATGCCCACGGGGTCCGGGTCGCGGTGGGCGTCGCTGTTGCCCATCGCCGGGATCCACTCGCGTCCCTCGCGCACGGAGGCGACGAGCATGCTGTCCCAGTCGGCGAGTGCCACCTCGTCGTCCGGGGTGTACGCCCCGTTCCACACCTCGATCGCGTCGGCGTCACCGAAGCCGAACTTCCAGTTGCAGCCGACGCAGGTGGCGTGCGGATGCGCGGGGACGACGAGACCGCCGGCCTGGCGGACGCGGCGGGCGAACCTCCCGAACCGGTTGTCGCGGGCCCGGTAGCGCCAGTCGACGAAGGTGCCCGGGTCGGTGCCGAGGGCCACGACGTGACCGTTGCGGGTGGTGATCTCCTCGCCGAGCATCACCAGCAGGTCGTCGCCGGCCACGTCCGCCCAGTGCGGGTGGGAGGAGTTCGTGTTGTGGTCGGAGGTGTTGATGAAGTCCAGGCCGGCGGCCCGGGCGAGGGCGCCGATCTCGGCGGGGGTGCGGCGGCCGTCGGAGTGCCAGGAGTGCAGGTGGCAGTCGCCGCGGTACCAGGCCCGGCCCCGCCCCTTGGCGCGCTCGGGCGGGTGGACGGGCTCCGGCGTCTCGCCGGGCTCGCCGTAGGTGAGCGTGATGGTCAGCTCGTATGTCAGACCCTGCGGGGCCACCGTGTAGGGGCCGAGCGCGACGTGCCAGGTGCCCGCGCGCACCGGGCCGGGCAGGTAGCCGGGGGTGGCGTCGTCGGCGCGCACGAAGAACTCCGTGCGGGCGCCGCCCGACCAGCCGCGGAAGCCCTTGCCGCCGAGGTCGGTGCCGCGTTCGTCGAAGACACCGATGTCGAGCGCGTTGCCCGCCGTGCCGGCCGGCACCGCGGGCTTGTCGTAGGTGTAGGAGACCCTGATCTCCCGTACGCCGGGCGGCACTTCGACCGGGACGTACACGAAGTCGGGGGCGCCCGGGGGCAGCGTGCCGCGCACGGTCCGCGTCACCTGGCCGCCCGGGCCTCCGTCGGCCGCTGAAGCGAAGGTCACGCTTCCCAACGTAAGCGCGGCGGCCGCTCCCGTCACGAACAGGGCGCGTCTGCCGAAGGCGTTTCCGTCTGCTCTGTCGTCACACATGGCCGCCACTGTGCCGGGCGGGCGTGAACTCCGGTAGACCGCAAGGGAATCGGGGGACGGCGGCCCCTGTGCGTGATCACCGTACGGACCTGGACCGACCGGACGGTATGGACTACCGCCGACCGGCACGGTACAGATGCCGTCATGCGCATCTCCGTCACGGTCTTCCTCACCGACGAGACCATCACGCCCACCCGCCTCGCCCGCGAGCTGGAGCAGCGCGGCTTCGCCGGGCTCTACCTGCCCGAGCACACCCACATCCCCGTCGAACGCACCACCCCCTACCCGGCCGGCGGCGACCTGCCGCGCGAGTACGGCCGTACCCTCGACCCCTTCGTGGCCCTCGCACAGGCCGCCGCCGTCACCGCACGGCTGGGCCTGGGCACCGGCATCACGCTCGTCGCCCAGCACGACCCGATCGACCTGGCCAAGCAGATCGCGACCCTCGACCACCTCTCCGACGGCCGTGTCACGCTCGGCGTCGGCTTCGGCTGGAACGTCGAGGAGGCCGCCGACCACGGAGTGCAGTGGCGCACCCGGCGGGCCCTCGTCCGGGACCGGATGGCGCTGATGCGGGCCCTGTGGGCGCCGGAACCGACCGGCCACGACGGCGAGTTCGCCGGCGTACGCCCGAGCCTCGCCCACCCCAAGCCCGTGCAGAAGCCGCGCGGCCCGGTCCTCGGCCCGCGCACCCTCGTCGGCGGGGCGGCCGGCCCGAAGCTGTTCGCGGACATCTGCGCGTACGCCGACGGCTGGCTCCCGATCGGCGGCCGGGGCCTGACGGAGTCGCTGCCGCTGCTGCGCACGGCCTGGACGGACGCGGGCCGGGACCCCTCCGCGCTCCAGGTCGTCCCGTACGCGGTGCACCCGACCCCGGGCAAGCTCGCCCACTACGCCGACCTCGGCATCGAGGAGGTGGTACTGCAACTGCCTCCGGCCGGGGAGAGCGAGGTGCTGCGGGCGCTGGACGCATACGCCCCGTACCTTTCCTGATCACGCTCGTATCCTCGAAGGATGACGACCTCCGCGACCCCCGGACCCGGCCCCACCGAGAACTCCATGCGTCGCGCGCTCAAACGCGCCCGGGACGGTGTCGCCCTCGACGTCGCCGAGGCGGCGGTGCTGCTCCAGGCCCGCGGCGGGGACCTGACCGGCCTCGCCGCCTGCGCCGCCCGGGTCCGCGACGCGGGCCTGGAACAGGCGGGCCGCGCCGGCGTCATCACGTACTCCAAGAGCGTCTTCATCCCGCTCACCCGGCTGTGCCGGGACAAGTGCCACTACTGCACCTTCGTCACCGTGCCCGGCAAGCTGCGGCGCGCCGGGCACGGGATGTTCATGTCGCCCGACGAGGTCCTCGACATCGCGCGCAAGGGCGCTGCCCTCGGCTGCAAGGAAGCCCTCATCACGCTCGGTGACAAGCCGGAGGACCGCTGGCCCGAGGCGCGCGAGTGGCTCGACGCGCACGGCTACGACGACACCATCGCCTACGTCCGGGCCGTCTCGATCCGCATCCTGGAGGAGACGGGCCTGCTCCCGCACCTCAACCCGGGCGTCATGACGTGGACGGACTTCCAGCGGCTGAAGCCGGTCGCCCCCTCGATGGGCATGATGCTGGAGACGACGGCGACCCGGCTGTGGTCGGAACCGGGCGGCCCGCACCACGGCTCCCCGGACAAGGAACCGGCCGTGCGGCTGCGGGTGCTCGAGGACGCGGGCCGTTCCTCCGTGCCCTTCACCTCCGGCCTGCTGATCGGCATCGGCGAGACGTACGAGGAGCGCGCGGAGTCCCTGTTCGCACTGCGCAAGGTCTCCCGCGCCTACCACGGCATCCAGGAACTGATCATCCAGAACTTCCGCGCCAAGCCGGACACCGCGATGCGCGGCATGCCGGATGCCGAACTGGACGATCTGGTCGCCACGGTGGCCGTGGCCCGGCTCATCATGGGCCCGAGCGCCTGCCTCCAGGCACCGCCGAACCTCGTCGACGCCGAGTACGAGCGTCTCATCGGCGCCGGCATCGACGACTGGGGCGGGGTGTCCCCGCTGACCATCGACCACGTCAACCCCGAACGCCCCTGGCCGCAGATCGAGGAACTGGCCGAGAAGTCCCGCGCGGCCGGTTTCGAGCTGCGCGAACGGCTCTGCGTGTACCCGGAGTTCGTGCGGCGCGGTGAGCCCTGGCTCGACCCGCGGCTGCTGCCGCACGTGCGCGCGCTCGCCGACCCGGAGACGGGTCTCGCACTGCCCGGCGCCCTGCCGAAGGGACTCCCGTGGCAGGAACCGGAGGAGGTCTTCACCGCCTCCGGCCGCACCGACCTGCACGCCTCGATCGACACCGAGGGCCGCACGTCCGACCGCCGCGACGACTTCGACGAGGTGTACGGCGACTGGGCCGCCCTGCGCGAGGCGGCCGCCCCCGGCATGGTCCCCGAGCGGATCGACACCGACGTCCGCCAGGCCCTGCGCACCGCCGCCGACGACCCGACGAGGCTCACGGACGCCGAGGCGCTTGCGCTGCTGCACGCGGACGGCGCGGCGCTGGACGCCCTGTGCAAGGTGGCCGACGACGTGCGCCGGTCGGCGGTCGGCGACGACGTGACGTACATCGTCACCCGGAACATCAACTTCACCAACGTCTGCTACACCGGCTGCCGCTTCTGCGCCTTCGCCCAGCGCCGCACGGACGCCGACGCCTACACGCTCTCCCTTGACCAGGTCGCCGACCGGGCGCAGCAGGCGTGGGACGTCGGCGCGGTCGAGGTGTGCATGCAGGGCGGCATCCACCCGGACCTGCCCGGCACGGCGTACTTCGACATCGCGAAGGCGGTGAAGGAGCGCGTCCCCGGCATGCATGTGCACGCCTTCTCGCCGATGGAGGTCGTCAACGGCGCGACCCGCACCGGGATGTCGATCCGGGAGTGGCTGACGGCGGCCAAGGAGGCCGGCCTGGACACGATCCCGGGCACGGCCGCGGAGATCCTGGACGACGAGGTCCGCTGGGTGCTGACCAAGGGCAAGCTGCCCGCGGCCACCTGGATCGAGGTGATCACGACGGCCCACGAGCTGGGCATCCGCTCGTCCTCGACGATGATGTACGGCCACGTCGACCAGCCCCGCCACTGGCTGGGCCACCTGCGCACGCTCGCCGGGATCCAGCAGCGCACCGGCGGCTTCACGGAGTTCGTGACCCTGCCCTTCGTCCACACCAACGCACCCGTCTACCTCGCGGGCATCGCCCGCCCGGGCCCGACGATGCGCGACAACCGCGCGGTCACCGCGATGGCCCGGCTGCTGCTGCACCCGTACATCCCGAACATCCAGACCAGCTGGGTCAAGCTCGGCGCCGAGGGCGCCGCCGAGATGCTCCGCTCGGGCGCCAACGACCTGGGCGGCACCCTGATGGAGGAGACGATCTCCCGCATGGCGGGCTCCTCCTACGGCTCCTACAAGTCGGTCAAGGACCTGATCGCCGTCGCACAGGCGGCGGGCCGCCCGGCCAGGGCCCGCACGACGCTCTACGGCGAGGTCCCGCAGGAGCGGCAGCGGGCGGCCGAGGCCTCCGACGGCCACCTGCCGGACCTGCTGCCGGTGCTGGACTGACCGGCCGGAGCCCCGCCGCAGCGCAGTACGATGATCCGGCCCCCGGGCTGCCGGGGGCCGGAGACTGAGGAGATGCGCAGGTGCCTGCCCGACGGCTGCCCTCGTGGGCCTGGACCACCGCGCTGACCGTGGGCGCGGTCGCCGCGGTCGCGGCGCTGACGGTGCAGGCCGACCAGGGGGCGAAGCCCACGGCGTCGGCGGCCCGGCCGGGCGCGTCGGCGTCGGCGCACCCGCACCCGGCGCCCGCGGTGCCGCCCGCGGTGCCGGACGGCTCGGGCACCGGGCGCCGGATCGTGTACTCGATCGGTCGGCACCGGCTGTGGCTGGTGGACGCGAGCGACTCCCCGCGCCGCACGTTCGCGGTGTGGGCGGGCACGGTCAGCCCCGATCCGGGGACGTACAAGGTGTCGACGCGGCGCGAGACCACGACCGGCTCCGACGGCGTGCAGATCGAGCACATCGTCTACTTCGCGGCGAAGTCGGGGGTGTCGATCGCGTTCTCCAACGCGGTCGACGGCTCCTCCCCGCCGCCGCCCGCCGCGGGAAGCCGTACGGGAGGCATCCGGATGCGGGCGGCCGACGGGGCGGCACTGTGGACGTTCGCGACGTCGGGGACGACGGTCGCGGTGGTCAGCTAGCGGTCTCGGTCTTCTCCGCCACCGGCGCCCGGGCGGGCTTCGTGTCCCCGGCCGCCAGGTGGTTGACGATCAGCACGATGCCGCTGATCAGGAAGATGCGGGTCGCGGCGTCGAGGCCGTTCCAGTTCTTCGACTGCCACATGGCGAACCACTCGCCGCCGATCGCGATGAACCCGGCGCCGAACAGCAGCATGAGCATCAGCAGGCCGTAGGTGGACAGCTGGCGGGCGAGGACGTGGTCGCGGCGCGCCCAGCAGACGGTCCCGGCGGTCAGCACCAGCGCGGCGAGGGTCTCCCAGACGATGATCGCGACGTAGGCGGCGTTCTGCAGGCCCTTGCCGGTGATGGCCCGCCACATCAGTTCGTCGTCCTTGAACGTGGTGTCCATGGCCAGGACGTGCTGGACGAACGCCTGGTTCGTCCCGAAATCGGTGATGTTCCCGAAGGCGACGAGAGCTATGTAGAGCGCGAGCACACCGGTGAGCAGCCCGGCGGCGAGCGGAAGCACGCGTGAGGTGGGGGTGGTCATGCCGATCATTCTGCACATCCGTCCCTTCCGGCGGTGCAGTGCTCAACTTCCCACCCGCGCACGGCAGCTGACCGGTCCGGTCCGGCCGCGCACATTTCCCCCTCTTTTCCACCCCTGAACCAGCCGTCCCCGTTCGATTACAGTGCTCGCGTCGTACGTACGGACGGTCCCGGGGAGGTCTGGGTGGGCGCGACGTCCGGTGCCGTCTGGGGACGAGCCGAGCAGCAGGACTTCCGCAGCCGGGTGCGCGGCACGCTCCTCGGGGCGGCCGTCGGCGACGCCCTCGGCTCGCCCGTGGACGGGCTGGACCTGGCCGCGATCCGGGAGGCGTACGGCCCGGAGGGCATCGCCGACCTGGCGCCCGCCCACGGCCGGCGCGGCGCCGTCAGCCACCGCACGCAGCTCACCCTGTTCACCGTGGACGGTCTGATCCGCGCCCAGGTGCGCCGCGACACCGGCGCCTGGCATCCGCCGACCGATCTGCACCGGGCGTACCGGCGCTGGCTGGCCACCCAGCGGGACTGGGGGCCCGACGAGCGCCGCAAGGACGACGGCTGGCTGGCCCGCGAGGAGTGGCTGTACGCCCGCCGCGAGCCGCCCCGCGCACTGCTGCTCGGGCTCGGCGACGAGACGATGGGCACCCTGGAGGTGCCCAGGAACCCCGGCGAGGACGGTCCCGAGGCCGCCGCCCGCTCCGCCCCCTTCGGGCTGCTCGTCGGCTGGGAGCCGCAACTGGTCGTCCAGCTGGCCGTGGAGTGCGCCGCGCAGACCCACGGACACCCGGTCGCGGGCCTGGCGGCGGGGGCGTACGCGGCGATCGTGCACGGTCTCGCCCGCGGTCAGAGCCTGGACGGCGCGGTACAGCAGGCGCTCGCGCTGCTCTCCGCCCGCCCCGGCCACCAGCCGGTCTCCGACGCCCTCCAGCACGCCCTCGGCGCGGTGCGGCAGGGGCTGCCGACCCCGGCCCGTGTCACCGAGCTGCTCGGGGACGGCACCGCGGCCGGCGTGCTCGGCGCCGCCGTCTACTGCGCCCTGGTCGGCGAGGACGTCCGCCACGGCCTGCGCCTGGCCGTGAACCACGACGGCCCCTCCGGCCCGGCGGGCGCCCTCACCGGCGGCCTCCTCGGCGCCCTGCACGGCGAGACGGCCCTCCCCCCGGCCTGGCTGGCCGAACTGGAAGGCCGCCCCACCCTCCTGGAACTGTCCGACGACTTCGCGATGGAAATGACCCAGGGCCCGTCGCTGCACGGCCCCGCGGGCGCGTCCCCGGCGTGGCTGGCGCGCTATCCGCGGGCCTGACCGGCGCCCAGCGTGTCGTCCGCCCCGTCCGCCGGGGACGGGATCGCCACCGCGTCGTCGTCGCCGTTGACGCGGGCGATGATCGCCAGACGATCCGGGGTGTCCTCCGGCTTCACCCAGCCGATGGCGATGTACAGGACCAGGGACACCGCCAGCGGGATCGACACCTGGTACTGCAACGGCACGCCGCCCTCGATCTGCCAGCTGATCGGGTAGTTGACCAGCCAGAAGGCCAGCAGGCCCAGCGCCCAGCTGGTCAGCGCCGCGGTGGGGCCGGAGCGGCGGAAGGGGCGCAGCAGGCCCAGCATCATCGGGATGGCGATCGGACCCATCAGACCCGCCACCCACTTGATGACGACGGTGATGATGTCCTTGAACGCGGGGGAGTTGACCTGCGTCGCCACCGCCATGGACAGGCCCAGGAAGACCACGGTGGTCACCCGCGCGGCGACCAGACCCGAGCGCTGCCCCCACTCCCGCGCCCGCCGCGACAGCACCGGCGCCACGTCCCGCGTGAACACCGCGGCGATCGCGTTCGCGTCGGAGGAGCACATGGCCATGGTGTGCGAGAAGAAGCCGACGATCACCAGGCCCAGCACACCGTGCGGCAGCAGCTGTTCGGTCATCAGGGCGTAGGAGTCCGAGCCGTCCGGCTTCTGCGCGTGGACCAGGAGCGGGGCCATCCACATCGGGAAGAACAGCACCACCGGCCAGACCAGCCACAGCACCGCCGACAGCCGTGCCGAGCGCTCCGCCGCGTGCGCGCTGCCCGTGGCCATGTAGCGCTGGGCCTGGTTGAGCATGCCGCCGTTGTACTCGAACAGCTTGATGAACAGGAACGCGAGCAGGAACACCGTGCCGTAGGGGCCGACGAGCGGCTTGCCGTGCCCGTGCAGGGCGGGTTCGTCCCAGGCGCCGAGGAAGCCGATGCCCTTGTCGTTCAGCTTCAGCACCACCGCCACGAACATGGCGACCCCGGCCAGCAACTGGATGACGAACTGCCCGAGTTCGGTCAGCGCGTCCGCCCACAGCCCGCCGATCGTGCAGTAGACGGCCGTGATCGCGCCCGTGACGATGATGCCCTGGTTGAGCGAGATCCCGGTGAACACCGACAGCAGGGTCGCGATGGCAGCCCACTTCGCGCCCACGTCGACGATCTTCAGCAGCATCCCGGACCAGGCCAGCGCCTGCTGGGTGGGCAGGTTGTAGCGGTTCTTCAGATACTCCAGCGGGGAGGCCACGTGGAGCCGGGAGCGCAGCCGGTTGATGCGGGGCGCGAACAGCTTCGAGCCGATGGCGATGCCGAGGGCGATCGGGAAGGACCAGGTGATGAACGAGGTGACGCCGTAGGTGTAGGCGATGCCCGCGTACCCGGTGAACATCACCGCGCTGTAGCCCGACATGTGGTGCGAGATGCCGGACAGCCACCAGGGCATCTTCCCGCCGGCAGTGAAGAAGTCGCTGACGTCGTCCACCCGCTTGTGCGACCAGACGCCGATCGCGACCATCACACCGAAGTAGCCGATGAGCACGGCCCAGTCGAGACTGTTCATGGGGCCGATCGTGGGGTCGGTCACATGAACACGACAAGCGAGCGTAAGGTCAAGTCACAGTAAAAACGTTCGCCTTGATGGCTGACGTTCACTGACATGAACAGACTGGCGGTGCGAGAAAACCCCTGCCGGCACCACCGCCGACAGGGGTTCCGTCCCGCTCGACCCCTCGCTACGGCGTCTGCACGGTCTGCTTCAACTCGTCCGGGCAGGGCGTGCCGCGCGGCAGCTGATAGGGCGCGGCCAGCCGGTAGGTGCCCGCCTTCGGTGCCAGCAGCACCGTCCACTTGTCGCCGTCGGCGTCCTCTTCCGTCTGCATCAGACAGCCGTTGACGTTGGCGTACGACTTCGGCGCGCCCTCGGCGCGGTGCTTGGAGGCGTCCGTTTCCTGCGGGGCCTTCAGGCTCTTGCCCTTGGCGTCCACGATGCTCAGCCACGGCGAGTAGGGGATCCGCACCAGGATCCGGCCCGGCCGGCTGACCTGGATCGTCATCTCGCCCTGCTCGGCGCGCAGCACGACCGCATTCGGCTCGGCCAGCGGCGCCGGGTCGGTGACCCGGAACAGCTGCCACTGGTCGTCGCCCCAGATCTGCTGCAGATACGGCAGCCCGCGCTGCACCAGCGCCCGCTCGCGCTGCCCGCCGTCGCCGTCCGGCTCGTCCTTCGGCACGACCACGTAGTGCACCGCCCAGCGCTGGAGCCACTCGTGGTAGTTCGCCGAGTTGAGGGTGTCGTCGTAGAAGAGCGGGTTGCGCTCCATGTCGGCCTGGCGGTTCCAGCCGCGGGCCAGGTTCACGTACGGCGCGAGCGCGGAGGCCTCGCGGTGCGAGCGCGCCGGTACGACCTCCACCCGGCCCTTCTCCGCGCCGACCTGCTGCAACTCGTTCACCAGCGGGGCCAGCTCACGCGACCAGTTGGCCGCCGGAGCGGTGTGGACGATGTCGTCGACCGTCTTGTAGCCGATCCACCCGACGAAACCGACGAAGGCCACCACCACCGCGTACCACTTGCGGGACTTCGGCACGGTGAACGGCAGCGCCGCCACCAGCGCCACTCCTGCGAACAGCATCGCGAGCCGGGTGATGTTCGAGCCGATCTGCGAGTTGATCAGCCACACCAGCAGCACGGCGAGCCCGTACACGGCCGCCGTCAGCCGGACCGTCTTCCACGCGCGCGGGACGGCGGCGTAGACGATCCCCGAGAACAGCAGCGGCAGGGACGCGGAACCGAACGACATCGGCTGCGTACCGGAGAACGGGAACAGCCACGCCGAGACCGCCACCACCGCCGACGGCGCGAGACCCAGCGCCCACGCGCCCGGCCGCCGCTTCTGCAGGAACAGCGCGACCGCCACCAGACCGACGAACAGCCCCGCCACCGGCGAGGCCATCGTCGCGAGCGCGGCGAGCGGCGCCGCGCACAGCGCCTTCGCCCAGCGTTTGTGGCGCCAGCGGTACGGCCAGCAGAAGACCGCCGCGACCGCGCCGAGCGCGAACATCGTGCCCAGACCGAAGGTGACCCGCCCCGAGATGGCGTTGCAGATCAGGGCGAACACGCCGGCCATCGTCGCCCACAGCGGATTGCGCACCGCGCGGCTGCGGATCAGGATCAGCGTCAGCAGTCCCGCCGAGACCGTGCCGGCGATCATCATCGTCGTACGGACGCCGAGCACCGACATCAGATACGGCGACACCACGCTGTAGGACACCGGGTGCATACCGCCGTACCAGGCAAGGTTGTACGCCGAGTCCGGGTGCCGGCCGACGAACTCCGCCCACGCGTCCTGCGCCGCGAGATCGCCGCCGCTGTTGGCGAAGGTGAAGAACCAGACGATGTGCAGGACGCCCGCGAGGGCGGTGACCCACAGCACCGGGTGGCGCAGCATCCGCTCCCGCAGGGCGAGGAAAGCGGACCGGAAACGCTCGCGGCGGTCGTCGCCGCCGCCGGAGGGGCCTGTTTCAGGCAGCGCTATTCGAGGGCCGGTACTCGATCCCGTACCGGTTTCGTCGGCGCGTGTCGGCTCCGCTGTGGCCACCTGTCGGCACTCCCAGTTCCCGTCTTCTGTTCTCGGCCGCGACCGGCGACCTGTCCCGTTTCGCGACGCTAGCACGCACCCCGGCGGGGGGCTCAGCCGTGGGGCTGACGCCCCCGGCGTGCGCGGGCGCGAAGGCGGCGCGGCCGCGGAGCCGTGGGGGGGGGGGGGGGCCCCCCCCCCCCCCCGGGGGGGGGGGCCCCCCCGGGGGGGGGGGGGCCGGGGGGGGGGGGGGCCGGGGCGCGGGGGGGGGGGGGCCCCCCCCCCCCCCCACGGAGGGGGCGTCAGCCCAGGCGGGTGAGCTTGTCCGCGAAGCCCGGCTCGGTCAGATCCTTCTGCAGGGCGACCGGGACCTTCACCGCGTCGCCCGAACCGTCACCGACGGTGAGCGTGCCGACCTTGGTACCGGCCTTCGCCGTGTGCGGCAGGGAGTCCGCCGCGAACGACAGCTTCACCTTCAGCCCGGCCCAGCCGACCGCCGTGACGTCCTGCGTGACGACGACCGGCGTACGGCCGCCCACACCGTCGTCCACGTAACCGACGACGTCGCCCTTCTTCACGATCGTCTTCGACTGCAAGGCCGCCTGTGCGGCACGGATCAGCTTGTCACCGCCGTCCAGGGCGGCGCTGAGGATGGTGTTCTCCGGGCCGCCGGCGGGCTGGCGCACCACCGCACCGACGATCCGGTGGGTCACGCCGTCGACGTCCTTCTTGGCCGCGAAGACCAGGTTGCCGAGCGCCGACGTGGTGGTGCCGGTCTTGATGCCGACGACGTGGTTGTGGCCGACCAGGCCGTTCCAGTTCGGGTGCTTGACGCCCTTGTAGTCGACGTACTCCATCATCGCCGCGACCTCGCGGAACGCGGGCTGCTCCATCGCCTGCTTGGCCAGCTTCACCTGGTCCACGGCCGTGCTGACCGTCGTGTTGTTCAGACCCGACGGGTCGGTGTACGTCGTGTCGGCCATGCCGAGGCCCTTGGCGGTGGCGTTCATCTTCGCCACGAACGCCTGCTCGGAACCGGAGTCCCAGCGGGCCAGCAGACGCGCCACGTTGTTGGCGGACGCGATGAGGATGCTCTCCAGCGCCTCCCGCTCGGTGATCGAGTCACCGGCGGTCACATGCACGGTCGACTCCTGACCGGCGTCGGACTGGGCCTGGGCGGTCTGGTCGATGCCGATCTTCGGCCCGTCCTCGCCGCTCTTGAGCGGGTGGTCGCGCAGGATGATGTACGCCGTCATCACCTTGGCGACACTGGCGATCGGCACGGGCTTGCGGTCACCCGACGAGCCGAACGTGCCGATGCCCTGCACATCCAGGGCGGCCTGCCCGGAGGACGGCCACGGGATGTCGACCTTGCCGCCGTCGAAGGTGTAGCTGTCCTCGGCGGTCAGGTCGAGCGTCGGCGTCGGCAGCGGGCGCACGGCCTGCACGATCGCAAAGACGATCACCAGCAGAAGGACCAGCGGCGTCCAGATCTTGACCCGGCGCACCGCCGTCCGCAGCGGGGTCTGCGGGGGCGGCGGGGTGTTCGTCAGCTCGGCCAGCAGATCCAGCGGCGGCTTCGGCGGCAGCGGCTGCTGCGTGGTGCGCTCGGGGCCGACCTGGGGGATGGCCGCGGTGGCCTCGGCGGGGGGTGCCGGGGGAGCCGCCTCGGGTGCCGCGTTCCGGGGCGCGGGGGCGGCCTTCGCCCCCGCCGCCTTCGCGTCGGCGGGCTTGGCGTCGGCCGGCCTGGCGTCCGTCGGCTTGGTCCCCGGAGTGACCCGGCGCAGTGCGGTCGTCGCCTCGTTCGCGGGCGGCTGCGCGGGGCGCGCGGGCTTACGGGTCGAGGGGTCGTCGAGCGGCTTCAGCGCGACGAACTTGCTGGTCCGCTCGGCCTCGGACTCGCCGGGCCGGGCGTCCTCGGGGGCCTTGGAGCCCTTGGTGGACCGAGCGGACCTGTCGGCCTCGGCGTCCTTGGCGTCCTTGGACTGCTGGGCGGGCTTCGGCCTGGCGTCGCCGAGCTTCAGCATGGTCGTCGGCTGGTCGACGTTGCCCTTGCCGGCGCGCGCCTTGGGGGCGTCGCCGATCTTGAGCATGGTGGTGGGCTGATCGCCGCCCTTGCCGGCCGGGGTGTCCTCGGGGGTCTCGTCGTCGGCGGGGGCGTCTTCCGCGGCGTCCTCGGGAGCGTCGGAGGAGTCGGCGCCCGCGGCGCCCGCGGCGCTCCGGGAGGCGTCGGCCGTGTCCGCCGTACGAGCGTCGGCCTTCTCGTCCTCGTCGGCCGCCTCCGGGGCCTCGGCGGCCTTCTCGGCCTTCCTCGGGACCTCGGCGTCCGCGGAGGGGCCCTTCTCGGGGGCCTCTGCGGCCTCCTTCGGCTCCTGCGAGCCCTCCGCCGTCGCCGGACCACCGTCGGAGTCCGCCGACCGCACCCAGGCCGCCACGGCCTCCCGCAGCCGCTTGTCACCCTCGGCGGTCGGTGCGTCACCGTCCGCGCCCGAGGTGTCGTCGTCCGAGGACTCGTCCTCCGGCGCGTCGTCGTCAGAGGCGTCGCCCTCCGGCGTCCCGCCGTCAGTCCTGTCCTCGGTCCTGCTCTCGGCCCCGCCCGCGGCTGCCGGCGTCTCCTCGCCGTCCGCACCGCCCTCGGAGCCGCCCTCGGACTCGCCCTCGGAAGCGCTCTCGGCCTCGGCCTCCCCGGCGTCCTCCGCCAGGTCCCGCACCGACAGCACCCGGGTCGCCGTGTCCACGCCCCCGTGGGGCGTGTCGGCCTCGCGCGCCACCGCCAGCCGAGGGTCGGAGGCCCCCGCGGCGGAGTCGCCGGAACGTTCAATCCGGGCCTCGGGAACCGGTGCCGTACTCCCCGGCGTCGGTTCTGCCGACGACTCGCGCTGCTTCGACTTGTCGGGGGACTCGCCCGCCACCGATGCCTCCTCCTACGCCGCCGCACGCCCACCGTGCGTCTGCCGTAACCGTGAACCGCCGCCCGGAACACCGCCCCACGGCACTGTCCGAACCATGTACCAGTGTCCTGTCTGCGGGCCCGACTCCTGCGTAGGACGAGAACGACATACCTGCCGGTTCCCTTACAAACAGGTCACGCACCCTCGACAGACCAATGTGAGAGGGGTCACCCTGTCATTCATCCACGCGGGGAGGCATGGATGGGCAGGAGCCGCAGAACACTTCCGGAGGAGCTTCTGCTGCTGGCACTGGACCCGGCCACGGGTACCACTGCACAGCCGCAGTCGCTCGACCTGGGTCTGGCCGGAGCACAGCTAGTGGAGCTGGCGCTGGCCGGACGGATAGCCCCAGACGGGGATCGTATCGCCGTGGTCGTACCACGGCCGACAGGAGATCCGACTCTGGACTGCGCGTTGGAGTTGCTGCGAAGGCGCGGCGCTCCGGTACGGGCCGTCCACTGGATCGGCGGGCCGCGTCTCGGGCTCCGCCAGACCTACCTCTCGCATCTGGAACGGTGCGGCATGGTGCATGCCGTCGAGGGCCAGATGTGCGGAGTGCTGCCGACGACGCGCTATCAGGCGACGGACAACGAGATCAGCCGGGAGATCAGGGCCCGGCTGGATTCGGCGATCCGCACCGGCGTACCGCCGGACCCGCGGACCGCGGCGCTCGCCGCCCTGGCCCACGCGGTCGGTCTCGGCAAGCACCTGTACCCGGGCAACGAGGGCCGTTCGTCCCGTTCCCGGTTGCGGGACCTGATCCGGCACGACCCCATGGGCGGGCTGGTCGCGCACGCCGTCATGGACGTGCAGAACGGCGTGGGCGCACAGCCGCGCCGCGGGGCGCCCCCCGGCCGGCAGGCCGGCGGCGCCCGATCGGCGACGGAACCCGCTCGCGGGGTTCCGGTGCAGCCGCACCGAAGCAGCATGGCGCGCGCCGTGGCCCACTGAGCCGCGCCACGGCACCGCACCACCGGCGCTCCGGCGCCACCACAGGACCCGTTCGGGAGCCGCGCGTCCGCGCGGGGCGGCCCGGCCGTACGCCCTCCGGGGGCCCGGCCGCGCCGCCCCGCGCGCACGCATGCGCGCAACGGCCCCCGGCTGAACGTCCCTGCGCATTCACCCGGCTGAACGCGCGCCCGCACGCACTCAGCCGGGTCGGCGCGCCCGCCCGCGCCCCGCCGAACGCGCCCGTAACGACCCGGCAGAACGCGCCTCCGCACCACGCCGCCGAGGCCCGTCCGTACGCGCGTGCGAGGTGCCGTACGTGTCTTCGCCGCATATCCACCGTTCGGCAGCGGTAGGAAGCCGCTTGGTGGCAGTCTGCTCAACAGCAGATACGCAAAGTGGCAAGCAACGCAAGCAACAGGCACGCAGCCGGAGGTGCACGTCCCGTGGCGTCCAATGTCAATCCCACTGTCAGGCGGCGCCGGCTGGGCCAGGAGCTGCGCAGGCTCCGTGAGCTCAAGGGCATGACGGCCGAGGAGGTCGCCGAGCGGCTCCTCGTCTCCCAGTCGAAGATCAGCCGTCTGGAGAACGGCCGTCGCAGCATCAGCCAGCGCGACGTCCGCGACCTGTGCAGTGTCTACGAGGTCGAGGACCAGCGGGTCGTCGACTCCCTGATGCAGATGGCCAAGGACTCCCGCCAGCAGGGCTGGTGGCACACCTTCGGCGACATCCCGTACAGCGTCTACATCGGTCTGGAGACGGACGCGGCCAGCCTGCGGGTGTACGACCCGCAGGTGGTGCCCGGTCTGCTGCAGACCCGGCAGTACGCGGAGGCGCTCATCGCGGGCGCGCTGCCGGAGACCGCGCAGGCCGACATCGAGAAGCGTGTGCAGGTGCGCATGCGCCGCCAGGAGCGCATCACCGCGCCGGAGAACCCGCTGCGGCTGTGGGCGGTGCTGGACGAGGCGGCGCTGCGCAGAGTGGTCGGCAACGAGTCCGTGATGCGCGACCAACTCGAGTACCTGGTCGAGCAGTCGCAGCTGCCGCACGTCACCGTGCAGGTCATCCCGTTCGAGATGGGCGCCCACCCCGGCCTCAACGGCCAGTACGCGATCCTGGAGTTCCCGGACGCCGCGGACTCCAGCGTCGTCTACATCGAGGGCGTGACCAGCGACCTCTACCTGGAGAAGCCGAACGACGTCCACAAGTACGCGATGATGTACGAGCACTTGCGGGCGCAGGCGCTGAACGTGGACCAGTCGCTGCAGTACATCTCGCGGATCGCCAAGGAGTACGCCCGCTGACGGGCGCTTCCGCGTACCCGGCCGTTGGAAAGTGCCGCACGGTACACCAGTCAACGGCCGGGATGGAAGTCTCCTCTGGAATATGCCATCCAACGAGTGAATAGCCGCTTCGCGAGCCGAGGGGGGCGAGTAGCGTCGATCACGCCAAGCAAGCAACAAGGTTGGCGTGAACCGAGCAACCTTCCTCAGGCAATACGGAGCAGAAATGGCAATTCGTCAGGGTGCCACGGACTCGTGGACCAAGTCCTCGTACTCCACGGGCAACGGTGCGTGCGTCGAGATCAAGTCGCCGGTCGTGGCCGCCATGGCCGTACGGGACTCCAAGGTCCCCGAGGGGCCCATCCTGTCCTTCCCGGCCGAGGCGTGGAGCGCCTTCGTCGCCTCGGTCAAGTCCTGAGGGGAGGGTCTTCCTGAGACCCGCGTACCCCCCACGACACCAGCGCCACGAAGAGGGCCCTCTCGACGAGCTCGCCGTCCTTGCCGAGAGGGCTCGGCCTTCCCCGCAGCGCTACGCGACGGGGAAAGCCACGTCACACACCGGGTCCTCGGGCCCTGCGGCGTCCCAGTCGGCGAAGTAGATCTCCCGGCATGGGCCGTCGTACTCCAGCCCCCGCTCCTTCATCCACGCCTCCACCGCCTCGAAGGCGGCGAGGATCTGCGGGTGCGCGACCTGCGCCTTGGTGATCCGCGTGTACGCCAGCCGGCGTGCCGGCTCCACCCGCACCACCGTCTCCCGGGCCCGCCCCTGCCCGGCCGCCCACGCCCGGGCCGCGTCCTCGTCGGCGACGGGAACGCAGGACTCGGCAGGACCGTCGCTCTCCATGGACACCTCGGAGTGGTAGACGACGAACGGCGACCCCACGACCCCGCCGCACTCCCGGGCCGCTGCCTCGAGCCGCCCCATGGACGCCCCGATCCACGCGGGCAGTTCGTCCGCCAGCGTGTGCCGCTTCTCGGCGAGCACCACCTGCGCGGGCACCTCGACCGTCTCCACTGTGAACGTGCCGTACATCTCGTAGCCCCTTCCGGACAGTCGTCCACGGAGGAACCCGGCGAGTGTGCGCTGCCGCGCGATCCGCTCCTCGACGCCGGTCCAGTACGCGCCGAGCCGGTCGGCCGCCGCGCCGCCGTCGTGCTCGGCGGCCTCGACCACCTCGGCGATCACGGCGAGCGGCATGTCCAGCTGCCGCAGCAGCGCGACCGTGCGGGCGCGGTCGATCTGACCGGCGCGGTAGTAGCGGTAACCGCTGACCTCGTCGACGTGCGCCGGACGCAGCAGGCCGAGGCGGTCGTACAGCCGCAGGGCCTTCGGCGAGAGCCGGGCCCGCGCGGCGAACGCGCCGATCGTCAGCAGGTCGTCGTCCACGACGCCATCCTCCGTCACCGGGCGCACCTCGCCCGGTGACGGGAACGCTTGTCCTTGCCCCAGGGGCAAGGTCAACCCGGACCGGCTAGCCGAGCGCCTTCTCGACGGCCTCGACGAGCGCCGCGTCCTCCGGCTCGGTCTGCGGCGAGAAGCGGGCGACGACCGTGCCGTCCCGCCCGATCAGGAACTTCTCGAAGTTCCAGCGGATGTCGCCGCTGTGCCCCTCGGCGTCCGCGACACCGACGAGGCGCTCGTACAGCGGGTGCCGGCCCTCTCCGTTGACCTCGACCTTCTCGGTCATCGGGAAGGTCACGCCGTACGTCGCCGAGCAGAACTCGGCGATCTCCTCGGCGCTGCCCGGCTCCTGCCCGAGGAACTGGTTGCACGGCACACCGAGCACCGTGAAGCCGCGCTCGGCGTACCGCTCGTGCAGCTTCTCCAGACCGGTGTACTGCGGGGTCAGCCCGCACTTGGAGGCGACGTTCACGACGAGCACGACCTGGCCGGCGTAGCTCTTCAGCTCGGCGGAGCCACCGGTGAGCGCGCCGATCTCGACGTCGAGGGGGGAGGAGGCGTCAGTAGTCATGAGCGGAGCCTAGCGGGGCGGGGTGACGTGACGGATCGGGCCTCGGAGTGAGCCGGGGGGCGGTTGTCGCAGGAGGCGCGGGGATGGACCGGGGGCGGTCGTCGGAGGGGGCTTCGGGGGCGGGACCAGGGCGGTCGTCGGAGGGGGCTTTGGGGCGGACCGGGGGCGGGTCGTCAGAGGGGGCTTCGGGGGCGGGACGAGGGCGGTCGTCGCAGGGGGGCTTCGCGGCGGGCCGGAGGGCGTTCGTCGTGGGGGGCCTCGGGGCGGGCGCCCGACGACGCCTCGACGAGTACGTCCCCCGCCGCCGTCCGCGAGTACAGCACCGACCGCCCCGCCCGCCGCCGCCGCACCAGACCGGCGTCCCGCAGCAGTCGCAGATGCCGCCCCACCGACCCGAGCCCCTGCCCGGTGACGGCGACCAGCTGGGTCGTACTCATCGGCGAGCCGAGCAGCACCAGCACCGCGGCCCGCCCCGCCCCCAGCAGCGCGCCGAGACCCGCCGGCACCCGAGGCCCGCCGTCCCCGGCCAGCGCACCCACGCACGGATACACCACGGCGTACCGCCGCCCGTTCTCCCAGCTCACCCACCCGGTCCGCGGCGTGACCGGCACGAACACCAGCTCCGCGCCGGCGATCTCGCGCGGCGGGTACTCCTGAAGGTTCACCTGGAACCTGCTCTCGCCCAGCCACCGCGTCCCCGGCCTGAGCGAGTCCAGTACGGCTGCCCAGCCACCCCGGCTGACCTGCGCCGTCCGCGCGACCACATCGGCCTCCAGCACCCGCCGGCGCCGCTCCCAGTACGGCAGGACGGTCTCCTCCCACACCCACTCCAGCAGCGCCCCGGCCCGAGCGGGCAGATCGTCCCGGCGCAGCTCGCCGGGCAGTTCCCCGGCGAGGGACAGGCGCAGATGCGCGCGTGCCTGCGCGCCGCCGACCTGCCGTACCCGGGCGACGGCGTCGGCGAAGTCCTCCCCGTCGTACGGGGTCGGGGTGAGGAAGTCGGCGATCCACTCCCGGCCGAGCCCCGCCCGCACCAGCGACGCGGTCACGGGGTCGCGGGCCAGCACGGCCCGGTAGGCGGGCAGGTGCGTGCGCAGCCACTCCTGCTCTCCGGGGTGCGACCCGCTCGCCGAGTGCAGCAGCTTGAGCGAGGCGAAGACCTCCGCGAGTGGCGAGATCACGAACCGGCTCCCGGCCAGCGTGTCCGCGTTGACCTGCCACCAGCCCATGCCCCCACCCACCTTTCGCGCCTGCGCGAAAGAGTACGGCTGCCACGCGGCGTGCCGGACGGTGTGGGACATGCGCAGTTACGGCGGCCTGTTCCGCACCCCGGAGTTCACCCCTCTCTTCCTCTCCTCGGCGGTCCTGACCGCGGCCCAGACGACGGGCGGTCTGGCGCTGGCGACGCTGGTGTACCGGGCGACGGACTCACCGCTGCTTTCGGCGGTGAGCATGTTCGGCCCGTCCCTGGCCCAGGTCCTGGGCGCGACGCTGCTCCTGTCGGGCGCGGACCGCCTGCCGCCCCGGCGGGCCCTGACGGCGATCTCCCTGACCTTCGCGGCGGGCACGGCGGTGCTCGCGGTCCCCGCCCTGCCGATGTGGTCGGTGTTCCTGGTCATCCTCACGCAGGGCCTCGTCGCGTCGCTCGGCGGCGGAGTCCGCTGGGGTCTGCTGAATCAGATCCTCACCAAGGACGGCTATCTGCTGGGCCGTTCGGTGTTCACGATGCTGAGCGGCCTGATGCAGATCACCGGTTACGGCCTGGGCGGCGCCCTGCTGGCCTGCCTGAGCCCGCACACGACCCTGCTGCTGTCGGCGGCGCTGTACCTCGTGTCGGCGGCGGCCACCCGCTGGGGCCTGACCCGACGCGCACCCCGCGCCGAGGGCCGCCCGTCGATCCGCGCGACCTGGCAGACGAACGCCACACTGTGGAAGTCCCGCCCCCGCCGGCTGACCTACCTGGGCCTGTGGCTCCCGAACGGCCTGATCGTCGGCTGCGAGTCCCTGTACGTCCCGTACACCCCCGCCTCCGCGGGCACGTTGTTCGCGTGCGCGGCGCTGGGGATGCTGCTCGGTGACCTGGCGGTGGGCCGTTTCCTGCCGCCCGCGCTCCGCCCGCGCCTGATCACACCCTTGCTGGTCCTGCTGGCGGCCCCCTACGCCGTGTTCGCCCTGCACCCCCCGCTGTGGCTCGCGGCCGTACTGGTCACGACGGCGTCGACGGGCTTCGGTGCGAGCCTGCTGCAACAGGAACGCCTGATGCGGCTCACCCCGGAAGACCTCAGCGGCCACGCCCTCGGCCTCCACTCGGCCGGCATGCTCACCCTCCAGGGAGCAAGCGCCACCCTGGCAGGCACCCTGGCCCAACTCACGTCCACCCCAACAGCGATGACCCTGCTGTCGGCGTCCTCCCTGACGGTCACACTGCTGCTGGCTCGCGCGTCGCAGCCACCCAGCGAACCCGAAACCGTCACTCCCTCCCCTTCACCCAGACCTGAGCACTCCACCGGCTGAGGACCGCCACCCCCGCAGAAACGAGAATCGCCCCCGGACTGCAGGCCGTCGTCCCGAGGGGGCGGGGGCCTGTCACGTCCGTGTGGTGTCCTGCGGTGGCGTTACTTCTTGCTGCCGTCCACGATGACCGGTGTGCCGTTCGCGTCCGTGCCGCAGGGGACCGCGTACACCGGGTTGGACTTCGCGGCCTCCTTGTAGGCCTCCAGGCACTGGTTGTACAGCACCTTGTCGCTCAGCGAGCGCTCGATGATCTTGTTGGCGGCGGCGATGCCCTCCGCCTCGATCCGCTTGCGCTCCGCCTCCGCCTTCGCCGTGCGGGCCGCCTCCGTGGCCCGCTCGGTGGCCTGCTCCTGCTGGATCTTCTTGTCGATCTGGTCCTGCAGCTTGTCCGACGGCCGCACATTGCGCAGATTGACGGTGGTGACGTCGATCCCGCGCGGCGCGAGACGCTCCTTGACCAGGCCGGCGATCTCGGCGCCGATCTGCTCGCGCGCGGAGGCGTACCCCTCCTCGCTGGTGTGCTTCGCGAAGACGTTGCGGATGATCTCGCGGCTGTCGGGCAGCACCAGCCGCTGCTCGACGGCCTCCTCGCTGCCCGCCAGCCGGTACAGCTCGACCGCCTTCGCCGGCACCACGGCCCACTTGATGGTGACGTCGGCGTACAGCACACCCCCCTGCGAGGAGCGGACCTCGACGACGTCCTTGCCGTTGAGGTCGAGGTCGACCGGGCGGGTGGAGAAGGACGTGACGTCGGTGAACGGCGACTTGAAGTGGACGCCGGACATCAGCGGCGTACCGATCTTCCCGAAGGTCACCGGGACGCCGACCTCATAGGCACTCACGACATGGACACAGGCGAACGTCGCCGCCAGCAGCCCCGCCACGGCGCTGAGCGCCGCCCCGAGCTTCCAGCTCGTCACCTCGCGGCGGCGGCCGACGAGGAAGAGTACGACGGCCGCTATGAGCAGCATGATGGACAGCACGAACACAGGTGATCCCCCTCCGGAAACGTTTCCGCGCCTCTGGGGCGCGACCCCGCGCGCATCGTAGCGATCGAGGGTGACGCCGGAACCCCACCGCGATGCACGCGTGGACCCGAACGAGTGGACTCGCGAGGACGGCGCGCCACAGGACGAGCCGCGTCCGGTTCCCGGGTGGTGCCGTTGCCCCGTCAGCCCCCTCCCGCAGAAGGCGCCCCGACATGCGACGTATCCCCTCCAGACGCCTGTTCACCACCGCGCTCGTGGCGTCGGCGCTGGCCCCGATGACGGTGACTCCCGCCGCCGCCCACCCCGCGTGCGGCGACGACCACGACCACGGCCGGCCGCACGGCCTCGGCCAGGAGCTGACCACCCGGCTCGACAAGGCGGTCGAGGACGTCCGCCGGGAGGCCGGCATCCCTGGTGTCGTCGTCGGACTGTGGATGCCGTGCAAGGGGACGTACGTCCGGGCGACCGGGGTCGCCGACCTCACCACGCACCGCCCGATGCGGACCGACTTCTTCATCCGGATCGGCAGCGTGACGAAGACCTTCACGGTCACCGCGCTCCTCAAGCTGGTCGACGACCGGCGGATCCACCTGGACGACCCGATCGCCGCCTACGTCGACGGCGTGCCGGACGGCCACCGGATCACGCTGCGCCACCTCGCCGAGATGCGCAGCGGCCTGTTCCCGTACACCTCCGACCCGGACTTCATCCACGACCTGCTGAGCGACCCGTACCGCCACTTCACGCCGCGGCAGGTACTCGCTTACGGCTTCAAGCACGCCAACACCGCCGCGCCGGGCACGCAGTTCCAGTACTCCAACACCAACCTGGTGCTGCTGGGCCTGGTGATCGAGAAGGTCAGCGGCATGCGCGCGGCCGACTTCATCCGCACCCGGGTGCTGCTTCCCGCCCGCCTGCTCGACACGCTGTTCCCCGACGGCCCGGAGTTCCCCGAGCCGCACGCCCGCGGCTACACCGATCAGACGCTGAGCGGCGCGGTCACGGACTCCACCGACTGGAACCCCAGCTGGGCCTGGACGGCCGGCGCGATGATCTCGAACCTGCACGACCTGCACCGGTGGGCGAAGATCCTCGCCACCGGGACGCTGCTCACCCCGCAGACCCAGCGGGAGCGCCTGAAGATGCTCCCGACCGGCTACCCCGGCACGAGCTACGGCCTCGGCATCTTCGACAGCGGCGGCTGGATCGGCCACAACGGCTCCATCCCCGGCTACGAGAACGTGACGGTCCACCTGCCTTCGCAGGACGCGACGCTGGTCGTCCTGCTCAACACGGACATCACCGTCGCCGGCGTGGAACCGTCGTCCCTGGTCGCCCGTGCGATCACCCAGATCGTCACCCCGGACCACGTCTACGACCGCCCGGTACCGCCGCGCTAGGCCCCCGCGTCAGCGGGTGAAGGTGCCCAGTTTGTTGGCGTCGAGGTGTTCGACGGTGACGCTCGTGGCCTTGCCGGAGTCGACGTGGAACGTGACGCCGGACAGGCCCACCGCGTTCTCGCCCTGGGTCCGGTAGCTGAACGTGTCACCGGTGTAGTGCGTGAGAGGGAACGCCATCTTGCGCGGGCCCAGGGTCATGTTCAGGTTGCCCTTGGCGTCACGGCTCACGGTCAGCGGTCCGTAGTAGTCGTTCGCGTAGGTGCCCGTGTACACGTCGTCGGCCTTGGCCGCCTTGGCGTCGGAGGGCGGCTTGGCGTAGTCGGTGGGAGAGGCGCCCGTGTACGCGGCCCCCTCCACGATCTTGCGATAGAAGGGCAGCCAGTCGACGGTCTGCCGGCCATGCCGGGCGATGTCGAGGAACGCCGCGGACACCGCCTCGGGCATCCCGATGGGCTGCCCGTTCGTCAGTGCGACGATGCCGAGCCGTTCGCCGGGCAGCAGGGTGACCGTGGTCGCGGCGCCCAGCTCGAAGGCACCGGAATGACTCAGGCGCAGCGCGCCGCCGTCGTCGTAACCGACGTTCCAGCCGAGGCCGTAGAAGCTCGGCGCACCGGCGGGGGCCCGCGGGGGATTGGGCACGGAGTGCGGGATGCGGGTCTGGACCAGCGCATCCGCGTCGACGAGTTTCTTCCCGCCGAAGACGCCGTCGTCCAGTTGCAGCCGCATCCACTTGGTGAGGTCGTCGACGCTCGAACTCGCCCCGCCGGCCGGCGCCTGACTGTCCGCGTTCTCGGTGACGGAAGGCTTCCAGTGCCCGTTCACCAGGACGTGGGCCGAGGCCTTGTCGGCGGCCTTGTCGTAGTCGGCGCGGCGATAGCTGGTGTGATCCATCCCGAGCGGCTTGAACAGTGTGTCGTTCGCGAGCTGCGGCCAGCTGGTCTTCGCCGCGGTGGCCACCGCCTCACCGGCCGCGGTGAGGCCGTAGTTGGTGTAGGCGTAGCTGGCGCGGAACGGGGTGAGCGGCTCCAGCCGCAGGTGCTGAACGATGTAGTCCCGCTGGTACCCGAGGTCCTGCAGCAGATCACCGGCGTGGTCGGGCAGCCCGCTGCGGTGCGAGAACAGGTCGGCGAGAGTCACGTTCGCGCTGACGTAGGGATTCTTGAGCGCGAAGCCCGGAACGTGCTTGACGATGGGATCGTCCCAGCCGACGACCTTGCGCCCCACGGCGCCGGACACGACGGTGGAGGCCAGCGGCTTGGACACGGACGCCAGCTGGAAGACGGTCCTGCCGTCGACCTTCCCGCTCTTGCCCAGCTCCCGGACGCCGAAGCCCTTCTCGTACACGACCTTGTCCCGGTAGACGACCGCCACGGCGACGCCCGGCACGCCGGTCTGCCGCATGGCGTTCTGCACGAGCCCGTCGAGCTGCCCCACCGCCGCCTTGACCCGCTCCGGCGTCAACTGGGGCGGCGGCTGCTTCGGCGGGGTGGGCGCGAGTGAGGCGGTGGAGGACGGGTCGTCGCTGGCGGCGGCGGTCAGGCCGCTGCACCCGGACAGCACGGCGCCGAGCGCCCCCAACTGCACGACGGCCACACCGACCCGCACGGGCCGGCACCACGTGCGCGCACCCGCTCTCCTGCGATTCTGCTTCGGCATGCTCCGCGTTCCTCACGCTCAAGTGGCCCTCAGGGGCAACGGCCGGCGCCGCTTCCATGCTTGCGGCAGCGGCGCCGGGCGGCACTCGGGGGTCGCCAAGTGGGTGAGGGAAGGGGGCCGCGTGAGGCTCAGGCGTCGGCCAGGCGGAAGTGGACGACGGCGACGTCGTCATCGGGACGGATGCCGGGGTAGTGGTACCGCAGCCGGTCGTGCAGCGTGGCGAGATCGCGGAACCCGTCGGCGACGGCATCCTCCTCGGTCAGCTCACCGGCCTTCTTGTGACGGAGCGCCGTCACGACACCCGGGAGCACCACTTCCTCGTCCAGCTCGAAGACGAGGTCGACCGGACCGGTGGTGACGGAAGCCCTCCGCCGCACCGTGGTCGTCTTGCGCCCCGAGCGGACGGCGTCCAGATAGTCCCGGTGGAAGGGCAGGAACTGCGGGGCCGACGCGGGCCGGCCGGCCTCCTCGGAGGCGGAGGCGGAAGTGGACGTGGAGGCGGCGGTGGAGGTGGAGGCGGCGGTGGAGGCGGCGGCCAGGTGATCCGCCCACACGTAGCTGTGCGGCAGGAGATCTGCGACAGCGATACCGCGGACCCCGTCGTCCGTGGGCACGAGGACACGGATGCCCGGATGACGGTCGAGAAGGACCTGCCGGTCCCGCCCGCACGGCGCGAGCACACCGCGCCCGTTGTCGCCGACGGCGACGATGGCCGCCAGCTCACGCGCCCCCGCGGCACGGGCATGCCCCAGGGCCACGAGCTCCGCACAGGGCCCACCGGTGAAGTGATAGAGGTTGATCCCCCCGAACACGCGCCCCCGCACATCCCGCACAGCGGCCCCGACGGTGTGCACCTCCCCGTCCCCGTGCTCCTCCACAATCCGCCGAGCGAACTCGACCAACTCCAGGTCGTCTTGGGGGAGATGCTGCAAGTTCTGGATCATGGACAGCAGCCTAGGGCCGTGCCTCCGGGTGGTCAGCTGAGTATCCGTACTCATGTGGCGCCGCAGCGGCGCCTGACAGGCTCCCGGTATGAAGGACGGCAGTGGGACGCTGACGGTCCTGCATCTCCTCCTGGTCTGGGCGATGACGGCGGCCGCGGTGCCGACGCTCGGTGCGGGGCTGCTGGCGTTCGGCTGGGCCGGCGGTCTCGGTGCGGCGGCCTTGGTCCTGGCGTTCGGCGTGCCGCTGGTCGTGGGCCTGCTGGCCATCGCGGCCCTGCCGATGAGGACCGTCCTGCCGTTGTACGGCTCCTTGCCCCGGCGGCTGGGCTGGGCCGTCCTGGTCTTCGCCCTCGGCACGCCCGGCGTCCTGGCAGGCCTGGCCGCCTACGGCAGGGACGTCGACCTGGGCAGCGCCGGCACCCGGATCGCACTGACCGGGGTGCCCTACGCCGTGGCGGCGGCGTTCTTCGTGCCGAGCAGATGGGTGCGGCTCGGGGCCGTGGCCGCACTGGCGGGCGCGGTGGCCTACGGGGGTTTCATCGGCCCGGCGCAGGCGCGGCAGGACCGGCACGAGGCGGAGGTCGCGCGGTACCGCGAGCATCCGCAGCTCCTGTATCTGGGCGACGCACCGCCGGGCCTGCACGTCTCCCACGCGGTACTCGCCCCCGCCACGTTCGTCGTCGACTACCGCCCCGTCCGGGAGGGCTACGAGACGGGCTACGTCGGCCTCGTCGTACGCGCGCCGTCCGCCGAGACCCCCCGATGCCCCGAACCCCTGGAGAAGAACGTGACCTGCAAGGTGGACGCCCACGGCGAGATGGTGAGGATCCGCGACTTCCCCGGCGGAACCCGCGAGATCACGCTCACCCGCCGCCGCGGGAAGGCGGAGGTCGAGGTCGCCAGCCAGACGGTCGCCGAGCCGGGCC
Organism: Streptomyces sp. NPDC036813; assembly: GCF_055609245.1. NCBI lineage: Bacteria > Bacillati > Actinomycetota > Actinomycetes > Kitasatosporales > Streptomycetaceae > Streptomyces > Streptomyces sp. NPDC036813. Next base: position 44,182 of record NZ_JBVJPV010000011.1, on the reverse strand, counting down.
TGCGGCGTCTTCTCGACACTCTGCACCCGCTCTCGGAGAGGGAGTTGGAGGATCTGATGCGGGAGAAGCGGATCGACCAGCAGCTCTGACCCCCGACGGCCCCCCTCACTGCGCCCCGGGCCGGCCGGAAGAAGGCCCCGCCTCACCCGGTAAGGTGCCGATCTTCGGCCGGCGAAAGCCGTACGGAGTCCTCGAAGGCCGGGTCACTCATGCATCCCGCACGCCGCCGCCTCACCGCTGCCCTGGACGACCTCTCCGCCACCTTCGGCGGCATGACCGCGCATCCGGACGAGCGCAACTGCGAATGCCACTGGGGCAGTGCGGAGGAACTCGCCCTCCTGAAGACACCGGACGTGGAACTGGAGCCGGACCTCCTGCGCCGGACCTGGCAGGCCGTCGACTGGACGGACCACGCGGCCGTACTGCGCCGCATCCTGCCGCAGTTCGCCAGGGCCCTGGTCGCCGGTCGCGTGGAGCCCCTTTCCGGACTGGAAGAGGCCGGATACTCCTTCGCCCGCGGCCGCTGGCAGCAGTGGCCCGACGAACAGGCCGAGCCGGTACGGGAGTTCCTGCACGCCTGGTGGGTGCAGAGCCTCACGGATCCGGATGCGCCCGTTCGGGCGCACCAGGTCTTCGCGATGTGCGCCGAGGCATCCGGAACGCTCGGCCCCTGGCTTGCCGACTGGGAGACGCAGACCGGGCACCTCAGCGACCGACGCCTCGCAGAGGCGGCCGCGGCGTGGGAGTACGAGCTCCTGGGAGACCGCCTGCCGTGGCACGTCGACTGGTACGAGCACGACGAGGAGCAGACGCGCACGGAACTGGTCGCCTGGCTCCTCGACCACGCCGCGGCACGCCTCCGCGAGCCGGCCGCTCCGCAGGCTCTGCAACACCGGATACGCCTGCTCGCCCTCACCGACGAGGCCCGCTGGACGGACCCACACTGGCCGGGCCACGGCTACTGACCGCGGACATCACCGCCGCGTCGATCTCATCGATCTCGCCCCCGCGATGACCGGCTGGGCCACCTGCTGAATGACGACACCCGCTTCAGGAGTTTTCTCCGAAGGGGCCTGCGACCTGCGGAAACGCTCGCTCCCGGTCGCCTGGCCTGGGAAAACACTCCGCTGTAGTCCTCGTGTGTTCCCTGGGTTTCCGGCCTCATGTGTGCTGGATCCGTTCCGGCTGGGGCGGTCGGCAGAGGGCGATCTCAGAGACGCCGGCGCGCGTGGCACCAGGAGTAGCGTGGCAGGTGCGAGGCGGTCCCGTTGTCGCACCTGCCCTACAGACGGGTGGTCCCCATGACCAGCTCGGATACACCTCCTGTTCCCCGGCGTCTGCCCAGCGGTGTCCACGAGGCCGTTCGGCCGGGCTGTGCGCTTCTCCGGCTGGAGACGACCGCATCACGTGAAGGTGTCCTCGATGGTGCGTGGTGGCCGCGCTCGCGCGACATGGGCGCCGAGCTGCCCGCGCTGCTGAGTGCGCTCATCGCCCACCTCGGCCCCGTGACCCGCGTGGGGCTGGACACCGCGGCTTGGGAAGGTCTCCCGACGCGCGTCCTCGTGGACGACCGCGTGGTGCGCGTCGATTCCTTCCCGGTCGGTGACGACACGGTCTTGATCACTCGGGGCGACAGGGACATCTTCTCGCTCCTCGTGGTCCCGCCGGATGCGGCACCGGACGCCGCCCGCGCCGCGATGGCCCAGGCGGTCCGGGCGGCCAACACCAGCCAGGCGGAACAGATCCTCATCGACACCGGGAGCGGGCGCGGGGGCTGACGGATCGACACTGGGCGTGACTGGCGCAACGGTGCCGGACGGCGGGGGCGAGAGGTCCCCGGCGTCAACTCGACCATGAGGAGGTTCGCGTCACCGCCCGGATGGCAAGGTTGGTCACCTACGGTGAACCACATCCCGGCCTCCGACGGCCCCGGCAGGTCTCTCAGGTAGGACACGCGCGTGCCGGAGCGGTGCTCCGGCACGGTGGAGGCTGGCGAGGGCCAGCCGGTAGGAGGCGATCAGCCCGGTCTCCACGTACTCCAGCCCCAGTTCCTGGCAGTGGCGCCGCACGATGGTCCGGGCCCTCCGCAGATTGGGGCTGGGCATGCTGGGGAACAGGTGGTGCTCGATCTGGTGGTTCAGCCCGCCCAGTGCGATGTCGGTGAGCCTGCCGCCGCGCACGTTGCGTGAGGTGAGCACCTGGCGACGGAGGAAGTCCGGGCGGTCCTCGCCTGTCAGGATCGGCATGCCCTTGTGGTTGGGCGCGAAGACGGAACCCAGGTAGACACCGAAAAGACACTGGTGGACGGCGAGGAAGGCGATCGCCATGCCGGGCGGCAGCAGCCACAGCAGCACGGTCAGGTAGAGCACGAAGTGCGCGAACAGCAGGACGCCGTCGAGCGTGCGGTGCTTGAGCGAACGATTGGCCAGTGCCTTCACGCTCGACACGTGCAGGTTGAAGCCCTCAAGGGTGAGGAGCGGGAAGAACAGGTACGCTTGCCGGCGGCCGATCAGGCGGGGGAGCCCCTTGGCGGCCCGCGCCTGCTCCTGGGACCAGACCAGCAGGTCGGGGTCGAGGTCGGGGTCGAGATCCTCGTGGTTGGGGTTGGCGTGGTGGCGGGTGTGCTTGTCCTGCCACCAGCCGTAGCCCATCCCGATCCCGGCACCGGCGATCCGTCCGGACACCTCACTGGCCCGGCGTCGGCGGAACACCTGGCGGTGCGCCGCGTCATGGGCGAGCAGGGCGACCTGGCCGAAGACGACGGCAAGGAAGGCGGCGACCGCCAGAGTCCACCAACTGTCGCCGATGAGTGCGACGGCGGCCCACCCACCGACGTAGAGCCCGGCCACCACCGTGGTCCGCAGCGCGTAGTAGGCGGGACGGCGCCCCAGCAGCCCGGCGGCGGCGATCTTTCTCGACAGTCGGGCGAAATCGCTGCCGGACGCCTCCGAGGGCGGGGGGCGGACCGTGGTGTTACTGCTCATGATGGTGAAATCTCTCCGAAGAAGGCCGGTTGGCTCGGCGCCGCCCCGGGAGCCGCTGGGACCGGGGCGCAGGCGAGCCTTTCGTCCTCCGTGGTTGCGGACACATCACGCGACCACGGAGCTGGGAGCGTCTGCTTCCGTCCGTCAGCGGCTGCTGCGCAGGCCCTCTGTTTCCGGCGGGTACCCCGCCGCGGGGGTCTCACACCGTGTCAGACGGGCGGCCGGAGCGGGTCTGGCCGCATTCGGCAGAACAAACAGGCTCGGGCCGGTGAAACGGGTCCCGCTGATCGCTGATGAGCGTTCGCCGCCCGGCCGGTCAAGCCGCGGTCTCGGTGACGAGAACGGCAACGGTGACCGGACCCGGGGCGTCGGTGGCCGCCGCGTAGGCCACGGCGGCCCGGACGGCGCGCGCGACTTCCAGGGGATGGTGTCCGGGGGCGACCGCGAGGTGGACCTCGACACGCCGGCCGGGTGGGTCCGCATGGTCCTCCGTCTTGACCGGGCGGCTCCCCAGCACCGTGGTCAGGCCGGCGACGCCCGGAACCCCCGTTGCGACGCCTGCCAGGCCCCCGACGGGCCCTCGCGGGAACCCGGCTCCGGTCACCGCGAGCCGGCTCCGTGCGTCTGCGGCCGCGGCCGCGGCTGTGCTGTGCGGCGTGGGCGTCAGGGGTCGCGTCTCGGTGCCTGTCCGGGGGACCTCGTGGAGGTCCGTGACGCGCAGGTCGGCTGTCACGGTTGTCAGACCGAGCCGTCGAGCGGCCGCGTCCAGCAGCCTGCTCCTCAACCGGTCGGCGGTATCCGGCAGTGGCCGCCCGAGTGATGCCGAGAACGCGGCTTCGATCCTGAGCGGACCCGGCGGCATGGCGCTGGCCGGCGGACGGACGGCCGGCTCGGACACGGACTCGAGCGGCGCCGGTCCGATGCGCAGAGACTCCAGCCGCACCCCGGGAATCTCGCTCGCGGCCCGACCGAGGGCCTGGACGGCCGCTTGCTCGGTGATCCATGTCCCGTCGTCGGGCCCGCCGAGCGGGAGCAGTCGGCCCAGGCCGAACTGGTGCCGTACCGCCTGCGTCCACGCTTCGGTCTTCACCGGCCTCTCACCCTCTCTCAGGCGACTCGTCGGACCCTCGCGCCTCGCAGCGTTCCATTCCTGCAGTCCTCGATAAAGAGAATATAATTGGAAATATGCGGGCCAGGTGGGCCTTTGAGGGAGGAATATCCCGATGACTGAGAACACCGGCGCAAGGCATGGTGGCGCTCCCGCCGATCGTGGCCGGACGACGGTCGCCGATGTGGTGGTGGAGAAGATCGCCGGAATGGCGGCACGGGACGTGCCCGGCGTCCACGCCCTGGGCAGCGGTTTCGCCCGCTCGATGGGATCCATGAGGGAGCGGATGCCCGGCGCCGGCAGCGGCAAGTCCGTCACACGCGGAGTCAGCGTCGAGGTCGGAGAGCTCCAGGCGGCCATCGACCTGGAGATCGTCGTCGACTACGGCGTCTCGATCACGGACGTCGCCGGTGAGGTGAGGGAGAGCGTGATCTCCGCGGTGGAGCGGATGGCGGGACGCGAAGTCGTCGAAGTCAACATCACGGTCAGCGATGTGAAGCTCCCCGACGAGGAGGACGAAGGGGAGGAACGGCAGCGGATCCAGTAGCCGGGGCACAACAGCCCGAGTGAGCGAAGGGGCGCGTGATGAGCAGAGCCATGGTGGGCCTGATGGCCGGAATGGCGCTGGGTTTCGCCGCGTATTTCGGTGACTTCTGGGCGTTCTTGCTGGTGCTCGCCCTGGGCGTCGTCGGTCTCGTGGTCGGACGGTTCATGGAAGGTGATCTCGAACTGGGTGACTTCGTCCGCCGCCGGGACCGGCAGGAGCGGATCCGCGACGACCGGCGACGGGCTCGGGGAGACTGGCGTCAGTGACCGGTGAAGCGGAGCGGCGTCCGGCCATCCCCCGCAGGGAGCGCGGGGCGACCACCGTCGCCGACCGTGTCGTCGCGAAGATCGCTTCCCGCGTGGCGCGCGAGGCGCTGAGCCGCTTCACCGAGTCGGTCGGCCACGTACCGCCGGGCGTCCGGACGCCCCACGTGACCACTTCCGTGCGGCGGGCACCGGAGCGGCAGACCGCAGGGCCTGACGGCGAGTCCGCCGCAGGACGACGGGCGGTGCTCGGCGAGGCACGGCTGCACATCACCGTCGAGCTCGGCTATCCGTCCGACATCGGGGCACAGTGCGCCGCCGTGCGCAGGGAGGTCACCGAACGGCTCAGGACATGGTCCGGTATGGACGTGTCACATCTCGTGGTGTCGGTCGGGCGGCTGCACTCGGCGCATACGCGGCACGCGGGCGAGGAGAGGGTGAGATGAGCGCGGACACCCGGGGGCGGCCGGCCGGTGACAGCGACCCTCCCCCCGGACTCGGAAAGGCGGACCCCTCCGCGGACGGCAGTCGGGGCAAGGACCCGGCCACGGCCGGCTCGACACCGGCGGTCGAGGCATCGGACCGGCGGGTGCGCCGTTTCTGGTCGACGCGGCGGGTGCCCGCCGTCTTGGTGGCGTTGTTGTCCGCCGCGGCCACCGGACTGCTCCTGTACGACGTGGTCTCGGTCCGGGCGGGCCGGTCCGGGATGCGCTGGCGGCGGCGGCTCGCCGAGGAACTGGCCGCCCGACCGCTGGACGACGTCTGGATGATCATCGGGGCCGCGGTCGCGATGGTCCTTGGCCTGTGGCTTTTCCTGCTGGCGGTGACGCCGGGGCTGCGCAGGCTGCTGCCCATGCGGCAGCCCGCCGGCAGCCCCGGGAAGGTCCGCGCCGGGCTCGACCGCCGCGCAGCCGGCCTGGTTCTGCGCGACCGGGCCGTGCGGGTGCCCGGTGTCCAGTCGGTACAGGTCGCCGTCGGCCGCCGGAAGGTCAAGGCCCGGGCGCGCGTCCATTTCCGCGATCTCGAGGAGGTCCGCGCGGACCTGGACGCCACGCTGGGCGAAGCCGTGGCGTTCCTGGGTCTCGCCCGGCAACCCACGCTGGCCGTGCGCGTCCGGCGCCCGAAGAAGGGCTGAGGTGATCCCGGTGCTCAAGGCGGTGAACCGGGTGCTGCTGGGGCTTCTCGGCCTCGCACTGTTCGCCCTGGGCGGCGGTGTGCTGCTGGGCGGGCTGGACATGCCGCGCCACTGGGGCTTCGGCCTGCCGGGCTGGTGGCCCTTCCGCGGGCCCCACGACGTGGTGCTGGGCACCGAGGGACGCACCCGGTGGCGGGAGGAAGGCTGGTGGTGGCCGACCGTCATCGCGGTGCTCGCCGTGCTGCTGGTCCTGCTGCTGTGGTGGCTCCTCGCGCAGCGCAGGCACCGCCCGGGCGGCGTCGTCGTCGACAGCGGGGACGGGGCGCCGGCCCGGCTCGACGGCGGCACGCTGGAGGACGCGATCGAGGCGGAGGCGCGGGACCTGGACGGGGTCGCACGGGCTCATGTACGGCTGACGGGCCGAAGCACCTATCCGGCCGCGCGCGTACGGCTGTTGCTGGAGCCGCACGCCGATCCTGCGGGGACGCTGGGGCGACTGAGCCGGGAAACCCTCTCCCACGCACGGGACTCGGCCGGCCTGGAGACCCTCCCCTCGAAGGTCCGGCTCAAAGAGGTCCGCCACCACGCACGACGCGCCGACTGATCCCCGGGGCCGGACGCCCGACGGGGGGACCCGTTCAGCCCCTCCGGGGGAGAGGGAGACCCGGCTCCGGGGGAGAGGGAGACCCGGCCCTACGAGGGAGGAGGAGACCTGGCCCGCGGCGCGGGTCTTCACGACCGCCCGGGAGCCATCCACGCCGCGGTTCCCTCAAGGGAGGCATCCCGCCATGGCCCTCTTCCTGACCCTGCTCGTCGCCGGAGTCGCTCTGATCGCCGTCGGGGCGAGCGTCGGCGGCATGCTCTATCTGACCTCCGCCGGTGTATTGCTCCTGATCGCCGATCTGCTCTACGTGGCGACCCGTTCCGTGTGGCGATCTGGTCGGCGCCCGGCCCGTTGAGGCCGCGCCCCTCCCGGCCTCGTCGCACGGAGCAGACGGTCGGAGCCCGTGTCCGTGAGCAGTTGTTCGGTCTGCGGCGAGGGGTGGTGCAGCAGCAGGGACGCGTGGGTCTCGGCGGCGTGCCGTGACACGTCGAGGAAGACGCGCAGGCCGCTGCTGTCACAGCGGTCGACGGTGGTCAGATCGACGTCGATGAGGGTGATGCCGTCCCGCAGGCACCGCTCCAGAGCTGCGCGCACCTGGGGCGCGGTGGCGGGGTCGATCACACCGGCCAGGGTGACCAGTGCCCGCCTGTCCCGGTCGTGCCGGTAGATGTTCAGCTGTGGAAGAGTCATGACGCCTCGGTTCGGCTGCTGCTCAGATGCCCCCGGTCCGCGGGTCCCGGCCGCGTCCCGCCCGGTTCGGGGCCCGGGGGTACGCCGGCGCGCTCCGCCGTGGAGTGAGCCGACGGTTCCGAGGCGCGGCCGGGCGGCCGGCGGGGAGCCCGGATGATCACCTGTGGTGCGTGGTACGGCTGGGGGACGCTGGGGCCGCGGCGGCCGGGCCGGGGGGTGCTGTACCGGTACGCGGCGATCCTGTCGGCGTGCTGGATGTCGAGCCGGTGGATCACGTACGCCGCCACTGCGGCGAGGACCAGGAAAGCGATGGCTGTCAGGAAGGTGTTCATGGCGGCCACCTCACATACCGATGACCAGCCGGCTGCCCGGCCCCGGCCTACTGGTCTGTCCGGGGACGACCGCGGACACCGCCGCGGCGCCGCCCTCGTACTCCCACGCCTCCTCCGGCTCCAGTGGCCGGTCGGTGGCCGGGACGCCGTGCCGGGCCTCCTCCGTCGCGATCAGCGCGCTAGCGGTCAGGGGTGGGCCGTCGTACTCGGACGCGGCTGCCATCAGCCGGGCCGCCGAGTCCGCTCCGGTCTCGGGCGGGACGACGAGGAGATCGAAGCGGCCGGTGCCGTAGGAGAGCAGCAGCAGCTTGTGCGGGTCGATCTCCGGGGTGAACCAGCCGACCTTGACGATGTGCCCGCCCACGGGAATCCTGCCGGGGATGACCGGCCAGTGCTCCGGGTTGACGGCGATGCGGGTGATGCGGCCCCACAGGGGGTCCAGCACGTCCGTGAGTGCCGGCAGTTCGCTCAGCAGATCCCGTGACCGGGGCCACCAGGCTCCGTCCAGGAGTCCCCGGGAGGTGCCGTCGGTCTTCAGTGCGAGACGCGCGGCCGGGGCTGCGACGGGCTCGGCGTGCGGCAGGGTGGGAAACAAGGTCGCCGACATGATGCGGACCCGTCTCCGGGCCGCCTCCGCGGCGGCCCGGGTTTCATCTTTCGCCGGGGACGACCCGGCGTGGAAGCCGGTGTGCGAGATGCCCTCGGTACTGCCCAGACTACTCCGCGTTTCCCGGCGGCGAGCAGCGGCGGCCGCATGGAGTGGAGTACCGGCCTGGTGATCTCCCGGCAGTGCCTCAGCGCGTGCCGGAGTCCCTCGGACTGTGTTCCGGGGCCTGGTGCTGCCACCCGGCGCGCGGGAGACGTCGCCGTTCCGCGAGGAGTGTTCACGAGTGGGGCGGTTGCTTCTTGGTTACGAGTCCGCGCGGCTTCTGCTGCGCCACCGTCGGGCCGGACGGTGGCGCACCGGCGTGACCGCTCGCCGGGCCTGACACCGGCCTGTACTCCTCCCGGCCGGCCGGGTGGCCGCTCTGCTGGGGGACGGACCCGAGCCCTGTTCCCTGCCCCGGCGTCGGCACATCGCGTCGACTGGCACCGCGCCGAAGGAGGTGAGGCAGGAACGTGTAGAAGCGGTCGGGAAGGAACACGGCGTCCGCGACGATCATCGTGCCCGAGAAGAGCGGCAGTCCGAGAACCACGGCGATGGCGACGTGCATGCCCAGCAGCACGGCCAGGACGGGGTACTTGAGCCGGCCGAAGAGCACGAACGGAAAGGCGACCTGGGTGAGAACGGTCAGGTAACCGACGACCGCCATCGCGAGCTGATACCGGTCCATGACGTGGGAGAGCGCGGGCCACGGCTGGAAGAGCTCCAGGTTCAGCACATAGTGCAGGGCGGTGCCGTCGTCCCAGAACGAGCCCTGGACCTTGTACAGACCGGCCGATCCGTACAGGAAGCAGACCTGCGCCGCGATCACGAGGACGCCGCAGTTGTGCACGACGGTGACCAACGTCCGGCGGGCCGCACGCAGGTCCTGCGTGACAAGGCTCCGCGTCCGCGCACCGTCCGTGCGCCCCGCCTTGATCCGCTCTCGGCGTGCGTCCAGCGACCAGCGCCGACCGCACGCGGTGAGCACGAGGTAGAGGGCCATCAGGAGCAGGAGATTGTCACCCCCGTCCGTCATGAAGATCGCCCTGGCGTGGAAGGAGACCACCACGGCGGCGAACAGCACGGACGTGGCCCGGGTCCGCCAGCCCAGCATGAAGAGCACGGACGTCAAGAGGGCCAGCACGTAGCAGAGCTCGAAGTAGGCACGGCTGTCCGACAGGATCAGGAAGCTCCACCAGCCTGTCTGGTCGAAGAGCTGTGCCGCCAGCGCGGGTGTCCACGGGGAGTCGGGACCCCAGATTTCGTACCGGTGGGGGAACTCCCGCAGGAGGAAGGCCAGGTAGAGCAGCCCATAACCGATCCGCAGAACCGACGTGGCGTACAGGGACACCGGTCGGCCGGTGAGAAGGTCCCAGACGCCCTCGGTCCGTGCGAGGAGCAGACGGTGGACGGCGGCGGGGACCGGTGCCCCGCCCACGGACCCGCCTGGTACGGCCGTGGTGGCCGGGAGTTCGCGGACCTGCTCATTTCCCATGGGGGGTCACCTTCCACCAGGGCAGGAGCCGGTTCTCCACCGGCGTGGGCGGCCGCCGCCCGGCCGCCGTGCCGGGCGCGGCGACGGGTGCTGTGACGACCCGGAGCTGGATGAACTCGAACGTGCCTCCGCGGTGACCTGCGACGCGGTCCGCGGCGATATTGGTCAGGTACTTCTGCATCATCACGGCCCGCGGCGAGCGTGCCGTGTCGTCAGCGCCGTGTGTGTCGACGTAGGAGGTCCAGGCACGGCGCAGGAGGTTCTGAGCCGTGTGGCTGGGAAACGGATCGTGTTCGACGGCGGCACGATCCAGGGCGGTCAGGTCGGTCCAGGGGCTGACCCGCGTCGAGCCGTCGCGCCCGGTGTGCGCGGTCCTCGCCCACACCCTGCGGTTGACGGAGTCGGGATTGGGGGCGAAGAGCCGCCAGTTCTGTTCGAAAAGGGGGTACACCCACGCATCGACCTGCCGGCTGTACCGCTGCGAGACGGGATTGGGAGGCGCCACATGGAGGAAGACGGCACCGAGATGAACCAGGGTCGCCATCAGGCACATGAGGACGGCGGTGTGCAGTCCGGCTCTCACGGCCCTGGCACGGAGGGGCTGCTTGCCGGGTGAGGCAGTGTCTTCCTGCCACTCTGCCGGGAGCGGGGCGACGGCATGGCGCCGCCGGCTTTCCCTCGCGCGCGCTGAATCAATTCCGCTCGACACCGCCCACCTTGCTTTCTCGTGTCCGTTTGCCCGGTCTCGGAGGTTCGCGTGACCGGCGCCGCCGGCGCGCGGCGGAATCCGAGGGACCCGCCGCGCGCCGCATCCGGTGTACGGACCTCTCGCGCCTGGCCGACTAGCCTTCGTGGCCTTCCTGGTCGTCGGACTTCGGTGCGTTGCCGTAGCCGTAGTTGCCGTACTCGCTGAAGTCGCCGTAGCCGTGGCCGTTGTTCTCGTCGGGGCGGTCACCGTGGCCGTGGCCGTTGTTCTCGTCGGGGCGGTCACCGTGGCCGTGGTCAGGCTTTCCGGGCCCACCCTGGTGCTCATGGCCCGGCTTGCCGTTGTCGTCAGGCCCGCCGCCGTGGCCCGGTCCGCCGTGCTCGCCCGGCTTGCCGTCGTGTTCATCGGGCCGGCCGCCGTGCTGACCTGCGGTGTTTCCGGAGGTGACGTTGTTGCCCGCGGTGTTGCCCGAGGTGTTCCCGGCAGTGTTGCCCGAGGTGTTCCCGGCGGTGTTGCCCGAGGTGTTCCCCGCAGTGTCGCCGGCCGTGACGTTGACGATGGGCCCGCCCAGGAGACCACCGGTGACCAGGCCGCCGCTGACCAGGCCGCCACCGATCACACCGGCGGTGGTGCCGGTCGTGGTGCCGGTTGTCGTGCCGGTCGTGGTGCCGGTTGTCGTGCCGGTTGTCGTGCCGGTCGTGGTGCCCGTCGTGGTGCCGGTCGTGGTGCCGGTCGTGGTGCCACCGGTCGTGCCGGTCGAGCAGGAGTTGAGGAAGATGCGGTTGGTGTCGAGCGTCACCGCACCGTTGCGGGCCAGCGCCCTGCCCTCGATGTTCGTTCCCGTCGTCACGTGGATGTCCGTCAGCGCCATGATGGTGCCCACGAAGGTGGAGTGCGTCCCGAGGGTGGCTGAACTCCCGACCTGCCAGTACACGTTGCAGGGCGAGGCGCCGTTCGTCAGGAGCACGCGGCTGGAGGAGGCCGTCGTCAGGGCCTCCGGAATTTGGAACACCCAGACGGAGTTCGGGTTTCCTCCGGCGTCCAGGATCAGATCGCCGGTGAGCCCAACACCGGAGGAAGCGGTGTAGACGCCCGGAAGCAGCGTGGTGCCATTGCCGATTCCCGCCGCGAGGGCGAAGTCCGTGGCCTGGCCTGCCGCGTTGTTGTACGCCGTCACCAGGTCGGACTTGGCCTGCAGCGCCACGGCGTCGGCGGCGTGCACGGCACCGAGTACTTCACCGGGCGGAAAACCGGTGATGGCCGGGTTCGGGTGCGTTCCGAGGTCGTGGCTGATCACCGTGGGGCCGGTGTTGGTGACGCCCGCGCCCGCGAGAACGGAGAAGCTCGCCGCCGTGGCCAGCGGTACAGGCGTGGCGATGGCGACTGCCTGAGTAGGTGACAGGACGACCAGGGCGGCGGCGACCGTCGCGGCGAGGGCCGAGGCCAGCATGCCGGAGACAGTGCGGCGGCGAGCCATTTCAGGGATCTTCAGCTTCATCAGGAGGCCATTTTCTGTGGGGGCCGTGGCATGCCGGGCCCTAATCAAACGCCCGGGGAGCCTTGATCTGGTCGTGCATATTACGGAGGAATCTCCCGGGTTTCGCAGAAAAGGTGCGAGAGTCGTGATTTCGGGCATTGAGTCACCGAATGCAGGGCAATTCCTGGGGTCTTCATATATCCGATCATCCGCTGTGTTGGCCTGGTCCGGTCCCGGTCTCCGGGCGCCTCCCGGCCCACTGCTCGGACCGGTCGGGCGAGGAAAATGACAACGTCACAGTCCGTTTTCCTGCCCTGCGCACACGGGGGCGTGGCACGTGATCGACAGGCGACTTCCTGTGACAGCCTTCGGACCCGGCAGTGATGTGAGGTCGGAGGTACACACCGCTCATGGCGGCGAACACCACTCCCACGGTGAGGAGACGACGGCTGGGGGCCGAACTGCGCCGGCTCCGTCAGGAAAGCGGGCTGACCAGTGTGGAAGTGGCCAAGCGGCTCATGGTTTCACAGCCCAAGATCAGCCATATCGAGAACGGCCGCCGCGCCATCAAACCCCGCGATGTACGCGACCTCTGCGCCCTCTACGGGGTGACGGACCAGCAGGCGCTCGAGTCTCTGCTGCGCATGGCCCAGGAGTCCGGACTACGGGGCTGGTGGAACGTCTACGGTGACCACCCCCAGAGCGTCTACATCGGGCTGGAGACGGACGCCGCCTCGATCCACATCTTCGAGCCCGTGGCGATCCCCGGCCTGCTGCAAACCCCCGCCTATGCCCAGGCCGTCATCGAAGAATCGTTCCCCCCGGTTGCCGTCGAACAGGCCGCCCGGCGCCTCAACGTACGGCTGCGCCGCCAGCACCGGATCTACGACCCCGTCTCCCCGCTGCGCCTGTGGGTGGTCCTGGAGGAAGCGGCACTGCGCCGTCTTGTCGGCAGCCCCGAGATCATGCGCGAGCAACTGGAGCACCTGAACGCACTGGGGACCGAGCCCCACATCACCCTGCAGGTACTCCCGCACGTGGTGGGAGCCCACCCCGGTCTGTGCGGACAGTTCTCCGTCCTGCACTTCGCCGACGGTCCCCAGGCGGGGGTGGTGTACCTGGAACGCTTCACCAGCGACCTCTACCTGGAGAAACAGTCGGACGTACAGCACTACGGCATGTTGTACGACCACCTCCAGGCCCAGGCCCTCAGCCCCGACGACACGCGTGACTTCATCCGCGGCGTCATCAAGTCCTGCGTGGCGACCCGACACCACTGCTGATCGCCGGGACCCGGTGAGACGGAAGCCAAGACGGACAAACGCCCGAGGGCCGGGCCGCTTCCGCGGTCGGGCCCTTGCCCGTCGCACGACCGCGCGGTGGCCGCGGCTCAGGAACCGGTGCCCACGGCGGTGGCTGGGCGCTCGTGCCCACGGCTGCCGTAAGCCGGCCCGGCCGGCGGCGGCCACCCGGCGGACGAAACGCCGCTGCCACGGCACCTCCACGGCACGCGGGTGGTGGTTCCGCCGCACCCAAGCGACCGCCCCCTCGGGATTCATCTGCTCGTAGACGCACATCGCGCCGAGCACCCGTCAGGCGCACCCGGTCCCCGCGGAGAGCCCTCGGACCGGCGAGGGACGCCACGAGCCCGAGGAATGACCCCAGGGAACCACCTGGAGGGCTGACGCCCGGAGGGTTGTCCCTGCTGAGCTGGCGCCCCGCCTTCAAGGCGGTCGGGGCGGTGCCGCCCGTCGGGGTGCATCTCCGGCAGTGGTGTCCGCCGATTCTCCGCTGGCGCCGTTAGGGTGCGCGGCATGGCCCGTACCCGGCTGTACCGCGACGGTTCCCTGGTTGAGGAGGACTTCCCGGTCCGGGACATCTCCCGGCACCTGGCGGACTCTTCTGCGACCGTGTGGTTGGATCTGTACCGCCCGGACCGCGCCGCGTTCACGGCGGTCGGCGAGGAACTCGGTCTCCATGAGCTGGCTCTCGAGGGCGCGCTGCACGAGGGGCAGCGGGCGAAACTCGACAACTACCGCACCCATCACTTCCTCAGCGTCTACGCGGTCGCCGTCGACCCGGACAGTGCGGGACTGACGATGAGCGAGCTCGCGGTCATCCTCACGCCGCAGGCACTGATCACGGTCCGCAAGGACGCCGCGTTCGCCCTCGACGAGCTGGTCGCCCGCTGGGACCGCACCCCGGCTCTGACAGCGCACGGGGTGGCGTTTCTGCTCCACGGTCTGCTCGACCATGTCGTCGACGGGCACTTCGCCGCGGTACGGCAACTCGACGACCGTATCGAGGAGCTGGACGATCTGCTCTTCGCCGAAGGCGGCCGGCAGGTCCAGACCGTACAGCGCCAGTCCTACGCTCTGCGGAAATCACTGGTCCGGCTCCGCCGCGTGGTCCTGCCCATGCGGGAGGTCGTCAACGCCCTCATGCGCCCCGATCTCGACATCGTTGATGATTCCTTGCTGCCGTACTACCGAGATGTGTACGACCACGTGCTGCGTGCCGGCGAGTGGACGGAGTCGCTGCGCGACCTAGTGGCTTCGGTGATGGAGACCAACTTGTCCGTGCAGGCGAACCGGATGAATCTGATCATGAAGAAGGTGACGAGCTGGGCCGCGATCATCGCCGTGCCCACGGCGATCACTGGCTTCTACGGACAGAACCTTCCCTACCCCGGCTTCGCACACCAGTCGGGCTTCATCGTTTCCAGCGCCGTCATCGTCGGTGTTTCTCTGACGCTGTACTTCGTTTTCAAGCGCTGGGAGTGGCTCTGACCGCATACTCTGCCGCGTGCTCGTCGGCAACGTCCGCTCGACACGTACGGGCACGTCTTCCCTGACCGCCTCGACGAGGTGTCGAAGGAGATGCACACATATCGCACAGCTCCCCACCTCCGCCCGCAGCCCGTGTGTGCTGCGAGTGCGAAAGCCCTCCCGTCCGCCGGACGGGAGGGCCTCTGACCAGGTGTTTATCTGTGCCCCCGGCAGGATTCGAACCTGCGACACCCGCTTTAGGAGTTTTCCCGGGGCAGGGCTGTGACCTGGGGAAACGTCGGGGATAGGGTGCCTCGCCCAGGAAAACACCACTCTGTAGTTCTCACGGGTTTACGGGGCTTCCCGGCCTCATGTGTGCTCTATCCGTTCCCTCGGGGGCGGCCGAGGGAGCGGGTGATCTTGCAGACCTTGATGCGTGTGGCGCCAGGAGTAGCGTGGGAGCTGCGGGGCGGAGTCCCGTCGTCGCACCGGCCCTACAGGCGGGTGGTCATCATGACCAGCTCGGATACACCACCTGTTCCCCGGCGTCTGCCCAGTGGCGTCCACGAGGCCGTGCGGCCGGGATATGCGCTTCTCCGGCTGGAGACGACCGAATCACGCAAAGGCGTGCTCGACGGCGCGTGGTGGCCGCGCTCGCGCGACATCGGCGCCGAGCTGCCCGCCCTGTTGAGTGCCCTCGGCGCCCACCTCGGCCCCGTGGCCCGTGTGGGGTTGGATGCCGCCGCCTGGGAGGGTCTCCCGACGCGTATCGTCGTGGACGACCACGTGGTGCACGTCGATTCCTTCCCGGTCGGTGACGAGACGGTCCTGATCACCCGGGGCGACCGGGACATCTTCTCGCTGCTGGTCGTCCCGCCCGACACGGCACCGGATGCCGCCCGTGCCGCGATGGCCCAGGCGGTCCGGGCGGACAACGTCAGCGACGCGGAACAGATCCTCATCGAAACGGGGAGCGGGCGTGGTCCTGTGGGCTGACGGGGCGGCGCGGGGCGCGACCGGCGTACGGCTCGACCGGCGCACCGGCGCCCTCCGTCCGGCGGGCCGTTCCCTGGGGCGCTTCTGCCGACGTCAAGCCCGCTGAGGGCGCGCCCCTCCCGGCCTCATCGGATAGAACAGACCATCGCAGCCCGTGTCCATGAGCAGTCGTTCGGTCTGCGGGGAGGGGTGGTGCAGCAGGAGGAATGCCTGGGCCTCGGCGGCTTGCTCTGACACGTCGAGGAAGACGCTCAGGCCGCTGTCGTCACAGCGGTCGACGGTGGTCAGAGCGACGTCGATGAGGGTGATGCCGTCCCGCAGACACTGCTCCAGAGCGGCGCGCACCCGTGGCGCGGTGACGGGGTCGATCACACCGGCCAGGGTGACCAGCGCCCGCGCGCCCCGGTCGTGCCGGTAGATGTTCAGCCGTGGAAGAGTCATGACACCTCCGTTCAGATGCTCGGATCCTCGGGTGTTCCAGAGCCTGCGTCCACGCCCCGGGCTCGCGTCGCCGCGGGCCGGGTGGGTGGTGGGGCTGGGCGGTCGGACGCCCGGACCCATGGTGCGGGGTGCGGCTGGGGCGCGCCACGGCCACGGCGATCGGGCCGGGGGGTGCTGTACCGGTACGCCGCGATCCTGTCGGCGTGCTGGATGTCGAACCGGTGGATCACGTACGCCGCCATTGCGACGAGGACCAGGAAGGCGATGGCCGTCAGGAAGGCGTTCATGGCGGCCACCTCACGTACCGATGATCAGCCGGCTGGCCGGCCCTGGCGGACCGGTCTGTCCGGTGACGGACGCGGACACCGCCGGGGCGCCGCCCTCGTACTCCCATGCCTCGTCCGGGTCCAGTGCCTGGACGGTGGGGGAGACGGCGTGCCGGGCCGCTTCCGCGGCGATGAGCGCGCTCGCGGTCAGGAGCGGGTCGTCGTGGGCGGATACGGCTGCCATCAGACGGGCCGCCGACTGCGCCCCGGTCTCGGGCGGAACGACGAGGAGATCCCAGCGGCTGGTGCCGTAGGAGAGCAGCAGCAGCTCGTGCGGGTCGATCTCCGACGTGAACCAGCCGACCTTGACGATGTGCCCGCTCACGGGGATCTTGCGGGGGATGACCGGCCAGTGTTCCGGGTTGACGGCGATACGGGTGATGCGGCCCCACAGGGGGTCGAACAGGCCGGTGAGCGCCGGCAGTTCACTCAGCAGGTCCCGGGACCGTGGCCACCAGGCTCCGTCCAGCAGCCCGCGGGATGCGCCGTCGGTCTTCAGCGCGAGACGCGCGGCCGGGGCTGCGACGGGCTCGCGGTGCGGCAGGGTGGGGTACAAGGTCGCCGACATGGCGCGGACCTGTCTCCGGGCCACCTGTGCGGCGGCCCGGGTGTCATCCTTCGCCGGGGACGACCCGGCGTGGAAGCCGGTGTGCGAGATGCCCTCGGTACTGCCCACACCACTCCGCGTTCACTGGCGGCGAGGGGCGGTGGCCGCACGGATGTGCGGTACCTGCCGCCGTGCAACGGTGACGGACGGCGGGGACGAGAGGTCAGCCTCGCCACTCCACCATGAGCAGCGTCGCGTCGTCGCTGGTCTGTCCGCCCCGCGCCCGTTTGAGTGTGTGGGACAGGGAGCGCGTCACCGCCCGGATGCCGCGGCCGGTCCTCTCCATCTGGTTCACACAGTCGATCAGCTGGTCCTCGCCGAACTCCTTCCCGCCGCTCTCGTGTTCCTCGACCACGCCGTCGGTGAAGCAGAGAACTCGGTCCCCGGGCACCAGCCCCAGTTCGCTCACCCGAGGCTCCGAACCGCCCAGGCCGACGGGAAGGGTCGTCGGGGCGACCAGACGCTGTGCGACGCGGTGGTCGCGGACGAGGATCGGCGGCGGGTGTCCGGCGTTGACCCATTGCACCCGTCCCGTCGTCGTGTTCAGCTGCAGCATCTGCGCGGTGACGAACTGCTCGGGACCGAACTGCTCGGCCACGGCGCGGTCCATGAACGCGTAGATCTCCGACAGTCCGATGCCGGCGCGGCGGGCGTGGCGGTAGGCGCCGATGGCCACGGTGGCCATCGTGGCCGCGTCCAGCCCGTGCCCCATCGCGTCGATCATGACCACGTGGAGGACGTCGCCGTTCAGCGCGTAGTCGAAGCTGTCGCCGCCCACGTCGTAGGCGGGTTCCAGGATCCCGGCGACGGCGACCCGGGGCATGATCATGGCCAGCGGTGGCAGCAGGGACCACTGGATCTCCGCGGCGACGCTCATCCCCTCATCGCGTCGGACGTCGAAGAACAGGTCGGAATAGCCGTGCTTGGTCACCAGAAGGTCGGCCACCAGGCCGGAGATTCTGAGCAGCAGGCGGCGGTCGTCGTCATCGACGCTGTCCAGCGTCACCGCCATGACCCCCACCTGGTCACCGCCGTCCAGCAGGGGCAGATGGACCCGGACGCCGTCCTCCTGGGGCACCTCGACAGGGACGGCGTCGAGAAAGCAGCGGCCTGCCTCGGAGTCGTCGATCAGCTGGGGTTCCCCGCCGGTGAGTCCCTCACCGGGCAGCGGTACGAGCACCAACTGGCCGTAGTCCTGCAACAGCACCTGCGGACGGCGGCCACTGAGCCGCTCTGTCACGTCGGCGACCAGGGGCCCGATGAGATGGGGCGGGAGTTCGTGCGCGCTGTCCAGGATCGTTCCGAGGAGCGCTTCCCCGAAGCTTTCGGACCGGTCCGGGCGCCGTCCTGCCGCCATCCCCTCCCCTTCCGCGGTCACGCTTCGGGAGGGGGCGGGCCGGGATGACAACGGATCTGTCGGTGCCATGGCTCCATCATGCGGTCGTGGATGCCCGGCCCGCCGGTCGGGCGGAGCCGGCCGGGCTGCTCACCTGGGTCCGGCTCCTCCTTCCGACTCCCATGCATCCTGTCCGTCGAGGCCGCTCTCGGCGAGTGCCAGCAGGCGCGAAGCCGGCAGTGGGTTCGCCGGGCCGGCAGCAGCGGTCAGCAGCCAGGTGGCCACTCGGGCGGGCTCGTCCGGGGGGCACCAGCAGTTCCCAGCGCCCCACGGTGCCGCAGTCCACGGTGACGGCATGCGCTTCGGCGGCGGAATCGGTCAGTACCACCTCGATCACGTGGCCGGGTGCCATCACCTCCTGCGGGGCATCGGGCCAAGCGGCCGTCCCGACGGTCACGCGGGTGATGGTGCCGATGCCCGGATCCAAGGAGCCGACCAGTACGGGCAGCTCCAGTTCCAGTGCGTCGCAGCGCGGCCACCATGCGCCGTCCAGCGGGCCGTGGCTGACGTCCGGCGTGAGGCGCAGCCGGGGCAAGGGCATGCGGTAGGAGTGTCCGTCACCTGGCGCCGTAGCCTCGGCGGGCTTTGTGGTGGCGTTCATCGTGCGATCCCGTTCCGGGCCGTGCGGTTTCCGGCTGCCCGTGTCGTGTCACTCGCCGGGAACGGCGCCGCCGTCATTGTGCGCCCGGAAGTTCTCGGTATGGCCAGATTACTCCCGGCTGTGGCAGGCGGTGTGGCGCGCAGCCATCGCACTGCCGCATCATCGGCGTGCCAAGGGCTGTCCTTCGGCGGACAAGGTCAGCACGCAGGGGGCCACGGTGCCGAGCAGCCCGACGACCTCGCCCATGTTCTGCCAGCCCCAGGAGGAGAAGGCGGCTCGTGCTCCCCGGTCGGCAGGGTGAAGCAGGGTGACTCCGAGGGAGGAGTGCAGGTCTGTGAGGAGACGCTGTTGCAGGCGGTGGGCGATGTCGCGGTGCTGAACGTGCGGATGGGCCACGACCTGGGTCAGGACGACGAACCGCGCGCAGGAGGGGAGCCGCTGGATGATCTCCTGGAGCGTTCCGCCGCCCTGCCGGCCGTCGGAGCCGTGAGAGCCCACCGGAAAACCGAAGGCGCAACCGACCAGCACCGTCGTCTCGACGACCAGCAGGGCGAAGCCGCCGCCTGGTCCGTGCCGGGGGGAGGGGAGCCGAAGAGGCCTCCCCATCGCCACAGCGCGGTGGGGAGGCCCCTTGCGTTTCCCTCGGCTCAGATCAGCCGCGCGGCCGGAGGCTCTCCTGCCGGGCTCGGTCGACCGCAGCAGCGGCCGCATCACCGGCCAGCCGCCCGATCTCCTCGGGTACCTCCCGCTCGTCGAGCACGAAGAGCCGGTCACCGACGAGGCGGGTAGTGGTCTTCCAGCCCAGACGACGACCCGCTTCCCGAGCGGCATGCCGGACGTCCTTGAGGTCACCCGGTTCGGCAAGATCGTCATGGCTCAGGACCAACTGCCCGTAGTAGCCCGCGTACTGCGGCTTCAAGGCGGCCCGCATCAGCGACTCAAGCCGGTCGATCAGCTTCTCGTATCGGCGCCTGGCCGGCTCACCTTGACGGGCATCCTGCACAGCTCCCCACCATCCGCGCGCACGGCATGTGTGCCATATGTGTGCTGCAAGCGCAGGGGCCCTCCCGTCCGCTGGACGGAAGGGCCCCTGACCTGGTGTTTCTCTGTGCCCCCGGCAGGATTCGAACCTGCGACACCCGCTTTAGGAGAGCGGTGCTCTATCCCCTGAGCTACGAAGGCGGCGCCGCCGGGAGCCCGGTCGGCTGATGACAGGGTAGCGGATGCGTCTGCTCGGGGGAGGGAGCAAGGTCGTCAGTCCGCCGGCAGGGGATCCGAGACGAACCAGCCCCGCTGGGGTACCGCGTACACCCAGCCCTCGTCGGCGAGCAGGCCGAGGCCCCGGCGTACCGTCGTTCGGGCGATCCCGTATCGCTGCACGAGCTGCGCTTCGCTCGGCAGCATCCGCCCCGGTTGCCAGTCGCCGCGTCGGATCTGTGCCCGCAGGATCTCCGCCGGCTGCCGGTACGGCGTGAGGGGTGCGCCGTGGTCGGTCTCAGCGTCAGGGCTCATGCGGACGGGTCCGGGGGCAGCGGGTCGGAGACGAAGGTGCCCAGGCCGACCTCGCCGCGTGTCCAGCCCTCTTCCCGTACGTGCCGCATGGCCTTCGCCGCCGTCGCGTTCACCACGCCGAACTCCTGGGCGATCTCCAGGGTGGACGGCACCCGGCTGCCCGGAGGGTAGGTGCCGTCCTTGATGCGCCGGATGATCTCCGCTGCGATCTGCCGCCAGAGCGGGCGTGTGCGATCAAGGTCCATGAACTTCAGCGTGGGGGACCATGGATTTCCGCGCATCCGTGGTTATCTGCGGTTATCCACGCTATCTTCTGGCGCAAACGCAGCAGCCCCGGCAGGAAGCGGCAACTTCCTCACCGGGGCCTCAGCCGACTGACCAGGAGTCGACCTATGCGCAGCCTACTGGCCGCCCTTCTCCACTTACTGCTGCCTCCGCGCGGGCTTCATCGGGCCGTCACGGCGGCACCGGAACGTCACCTGCCACCGTTCCCCACGCTGCTGCCCGCCGAGGTTGTCCTCGTCGACGCGCTGCCTCTCGTCCGGCCTTATGTCGTACTCGCCGAGCGGGAGCGGGATCGGGTCGAGCGTGAACAGCGGCGGGTTCGGCGGGAGCGGCGTCGCGCTGCCGTGCTCGCCACGCTCGGGCAGGACGCCCTCACCCGGGAGGTCGCCGTATGAGCGGGTGGCAGCGACCGCGGAGCATCGGGGTCGATCCCGGCACCGGCAAGGAGGCCTTCGTCGTCGCGGAGCCCGGGGGGTTTCTCGAGGGCATCGCCGATCGGTATGCCCTGGAGGCCGGCGCCGTGCTCGTCGCCGTCGTCGGGGCCGTACTGGACGAGGGGCGCGCCTGCGATGTCGAGCTTGCCGCCTTCGTGAGCCCGCTGCATGCCGCCCTCGAAGAGTGCGTCGGCATCATCGCGCGACGGGAGGGCCGGTAAACGGCCCTCACATAAGGGGGACCCGCGTGAAGCGGGACGCTGTGTGGTGGTCCTTTTCGATGCGGGACGCCGTCGTCCGCAGTTCCGGGAGGAGGGTTTCCACGCAGTCCTGCGGGGTGCGGCGGGCCGCGTGCGTGGCTGTCGTCAGGGACGCGATCACCTCACCCCCGGCGTCGTGGACCGGGACTGCCAACGTGCGCAGGCCCGCTTCCAGTTCCGCGTTCAGGAGGACGTAGGGGGCCGCCTTGCCGGTGGGGTGCAGGATGCGGCCCGCCGATGTCCGGGACGCGGGCAGGGCGGTGCCCAGGGGAATGTCCGCGCTCATGACCCTGTGGTGCGTCGCGCGCGCCATGTACCGGATCTGCTGCGGGGACTCCGTGCGGATCGCCAGGGCCGTCGATTCCTGGATGCGGGTCGTCAGGTCCCTCAGGTGGGGCTCCGCGATGTCCGCCAGCGTGGTGCGGGAGAGGGGCGGGAAGCCGAGGGACAGCACGCGCGGGGTCAGGGAGAACGTGCGGTCCTCCGCCGGCTCCACCAGGCCCAGGTACTCGTACGTGATCAGTGCCCTGCGTGCCGTCGCCCTCGCCAGGCCCGTCGCCTGAGCCACCTCGGTGAGGGTCAGGCTTCCTCTGCCCTCGCCGAACGCCGTCAGCACCGTCAGGCCCCGTGCCAGGGATTCGACGAAGGTGCGGCCCAGTTCGTTCTTCGACGCCGTCGTCCACGTTGCCAGGCCGGCGGGGGGTGGCGCGGGTTCCCCGGTGGGGCCCGTGGCCAGGGCCTTCTCCATCGTCCCTACCGCCCTGCGCAGGCGCGGGAGCAGGCTTGCCGCCAGGTCGTCCGCCGTGTGGCGGCTCGTGTGGCTCACCACGCTGGCCACGCAGGCGATGCGGCCGCTCCCCGGGTCCCGCACCGGCGCCGAGATCGCCACCAGGCCCGGCTCGATCAGCTGGTCGTCGAGGGACCAGCCGTCGCGCGCCGCCTGCCGGGCACGCTGGACGAACTCCTCGTCGGGGTACGGCCGTTCCCGCGGGGGCACGGCCGTGAAGGCGGCGTCGCGCGGGTCCGCCGCCCGGCGGTCGCGCCAGCGGCTCCAGTCGGCGTCCGTCCACTCGGTGGCGAAGAGCGGGCCGGGGGCCGTGCGCTCGGCCGGGAGCAGGTCGCCGATGCGGAAGCTCAGCGACATCGCGCGGCGGCGGGTCGCCTGGTGGATGAAGCGGATGCCGTCGCGGTCGGCGACCGCCAGCGACACCGACTCGTCCAGTTCGTCCGCCAGCGCGTCCGCACGCGCCGACAGCAGCGCCGGCAGGCGCAGGGCCGCCAGGTAGGCGTTGCCCAGTTCCATCACGCGAGGGGTCAGCATCACGTCGCGGCCGTCCAGGCGGACGTATCCCGTGCGGGCCAGGGTCGAGGTGATGCGGTCCACCGTGGAGCGGGCCAGGCCCGTGGTCCGCTCCAGCGCGCTCAGGCTGAGCGTGCCGCCCGCCTCCGTCAGCCGGTGCAGTACGGCGACACCGCGGATCAGCGGGGTGACGGACTCCTCCGGGGGCGGCGCGGTGGCCCCGGAGGTGGGGCGAGCGGCGTCGGGCGGGTGCATGGGCCGTACGGTCTCCGGGCTGGCGGGGGAGCGGGACGATCTCGCTCACACCGTATCCGGAGCGCCGGTGATCGGCCCCCGCCCGTCTGCCCCCCGCGCCGCGGGAAGCCTCAGCGCTTCGGCAACGTGTTCACGTAATGCGTCCCGCCCCCCGTCAGACCCCGTACCGTCTCTTGTACGTCCTTCGCCGGTACGGCCTTGCCGGACTGGTAGTACAGCCAGTCCACCTGCATGTCCCAGGAGCGCCGGCCCTTGAACGGCAGGTCGATGAACCAGGCGCTGAAGTTGATGGTCATCGGCTCGCGCGGGGAGTAGGCGCTGCCGTTGCCGAACATCGTCTCGTCGTCCAGGGAGTACGTCGTCCTGCCGTCCACCGCGGTGATCACCAGCGTGTGCCAGCCGCCGAGCTTCTTCGTACGGGAACGGGTCACCCGGTCGTTGCGCTCGCTGCTGCGCCAGCTGGTGGTGTCCATGGCGGGGCCGTACCGGTCCCAGCCGCCGTTGGGCATGTACTCGTAGTCCAGCTCGCTGTACTTCGGTGAGGCGTGGTCGGGCGAGATGGTGAAGAAGGACTGGGCGATGTGGTCGCCGTCCTTCCCGCTCGCCGGCTGGTCGCTCAGGCGGACCCGGGCGACCAGGGTGCCGGTGGTGAAGACCGGCCGGGTGGAGTGGATCTCCGACTGCCGGGTGCCCTTCTGGGTGCCGTCGGTCGAGGCCGTCAGGCGCAGCGCCTGGCCGTCCTCCCCGGAGGCCGCCGCCGGGAAGCTCACCGCGTCCGCCGACCAGCTGTCCTTGATGCCGGGGCCGCCCTCCCCGCCGCGGGCCTCCCAGCCGTTCGCGGCCAGCGCGGGATCGTGCGGGCCGGTGTAGTCGAAGTCGTCGAAGAGGACGCCCTCGGGCAGTGAGGCCCCGCCGGGCGGCGGCGCGGCGGCGGTCGTCGCCCGCGGCCCCGGCTCGCGGCCGTCCGGTTCCTCGCCCCACACCAGGGCGCCGCGCAGATAGCCGGTCACCAGGTCGGACGTCTCGTAGTGGGTGACCTCGGCCTGGAAGGAGCGGTCGTCGGACTGGTCCGCCTTCCGGCCGTCGGTGCGGTACAGCTGGAGGCCGATGGCCTGCGTCGACGCGCCCGGTGAGAGCGTCCCCGCGCCGGCGGTGAAGCCGATCTGGAGGTAGTGGTCGGCCCCCTTCGACGGGGTGGCCGCGGCGGCCGTCTTCTGGGTGATGTGAGAGCAACCGAGCGACGTCTGCACGCAGTTGGCCGCGTACGCCGCCTGCCCTTCGGCCGTGTACCAGTAGCGCAGTGTGACGTCGCTGAGGTCCACCGGACGGCCGGAGGAGTTGACGACTTCCAGCCATGGCTGTGCCACGCCGCTGGAGGCGGGGACGCCGGTGCGGTAGCGCACCGTCAGCGCGGTGTCCTCGTCGGCTCCGGAGCGCCACTTGGTGTAGCCCAGCACGCCGCCGGTGGCCAGCAGGCTCACGGCGAGGACCGACAGGACGGTGTTGCGGGCGCGGTGGGACTGCCGGCGGCGACTGCGGCTCACGACGGTGCTCCCTCGCCCGGCGCGGGTCTATGGGTGATCATCGCGGCATATCGTATGCGCGATTTCAACAAACCCACCAGGGTGGGTTTTTTTCGTAACCTCCCCTGTGCTTTCCCTCACAGGCCCTGCGTGGCTCCACGCCACCCAAGTGTCCGAATTGGAGTGCCTTTATCGCGCGTCCCCGACTTCTGTTGTTCATCTGCGACTCCCGTTGTTCATCCGTGCTTCATTCAGGATTCCGTTCCGGCACGTGGGGGCCGTGATTCCGTATGGGCCGTTCGGATCCGCGTGCGGTACTTTCCGATCACATTCACAGCATGGACACAACGCGGGGGGCGTTGTGTGGAAAACCCGGTGGGGGGATTCGCGAGTGTCCGCGACTACGGCGCGCAGCCGGCATCGAAGAGGCAGGCTCGTCCACGGCCAGGCGGCCGAGGTCCAGGCCAGCATGGTGTACGAGACCGTCGTCCTGGTGCCCGCGCGCAACGAGGAGGCCGGCGTCCTCACCTCGCTGGAGTCCCTGGCGGGGCAGAGCCGGCGGCCCGACCTCATCGTCGTGGTCGTCAACAACTCCACCGACCGCACCGAGGAATACGCGCGGACCTTCGCCGAGGACGAGCGCACCCCGCCCACGGTCGTGCTGACCCTGGACGACAACCCGCACAAGAAGGCGGGCGCCCTCAACTACGGTCTGCGCTGGCTGCGTGAGGCCGTCGGAGGGCGGCTGACCGGGCGGGTCGGGCACATCCTCGTGATGGACGCCGACACCGAACTGCACTCCCGCTTCATCGAGCGGGCCGGCAACGTCATCGCCTCCGACCCCGGACTCGGCGGCGTCAGCGCCGCCTGCCTCGGCCGCACCGACCTGTGGCGCAACCCCTGGCAGCGGTTCCTGCTCGGCATGCAGATCATCGAGTACGGCCGGGCCGCCAACGCGCGCTACCGCAGGGACGTCCACACCATGTCCGGGGCCGGCTCCTTCTACCGGGCCGAAGCCCTGCAGAACCTGATCGACTGGCGCGGCGAGGTCTTCTGGGAGGACCACCGCAACCTGGTCGAGGACTACGAGACCACGCTCGCGCTGAAGGAGTCCGGCTGGAAGGTGACGGCGAACCAGCTCTGCATCGCCTACACCGACCTCATGCCGACGCTGCGCGAGCTCATCCAGCAGCGCGAGCGGTGGAGCCGGGGAACCGTCGACACACTGCGCCGCCGCGGCTGGACGAAATTCACCTGGCACTCGATCAGCACGATGATCCTCGGCCTGCTCGGCATCGTGTACATCTTCGGATGGGGCGCCCCGCAGCTCGTCGCGCTGGCGAAGTACGGCTTTTATCATCACCCGCTGCTGTGGGCGCTGTTCGCGTTCTGGATCGTCTATCCCGCGCTGCGGGTGCGCAATCTCGGCTGGAAGGCGATGTTCGTGGAAGCCGTGCTGCTTCCCGAGCTCGTCTACACGGTCGTGCGGGCCTACTGGCTCCTTTCGTCCATCGTGAAGTCCTACGTCACGCGCGTGTCCGCCTGGAAATAGCGCGTCCTTCTGGAAGCGGGTCGGGAAAAAGAGATGAACACCCTCAGGGGTTTGGGGGTCTGCGTCGTGCTGGCCGGTATCGCCTATGCGGTGACCCAGGTCGCGACGCTGGACCAGATCGCTCTCGTGATCACCATCGGCGTCGTCACCGTCAGCCTCGCGACGTACGCGGCCTCCGTCCGGCGGCGCCGGCACGACCGGCGGGCGGCGCGGGGGCGGGTCAGGTCGCGGGCGGTGTCGTAGCCGCCGTCACGGGGCTTTGCAGCGGGGGTGGTTCGGCGTCCGTCACCCCAGGCCGCCGGTGGTTCCGCTTCCGCGTCACCGGAAGGCCGCCGACGGTTCTACTTCCGCGTCACCCGGACCACCACCCCGCCCTCCGCTTCGCCCTCGCCGTCCGGTTCCGTCACCGTGATGCGGATGCCGTGGTGGAGGTCCTCGAAGGTCTGGCCCGGGACGAAGGTGGCGTCGGACAGTTCGGCGTGGACGTTCGGGCTGCGGGTGCAACCGCCGCTGTCGCGCCGCGAGTCGTACACCTGCACCGGGCCCATGCCCGTGTCGACCCCGGCGTTGACGCGGTAGATCAGTACGCCCGGCCGGCACACCGCCTCGTCGTTGCCCTCCCGGGTGCGCAGCTCCAGCGCGTATCCGGTACGGGCGTCGAGCGGCACGAAGACCAGCTTGGGGCCGCCGGACCGGGCGAGCGGGGTGAGGGGGAACTCCGCCGTGCCGGGGGAGGCGGCGCAGCGGATCTGGGCGGCGTCCAGCCAGCCCAGCTTCCACTTGTGCCAGCCGAGCAGGTCGTTGTCGGCGCCCCAGTCCTCGCTCATGATGTCCCAGTGCCCGACCGCGCCTCCGCCGTCCGCGGTGTACAGATCGGGCAGCCCGAAGACATGGCCGTTCTCGTGCGGCAGGACCCGGTAGCCGGTGCGGGCGTAGGAGCCGGAGCCGTCGTCCTGGCGGGAGTAGACGAACGAGGCATTGGCGACCGGGACGCCGTCGGCGACGGGGGCCTCCGCGTTGCCGGCGAACGTCACCGACAGCACGGTGTCCAGGGCGGAGGGGCCCGCGTTCGGCGTGACCAGCACGTTGAGCAGGTCGTAGGCGCTGAAGTCGACCTGCGCGTCCGCGGTGGCCACGATGTCCTGGACCAGCGCGCGGTAGCCCGGGTCGAAGGGGGCGCCGCGCTCTATCCCGTACGCCTTGAACGGCTTCGGCATGTGCAGCCAGTCGGGGATCGGGGTGAACGGGCGGTAGTCCAGGCGGCCGTAGGAGCCGGTGCGGAACCATCGCTGGGTCTGGGGGAAGAACTCGTGGAAGCGGTCCATCGCCTTGCCCTGACCCCGTGCGTCCGGGAAGTCGATCATCAGGGTCAGCGCGCGCACGGTCCCCGTGGAGTGCGCGTAGCCGCCGGCGGTGGGCACCCCCTCGGACATCTGGACGGACGGGCCGCCGCTGATCATGCACGGGCCCAGCGCGGTGGAGCGGGACAGCGCCGCGACGGGGCCCGCACCGGCCGGGGAGGCGCCCGGGATCAGGTGCCCGCTGCCGGCGGAGGTGCTGACGGCGAGGGTCAGCAGCGTGACGGAGGCGAGGGCGGCCGTGCGGCGCGGGCGTATCCGGCGGTGCGTTCCCCTCCGGGGTCGCTGCGGCTGCATGCAGGGCCCTTCGCTCCAGGCAGCCGCCGACTCCCGGCTGCACCCATGCGATCACCCTCTGTCGCACGGGGGGCGCTCGCGCGCTGGAGCGGGCCGATCGGGGGGTGGGGTGGTGGGGCGGCGACTCCCCCGTTCGGCCTGTGACCCAGGTCACGGGAAAACTCTCCGGTGCCGGGAAATAACCGGGGACCGTCTCCCCGTTTAGTCAGGTGTTCGCGCGAAACGGGGACCGGCTCCCCGGATCCGTGAGCCACCCGGACACCAAGACAGTCACCAGGACAGACAGCCCGAGGAGTACGCCGTGACGATCACCGCAACCGCGCCGCGCAAGGTGCCCCGGCCCCGCGCCGACGCCCTGCGCAACCGCGAGCGCATCGTCACCGCCGCGCGGGAGATGTTCGTCGAGCACGGCCCCGACGTGCCTCTCGACGAGATCGCCCGCCGGGCCGGCGTCGGCAACGCCACGGTGTACCGCAACTTCCCCGACCGCGACGCCCTCGTCCGCGAGGTCGTCTGCTCCGTCATGGACCGTACGGCGCGGGCGGCCGAGGAGGCACTCGCCGAGACCGGGGACGCCTTCGAGGCACTCGAGCGCTTCGCGCACACGGCTGCCGACGAGCGGATCAGCGCGCTGTGCCCGATGGTCTCCACCACCTTCGACAAGAACCACCCCGACCTGGAGGCGGCACGGCAGCGGGCCGAGCACCTCATCGCGGAGATCATGGACCGCGCCAAGGCGGCCGGCCAGCTCCGCACCGACGTCGAGGTCGGCGATCTGGTGATCGCCGTCGCGCAGCTCAGCCGGCCCCCGGCCGGCACCGGTTGCGGCAGCCTCGACCGCTTCGTCCACCGCCATCTTCAGCTCTTCCTTGACGGGCTGCGGGCCCCGGCCCGCTCGACCCTGCCCGGTACGGCGGCGACCGTGGAGGACCTCCGCACCACCTGAGCCCGACATCTGAGCCCGACATCTGAGCGATTAGTTCCGCACCCGCCGGCCGTCCGCACAACGGACGGTGACCGCAACGGCCCCCGCCCGGGGCGAGCCGTTCTCTCAGCTACCGATTTTTCCGTTCACCGCACGCTTTTTCCGTCACGAAGTCCCGAAGTGGGTACCCCCATGTCCGAAACAGCCCTCAAGGCTCCCGGCGCCGTCCGCAGCAGCGGCGACGCCAACCGCTGGAAGGCGCTCGTGTTCATCGCGCTCGCCCAGCTGATGGTCGTCCTCGACGCCACCATCGTGAACATCGCCCTTCCCTCCGCCCAGACCGACCTCGGCATCTCCGACGGCAACCGGCAGTGGGTCGTCACCGCCTACGCCCTCGCCTTCGGCGGACTGCTGCTCTTCGGCGGCCGCATCGCCGACCTGTGGGGCCGCAAGCGCGCCTTCGTCCTCGGCCTCGGCGGTTTCGCCGCCGCGTCCGCGCTCGGCGGCGCAGCGACCACCGGCGCCATGATGTTCGGCGCCCGCGCGCTGCAGGGTGCCTTCGGCGCGCTGCTCGCGCCCGCCGCCCTGTCCCTGCTCGCGGTGATGTTCACCGACGCCAAGGAGCGCGCCAAGGCGTTCGGCATCTACGGCGCCATCGCCGGCGGTGGCGGCGCGGTCGGCCTGATCCTCGGCGGCTTCCTCACCGAGTACCTGGACTGGCGCTGGACGTTCTTCGTGAACATCCCGTTCGCCATCGTCGCCGCGCTGGGCGCCTACTTCGTCATCCGTGAGCCGGAGGGCGGCCGCAACCGCTCCCCGCTCGACATCCCCGGCGTGATCCTGTCCACCCTCGGCCTGGTCGCGCTGGTCTACGGCTTCACCCGCGCCGAGTCCGACGGCTGGAGCGACACCGTGACCGTGGCGATGTTCGTCATCTCCGCCGTCTCGCTGATCGCCTTCGCGCTCGTCGAGTCCCGGGTGAAGGCCCCGCTGCTGCCGCTGCGCGTGGTGACCGACCGCAACCGCGGCGGTATCTACCTCTCGCTCGGTCTCGCGATCATCGGCATGTTCGGCCTGTTCCTCTTCCTGACCTACTACCTGCAGGTCGTGAAGGGCTACTCGCCGGTCAAGACCGGCTTCGCGTTCCTGCCGATGGTGGCCGGCATGATCACCGGCTCCACCCAGATCGGCACCCGGCTGATGACCCGGATCCCGGCCCGCTTCCTGATGGGCCCCGGCTTCCTGGTCGCCGCGCTCGGCATGCTGGTGCTGACCCAGCTGAAGATCGACTCCTCGTACGGCACGCAGCTGCTGCCCGCGATGGTGCTGCTCGGCCTCGGCATGGGTACGGCGTTCATGCCGGCGATGTCCCTGGCCACCCAGGGTGTGCAGCCCCGGGACGCCGGTGTCGCCTCCGCGATGGTCAACACCTCGCAGCAGGTGGGCGGCGCGATCGGCACCGCCCTGCTGAACACCATCGCCGCGTCCGCGACCACGTCGTACGTCAAGGACCACATCGCGTCCGCCGCCGGCAAGCCGCAGCAGCAGCTGGTCGCGCTGCAGGGCATGGTGCACGGCTACAGCACCGCGATCTGGTTCGCCGTCGGCATCCTGGCGGCCGCCGCGCTGATCGCCTTCACCTTCGTCAACGCCGGCCGTCCGGGCTCCACCACGGTGGCCTCCGGCGACGGCGAGCGCATCGAGGACGAGGTGCCGGTGCCGGTGGTGGCCCACTGAGCGCGCGCGCGAATTAGCGGAGCCAGGGCAGGTCCGCACCCGCTTCGTTGGGCTGGAGGCCCTCGGCGACGATCTCCATGATCTCGCCGAGGGCCTTCTGCTGTGCCGGGCTGAGCCGCTCGAACAGCGCCTGGCGTACGGCGGCGACGTGGCCGGGCGCGGTGCGCTCGAGCACCTTCAGACCGTCGTCGGTGAGGACGGCGAACTGACCGCGCTTGTCGGAGGGGCAGTCCTCGCGGCGTACCCAGCCGTTCTTCTCCAGCCGTGCGATGGCGTGCGAGAGCCGGGAGCGGGTGATCTTCGCCTGCATCGCCAGCTCGGTCATCCGCAGCCGGCGGCGCGGGGCCTCGGCCAGGCCCACGAGCAGGCCGTAATAGATGTGCGGCATGCCCGCGTCGCGCTGCAGCTGCCGGTCGAGGTGGTCCTCGAGCAGGGTGGTGGCGTGCAGGTACGCGCGCCAGACGCGCTGTTCCTCCGTGGTGAGCCAGCGGGGCGGTTCCGCGGCGGGAGAGGAGGCGGAGGATGGGGGTGCCGTGGTCATGCCTCCACTGTACGGCGCCTGTTCTTGAAACTTAAACAAGTCGGGCGTACGCTGAGGAAAAGGAAAGCTTGAGAGTTAAAGCGAATGATCGCCTGAGCGGCGAATGACCGCGAAGCAGCGAGTGATCGCGTAAGCGAGGGGAAGTGCCGCCGATGTCCGCCGCCGCCCAGGAGCGCATGCCCGCCCTGTACCTCAGTCACGGCGCCCCGCCGCTCGCGGACGACCCCGTCTGGCCCGGCGAGCTGGCCGACTGGTCCGCGGGGCTGCCCCGGCCGAAGGCGATCCTCATGGTCTCCGCGCACTGGGAGGAGGCCCCGCTCGCCCTCGGCGCCACCACGACCGTGCCGCTCGTCTACGACTTCTGGGGCTTCCCCGAGCACTACTACCGCGTCCGCTACGACGCGCCGGGCGCCCCGGAGCTGGCCGAGAGCGTGCGCAAGCTGCTGCGCGCCCCCGGTATGCCGGTGCAGGACATCCCTGACCGGGGCCTGGACCACGGCGCGTACGTGCCGCTCGTCGAGATGTACCCGGGCGCCGACATCCCCGTCCTTCAGGTGTCCATGCCGACGCTGGACCCGGTGCGGCTGATGGAGATCGGCCGCCGGCTCGCGCCGCTGCGTGACGAAGGCGTGCTGATCGTCGGCTCCGGCTTCTTCACCCACAACCTGGCCGCGCTGCGGCACGCCGGAGGCACGCCGGCCTGGTCGGCTGAGTTCGACGACTGGGGGCGGCTGGCCCTGGAGGGCGGCGACGTGGACGCCCTGCTGGACTTCCTGCACCGCTCCCCGGCCGGCCGGCTCGCCCACCCCCGCACGGAGCACTTCGCCCCGCTGTTCGTGACCATGGGCGCGGCCGACGCCGCCGGTGAACTCGGTGACCAGAAGTCGGTGATCGACGGCTTCTGGATGGGCCTGGCCAAGCGCTCGGTCCAGTTCGGCTGAACCAGCCCTCGCCGGCCCGGCCCCGGGGCTCCCGCGGGCTCGGGGCCGCCCTCCCGGCCGACCGCCCCGCGGCCCCCCGGGCTCCCGCGGGTCCCCGGCCCCCGGCCGCCTGCCGGCTCGGCCCGGCCCGGGGCGCCACCGGCTCGTCCCCCGGTCCTCCGGATACGGCCCACCCCCCGGTCCTCCGGGTTCGGCCACCCCCCGGTCCTCCGGGTTCGGCCCGGCCCCCGGTCCTCCGGGTTCGGCCCGGCCCCGGCCCCCGCCCGCTGCCGCCGGTTCAGCCCGGCCTCGACCCCCCACCGGCTCGCCCCCCAGCCTCCCGGGTTCGGCCCGGCCCCCGGCCGCCCGCCGGCTTGCGGCGTCGGCATGGCCCCCCGGCTCGGCGCGGCCCGTCGGCTCGGCGCGGCCCCCCGCCCGGCCCGGCTCCGAGCCCCCACCGGCTCGCCCCCCGGCCGCCCGTCGCCTCGGCTCCGCCCCATGGGCCCCCGGCTCCGCCCCGCCCCCGCATAAAGGCCGGATGTGGTCCGCCCCTGAAAACCCTGTGAGTCCGGGCCGTCGGCAACCTTCGGCGGGTCTCGGTCGTCTTCCGGGGTGGGAGAGCGGGTGAGCAAGGCGCTCTCCCGGGGTAGGTGAGGGCGGTCGCGCCGCATGTGACGGGCGTCTCACCCGCGCAGGGAGCGGAGCGGTCCGCGAGGGGCGCGAGGGTGGCCTTCATCCCCGCCCTGACCTGCACCTCTCGGTGCTCGTCGGCACCGCACAGCGGCGTGCGGCCCGACAGGGTACTGCATGATCAGAAAAATCGGGGGTCGGGTTGGGAATTCTGTCCGGATTCCAGTCGTTGTTTCCATCGGATGCAGGGCACCCGAGGAGAGTCCGAGGAGTCCGGAGGAGGGTCCGGAAGACCTCGGCGGCGCCTCCCGCCGTGCCGAGTGTCCGACGGACCACCCGCTGACCCACCATCGCAAGGGAGCACGCATGGCAACCCGTGCCGTCGCCCGTCGTAAGTCCGCCAATGGCGAGACGGCCGACGCGGCAAGCAGTGTTCGCGCCACCGGCGACATCGCCGACCGCGATCTGGTCGGCATGTACCTCGACGAGATCGCGCGGACACCGCTGCTCGACGCCGCCAAGGAGGTCGAGCTGTCCCAGCAGATCGAGGCGGGTGTCTTCGCACGGCAGATCCTCGACGGGTACGAGGAGTCCCCGGCGGACGCGAGCCGTGAGGAGCTGGAGGCCCTGGTCGCCCAGGGAGAGCGGGCCAAGGACGTCTTCATCCGCTCCAACCTCCGGCTGGTCGTCGCCGTGGCCCGCCGCTACCCGCGCAGCGGCCTGCCCCTGCTGGACCTGATCCAGGAGGGCAACGCCGGTCTGGTGCGCGCCGTCGAGAAGTTCGACTACCGCAAGGGCTTCAAGTTCTCCACGTACGCCACGTGGTGGATCCGCCAGGCGATCACCCGCTCGATAGCGGACCAGTCGCGCACGATCCGGCTGCCCGTCCACCTGGTGGAGGAGCTGGGCCGCATCCGCCGTGTGCAGCGCGAGTTCAACCGTGAGCACGGCCGCGACCCTGAGCCCACGGAGATCGCCGCCGAGCTCGCCTCCACGCCGGAGCGCGTCATCGACGTACTGGACTGGGCCCGCGACCCCGTCTCGCTGAACATGGCGGTGGACGACGAGGGCGAGACCCAGTTCGGCGACCTGCTGGAGGACACCTCCGCGGTGAGCCCCGAGCAGTCGGTGCTCACGCTGCTGCGCAGCGAGGAGCTGGACGACCTGATCGGCCGCCTCGACCAGCGCACGGCGTCCATCATCAAGATGCGGTACGGCATCGAGGACGGCCGTGAGCGCACGCTGACCGAGGTCGGCAAGGAGCATGGCCTGACGCGCGAGCGGATCCGCCAGATCGAGAAGCACGCCCTGCTGGAGCTGAAGAAGCTGGCCCGCGACACGGGCTTCGACGCGGCGGCCTGACGCGGTCCCTGTGCGGCGTGTTCACGTCGGCCGGTGCGCGCGGGCGCGTGCGCCGGGTGGCGAAACACCGCGCAAACATGGCTCTGTTCCGCCGCTTCAACCCTCCGGGCCGGGGGAACAACACCTCAGGGCACGGGAGTTCGGATCCAGAGCCCGGAACTCCCGCCCTGGGCAAACCGTTTCAGCGGCCGGCCCACGAGCCAACCGAACCACGTCCCGACGCACATCCCCCCCGGCGCCGGGACTGCCCCCGAGCCGGACTTCGGCGCCCTCCCCCCCCCCGGGTGCCGGAGTCCGGCTCCTTTTGCGCCCCGAGGGAGCCACGCCCTGTGCGACGGCGAGGGCGCCGTGCGACGGGCCACGAGGGCAGTGCGGTGCGCCAGGAGGGCCGTGCGGTGCGCCACGGGAGAGTCGTGCGGTGCGCGACGAGAGCCACGAAAGGACGGGCCACCCCGTACCTGAACCACGGGGTGACCCGCCCGGACGGCAGATTCTGTCATACGGCCGATCACCGTCCGACCACGGGCCGTCACGCCCTCGCGGCCGTCACCGTGTCCGCGCCGCACGGCTCAGCCGCTCGCCCATCTCCCGTACCCCGTCCACCAGTTCCGCCGGTTCCCGCACCGTGAACTCGAAGCCCAGCATCGCCAGGCGGGCCGCCAGCCACTCCACCGGGCCGCTGCCCCGCCCGCGCAGCACGCATCCGCCGCCCTCGTCCGGCTCCGGCGCTCCGAGCCACCCCGGCAGCCGCGCCGCGACCGCGTCCGCCGGCTCGGCGAACGCGACGACATAGTCGTACGACTCCTGTCCGCGCTGCATCGAGCGCCGCAGGTACTCCGCCGCGCTGCCCTCCGGCAGCTCCCGCGGCACGAACCGCGCGCCCGTCGCGAACGGCTCGCTCACCCGGTCCACACGGAAGGTCCGCCAGTCCTCGCGCTCGAGGTCGTAGGCGACGAGGTACCACCGCCGTCCCGTCGACACCAGCCGGTACGGCTCGGTCAGCCGCCGTGACGGGGTGCCGTCGGCGGCTCGGTAGGCGAACCGCAGCCGCTCCCGCCCGGCCACCGTGGACGCCATCACGGTGAGCGTCTCGGGCGCGATGCTCGGCCCGTCCCCGCTGGTCAACGGCGTGGTCGCGGCCTGCAGCGTGGTCACCCGGTGGCGCAGCCGCGACGGCAGCACCTGCTCCAGCTTGGCCAGCGCGCGCACGGACGCCTCCTCCAGGCCCTCGACCGCGTGCCCGGCGCCGGCCCGCAGTCCCACCGCGATGGCCACCGCCTCCTCGTCGTCGAGCACGAGCGGTGGCAGGGCCTTGCCCGCGACGAGCCGGTAGCCGCCGTCCGCGCCCATGCTCGCCTGCACGGGATAGCCGAGTTCACGCAGCCGGTCGACGTCCCGGCGGATCGTGCGGCGTGAGACGCCGAGCCGCTCGGCGAGCTCGCCACCGGGCCATTCGCGAGGCGTCTGGAGGAGGGAGAGGAGCTGCAGGAGCCGGGCCGGCGTATCGGTCGTCATGCAGTCGAGGATGCCGCAGAATTAGGACACGATCTGACCTACTGGCGCTCTACCTTCGGTGCATGACCTCCACCGAGTCCGAAACGCACCTCACCGCACCACCCTCCGCCGGTGACCGTCGCCGCTGGTTCGCCCTGGCGATCGTGATGACGGCGGCCTTCATGGACCTCGTCGACGTGACGATCGTCAACATCGCGATCCCGTCCATCCAGCGGGACGCGGGCGCCTCGTTCAGCCAGATCCAGTGGATCACCGCCGGCTACGCGCTCGCCTTCGCGGCCGGTCTCATCACCGGCGGCCGGCTCGGTGACATCCACGGCCGCAAACGGGTCTTCCTGATCGGCATCGGCGGCTTCACGCTGGCCTCCGCCCTGTGCGGTTTCGCCACGAATCCGGAGATGCTCGTCGCCTCCCGCGTCCTCCAGGGCGGCATGGCGGCGCTGATGGTGCCCCAGGTGCTGTCGATCGTGCACGCCACCTTCCCGGCGCACGAACGCGGCAAGGTCTTCGGCCTGTTCGGCGCCATCATCGGTCTGGGCGCGGTGTCGGGCCCGCTGCTGGGTGCTCTGCTGACGGAGTGGAACCTCTTCGGTCTCGAATGGCGGCCCATCTTCCTGATCAACCTGCCGGTCGGACTGGCCGCCTGGTTCCTCGGCCGCCGTTTCATCACCGAATCGCGCGCCCCGCGCGCACTCAAGCTCGACCTGGTGGGTGTGGCCCTGGTGACGCTCGGCCTGCTGATGCTGCTCTACCCGCTCACCCGCGGCCGTGAGCTGGGCTGGCCGCTGTGGGGGTACGGCTCGATGGCCGGCGCGCTCGTCGTCTTCGGGGCCCTGGTCGGCTACGAGCGGCGCAAGGCGGCGCGGGACGGCTCCCCGCTGGTGGAGCTGTCGCTGTTCCGGATCAAGAGCTTCGCGGCCGGCATCGCCGTGCAGACGGTGTTCGGGATCGCGCTCGGTGTGTTCTTCCTGGTGTGGACGCTGTACATGCAGATGGGGCTGGGCTGGAGCCCGCTCAAGGCCGGTCTGACCGGTGTGCCGTTCTCGATCGCGGTGTCGCTGGCGGCGGGGCTGAGCGTGCAGAAGCTGGTCCCGCGGTTCGGGCGCGGGGTGCTCCAGGCGGGTGCGCTGATCATGGCGCTGGGCGTGCTGCTGTATCTCGCGGAGGCCGGGCACTACGGCCTGTCCATCGCCCCCTGGCAGATGGCGCTGCCGCTGGTGGTGATGGGCCTCGGCATGGGCCTGATCGTCGCGCCGCTGACCGACGCGGTGCTGTCCCAGGTGCCGCGCGAGCACGCCGGTTCGGCGTCCGGGCTGATCAACACCGTGCAGCAGATGGGCAACGCGCTGGGTCTCGGTCTTGTCTCGGTGGTCTTCTTCGGCGAGATCGGCGACCGGCTCGCCCAGGCCGAGGTGGGCCCGGCCTTCGTGCACGCGTTCCAGCACGCGCTGGGCTGGGTGGCGGCGGTGATGGCCGTGATCTTCCTGCTGATGTCCGCGCTGCCGAAGCGCCCGGCGCAGCACGTGGAGGGAGCGCCGGCGGACGAGCCTGCGGCGGGGGAGCAGGAGCGCGAGCTGGTGCACTGAGCAGCACCTGTCCAAGGGCCCGGCACCTGGGGTGTCGGGCCCTTGGCATGTCCGGGGGCCGGGGAGCGGGGCCCTCGCCGTTTCCGGGTCCCGGAGGGCAGTGCCCGTTGTCGTGTCCGGGATCTGGAGGGCGGGGCGCGCTTGTCGCGTCCGTGATCTGAGGCGTCTGCGCCTGGTCGTGCCCGATCCGTTTCCGATCATGCCTGTTCACTTCTGATTACGCCCGAACCTGTTTACTTTCCGGAAATGCGGGCGTAGCCTCGCAGCGAAACCACACGTTCGGGTATGAGTCGGAGGCGAACGGACATGTACGCACCGGAGCGGCAGCAGGAGATCCTCCGGCTCGCCCGGGACGGCGGCCGGGTGGACGTCGTGTCGCTCGCCGAGGAGTTCCAGGTGACGGCGGAGACCATCCGCCGTGACCTGAAGGCCCTGGACCGGGCCGGTCTGGTGCGCCGCGTGCACGGCGGGGCCATCCCCGTGGGGCGCCTCGACTTCGAGCCGGACCTCACCGAGCGCGAGTCCACCGCCGCCGACGAGAAGGACCGCGTCGCCAAGGCCGCCCTCGCCGAACTGCCCACCGAGGGCACGGTGATCCTCGACGCCGGCACGACGGTCGCCCGCCTGGCCGCAGCGCTGCCGCTGGAGTCCTCGCTCACCGTCGTCACGCACTCGCTGCCCATCGCGGCCCGCCTCGCCGACCACCCGGGCATCCAGCTCCATCTCGTCGGAGGGCGGGTACGGCACCGTACGCGTGCCGCCGTGGACGCCTGGGCGCTGCGGGCGTACGGCGAGATCCGCGCGGACGTGCTGTTCGTGGCCGCCAACGGCTTCTCCGCCGAGCACGGTCTGACCACCCCCGACCTCGCCGAGGCGGCGGTCAAGCGCGCGGCCGTCGCCGCCGCCCGTCGGGTGGTCCTGCTCGCCGACTCCTCCAAGCACGGCCAGGAGCACTTCGCCCGCTTCGGCGACCTGAGCGACGTGGACCTGCTGATCACCGACAGCGGGCTGAGCCCCGAAGACACCGCCGTCATCGAGCGCGGCGGCACGGAAGTAGTACGCGCATGATCCTCACCGTCACCCCCAACCCCTCCCTCGACCGCACCTACGAGGTCCAGGCGCTCAAGCGCGGCGATGTCATCCGCGCCGAGACCGAGCGCACGGACCCCGGCGGCAAGGGCGTGAACGTCTCCCGCGCGGTCGCGGCCGCCGGGCGGCGCACGGTCGCCGTACTCCCCCTGGGCGGTGCGCCGGGCTCGCTCGTCGCCGAGCTGCTCGACGCGCAGGGCATCGAGGTCGCGCCGGTCCCGATCGCCGGGGCCACCCGCTCCAACATCGCGCTCGCCGAGGCGGACGGCGTCCTCACGAAGATCAACGCGCCCGGTCCGTACCTGACCGCCGCCGAGCAGGAACTGCTGCTGGAGACCGTGCGCGAGGCCTCGCGCGGCGCCGACTGGATCGCCTGCTGCGGCAGCCTGCCGCGGGGACTCGCCCCGGCCTGGTACGCCGATGTCGTCAGCCGGGCGCACGCCGGGGGCGCGCGGATCGCCCTGGACACCTCGGGGCGCGCCCTGCTGGAGGCCCTGCGCGCCCGGCCCGACGTGGTGAAGCCCAACGCCGAGGAGCTCGCCGAAGCGGTCGGGCGCCCCCTCGCGACGGTGGGCGACGCGCTCAAGGCAGCGGAGGAACTGCGCGAGATGGGCGCGGGCGCGGTGCTCGCGAGCCTGGGTGCCGACGGACAGCTGCTGGTGGACGGCTCGGGCGCCTGGTTCGGCAGCGCCCGCGTGGACGCCGTACGCAGCAATGTGGGCGCCGGCGACTCCTCCCTGGCCGGCTTCCTCATCGCCGGCGGCAACGGCCCCGACGCCCTCGCCTCCGCGGTCGCCCACGGCGCCGCCGCCGTACAACTGCCCGGCAGTGTGATGCCGGCCCCGGCCGACCTGGACCCGGCGGCCGTGACGGTCACGGACCGGGTGCCGGTGGACCGCCCGCTTCAGGAGCCGGTGCCATGACAGCCCACGCCACCGCTGCCGTGCGGCGCGGCTCCTCCTTACTCCAGGTGACACCGGCCGCACGCACCCCCCTCTCCCCCCTCCCCACCCCCGTCCCCTTCCCGCCCATCCCACCGACCGGGCGATACGCGAGCTAAGGAGCCCGCGATGAGCGACATGATCACCGCGGAACTGGTCGATCTCGACCTGTCCGCCACGACCAAGGAAGCGGCGGCCCGGGCCCTCGCCGAGCGCATGGTGGCGTTGGGCCGGGTGACCGACCTGGACGGCTTCCTCGCCGACGTGGCCGCACGTGAGGCGCAGATGCCGACCGGCCTCGACGGCGGCATCGGCATCCCGCACTGCCGCAGCGCCCATGTCACCGAGCCGACGCTGGCCTTCGGGCGCAGCGCCGACGGGATCGACTTCGGCGCCGCGGACGGCCCGGCCGACCTGATCTTCCTGATCGCCGCGCCGGCCGGCGCCGACGACGCCCATCTGACGATCCTGTCGTCGCTGGCCCGGCAGCTGATGAACGCCGAGTTCACGGGCGCGCTGCGGTCGGTGGGCGGAGCGGGCACGGCGGCGGCGCTGATCCGCGGGGACCTCAACCCCGCGGACGCCGAGGCCGCGCAGGCCTCCCAGAACTCCGTGGCGGCGCCGGTGGCGGCCTCCGCCGGCACCGCCACGGACACCAGGACCCCGGACGCCGGCGAGCGCCCGTTCCGGATCGTCGCCGTGACCTCCTGCCCGACCGGCATCGCCCATACCTACATGGCCGCCGAGTCGCTGGAGAACGCGGGCCGTGAGGCGGGCGTCGAACTCACCGTCGAGACCCAGGGCTCGGCCGGCTTCACCCGGCTCGACCCGGCGGTGATCGCGGACGCGGACGGCGTGATCTTCGCCCACGACGTGCCGGTGCGCGACAAGGACCGCTTCGCGGGCAAGCCCACCGTCGACGTCGGCGTGAAGGCGGGCATCAACCGTCCGGCCGAGCTGATCGGCGAGGTCCGGGAGAAGGCGGCGCGCGGCGAGGTGAGTGCCGCGGCTCCCGCCTCGGGCTCCACCCCGGTCGAGCGCACCGGCGACACGGGCGAGGGTTACGGCACCAAGCTCCGCAAGTGGCTGATGTCCGGCGTCAGTTACATGGTGCCGTTCGTCGCCGCGGGCGGTCTGCTCATCGCGCTCGGCTTCGCGATCGGCGGCTACAAGATCAACAAGGCGCCGTCGGTGATGGACCACTTCATCTGGACCCAGGCCGACAGCTGGGGCGCCCTGCTGTTCCAGATCGGCGGTGTGGCCTTCGGCTTCCTCGTCCCGGTCCTCGCCGGGTACATCGCCTACGGCATGGCGGACCGGCCCGGCCTGGTGCCCGGGTTCGTCGGCGGCGCGATCTCCCTCACCATCAACGCGGGCTTCCTCGGCGGCCTGGCCGCGGGTCTGATCGCCGGCGGGGTGGTGATGGGCATCCAGAAGGTGCGGATCCCGGCAGCCCTGCGCGGCATCATGCCGGTGGTGGTGATCCCGCTGATCTCCGCGGCGATCGTCGGGTTCCTGATGTTCGTCGTGATCGGCAAACCCATCGCCTCGGCCCAGAAGGGCATGACGGACTGGCTGAACAGCCTCACCGGCACCAACGCTGTCCTGCTCGGAGCGCTGCTCGGCCTGATGATGTGCTTCGACCTCGGCGGTCCGGTCAACAAGGTCGCCTACACCTTCGCCACCGCCGGTATCGCCGTCGCGAGCCCCAGCGACTCCGCGATGAAGATCATGGCAGCGGTGATGGCCGCCGGCATGGTCCCGCCGCTGGCGATGGCCCTGGCCACGACCGTGCGCGGCAAGCTCTTCACCCAGACCGAGCGGGAGAACGGCAAGGCCGCCTGGGTCCTCGGCATCTCCTTCATCTCCGAGGGCGCCATCCCGTTCGCGGCGGCCGACCCGCTGCGGGTCATCCCCTCCGCCATGGTCGGCGGTGCGATCACCGGCTCCCTGTCGATGGCGTTCGACGCGACCCTGCGCGCTCCGCACGGCGGCATCTTCGTCGTCCCGCTGATCGGCAACCCGCTGCTCTACCTGGTCGCCATCGCCGCGGGCGTCTGCGTCAGCACCGCCCTGGTCATCGTCCTCAAGGGGCTGCGCAAGCCGGCCCCCGGCACCCCGGAGGCGGGGACGGGCGGGAGCACGGCGACCACGGGCGCCAAGCAGCCGGTGGCGGCGTAAGAAGGAGACGCCCATATATCCCTTTCAGGCGCTGTGAGTTGTTCACGGCGCCTGTCAGGTTAGAGAACACAATGCGAGATGCGTCACGGTCCGGGGTCA
Organism: Streptomyces sp. NPDC036813; assembly: GCF_055609245.1. NCBI lineage: Bacteria > Bacillati > Actinomycetota > Actinomycetes > Kitasatosporales > Streptomycetaceae > Streptomyces > Streptomyces sp. NPDC036813. The sequence continues at coordinate 2,758 of NZ_JBVJPV010000011.1, read as the reverse complement.
AAGTCCCGGACCGTGGTGTTCACTGGAACGCATGCCCGAGCCTTCCTCGATCCTCCAGGCGGCAGGGATGGCCGTCCTCGCTCTGGCCGGCATCGCCTGGCTGATCGGCATCACCCGCATGCTGCGCCGCTTCCGCCAAGAGGCGATCATCCGGAACTTCGCCCCGGACGTCGCCCTGTCCGCCCTCCCGGGCCCGCGCGAGACCGGCCCCCACCTGGAAGCCGTGGAACTCACCCCGGCGGAACGGGACGCCTTCGCCAGCCTGGCGCGCCGCTTCCGCGACGCCGGCTGAAGGGCTCCCCGCTACGGGGAGACCCGCTCGGCGCGCCGCTCCATCGCATCCCGGGCCGCCTCCTCGCTCGTGTACACCTCGCACATGTGCCGCCCGTCCGGGGTCGCCGTGTGCTCCACCTCCCACAGGGCCACCTCGCGGCCGTCGCGCAGCAGGAAGGCGTGCTCGTAGAGCGAGAAGCACAGTCCGATACGGCCCGCCCGGCACGGACGGCCGAACGCCTGCGTGATCCGGTGCCCCTGCGCCGTGGCCAACAGGGCCGCGACCTCCCCGTCCGGGCGGTCGGCGTTCTCCGCACGGCGCAGCAGCCGGCGCGCGTGGTCGGCCGAGCCGTCGGTGAGGTACACCTGCCGCGGCCGGGGAACGGGGGCGGGGTGCGCCGGCACCGGCAGCTCGAACTCCGTCCCGTCCGGCGGCAGCGGCAGCCGGGCCGTGGCCGCGCGCAGCTCCTCCTCGTCGACGTACACCTCGTGCTGCGGGTCGCTGCCCGGGGCCGTGTTGTGGACCAGCTCCCACAGAGTGAGCGCCTGGCCGTCGGCGAGGAGCCAGGTGTGCCGGTACGTCTCCCGGTGCAGCCCCGCGCTGTGGTGCGCGGAGTGCAGCGAGCCGTCGTAGGCCAGCGCGCAGTCCAGTCGCCCTATCACGTCGTCGGGCAGCTCGAAGGAGTTCAGGGCGCGGCCGAGAATCCGCGCAAGGTGGTCCTCCGGCGACGCAGGTGGTTCGTACGCCGCGGTCTCGTACGGAACGCTCAAGGTGTCTCCCGGCGCTTGCTGCATGTCACCCAGTGGGTGCATACCGTAGCCCCTCGGTCGGACATCGTGTCCAGGAACCGAGAAAACGTGTGCCCGGAAAACGCACGGGCCGTGCGGGAAGTTCCCACACGGCCCGGCGGAGCGTCAACGCCCCCTAACCACAGGGCGCTTGCCGCATCACACGGCACTCCCGGCGACCCACTCGCTCCAGCCCATGTTCCAGCCGTTGAGCCCGTTGTCGGGGGAGACCGTCTTGTCCGGCGAGTTCTTGACGATCACCACGTCACCGATCAGCGAGTGGTCGTAGAACCACTTCGCCGGGGTGTCCCCCTGCGCGCCCCGCTCGTCGGCCAGGCCGACGCAGCCGTGGCTGGTCCCCTGGCTGCCGAAGGGCGGATTGCCCTTGTTGTACCAGTAGTTGCCGTGGATGAACGTCCCCGACTGCGTCAGCCGCATCGCGTGCGGCACGTCCGGGATGTCGTACTCGCCGCCCAGCCCGACCGTCTGGCTGTTCATCCGGGTCTGCGTGAACTTCTCGGAGATCACCATCGCGCCGTTGTACGTGGTGTGCTGCGGGCTGCCCGAGGAGATCGGGATGGTCTTCACGGTCTGACCGTCCCGCACGACCGTCATGGTCTGCGTGTTGACGTCCACGGTGGAGACCTGAGACCGGCCGACGGTGAAGGTGACGACCTTCTTCTGCACCCCGAAGACCCCGTTGGCCCCCTGGACCCCATCGAGGTCGATCTTCATGGTGACCTTGGAGCCGGCCTTCCAGTAGTCCTGGGGCCGGAAGTCCAGGCGCTGCTCGCCGAACCAGTGGCCGACCACCTGCTGGCCGCTGCTGGAGGTGACCGTGATGTGCGACTGCACGGCCTTCTTGTCGCCGATCGCCTTGTCGAAGGTGAACGACACGGGCATCCCGACGCCGACGGTCGTGCCGTTGTCCGGCGAGTACGTCCCGATGAAGCTGTTCGACGACGAGACGGTGGTGAAGATGGAGTTCGCGGCCGCCGTACGGCCGCCGGAGTCCTTCGCCGTCGCGGAGATCTGGTACTTCGTGCCGCGTTCCAGCTGCTCTTTGGGCTTCCAGGTGCTGCCGTCGGCGGATATCTCACCGGCCACGGTCTGCCCGGTGCCGGCCACCGTCATCTTCACATCCGTCAGCTTGCCGTCGCTGACCTTCACTCCGGTGCTGTTGATCGAGGCGCCGGTCGAACCGTCCTTGGCCGAGATGGCGATCTTCGCGACGGAGGTCTTGGTGTCGCCGCCACCGCCGCCGCCCTTGTCGTCGTTGGTCGCGCTGGCGTTCCCGCCGCACGCGGTGAGGGTCAGGGCGCCGACCATCAGGGCGGCACAGGCCCCCAGTACGCGCCGCGCTGCTGTGTCCGGCGTTGTCACGGGCTGCTCCCAATTTTCGTCGATCACTCCAAGGCGTGAAGAAAGAGCGATCAAACGACTGCTCCGGTTCCCACGTGACAGAACTGCGACAATTCCCTGTCGGAGGCAGGGACATTGGGCGACTGATCCGGGGTGCACGGGTACCGCCCGGACGGACTGCCCGCAGCTGAGCTGGTCGAGCCGCGCGCCATGGCGTCGGTGCAGTCGCCGTCGGCGGTGAGGGGCCGGGGTGGGGGGTGTCCGCCCGCAGCGTCCGGCACCGGGCAACAGCACCGGCGTCGGAAGCGGGCGGCCGGACCGAGGACGGACACCC
>NZ_JBVJPV010000010.1:230437-316915 GCF_055609245.1 Streptomyces sp. NPDC036813 | reverse complement strand
CGGGGTATCAACATATCTGGCGTTGACTTTTGGCACGCTGTTGAGTTCTCAAGGAACGGTCGCTTCCTTTGTACTCACCCTCTCGGGCTTTCCTCTGGGCTTCCCTTCGGTGTTTCCAACTCTACCAGGCTTTTTCCGGCCCCCCGACCACCGTCCTGCGGGCATGCAGAAGGTGATCCGAGATAGGATCTGACAAGTTGGGGTGCTGCTCGGGCGATGATGCTCGTTGGCATCACTCAGCCGGTCGCAGGAGTACGACTGTACACGGAGCCGCGGAGCCGGTGCAAATCCGTGGGAGATGTGGTCTAGACCTCTATTCGGATCTCTCATGCGGAACCGGTACTACCTATGACATACCCTGCTGCTCAGTGCGCCGTCCGGGACAGGCGAGACGGCCCTTTTGATCTCCACCCCTGGGAGGTTTCCCATGACCACCGTGACGTCCCCTCTTGCAGGACGTGCCATCGGACTGGCGGCCGTGCCGGATCCGGTCTTCTCCGGGGCCATGGTCGGCCCGGGTACCGCGATCGACCCCGACCGTGAGGCCTCCGAGGCCGTAGCGCCGGTGGACGGAGTCATCGTCTCTCTGCACCCGCACGCCTTCGTGGTCGTCGACGAGAGCGGGCACGGCGTGCTCACGCATCTCGGCATCGACACCGTGCAGCTGAACGGCGAGGGCTTCGAGCTGCTCGTCAACAAGGGGGACACCGTCACGCGCGGCCAGGCCATCGTGCGCTGGAACCCGGCCGCCGTGGAGGCCGCGGGCAAGTCTCCGATCTGCCCGGTGGTCGCCCTGGAGGCCACGGCCGAGGCGCTTCACGAGCTTCGCGAGGACGGCGACCTGAAGACCGGCGACAGCCTCTTCGTCTGGCAGTGACGTCGGCGCCGTCCTGTGACGGCTGGTAGGACAACCACCGCGGCGGCGGGACCCGCCGCACTATCGGAGACGGGTGAGATGGAGACAACGCTGCGAGGCGTCGGCGTGAGCCACGGTGTGGCGATCGGCGAGGTTCGGCACATGGGAACGGCGGTGCTCGAACCGCCGGCGAAGCAGATCCCGGCGGAGGAGGCGGAGCGCGAACAGGGGCGTGCCCGCAAGGCCGTGGAGGCTGTGGCTGCCGATCTGATGGCGCGCGGCAATCTGGCGGGGGGCGAAGCCCAGGCCGTGCTCGAGGCGCAGGCCATGATGGCCCAGGATCCCGAGCTGATGGCGGACGTGGACCGTCGTATCGCCGTGGGCAGCACGGCCGAGCGCGCCGTGTACGACGCGTTCGCCTCGTACCGGGAGCTGCTGGCCGCGGCGGGCGAGTACCTGGCCGGCCGGGTGGCCGACCTCGACGACGTGCGGAACCGTATCGTCGCCCGTCTGCTCGGGGTGCCGATGCCCGGCGTGCCGGACAGCGACGAGCCGTACGTGCTCGTGGCCCGGGATCTCGCGCCCGCCGACACGGCGCTGCTGGACCCGACACTGGTCCTCGGCTTCGTCACCGAGGAGGGCGGTCCGACCAGCCACAGCGCGATCCTGGCGCGGGCCCTGGGGGTGCCGGCCGTGGTCGCGCTGCCGGGTGCCGGGGAACTGGCCGAGGGCACGCTGATCGCGGTCGACGGCAGCACCGGTGAGATCTTCGTGAATCCGACCGAGGAGCGGAAGGCACAGCTGGAGGCTGCCGCGGCCGACCGCAAGGCCGCGCTGGCCGCGGCGACCGGTCCGGGCGCCACCGCCGACGGGCACAAGGTGCCGCTGCTCGCCAACATCGGCGGCCCCGCTGATGTGGCCGCCGCGGTGGAGGCCGGTGCCGAGGGTGTCGGGCTGTTCCGTACCGAGTTCCTGTTCCTGGACGACAGCAAGAAGGCGCCGTCCGAGGAGAAGCAGGTCGATTCCTACCGGCAGGTGCTCGAGGCGTTTCCCGAGGGCCGTGTGGTCGTGCGGGTGCTGGACGCGGGGGCCGACAAGCCGCTGGACTTCCTGACGCCCGGCGACGAGCCGAATCCGGCGCTGGGCGTGCGGGGTCTGCGGACCCTGCTCGACCACCCCGAGGTGCTGCGCACCCAGCTGACGGCGCTGGCGAAGGCTGCCGAGGGTCTTCCGGTCTACCTCGAGGTCATGGCCCCGATGGTGGCGGACCGCACCGACGCCAAGGCGTTCGCCGACGCGTGCCGTGAGGCCGGTCTGCGGGCGAAGTTCGGCGCGATGGTCGAGATCCCGTCGGCAGCGCTGCGGGCGCGCTCGATCCTGCAGGAGGTCGAGTTCCTGTCGCTGGGCACGAACGACCTGGCGCAGTACACCTTCGCCGCGGACCGCCAGGTGGGTGCGGTGTCGCGTCTGCAGGACCCGTGGCAGCCGGCGCTGCTCGACCTGGTCGCGCTGTCCGCCGAGGCGGCGAAGGCCGAGGGCAAGAGCTGCGGTGTCTGCGGTGAGGCCGCGTCCGACCCGCTGCTGGCATGTGTGCTGACCGGTCTGGGTGTCACCTCCCTTTCCATGGGTGCGGCGTCGATTCCTTATGTCCGGGCGACCCTGGCGAAGTACACGCTCGCGCAGTGCGAGCGGGCGGCCGCGGCGGCCCGGGCCACCGACAGTGCCGAGGAGGCGCGCGCCGCGGCTCAGGCGGTGCTGTCCGGCGAGTAGCCGCGTCCGGCACGCTGCGTAGGGAGGGGCGCTCCGCTTTCGGGCGGGGCGCCCCTTCGTGTTGTGCTGGGGCCGGTTGTCAGGGTCGGTGGTGGTGCGGTGTCTCGCTGGTGCCGAGGTCGGGCGGTTCGCAGTAGTCGACGTCGGATTCCGGGGAGACGAGGTCGCCGGTCTCGATGTCGGTGCAGTAGGCGTCGAAGACCTCGCCGGCGGTCAGGGGGTGGAGTGTGTTGCCCCGCAGGCGCCATCCGTAGATGCGGTCCGGGCTGCCGGGTGCGCTGGTGCGCATGACGAGGCCGCCGGGGCCGTCGGTGGCGAGTCCCAGGGCGAGGACGGTGGTGAACTCGAGGGCTTCCGCTTCGTCGAGTTGGGTGGCGCGGTCGTCGTCCTGGTCGGCGTGGAGAACGGCGACGAGGGTTTCCGGTGGGCCGGAGACGCTGCAGACGAGATGCCGGTTGCCGGGCGGTGCGGTGTCGAGGACGCGCAGGAGGAGCGCGGAGGCGTGCGTGAAAGCAGCGCGTCCGATGTCCTCGCCGCAGGTGGCGCATTTGCCGAGGCGCGCCAGCAGAGTGGCGGCGTACTCCCAGGTGGCCTGGCGGACTGCCTCGTCGACGAGGGCGGGGAGGAGTTCGCTCAGGGGTTGTCCCTCGTAGGGGATGGTGGGGCCGGTGGTGGCGAGTTCGGCGGTGAAGCGAGTGCGGTGGGAGGGGTTGTCGGGGTCCAGGCCGCGCTCCGTGCAGTAGGCGGCGTACTCCTCGGGGTCGAAGAGGGTGACGGTGGTGTGGCCGCCCTGGGTGGCGCGGGCCCTGAGGAGGGCTTCGACCTCGCGCAGGTAGGTGGTGTGGTCGTCGAAGGTGAAGCTGCGGTAGCGCCGCATGGCGCGGAAGTCGTGTTCGTCGGTGAGCAGGCCGATGGTGCCGGCGATTTCCCGGCGAAGGACGCGTCGCATGGTCCGGCGGTCGGTGTGCGCCATGTTTCCCCCTGTGCGCAGTCGATCAGTGCTCACTCACAGTAACCGGGGGCACTGACAACGGGGTCCCGCCGAGTCGGTCGCGGACGAGCCGGTGCTGGATTGCGCAGGTCAGGGCGATGGCCGCGCCGAAGAGGGTCCAGCCGAGGGGGCCCGTGGCGATGGCCGCGGTGACCGCGAGCGGGCCGGCGCTGCGCTGGGCGGCCTGGGCGAGGCCGTGGACGCCGAGGTAGGCGCCGAGAGCGCTGTCGGGGGCGAGGGCGACGGAGAGTTCCCAGGAGATGGTGGCGTGCAGCATCTCGGCGACGGTGAAGGCGGCGGCCGCAGCCGTGAGCAGGACGATCGCGGTGACGGTGGTGCCGCTGGCCGAGAGCGCCATGGTCAGGCCGCCCAGCGCGAAGGCGGCGGAGAGCGGGAGCAGGAGGCGGCGAGCGGCGGCGGTCGTGGTGCCGAACCGGGCCAGCGGGATTTGGAGGGCCACGACCATCAGGTTGTTGAGAACGAGGAGGAGCGGGGCCAGGCCGTGGGGAACGTTGCCGGCGTGCGCGATCCACAGGGGGAGACCGATCTTGAAGACGGCGTCGTCGAGGGAGAGGACGGTCTCGGTGGCGACGTAGGTGAGGTAGGTGCGGTCGCGCCAAGGGCTGTGGGCCGGGGCCGGTGAGGACGGCATGGCCGACGTGGTGACGGTCCGGTGGGCGGAGGGGGGTTCGGCGCAGCGCAGGGTGAGGAGCGCGCAGAGCAGGAAGGAGAGGGCGTCGCCGGTGAGCAGGCAACGGTAGGCGGTGGTGGTGCCGAGGGTGAGGGCGGTTGCGGCGGCCAGGCCGCCGAGGGCCCAGCCGGCGTTGGCGAGGGTGCGGTGCAGGGCTTGGTAGCGGACCCGGTCGGGGCCGGCGATGCGGGTGGCATAGAGCTTGGTCAGGACGTTGGCGGCGCGGTCGCCGAGGCTGCCGGCGGCGGAGAAGAGGAGCAGGAGGGCGAAGCGGTCGGTGGTGAGCAGGGCGAAGGAGGCGATCGCCCGGAGGATCTGGACGGTGACGAGGATCCTGGTGATCGGGAACCGGTCGGCGAGCCGTCCGCCGAGGGGGGAGCCCGCGAGGCCGACGGCTCCGGCGGCTGCGGCGAGGGTGCCGATCTGGGAGAGGGACAGGTGGGCGACGTAGGCGAAGTAAAGGACGGAGACGGAGGCCCACAGTCCGCTGCCGATGCGGTCGACGAAGGCGATGAGCAGCATGGTCCGCCCGTCGGGTCCTCCGGGTATGCGTGCCTTTCCCTTGGCTGTCCGGTGCGTTCGGCGCACGGCTCCCCCTTGCATCCCATTATGTATTGATACATAATTATCAACGTGGCAACACAATATGGGATCGCTGGTACGACGGCCAAGGGAATTGCCGCGTCCGTGGAACGGTGCGTGGCCGAGGGGGCGTTGGCGCCGGGCGCCGCGCTGCCTCCGGTGCGACGGCTGGCGGACGAACTGGGTGTGAGTCCGGGCACGGTCGCCACGGCGTACAAGGAGTTGCGACAGCGCGGCATCGTGGTGACGCGCGGCCGGGGCGGGACGGTGGTGGCGCCGGCGCCGTCGGTCGCCTCCCGCCGGCCGCCCAAGGTGCCGGAGGGCCTGCGCGACCTGGCGGGCGGACACCCCGATCCCCGCTTGCTGCCCGCTCTCGTACCGCCGTCCCGCCTCTCCCCCGGCGCGCGTTCGCACCGCTCGACGCCCCGGCTGGCGCACCTCGAGGAAGCAGTGCGTGACTGGCTGCGGCCCGACGGAGTGCCCGTGAAGCACGTGACGTTCGCCCATGGGGCGCTCGATCTGATCGGGCGGCTGTTGTCGGTGGAGCTGCGCCCCGGGGACGCCGTGGCGATGGAGGACCCCGGCTATCACCATCTGCTGGACCTGGTCGCCGCGCTCGGACTGCGGATCGTGCCGGTGGGGGTGGATGACGAGGGGATGCGGCCGGACGCCCTGCGCGACGCGCTGCGCGCGGGAACGCGCGCCGTCGTGTACAGCCCACGGGCGCAGAATCCCTACGGCGGCTGTTTCTCGGCGGCGCGCAGGGACGCGCTCGCGGAGGTGCTGCGGGGGGCCGGTGACCTGTTGGTCGTGGAGAACGACCATGCCTCCGCGGTCGCCGACGCCCCGCTGTGGACGCTCACCGCCTCAGGGATCGCGCGCTGGGTGCATGTGCGGACAGTGAGCAAGTTCCTCGGGACGGACCTGCGCTGGGCGGCGGCGGCCTGTGATCCGGTGACGCTGGCCCGGCACGACGGCAGACTGCTGCTGACGTCGGGGTGGGTGAGCCACCTGCTGCAGGAGACCGTGCACGGGTTGATGACGGACTCGGGCACGCGGGCGTTGGTGGCACGCGCGCGTGGAGAGTACGGGCATCGACGACAGGCGCTGAAGGGCGCGCTCGCGGAGCGGGGCATCGTCGCACACGGGGCGAGCGGGATGAATCTGTGGGTGCCCGTCCGGGACGAGTCCGCTGTGGTGAACGGGCTGCGGTCGTACGGCTGGTGGGTCGCGGCCGGCGCCCGGTTCCGGATGGCGTCGCCCGCGGGGGTGCGCATCTCGGTCGCCGAGCTGGAGGGCGCCGACGCCGCGCGGCTGGCCTCGGACTTCGCCGCCGTACTGGGCGAGTCCGAGGCCACCTACGGCGGCTGAGGCGCAGCAGCCGGCTCGCGGGCCTCAGGCGCGCTTGCGGGCCAGGTCCTCGTAGAAGTGCAGCAGGTCGAGGTTGTCGATGGAGCCCGGGTTGACGGCCTTCTCCAGGGAGGTGCCCTGCAGGAGGCGCTTGACCGGGACCTCGATGCGCTTGCCGGTGAGGGTGTGCGGGACCCCGGGCACCTCGATGATCTCGTCGGGGACGTGGCGCGGGGACAGCTGCTCGCGGATCGTGCGCTTGATCCGGTCGGTGAGCGCGTCGTCCAGCACCGCTCCCGGAGCCAGGTGCACGAACAGCGGCATCCAGTAACCGCCGTCGGGCTGCTCGACGCCGATGACGAGGGACTCCCGGATCTCCGGCAGGCGCTCGACGGCCTCGTAGATGTCGGCCGAGCCCATGCGCACGCCCTGGCGGTTCAGGGTGGAGTCCGAGCGGCCGTGGATGATCACCGAGCCGCGTGAGGTGACGGTGATCCAGTCGCCGTGGCGCCACACGCCGGGATAGGTGTCGAAGTAGCTGTCGTGGTAGCGGCTGCCGTCGGGGTCGTTCCAGAAGTAGATCGGCATCGACGGCATCGGGTTGGTGACGACCAGCTCGCCGACCTCGTCGGTCAGGGGCTTGCCACTGGGGTCCCAGGACTGCAGGTCGGTGCCCAGGCAGGGGGCCTGGAGTTCGCCGATGTACACCGGGAGGGTCGGAACGGCGCCCGCGAAGCAGGAGCACACGTCCGTGCCGCCGCTGACCGAGGCGATCCACAGGTCGTCGCGCACCTCGTCGTGCAGCCAGCGGAAGCCGTCCGGGGGCAGCGGGGAGCCCGTGGTGGCGACGCACCGCACGCGGGAGAGGTCGAAGTCCCGCGCGGGGTGCACGCCGGCCTTGCGGCAGGCCATGACGTACGCGGCGGACGTGCCGTAGAGGGTGGCGCCCGTGCGTTCCGCGACCCGCCACTGGGCGCCGGTGTCGGGGTAGCCCGGGCTGCCGTCGTACAGAACGATCGTGGTGCCGGTCAGCAGGCCGGAGACGAGGAAGTTCCACATCATCCAGCCGGTCGAGGTGTACCAGAAGAAACGGTCCTCGGGGCCGAGGTCGCAGTGCAGGCCGAGCTGCTTGAGGTGCTCGACCAGGATGCCGCCCTGCGACTGGACGATGGCCTTGGGCAGGCCGGTCGTGCCGGAGGAGTACAGGACCCACAGCGGGTGGTCGAAGGGCACCGGCTCGAAGACCGGCTCGGTGTCCGCCGCGGTCAGCGCCGACCACTCGAGCGCCCCCTCGGGAGCCTCGGTGCCCAGCAGCGGGATGTGCACCACGGCCCGCAGCGTGGGCAGCTCGCGGCGCAGCTCGGCGACGGTGTCACGGCGGTCGTGTTCCTTGCCGCCGTAGCGGTAGCCGTCCACGGTGAACAGTACGACCGGTTCCACCTGCTGGAAGCGGTCGAGGACACTGCGGGCGCCGAAGTCGGGGGCGCAGGACGTCCATACGGCGCCGACGGCGGCCGTCGCGAGCAGGGCGACGACGGCCTGCGGGATGTTGGGCAGATAGCCGCTGACCCGGTCTCCGGGGCGTACGCCGAGAGCGCGCAGCTCGGCGGCGAGGGAGCCGACCTGGCGGCGCAGCTCGCCCCAGGTCACCGGGCGCGCTTCGTGGGTCTCGTCGACGTGGAGCAGCGCCGGCGCGTCGGCTCGGTCGGCGGCCGCGCGCAGGGCGTGCTCGGCGTAGTTGAGGGTCGCCCCGGGGAACCACTGGGCCCCGGGCATGGCGCGGTCACCGAGCACGCGCGTGTACGGCGTGGTGAACCGTACGTCGAACCACTGGGTGACGGCCGTCCAGAAGGACTCGAGGTCGTCGACGGACCAGCGCTGCAGCGCCGCGTAGCCGCCGTCGGCGGGTGCGCCGTGGTGCTCGGCCGCCCAGGTCTGGAACCTGGTCACCTGGGCTTGGGCGATGCGCTCCGGATCCGGCTGCCAGAGCGGTTGCGGGTTCACGGTCGTCATGGGGGCGGCTCCCGGGCTGTGCGCGTCGTGTGCGTCCTCCGCGCACGGGCTGGGGTGTGCGCGTGACGCGGCTGGAACGGACGATGCCATGTGATCGTCTTCTGCACCAGGGTTCGCCGCACATAGTTCGTGTCGTGAAGATGTGGTCCGATCACGGGTGAACGGCAGTTGAACGACGCACGCGCGTGGGCCGGTCAATGGCAGGGTGAGCAGCATGGACGGTCGTGACCTGGTGCGTTCGATGAAGCTGGTCGGTTCGGTGGGGACGGCCCAGGGATTGCGTACCGTGCGGGCGGCGTGGCGCAGGAGGCGGGCCGACGCCGTCGGGCTGCCACGGCGCGGGGCCGAACGGGCGCGAGTGCCCGGCATCATCCAGGAGGTGGAACCCGGGCCGGGCGGCGGCGTCATCCGTTTCGGCCGCTCGGAGCTGCGCCTTCTCGTCGCCGTCAACGGGGCCGCGTTCTGGGGCTGGGACGGGGCCGGCGCGGAGCCGTCGTACGCCCTGGCGGGCCGCTGCCCGGAGCCCGACCCCCGGGCGTCGCTGGAGCCGGACAAGGACGGCGGCTGGCGGGTGGTGGCCGAGCGGGTGACGGTCGCCGTCTCGCGGCACGGCGCCGTGGAGATCCGCACGCCCGGCGGGGTGACACTGCGCCGCGAGGATCCGCCCAGGTGGTGGGAGCCGGCCGACGGCGGCGCGGGCCGCTGGATGGTGCGCTCCGAGGTGGCCCCGGACGCGCGGTTCTTCGGCCTCGGCGGACGGGCGAGCGGCCCCCGGCTGCGGAACGGGACCTACCGCCTGTGGAACACCGACCCCGAGCACGCCTTCGCCCCCGGTGACGACCCGCTGTACATCACCATGCCGGTGCAGGTGGTGGTGGCGGACGCGGGGACGCACCTGCTGTTCCACGACAACTCCTGGGACGGGACGGTGACCCTGCGGGAGGGCGAGGAGGGAGCCGGGTCGGGGCACGACCGGCCCGGGGTCAGCGAGCTGCGCGTCGAGGGAGGTCCCCTGCGCTGCTGGGTGATGGTGGGCACTCCCGCGCGCGTGCTGCTCGCCTGGGCCTCGCTGACCGGGGCGCCCGCCCTGCCGCCCGCGTGGGCGCTCGGCCACCAGCACGCCCGCTGGGGCTTCGGCAGCGAGCAGGAGGTACGGCGGATCGTCGCGGGCTACCAGGAGCGCGGTCTGCCGCTCGACGCCGTCCACCTCGACATCGACCACTTCGACGGCCACCAGGTGTTCACCGTCGACCGGGAGCGCTTCCCGGCGCTGCCGCAGCTCGCCGAGGAGCTGCGCCGGGACGGGATCCGTCTGGTCTCGATCGTGGACCCGGCCGTCAAGGCCGCCCCGGGCAACGACTTGTACGACGGTGGCGAGGACCTGGACGTGTTCGTGCGGGACGCCTCCGGGCAGCTCGTCGAGGGGGTGGTGTGGCCGGGGGGCGCGGTGTTCCCGGACTTCACGCAGGCACGCGTGCGCAAGTGGTGGGGCGGACTGTACGCGGAACGACTCACCCAGGGCTTCGCGGGCTTCTGGCACGACATGAACGAGCCGACGTCGTTCACGGCCTTCGGCGAGTCGACACTGCCGCGATCGGCCCGGCACTGCCTGGAGGGGCGCGGCGGCGACCACCGCGAGGCGCACAACGTCTACGCCCTGTGCATGGCGCGTGCAGCGTACGAGGGCCTGCGCGAGCTGACACCCCGCGAGCGCCCCTTCCTGTTCTCGCGTTCCGGGTGGGCGGGGATGCAGCGGTACGGCGGGACCTGGTCCGGCGACGTCGCCACCGGCTGGCCCGGGCTGCGGGCGTCCTTGTCGCTCGTGCTCGGCCTCGGGCTGTGCGGGGTGCCGTACTCGGGTCCGGACGTCGGCGGGTTCGACGGCAGTCCGTCGCCGGAGCTGTTTCTGCGGTGGTTCCAGCTGGCCGCGTATCTGCCGCTGTTCCGCACGCACGCGAGCATGGACGCGGGCCGCAGGGAGCCGTGGGAGTTCGGGGCCGACGTACTCGAGCACGCGCGCGTGGCGCTGGTGGAGCGCCGGCGTCTGCGGCCGTACTTCGTGACCCTCGCGCACCTGGCCCGGCGTACCGGCGCTCCGTATGTGCGGCCCCTGTGGTGGGGTGCCCCTGAGGACCGGGCGCTGCGCGGTTGTGAGGACGCCTTTCTGCTCGGTGACTGCCTGCTGGTGGCGCCGGTGTTCGACCCGGGGGCGGACCGGCGCGCGGTGCAACTGCCTCGTGGCCGCTGGTACGACACGGCCACGGGACGGGCGTACGAGGGGCCCGGCCGGGTGGTGCTCGATGCGCCGCTGTCGCGGATCCCGGTGCTGGCACGCGCGGGTGCCGTGCTGCCGGTGCGCGGCGACGACGGGCGGCCGGCGCTGGAGGTGTGGGCGCCGGCGCCGGGCCGTTCGGGGGGCGGGCTGGTGGTGGCGGACACGGGTGACGGCTGGGACGAGGCGGAGATCGAGCGGTACGTCACCCGCTGGGAGGGCACGCGCGTGGTCGTGCGGCTTCAGGGCCAGGACGGTCTGCGCGAGCCGTCCCTTCCGGTCCGGGTGCGGGGGCTCGGCCCGCGCTGACGTGCGGGTACGCGCAACGCTGTCGCTCAGACGTAGCGGCCCTCGAACCAGGCCCGGACGGCCGCCGTGTGCAGCGGGAACGCGAGCTGCTCCGGGCGGCGCAGGAGGTGCCAGCCCTGCGTCTCGTTGGTGGCCGCCGACGGCGGCAGCCCTTCGGCGGGGCGCTCGGGCAGCAGCCCGAACAGCAGCAGGTGGCCGTCGGGAGAACTCATGGCATCGACCAGGCGGACGTCGCGGCCGGCCGCGTCGATGCCCGTCTCCTCCTTGAGCTCGCGGACGACGGCCTGCCGCCAGTCCTCCCGGTCGTCGACGTACCCGCCGGGCAGGGCGATGCCCCCGCGCGCGGGTGCGACGGTCCGGGTGATCACGACCAGGGCGGTGCCCTGTGTGTCGTACACGGGCTGCAGGGCGATCGCCACGGGCAGCGGGTTGCGGTAGGCGACCGTGCCGCAGCCCGAGCAGGTGCGCGGCCAGTCGGTGACGCCCTCTCCATAGGGCGTGCCACAGCTCGAACAGTGGGAGCCGGGACCGGAGTTGGAAGTGGAGTGCTGGATTTCGGACACGCGCGGACTGTATCCGATCGGAGAGGGCGCCGACTTCAGGCGGTTGGAAGTACCTTCATGGCCGACTTCAGGCGGTTGGCCGTTCCTTCGTGAGCGACTTGGCGGAGACGGGGAAGTCGAAGTAGGTGCCGGGGTAGGGCTCGGGCTTGTAGGTGTAGTGCCACCACTCCTCGGCGAGGTTCACGAAGCCGAGGCTCTCGAGGGTGGTCTTCAGGAGTAGCCGGTTGGCACGCTGCTCGCCCTGGACACGCGGATCGAGGGTGTGGGAAAGAGTGTCGAAGCAGTCGAATCCGGTCCCCATGTCGAGGGAGTTGTCCGGAAAGCGCTCCTTCTTGGGGGCGTAACAGGGCACGAGCGGTTGCCCCGGCACGTAAGGGTGCGTCGGCCGGGCGGGCAGCCGCACGATCGTGAGGTCCATGGTCGAGCCCCGGCTGTGGCCGGACTTCTCCGCGATGTACCCGTCGGCGAACAGCCGGGTCTTGTCGACGTGCGGGTAGAACTCGGCCTTCATCCGCTGGTCGTCGAGGTCCTTCGCCCACCGCACGAAGTGGTCGACGGCCCGCTGCGGCCGGTAGCAGTCGTACACCTTGAGGCTGTAGCCCTCGCGCAGCAGCCTCTGCTGCGCGAGGTGGAGCGCCTGGGCGGCGGGCCGCGTGAGGATGCACATCGGCTGCTCGTAGCCGTCGATGCGTTCCCCGACGAAGTTGTGCGGCGTGAAGTAACGGATCTCCTGGAGGATCGTCGCGTCCACGGCTCTCAGCGCGACGAAGTCCGCGGGGGCCTTGGGCTCTGTGGACGCCCGGGCGGTGGCGGAGGCCAGGGGCACGGTCAGCAGGGCGGTGAGCGCGGTGATCAGCGCACGCGCCAGACGGGGCAGTCGTGTCATGCCCCTTGCATCTACCAGGTACGTGGGCGGGCGGGCAGCCGATTACCCGCATCAGCGGCCGCCGGACGGGGACGGGGGTCCCCATCCTACGCTGAGTGATCGCTCGGGAATCCTGCGTGAACGTCTCATGAACTGCGCCTGGGCGCGCTCCCGCGGCGCCATCATGCTCCCGTGCGCTCCTGGACGGATACTCTCCGCTTCGCTTTCCAACCGGTGGTCAACCTCGCCACCGGCGGGGTCGCGGGCCTGGAGATCCTTGCCCGCCCGGAGGTCGGCGACATCCTGGCCGAGGCCCGCCGCGATCCGGAACTGGACGGGCAGCTCGCGATGTCGGCGTTCCGCGCGGCCGTGCACAAGGAGACGCTGCTGCCGTTGCAGGTGAACGTCTTCGCGGGGACCCTGGCCGATCTCGGCGGGCTGGCCGGGTTGCACGACGCGGTGCGCGAGGCCGGCCGGCTGCCCTGGGAGGTGACCGTCGACATCGGCCCGCCGTACACGCACGTGCCGCAGCGGGCCCTGCTGGAGGCAGTGGGCGTGCTGCGCCGCCAGGGCTTCCGGATCAGCGCCGACGGGGTCGGGGACGGGGACGTGCCGCTGCGGCTGCTCACGGACCTCTCCCCCGAGCTGGTGAAGCTCGACGCGTCACTGCTGGCGCGGCCCGCGGCGGTGCGGGCGATGCGGACGCTGTGCGACGAACTGGGCGCCCTGCTGGCCGTGGAGGGCGTGGAGACGGAGTCCCAGTGCAGCGCGGCGCTGACGGCCGGTGCGCAGCTGGCCCAGGGCGAGCTGTTCGCGCCGCCGGCGCGGCTGCCCGCCGCGGACGTCTACGTTCCGCCCCGCTCCCCCGGCCTCGTCCCGCCGCCCCGCTCGGGGCCGCCGGTCCGGCAGTTCGTCCGCCCGGCCGCACTGCTGCCCGCCGACGCCTCCGCGGGCCGGGTGCGGGATCTGCTGACCGGGTCGCCCGACGTGTCGGGGGTGCTGCTGGTGGACCGTGCCGGGGTGCCGGTGCGGTCGGTGCACCGCTCACGCTTCCTGCTGACGATGTCCGGGCGGTACGGCCACGCCCTGTACGCCGACCGTCCCGCGGCCAAGCTCGGGGATCCCCCGCGGACGGTCGGGATCGACGCCACCGCGTGGGAGGTGCTGGACGTCGTGGCGGTCGGCGGGCGCGACCGCACCTCGGACGATGTCGCGGTCGTCGACGCGGGCGGGCGGTGCGTGGGCGTCGTACGACTCGCGGACCTGGTGCGGGCGCTCGCCGAGAGCCGGGTGGAGGAGGCCGCCGGGCTCAACCCGCTGACCCGGCTGCCCGGCTCGGACGCCATCACCGGCGAGGTGGACCGCCGCATCGCGGCCGGGCGGGCGTTCGCGCTGAGCTGGCTGGACGTCGACCACTTCAAGCAGGTCAACGACGGGGCCGGGTTCGCGGCCGGCGATGAGCTGATCCGCTCGGTCGGGCGGGCGCTGCAGCGGGCCGCGTCCGGCGCCACGCGCGTGGGGCACATCGGCGGGGACGACTTCCTGGTGCTCGCCGATCCGGACGGCCTCGGTTCGCTGGCGGCGGCCGTACTGGACGCGCCGTGGGCGGCCGGCGGCCTGCCGGTGACGCTGTCCCTGGCCACCGTGGTGTGCGCGCCAGGGACCGTCAGCGACCACCGGCAGGCGGCGGCGTCCCTGGCGCCGTTGAAGAAGGCCGCGAAGGCGCTGCGCGGGGCGAGCTGGGTGCTGGGCCGCGCCGGCCTGGCCGGTCATGAGGTCCTGCGAGGGGCCGAGGGGGCTCCGGTGGCGTCCTGAGGGGCTTTCGGAGGCTTCGGGGCTTCCCCGGACGAGGAGGCCATTTCCGCGTCTCTGGACGGCCTTGGTGGCGTTCTGAGCGGCCTTCCGGGGCGAGCCTGAGGGCCTTTCGGGGCGAGGAGGGCACATCTGCGCCCCTGGCGGCCTTTTGGGCCCGCCGGGCGGGCCGGAGGCGGCCTACGTTCCGGAGGGCGTGAGGGGCCGCCGTGAGCCGCGAGGGAAGCCGATGGCGCCCAGGCAGGGACACGGCGGGCGGGGATGTGTGAGCGTCGGCCCCGGACAGTTCCTCGAACGGGCGGTCGATGCCGGTGCGTGAGGGGCCCAACGCGTGCGGTCGCCGACCTTGACGCTCCCTGAGCACCGGGGAAGACTTCCCGTTGTCAGCCGACATCGCCGTACATTCTCGGCGAATCACGCACCGTGCCGTGTGGGCTCTCTGCGTACCAGGCCTGTCTCGGGGCGGGTCGGCTGCGACGGCACGCTCGTCACGGGCGGACGCCGGGCGGGGCGCGCAGGTGACCCGCCCGCGACCGAAGCCGCACGGAAAGCGCACCCTGCACGGAGCACCGAGGTTGATCATCGCCGGACCCGGGAGCCGCCATGCGCAGCGGAGGCACCGCTCGCCGATCGGGGCGATTCTGGAAACCGGCCGCCGGCCCGCCGACGGAAGGACACAGCGCGGGCCTCGTCCACCACCCAGCCTGCTGAGCCGAAGCACAAGGGGTAGCCATGACGGACAACGCCGAGAAGTACGTCGCCGCCATCGACCAGGGCACCACGTCGAGCCGCTGCATCATTTTCAACCACTCCGGCGAGATCGTCGCCGTGGACCAGCGCGAGCACCGCCAGATCTTCCCGAAGCCCGGTTGGGTCGAGCACGACGCCACCGAGATCTGGTCGAAGGTGCAGGCGGTGGTCGCCGGGGCAGTCGCCAAAGCCGGCCTGCGTGCCGACCAGCTGAGCGCCCTCGGCATCACCAACCAGCGCGAGACGACCGTCCTGTGGGACCGCGCCACCGGCAAGCCCGTGCACAACGCCATCGTCTGGCAGGACACCCGCACCGCCGGGCTCTGCCGCGAACTGGGCGGATCCGACGGGCAGGACCGCTTCCGCGAGCAGACCGGACTGCCGCTGGCCAGCTACTTCTCCGGGCCCAAGGCCGCCTGGCTGCTCGACAACGTGCCCGACCTGCGCACCCGCGCCGAGCGTGGGGAGATCGCCTTCGGCACCATCGACTCCTGGCTCATCTGGAACCTCACCGGCGGCACCGACGGCGGACGGCACGTCACCGACGTGACCAACGCCGGGCGGACCATGCTGATGAACCTCGAGACCCTGCAGTGGGATCCGTCCATCCTGTCGGCGATGAACGTGCCGGAAGCGGTGCTGCCGGAGATCCGGTCCTCGGCGGAGGTGTACGGCACCGCCATCGGCCAGCTCGGCGGCGTGCCCGTGGCCTCCGCGCTGGGCGACCAGCAGGCGGCCGTGTTCGGGCAGTGCTGCTACGACGTGGGCACCGCCAAGAACACCTACGGCACGGGCAGCTTCCTGCTGCTCAACACGGGCAACCGGCCGGTGCCCTCCAAGAGCGGACTGCTGACGACGATGGGCTACAAGATCGGGGACGAGGCTCCGGTCTACTGCCTGGAGGGCGCCATCGCGATAACGGGTGCGCTGGTGCAGTGGTTCCGCGACCAGCTCGGCATCATCCGCACGGCTGACGAGATCGAGCCGCTCGCGGCGAGCGTCGAGGACAACGGCGGCGCGTACATCGTGCCCGCGTTCTCCGGACTGTTCGCGCCGTACTGGCGCTCGGACGCACGTGGTGTCGTCACCGGGCTGACCCGGTACGTGACCAAGGCGCACCTCGCGCGTGCGGTGCTGGAGGCCACCAGCTGGCAGACCCGTGAGGTCGTGGACGCCATGTTCCAGGACTCGGGCGTGGAGATCACCAGCCTGAAGGTGGACGGAGGCATGACGAAGAACAACCTCCTCATGCAGCACCAGGCCGACGTGCTCGGGGTGCCGGTGATCCGGCCCAAGGTCTCCGAGACCACCTGCCTGGGCGCGGCCTACGCCGCGGGACTGGCCACCGGGGTGTGGAACGACCTGGACGAACTGAAGGCGCACTGGCAGGAGGACGCCGAGTGGAGGCCGTCGATGGAGGACTCGGTGCGCGAGCGCGAGTACCACAACTGGCGCAAGGCGGTGGAGAAGAGCTTCGGCTGGCTGGAGGACGGTGACGACTAGCCACGCGCGCGTGCACGGCCCGCGAGGAGATGCGCACGGCCCCTGAGGGACACGCGTGCGTGCGCGCTCGGACTGCGGCTCGTACCCCGGTCGGCGGGGGTACGAGCCGCACCCGTGCGTCAGGTGGTGACGGCCCGGCGGTGTTCGGCCGTGTATGCCATCGCGTGCTGGACGACGCCGATCAGCACGTCCTTGACCGACCCGCGGTCGCGGGCGTCGCACAGCACGACCGGAACCTCGTCGTCCAGGTCCAGCGCCGCGCGGACGTCCTCGGCCGGATACCGTGCGGCCCCCTCGAAGCAGTTGACGCCGACGACGAAGGGGATGGAGCGGCGCTCGAAGTAGTCGACGGCGGCGAAGCAGTCCTCCAGGCGGCGGGTGTCGGCCAGGACGACGGCGCCGAGCGCACCCTCCGACAACTCGTCCCACATGAACCAGAAGCGTTCCTGGCCGGGTGTGCCGAAGAGGTACAGCACCAGGTCCTCGCGGAGGGTGATGCGCCCGAAGTCCATCGCGACGGTGGTGGTGTGCTTGCTCTCCACTCCTCGCGTGTCGTCGACGGGGCGTCCCGCCTCGGTGAGCAGTTCCTCGGTGCGCAGCGGTCTGATCTCGCTGACCGCGCCGACCAGCGTGGTCTTGCCCACGCCGAAGCCGCCGGCCACGAGGATCTTGAGCGTGACGGGCTCGACCGGGGGCTTGCCGCGTTCAGAGCGCCCGAAGATCATCGGTTCCTTCTCCTGCTCGGTGGGGGTCGTCCGGCGGCGGGCCGTAGCCCCCTCCGCCGGGGGTTTCGATGACGAGAACGTCGCCGGGTGCGACGTCGGCCGAGTCGCTGCCGCCCAGGTGGATCACGGTGCCGTCCGCGCGCTCGACCCGGTTGGCGCCCAGGGCTCCGGGCTCGCCTCCCGCCATCCCGTACGGCGCCACCCTGCGGTGCTGCGACAACGTGGAGACGGTCATGGGGGCGTCGAAGCGGATGCGGCGCACCGATCCGTCACCGCCGCGCCACTGTCCGGCGCCGCCGCTGCCGCGCCGGATCGCGAACTCCTCGAGCCGCACGGGCAGCCGCCACTCCAGCACCTCGGGGTCGGTGAGCCTGGAGTTCGTCATGTGGGTCTGCACGACGCTCGCGCCGGGGAAACCGTTCCCGGCGCCGGAGCCGGAGGCGACGGTCTCGTAGTACTGGTGCCGGTCGTTGCCGAAGGTGACGTTGTTCATCGTGCCCGAGCCCTCGGCCTGCACGCCCAGCGCCGCGTACAGCGCTCCGGTGATGGCCTGGGACGTCTCCACGTTGCCGGCGACGACGGCGGCGGGCGGCTCGGGGGCCAGCATCGAGCCGGGAGGCACGACGATCCGCAGCGGGCGCAGACAGCCGTCGTTGAGCGGGATGTCGTCGGCGACCAGGGTGCGGAAGACGTACAGGACGGCGGCGTTGACGACCGAGAAGGGCGCGTTGAAGTTGGTGTCCAGCTGCGCTGAGGTACCGGTGAAGTCGATGGTGGCCGCGCGCTGCGCGCGGTCCACGCGCACGCGTACCCGGATCACCGCCCCGGAGTCGGTCTCGTAGGCGTACTCGCCGTCGTCCAGCGCGTCGATCACGCGGCGGACGGCCTCTTCGGCGTTGTCCTGGACGTGCCTCATGTAGGCCTGCACGACGTCGAGCCCGAACGTGTCGATCATCCGGCCGACCTCCTCGACGCCCTTGTGGTTGGCGGCGATCTGGGCCCGCAGGTCGGCGAGGTTGGTCCTGGGGTTGCGGGACGGGTGGGGTGCCTCGGTCAGCAGGCGGTGCGTCTCCTGTTCGCGCAGGCGGCCGCCCTCGGCGAGCAGCCAGTTGTCGAACAGGACGCCTTCCTCCTCGATGGTCCGGCTGTCCGCGGGCATGGAGCCCGGCGCGATGCCGCCGATCTCGGCGTGGTGGCCCCGGGAGGCGACGTGGAAGAGGATCCGCTCACCCTGCGTGTCGAAGACGGGGGTGATCACGGTGACGTCGGGCAGATGGGTGCCGCCGTGGTACGGGTCGTTGACGGCGTAGGTGTCCCCTGGCCGCATCCGGGCACCGCGGCGCCGGATGACCTCCTTGACGCTGGTGCCCATCGAGCCCAGGTGGACGGGGATGTGCGGGGCGTTGGCCACCAGGTTTCCGTCGGGGTCGAACAGGGCGCAGGAGAAGTCCAGACGCTCCTTGATGTTGACCGACTGCGCGGTGGACTCCAGGCGGGCGCCCATCTGCTCCGCGATCGACATGAAGAGGTTGTTGAAGATCTCCAGCCGGACGGGGTCGGTTTCCGTGCCCACATCGGAACTCTGCGTGACCGCGACGCGTTCCATGACCAGATGCCCGTCGTCACGGGCGGCGGCTTCCCAGCCGTCGTCGACGACGGTGGTCGCGCCGGCCTCCGTGATGATCGCGGGTCCGGTGACGGCATGGCCGGGAGCCAGGTGCTCACGGCGGTGCAGGGGGACGTCGCGCCAGGCGCCGCCGGTGTGCAGGCGGACGGTCTCGGGCGCGGCGGAGGTGCCTTCGTACGGGGCGAGGGCGGACAGATCGGGGGGTGCCGTGATGCCGGTGGCTTCGACGGAGAGGGCTTCGACGACGATCGGACGGTCGAGCGTGAAGGAGTACGTGGCGCGATGACGTTCCTCGAACGCCTGCCGCATGGCGTCCGGCTCGGTCAGCTCGACGGTGAGGGGGGTGTCGGTGCCGTCGTAGCGCAGTTGGGCCCGGCGGCTGACGCGGATGCGGTCCTCGGGCACGTCCTCGGCGAGGAGTTCGGCGCGGGCCGCGGCCTCCAGGTCGTCGGCCGTCCGGCGCACGCCGGGGAGTGCGGAGGAATCCAGCGGGGCCTCGACGGACTGTTCCCGCATGGCGGTGGTGTCGGCGAGGCCGATGCCGAGGGCGGACAGCACGCCGGCCATGGGCGGGACGAGGACGGTGCGGATGCCGAGCGCGTCGGCGACCATGCACGCGTGCTGGCCGCCCGCGCCGCCGAACGTGGTGAGGGTGTAGCGGGTGACGTCGTGGCCCTTCTGCACGGAGATCCGCTTCACCGCGTTGGCGATGTTGGCGACGGCGATCTGCAGGTAACCCTCGGCCACCTGTTCGGGGGTGCGCTCGTCGCCGGTTTGCTCATGGATCTGCCGCGCGAGCGCGGTGAAGCCGTCCCGGACGGTGTCGGCGTCCAGGGGCTGGTCGCCGTCCCGGCCGAAGACCTGGGGGAAGTGCGCCGGCTGGATACGGCCGAGCATGACGTTGGCGTCCGTCACGGCGAGCGGTCCGCCGGCGCGGTAGCAGGCGGGGCCGGGGTCCGCGCCCGCCGAGTCCGGCCCTACGCGGTAGCGGGAGCCGTCGAAGTGCAGGACCGAGCCTCCGCCGGCCGCGACGGTGTGGATGTCGAGCATCGGGGCGCGCAGCCGGACCCCGGCGATCTGGGTGGTGAAGACACGTTCGTAGGCGCCGGCGAAGTGCGAGACGTCGGTGGAGGTGCCGCCCATGTCGAAGCCGATGACCCGGTCGAAGCCGGCCAGTTGCGACATCCTGGCCATGCCGACGATGCCGCCGGCCGGGCCCGACAGGATGGCGTCCTTGCCGCGGAACTGCCCGGCTTCGGCGAGGCCGCCGTTGGACTGCATGAACATCAGCCGTACGCCCTTCAGCTCGTCCGCGACGTGCTGGACGTAGCGGCGGAGCACGGGCGACAGATAGGCGTCGACGACGGCGGTGTCACCGCGCGGGACGAGCTTCATCAGCGGGCTGACCTCGCTGGACAGCGAGATCTGCGGGAAACCGATGCGCTCGGCCAGCTCACCGACGGCCCTCTCGTGCGCCGGGTGGAGATGGCTGTGCATGCAGACCACGGCGACGGCGCGGATCCCGTCGTCGTACGCCTGCCGGAGGGGTCCGCTGAGAGCGTCCAGGTCGGGGGCGCGCAGTACGGTCCCGTCGGCGGCCATGCGTTCGTCGACCTCGACGACCCGCTCGTAGAGCAGCTCGGGCAGCTCGATGTGGCGGGCGAAGATGTGCGGGCGGTTCTGGTAGGCGATGCGCAGGGCGTCGCGGAAGCCGCGGGTGATCACCAGCAACGTGCGTGCGCCCTTGCGTTCGAGCAAGGCGTTGGTGGCGACCGTGGTGCCCATACGGACGGCCTCCACCGGCTCCGCGGAACCGGCGAGCAGGGTGCGCACGCCGGCGACGGCCGCGTCGTCATGGCGTGTGGGGGTGTCCGAGAGCAGCTTGTGCGTCACGAGGCGGCCGTCCGGGCGGCGCGCGACGATGTCGGTGAACGTGCCGCCCCGGTCGACCCAGAACTGCCAGCCCGTCATGTCCTCACCCGGCTTCCACGCTGTTCACAGCGCTCGCAGGCCGTTGATCACGTCGCGCAGAATACTCTCGTCGGGCAGCTCGGCAGGCGGTACGGGCCGGTTCACATGGACGAATTCGGCGTGCACGAGATCGCCGATGAGGACCCGGACCACGCCGATGGGCAGATCGAGCTCCGCGGCCAGCTCGGCGACCGACTGCGGGGTGGTGCGGCACAGCTCGACGATGTCCACGTGCTCCGGGGAGAGCGTGGGATCGGTTTCCGGGTCACCCGCGCCGGGTTCCGTGACGACCACCGCGATCAGGTCGAGGCGGTGCTGGGCCGCACTGGTGGTGCGGCCGCGCGTCATGGCGTACGGGCGGACGACGGGTCCGGCCTCCTCGTCGAACCAGCGGCTGCTTGCCTGACCGTCTGCGCTCATGACCTGTCACTACCCGCCGGAGGGCAGATCGGTGCGCGGTGCGGTGCCCAGATGCACACCGACCCGCTTGACGAGGAGAGTCATCTCGTAGGCGACCTGGCCGACGTCCGAGTCGGCGTCGGACAGCACGGCGAGGCAGCTGCCGTCGCCCGCGGCGGTCACGAAGAGAAAGGCGTCGTCGAGCTCCACCACGGTCTGGCGGACACTGCCGGCCTCGAAGTGGCGGCCCACGCCCTTGGCGAGGCTGTGGAAGCCCGAGGCGACGGCGGCGAGGTGCTCGCCGTCCTCCCGGGTCAGGTCCTTGGACACCCCGGTCGGCAGGCCGTCGCCGGAGAGCACGACGGCCTTGCGGATGCTCGCGACGCGGTCCACCAGATCGTCGAGCAGCCAGTTGAGCTCCCCGTTGCTGGTCGTGCGGCCGGTCGGCTTCGGTGCGGTCATCGACCGTCCCCCTTAGTGGTTCCCTGTGGTGCTGAGCCGCTCTGGGCGTTCTCGCCTGCGGCGTTCTCCTCGCGGCCGCGCTGCCAGCCACGCTGGAGCGAGGCCATGCGGCTGCGTACTTCTTCCGCGTCCCGTTCCTCGGGCTCGGCCGCCGCGGGGCGGGAGCCACGGGTGGGCGTCTGCTTGAGCTGCGGAGCCAGGCTGGCCTGGCGCACCCGCCGGGGCAGCCGGCCCTGCGCGGCGGGAGCCTCGGCGGGCATGGCGGGCGGCGTGGTGCCGGTGGTGTCCCGCTTGTCGGAGGAGGCCCGGCCGGGGCTTTCCGGCAGGCGAGGGTCCCGGCCCTCGGGCCAGGTGCCGGTCGCGTCCCGCTCGTCGGAGGAGGCTCGGCCGGGCAGGCCGGGGCTTTCCGGCGACCGCTGGTCCTGGTCGTCCCGGCTCGGTCCGGTCGGTGCCGCTTCGCTGCCGCCCGGGGTCGACGCGGGACGGCTCTCGGCGGAGCCGGCCGTGCCGCCGGCGGTCAGCTCGTGCCGTCGCGGCGCGTCCGCATCCGACGGCGGGGGTCCGCCGCGTGTCCGCCGGGGCAGCGCGGGGGTGTCCGCCGGGTCGTCGGAGCCGGCGGCGACCGGTTCCACCGGGCGGCGGTCGGCCGTGCCGCGGTTGTGCGGTGCCGGGCCGCCCCGGCGGCGGGTGGGCAGGGGCGCCAGGTTCTCCGCTTCGGACGCCGGGCGCCGGCCCGGCCGGGGCACGGGCTCCGCGTCCTCCTCGTCCCGTCGTGAGCGTCGCTCGCCGACCGGACGGCCGTGCGAGCTGACGAGCTTGGGGGTCTGGCGTCGGGACAGCGGCACCGGGCCGCCCGCGGTATGCGTCCGGTCGTCCGGGTCCACGGCGTCCTGCTCGCGGTGGGTGCCGAGGCTGCCGCGCAGCGACCCACGTGGTTCGCCCACCGGCGCGTCCGGCGTCCCCGGCAGGGAGCGCCGGGGACGGAACAGGCCACCGTCCTCGTCGAGGACGCCGGGCAGGTCGCCGAGCGCGTCCAGATCGACGGGAGCATCCAGCTCGACCGGCCCGTCCAGCAGTGAGGCGGGCAGGCCGGGCAGCTGGGCGGGGCCCTTGGCGAGGGCTGCCCGGCGCCGGCCGGCCGCCTTGTTGTCCTTGGCGGTGTGCGGACGGTCCAGGCGGAAGCCGATGCCGTTGGTGTCGGGGACGTCGTCGCTCAGCAGCGCGTCCGGCAGGAAGACGACGGCGGTGGTGCCGCCGTAGGGGGACGGCTGGAGGGAGACCCGGACGTTCTGGCGCTGGGCGAGCCGGCTCACCACGAACAGGCCGAGCCGGTCGGTGTCCGACAGCTCGAACTCGGGCGTCTCGGCGAGACGCAGGTTGGCGTCGAGCAGGGCCTCGGCGGTCATGCCCAGGCCGCGGTCGTGTATCTCGAGGGTGAAGCCGTTGGCGACCCGCTCGCCGACGACGTGGACGGCGGTGTGGGGCGGTGAGAAGACGGTGGCGTTCTCGAGGAGTTCGGCGACGAGATGGGTGAGGTCGGCGACGGCCGGGCCGGTGATGGCGACCCGCGGCAGCCGGCGGACCTCGATGCGTTCGTAGTCCTCGACCTCCGCGACGGCGGCCCGGACCACGTCCATCAGCTGGACGGGCTTGCGCCACTGCCGGGAGGGGGCGGCACCGGAGAGGATCACCAGGCCCTCGGCGTGCCGGCGCATCCGGGTCGTCAGGTGGTCGAGGCGGAAGAGGTCGGCGAGCTCCTCGGTGTCCTCGGTTCTGCGCTCCATGGTGTCGAGCAGGGTGAGCTGCTTGTGCAGCAGGACCTGGCTGCGGCGGGCGAGGTTGACGAACACCTCGGAGACGCCGGCGCGCAACTCGGCCTGCTTGACGGCGGCTTCGACGGCGGCGCGCTGCAGGGTGTTGAGGGCCTGCCCGACTTCGCCGATCTCGTTCCTGTCGTACTCCAGGCGCGGGACCTCGGTCTCCACGTCGACCTTCTCGCCCGCGGAAAGGCGCCGCATCACGCTGGGCAGCCGCACGCCGGACGCCTCGTGCGCCTCCGTGCGCAGCTGGCGCAGGTCCCGGACGAGGGCGCGTCCGATGCGCACCGACAGCAGCAGGGACAGCACCAGGGCGACGAGGCCGAGGGCTCCGGCGAAGACGGCCTTGAGGATGACGTTCATCGCGACGGGCTGGACCCGGTCCTGGTAGCGGTCGCTCGCCTGGTCGTCGAGGGTGCCGAGTTCGCGCAGCGCGGCGCCTGCCGCGGTGTCCCAGTCCTTGGCGGTCACGTCGTCGGGGATACGGCCGGGGGACGCGGTGACGACCGACTGTTCGGCGGAGCGCAGCGGTGCGGTGGTGGCGTTCTTCCAGAAGCGTTCGTAGCGTTCGCGCTCTCCGTCCGGCAGTTGCGGGAGGCTGACCTCGTACAGGACCTCACGCTGGGCGACCAGGTCGGAGACGTGGCGCATCTCGTCCCGGCGGATCTTGCCGACCACCAGGGCGGAGCCGAGGAGGGCGTCCTCCCGGGAGAGCAACTCGCGGGCGCGGGCGGCGTTGACGAGGGCCCGGTACTCCTTGTCCATCTCGACGCTGTCGACGACGTCGAGTCTGGACAGCAGGGTGAAGCACGGGTCGACCAGGCGGTTGTACAGGTCGAGAGCCTGGGCGCGGCTGACGGTGCCCTGTTCGACGCTGCGGCGCAGGGAGTCGATGCCGTCGAAAGCGTCCAGGATGGCGGTGACGCCCTCGCTGTCGTCCGGGTCGAGGTCCTCGCGCACATCGGACGTCGTCGCGTTGCGCCGCACCTCGGCGACGGCCTTGTCGGTGGCGGTCCGGGTGCGGTGCAGCGCGGACAGCGCGTCGGCGGCCCGCGGGTCCGCGAGGTAGACGAGGGTCTGCCGCCGTTCCTGCTGCAGGACGCGGACGGTGTCCTCGACCGGAAAGCCGACGTTCTCCATGACGGAGGACACGCTGAACAGCCGGCCGGCCTCCCGTCCGGTGAGCACCGTGGCGAAGCCCCAGATCGCGGTCAGGGACACCAGCGGCACGAGAAGCAGCGCCACGATCTTCCGGCGGATCGACTTCCCGCGAAAGCGCATGGCCTCCCCCAGCTCGTCCCCCACCAGCAGGGGGTACACATGTACGTCAACAAACGGCGCGAGCCTACTACCGACGCACAGGTATCTCGAAGAGCCGTCCGGAACCTGAACTTCCGTACCGGTGGCGCGACATGTGGAAGTGTCCGGGCATTGCGGGAGATTGTCCGGCGGGGTACGGCGGGGCGGCCGCCGCGGAGCGGCGCACCGAACTTCCGGAACTGGCTGAATTCTTACGCCGCGCGGGAATCTTCGCGCGGTCCTGTTCGTCCTTCTCTACAGGAAATGGGGGCGGAAGGCGCCACAGGAGCCTCATCCCGCCTCCCGGGGGCATAAAGCAGCGCAAGCCGGGCAGCCAGTCAAGGAGCCGGAGATCTTCCGGCGTCGAGGGGAACGGTTCGACCGGCGGTGGGGAGGGGCACGTTGATGGGCACGGCGGAGCGGCGCCAGGTACCTGGGACCGGCACGGCGGGAGGCACGACGAAGCGGCGGGGACGGCAGCACCCGGATCTCGGTGGTCCGGCCGACGAGGGCCCGGCCGAGCGGGCGGTTCCCGAAAGCCGGGAAGCGTACCGGCCGTTGTGGGTCGAGGAGCCCGCGCGACGGCGTCGGCTGCCCGATCCGGTGCGCACGGCCGCCGTACGGGCGGTGCTGATCATCGCCGTGACGCTGATACAGGCCGTGGTGGCCTTCCTGTGCACCATGGCCGGGTCCTGGCTGGCCTTCCCGATGGTGCTGAGCAGCATCGCGAGCACGGTGGTGGCCACCTGGAGCGTCCTCGACGTGTGGGTGACCCGCCAGGTGTGGAACCAGCGCAACGGCGTGGTGTCGACGCCGAGCAGCACCGCGCGGGCGCTGCGCCGCGAGCGGCGGCGCGCCCGGCGGGCGGCCGAGCGGGGCCAGGGGCGGATACGGCGGCGCGGGGGCGCCGGGCAGCTGTCGCACCCCTGACGCCGCCCTGCACCGCTGCCGCGGTCAAGGAGTCGTCGGTGCCGGTCGCTTGTACATCCGCGTCGCCGTGATCTCGCTGTGCGCCGCCTCCCCGGCGGGGATCTGCTGGGGCAGACCGGGCCGCAGGTGTTCCTCGACGCTGATGTACTTCAGGCCCGCCCGCAGGTCGGCGTCGTTGCGCAGCCGGATCACCAGCGGGAACTCCGCGAGGGCGGTGGTGTCGAACAGGCCGGTGGTGTAGAGCAGCTGCACGCCGAGCGCGTCGGACACGGCTCGCTGGAGCTCCAGCAGATAGGTGGCGTTGGCACGGCCGATGGGGTTGTCGAGGAACAGCGTGCCGGCGTGCCGGTGCTTGTCCCGGCCCCGGTCGTTGGACCGCAGCGCGGCCATCGTGCAGTACAGCGCGATCGCGGCAGTGAGCAGCTGGCCGCCGGAGAACACGTCGCCCATCTGCCCGACCGGCACCCGCTCGGCGCGCAGCACGGCGTCCGGCTTGAGGATCTCCACGGCGACGCCCTTGGGCTGGAGGGCCGCGGCCACCCCGCGCAGCAGCAGGGACATGCCGTCGCGGCGCAGGTCGGAGTTCTTCTTCACAGCCGCGCGGGTGGCCTCGTCGATGACCTCGCCGAGGCGCTCGGTGAGGGTCGCCTGGTCGGGCTCCTCGAAGCGGATGCGCAGGAACTCCTGCCCGGACCACTCGCCGAGCCCCTCGGGCAGCCGGGACAGCCGCTGGGCCGAGCGGAGGGTGGCCAGCGCGGTCTCCACCAGGCCGCGCAGCCGGTCCACGATCGAGTCGCGGTTGCGTTCCAGCTGCGCCAGCTCGTCGGTGAGGACGCGCAGGCGGGGCGCGAAGGCGTCGGCCCACTTCTGGGCGTGCTCGGGCAGCGCGGAGGCGGGCAGTTCGCGGATCTGCTGCCGGGCGGGGGTGCGGACCTGCTCGTAGCGGGTGGAGTTGGCGTGCCGGACGAGGATGTCGCTCGCCTCGCGGACGGAGGCCTCGGCGGCGGACAGGTCGGCGGCGCAGCCGCGCAGGGAACGGCGGGTCTCGGCGGCCGCCTGGCGGGCCTCCTCCAGCGTGCCGGGATAGGGCTCGGATTCCTCCTGCTCCTCCTCGCCGACGTGCTCGCGCAGCAGGTCGCGGAGCATCGCGGCGAGTTCTTCGAAGCCGCCGACCGCGTCCTCGGCGGCGCGGTGGGCCTGGAGCAGCTCGGCGTGCGCGTCGCGGGCCTGGGCCAGGGCCTCGGTGCGCGAGCCGAGTTCGGCACTCGCCGTGCGCAGCAGGGCCTGCGCGTGGTCGGCGTCGCGCGGGACCAGTTCCTCGGGCAGTTCGGTGTGGGCCTCGCCGTCCTCGGGGGCGTGCCGTTCGGCCTCGCCGCGCAGCCGGCCGAGCTGTTCGCTGGCGGTCGACATGCGCGTCTCCAGGAGCTGCACCAGTTCCTCGGCGCGGGCGGCGGCGGCCTGCCGGGACGGTCCGTCGGATCCGTCGGGGGATTCGAGCAGTTGCTCGGCGCGGGTGCGGACCTTGTTGCTGAGCCGGTCCAGTTCGGCGCGGGCGGCGCTCTCGTCACTCTCGGCGCGGGCCTGTTCGGCCCGCAGATCGGCGCCGACACCGACCTTCTCGTACACCTGCGAGGCGGCACGGTAGGCCTCGCGCAGCGCGGGCAGGGACGCCTTGGTCGTGTCCCCGTCCGCCTCCGGTACGTCGTCGGGGGCGCCGGCGATCTCGGAGCGCTCGGCGCGCAGCGCGCGTGCGGTGCGGCGGGTGTCGTCGGCGGCGCGCTGGGCGGCGCGGCGGTCCTCGTCCGCGGCGCGGGCCCGCTCCAGGCAGGCCTGGGCGCGGGCCTCGGACTCGGTGGCCTCGTCGGCCAGTTCCCGCACGCGGGCCTGCCAGCCGGCGCGTTCGCGCAGCCGGAAGGCGAGTCCGGCGAGGGCGTCGGCGGCGCGGCGGGCCTTCTGTGCGGCCTCCTGCCGCTCGTCGCGGACGCGGACCGCCTCGGCGGCGGTCTCCTCGGCCTCGGCGCGGGCGGTGCGGGCCTCGGCCAGCTCCGCCTCGGTCTCCTCGGCGAACGCGCGCGCCTCACGGGCGGCCTCGGCGAGTTCGACGAGCCGTCCGGCGGGGCAGCCGGTGCGCCAGGACGCGAGCCGGGCGGACAGCTCGCGGTCCTTGCCCAGGCGTGCGGCGAGGGCACGGATCTCCTCGTCGCGCTCGGTGGCCCGGGCGCGCAGCGCCTGCCGTTCCTCGTCGGCGGCGTGCTCGTCGTGCATGGCCGGGTTCGGCGGGACGAGGAACACCTCCCCGGTGTCCGTCTCCACGGCCGGGGTGGGGGCCAGCAGGGCGGCGGCCGTGCCGACGGCGACGGCCGAACGGGGCAGCAGGGCCGCGTCACCGAGCGCCCGACGCGCGCGGGCGTGCGAGTCGGGGTCGGTGATGATCACGCCGTCGACCAGTTCGGGCCGGGCGGCCAGCACGCGCGCGTGGTCGGCGGGGTCGACGGCCTGGGCGAGGTAGCGCCAGCCGGGCAGGGCGGGGATGCCGTGTTCGCCGAGGAACTCGACGGTGGCGAGGACGTCCGGGCCGGGCGGCAGCAGCCCGCCGTCGCCGAGCGCGCCCAGGATGCGGGCGTCGTCGGCTGCGGCAGTACGCAGGTCGAACAGCTGGCGTTCGGCCGAGGAGACGGCGTCGTCGAGGAGTTCGCGCAACTCGTCGGCGCAGCGGTCCAGCTCCTCCGGCGTCAGGGCGCCGCGGCCGCCGTCGTCGTCGCCCTGCCGGGGGGCCGGGATGGCGGAGCGCGCGTCGGTCAGGCCGAGCAGCTCCGCAAGCCGCTCCTCGCGGGACAGCGCCTCCGCGGTACGGCGCTCGCCGTCGTAGGAGCGCTCGGCGGCGGTGGCGGCGTCGGCCGCGCGAGCGGCGGTCAGTTCGGCGCGGGTCTCGGCGGCGGCCGCCTCGCGCGCGTGCTCGGTGGCCCGGCGCGCCGCCTCGCGGGCGGTGTCCCAGGCGGCGACCGCGGTCTTCTCGGCGTCGCTGGCCGCGAGGGCGGCACGGGCCGGGTCGGCATCCGGTGTGCTGTCGTCGAGCCAGCCGGCGCGGACGGCCTCCGCGGTCTCCTGCTCGACCTCGGTGAGGCGCTGGCGCAGATGCCCGATCTCGCTGCGGGCGCGCTGCGCCTCGGTCGCGGCGGCGGTGGAGTCCCGGTAGGCGGCGTCGCTGACCTCCTGGAGCTGCGCGGAGCGCTCCTCCTCCTCGTTGGCGAGGTTCTCGGCGTTCTCCGCGGCCGCGTGCAGGGCCCGGACGAGGTCGACGGCGGCCTTGGTGCGCGCGGCGAGCGCGGGGGCGGCGTCCCGCTCCGCCTCCTGGATCGCGGCCGACACCCGGGTGACCCGGTCGGCGGCCGCGCGGTGGCGCAGGACGACCTCGGCGGCCTGCCAGGCGGCGTGCAGGGTGCGGGCGTCGGCCAGCTCCCGCTTCTGCGCCGCGGCGGCCTTCTCGGCGGCGGCCAGCGCCAAGGAGGCGTGCCGGTAGGCGAGTTCGGCCGCGATGAGGGCGCTGCGCTCGCGGGCGCCCTCGGCGTGCGTGACGGCGTAGGCGGCGGCCGTGACCCGCTGGGCGAGGTCGGTGGCGCGGACGCGCTCCTGCACCGCCCGTGCGGAGAGCCGGCGGGCCAGGGTGCGGGTGCGGCGCTCGGCGCCCGCGTGGACGTCACGCGCGCGTGCGCGGGCGTCGGCTGCCTCGACGATCCGGCCGAGCAGGTCGACGGAGCCGGCGGTGAAGTCGCGTTCGGCGATGAGCTCCGCGCGCCGGCCGAGCTTGTTGCCGAAGCCGCCGACCAGGTCGGCGAGCCCGTCGGTGTCGCGGGTGTCGGTGACCGCGCGCAGCAGCAGGTCGGTGAAGTCGGAGTCCTTCTTCACCGCGAACAGGCCGGCGGCCTCGCCTTCGTCGGCGTTCATCTCCCGCTGGTAGCGGAAGAGTTCGGGGTCGAGGCCGAGGTCGCCGAGGTGCTCGATCCAGCGGTCATGGATCTCCTCCCAGTGCACCTCCAGGTGCGGGTACGCCTTGCCGGCCTCGGTGATGGCGTCGCGGAAGCCCTTCATGGTGCGGCGGCGGCCCTGCGCGCCGGACTGGCCCTCGACGGGCGGGCGTACGGCGGTGGACTCGGCGACCGGCAGGTTGTCCAGGGTGAGTCCGGGGCCGGGCCGGAAGGAGTACCAGGCCTCGGCGAACTTGCGCGGGTCGTTGGAGACCTGGCGGCCGCGCCACTCGCTGACCTTGCCGACGACGACGCACTCGCCGGTCTGCACGTGCTGCCACTCCAGGGCGACGTGCCCGCAGTCGTCGGCGAGCAGGAACTTGCGCAGCACGCCGGAGCTGGCGCCGCCCAGGGTGTTGCGGTGGCCCGGCAGCATCACCGAGAAGATCAGTTTGAGCAGGACGGACTTGCCGCCGCCGTTCTCCAGGAAGAGCACACCGGCCGGTGCAGGGCGGCGCGGCGGGCCGACCGGCTCCTCCTCGAAGAACTCCGCCTGGGTGGGCGCGGGGTCGGGCACCGGCTCACCCACGCCTCGCAGGTCAAGCACGGTGTCGGCGTAGCGGGCACCGGCGGGACCGATGGAGTAGAGGCGGACCCGGGACAGCTCGTACATGGCGGACTCTCGTTAAGTCTTCGAAAAAGGTGCGGTGGTTCGGCAGGTGCTTGCTCGGCAGGCGTGGCTCAGGAGTGGAACGGCAGCCCGGCGTCGGCCACCAGGTCCAGGTCCTCGGTGTCCTCGGCGGGCAGCAGCGTCGGCGTGCCGTCGGTGACAGGGACGACGCCCAGCTCCAGCAGCTCGGCCATGGCGGCGCTGCCGGCCATGTCGCGCACCTGGAGCTGGTAGCGGGCCGTGGTGCGGTAGGTGCCGCCGTGGTCGTCGCCGGTGCGCTGCAGGAACCCGGAGTCGGTGAGGAAGGCGACGGCCTTGGCGACGATGCCGGTGGTCGAGCCGGCGAGCCGGCGGGCGTCCTTGGTCGCGCCGGTGGCGCTGCGTCTGGCCCAGATCCGCCAGGCGGCCTCCAGGCCGGGCGCGTCGGTGACCGGGTCGGTGTTCTCGCCCTGTTCGGCGGCCCGCTCCTCCAGACGGCGGCAAGCCTGCCGGACGAAGGCATCCACGCCGTTGACGGTGACGCGTCCGATGTAGCCGTCGTCGGCGAGGTCCTCGGGGCGCGGGAAGGCGAGGGCTGCCACGGCGAGATGGGCGAGGCCGTGCAGGAAGCGGTCCCCGGAGTCGGCGGAGGCCCGGCGCGCGTAGTCGCCCATGCGGACGGCGAAGACCGAGTCCTCGGCGGCGGTCACGGCCATGCCGGCGCGAGGGGACACCTCCAGCACCACCAGGCCGAGGCCGGCTGCGACGGCGTCGGCGAGCCGGGCGAACGGCGGGTCCTCGCGGTAACGGCGCAGCAGGTCGGCGTACTCCTGGTCGCGGGCCGGCTGGAGCTTGGGTTGCAGGCCGAAGGCGACGAGCCGGGCCGCGTCGGCGGCGTCGGCGGGGGTGACGGCGGCGGTCGCCGGGGCGGGTCCGGCTTCCGGCTCACTCCACTCGACGTGCTCGGTCACGGCTGTCGCTCCTTGTCGTGCGGGTGGTGCGGGTCGTACAAGTGGTGCGGGTCGTGCCGGTCGTTCAACTGCGGCGGGTCGTGCGCGTACTGGCTCATGCCGCTTCCGTCCGGTCCGCGGCCATTCCGGCCGCGTCCAGCAGGGCCGTGCCCACGATGAGGTCGGCGCCGCCGAACTCCGGGTCGTCCAGTTCGGTGCCGTCGTCGACGGCGAACAGCAGCTTCTCCTCGCCCTGCCGGTAGGCGGTACCGAAGGGTGGGCTGGCCGCGTGCACGGCCAGCAGGGCGACCAGGTACGGCAGGTCGGGGTCCTTGGTGCGGGCCTCGGCGAGCAGGCCGGACAGCCGGCGGGGCGCGTCGTGCGGCAGGTCGAGGAGCTCCTGCGCGGCGGCCATCTGCTCCTCGCTGAAGCGGCTGTCGTCGGGTGTGGCGACCAGATCGGGCTCGGGCATCTCGACGCCGAGGTGCTCCCGTTCGACAGGCGGGGTCAGCAGTATGTCGACCAGGTCGCCGACCCGGACGGCCACCGGGGTGCGCAGGCCGGTGCCCCGGTGGAAGAACGCGTCCGTCACGCGCGTGGCCTGCTCCACCGGCAGCGGCAGGGTCGGCGCGAGGAGGTGGCCGTACAGATCGAGACCCGAGGTCGTCAGCGGCGTGGCGAAGGCCTGCCGGTCCTGTTCGGCGCGGAAGAGCGGGCCGGCCTCCAGCAGGCGGGACTGCAGTTGGGTGTGGCGGCGGATGCAGTCCTTGACGATGTCGACGAGCTCCGCGGCGCGCCGCTTGTGCTCGGGGTCCTCGGACTCGTCGCGGGCCTTGCGGATGTTGGTGAGGATCGCGTTCTCGTGGCGGTACCGCTCGGCGACGTGGTCGAGGGCCTCGGCGATCATGTCGGGTACGGCGTTGAGCCAGTCCACCGCGCGGACGTTGCGCCGGGTCGCGTCCAGGGCGCGGCGCAGGGTCTCGGAGTACTGCACCGTCCGGTAGCGGGCCTGCTCGGCGGCGAGCTGGGCGTCGGCCAGCCGGCCGCGGCTGATCAGGACCTCGAGCTTGACCTCGGCGGCGATCTGGGCGCTCGTGACGTCGGTGTCGAGGGCTCCGACGAGGACGTTGACGGCTTCGTCGGTGGTGCGCAGATAGACCGTGCCCCCGGGCCCCGGGACCTCCTCGATCAGCTTGAAGTCGTAGTCGCGGCGGACGTAGGAGCCGTCGGATGCGAAAGTGCCGTACACCGCGCGGAAGCCGCGGTCGACGCTGCCGACGTTGATCAGGTTCTCCAGGACCCAGCGGGCCACCCGCTCGTGCTCGGCGGGCGGACGCTGCGGTGCCTGGGCGCCGATGCGCGGAATCAGCCGGGCGACGATCTGCTCGTGGTCGGCGCCCGTGTCGAAGTCCATGTTGAGTGTGACGAGGTCGATGGCCGCGAGGGCGATCTCCGCCATGCCGTACACCGAGTACTCACCGGCGAGGTTGGCCTTGCGCGCGTCGAGGTCGTGGATCGGCGCGGTGCAGGCGAGCGCGCGCAGCCGACGCGCCAGGCCCTCGTCGGCGGCCGGGCCCGGTGCGGGGCGCGGCCCCGCGCTGAGCTGGGGCGGAGCGCTGTCCGTCGATGCAGGCGAAGTCACGGTGCACAGACTAGGTCCTTGGTCTGACAACAGCCCAAACGAGCGGCTCCGCCGGGGAGCGCCGGGTATGTGCGGTTGTCTTTCGGGTGCGGGCCCGGATGTGGCTGGTCGCGCAGTTCCCCGCACCCCCAGGGTGTGCGGCCGGCCGTCAGTCCGTAAGGGGACCGTCGGCTCCCACCCGTCGCCGGTACACCTCGACCACCCGGTTCAGGGAGTCGCGCAAGTACACGGCGAGCAGCTGTTCCGCGCCCTCCTTGTCCCCGTTCCGTAGCGTTTGCAGGATTTGCCGGTTGCGTACCAGATACGGTTCGTGGAGCTGCCGCGGGTCGTCGACCACGTGGAACGCCAGGCGGAGTTCGGCGAAGACGCTGCGCATGAACTCGTCGGTGCGTTCGCTGCCGGCCAGGGCGACGAGCTCCCGGTGGAAGTGGATGTTCGCGGTGCCCAGCGATTTCCAGTCGTTCTCGGCGCCGGCCCGTTCTCCCTCGGCGACCGCCGCGGCGAGGCCGTCGAGGGCGTACGGCGGGTCACCGAGGCCCCGTACGACCGCGCACTCCACCAACGCGCGCGTGCGGTAGATGTCCTGAACGTCCTCGACGGTCAGGACCCTGACGAAAACGCCCCGGTTGAGTTCGTGGACGAGCAGGCGCTCGTGGGTGAGCAGCCGGAACGCCTCGCGCAGTGTGTTGCGGGACACACCGAGCGCGCCGCCGATGCTGTCCTCCGACAGCCGGGTGCCCGGCGGGAAGAAGCCGTCGGCGATCCGGCTCCGGAGGATGTCCGAGACCCGCTCGGCCGTACTGGTACGGCCCAGGAGGGCGCGGTCGTCGGCCAGTGACGCCAGCTGCTCTGCCATGCCCGGAATTCAATCGCACCTCCAGGAACGAGACAACGGGGGTATTGAAGGATCGTTGAACGATCCTCTACGGTGCTGCGCACGGCTCTTCCCGATGCTCCTCCGTCACCCCTTAGCGAGGTGTCCATGAGCACGACCCCTCCACCCCGGGCGGCCACCGCCGACGCGCACTCCGCCGCGGCGGAACCCGGTGTCGCAGACAGCGCGTTGGGCTGGTTGCGCGCCCTCGGCCCGCGCGGCCGACGCGCCTTCGCGGGCGCGTTCGGCGGCTATGCGCTCGATTCCTACGACTACTTCACGCTCCCGCTGAGCATGGTCGCGCTGTCCGCGTACTTCGGCCTGGACAGCGGCCAGACCGGCTTGTTCACGACGGTCACCCTCGTCGTCTCCGCGGTGGGCGGCGCCCTCGCCGGCATGCTCGCGGACCGGGTGGGCCGGGTGCGGGCGCTGCTGCTCACCGTGATCACCTACGCGGTCTTCACGGTCGCCTGCGGCTTCGCACCCGACTTCGAGACCCTGCTCGTCTTCCGCGCCCTGCAGGGCCTCGGCTTCGGCGGCGAGTGGGCGGTCGGCGCGATCCTGGTCGCCGAGTACGCGAGCGCCCGGCACCGCGGACGCACCCTGGGCGCCGTGCAGAGCGCCTGGGCGGCCGGCTGGGCGCTGGCCGTGGTTGTGTACACGCTGGTGTTCTCGTTCGTCGACGACGCGCTCGCCTGGCGAGTGATGTTCTGGACCGGCGCGCTGCCCGCCCTGCTGGTGGTCTGGGTACGGCGCCGGGTGCACGACGCTCCGGAGGCCACCGCCGCACGCGAACGCAGCGGGCACAAGGGGTCCTTCGTCGCCATCTTCAAGCCGGGCCTGCTGCGCACCACCGTCTTCGCCGGCCTGCTGTCGACCGGCGTCCAGGGCGGGTACTACACGCTGGCCACCTGGGTGCCGACCTATCTGAAGTCCGAGCGCGGTCTGTCCGTCGTCGGCACCGGTGGGTACCTCGCCTTCCTGATCTCCGGCGCGTTCATCGGCTACCTCACCGGCGGCTACCTGACGGACCGGCTGGGCCGCCGGCGCAACATCTGGCTGTTCGCCCTGCTTTCGGCGCTGTGCATCGCGGTCTACGCGAACATCCCGAGTGGTGCCGACACCCTGCTGCTGGTGCTCGGGTTCCCCCTCGGGTTCTGCATGTCGGCCATCTTCAGCGGCTTCGGGTCGTACTTGAGCGAGCTGTACCCGACCGCCGTGCGCGGCACCGGCCAGGGCTTCACGTACAACACCGGCCGCGCCGTGGGTGCGGTGTTCCCGACCACGGTCGGGTTCCTGGCGGACAGCTGGGGCGTGGGCGGCGCGCTGGTCTTCGGCGCGATCGGCTACGGGCTGGCCGCCGTCGCCCTGCTGGGACTTCCGGAGACGCGCGGAAAGGAGCTGGTGTGAACCGCACGGACGACAGCACGGCCCTCCGCGACGACCCCGACGACAGCACGGCTCCTCGCCTCGCCCCCGACGAGAGTACGGCCCTTCGCCACGGCACCCACGACAGCGCGGCCCCTCGCCTGGGCACCGACGACAGCGCGGCCCTCGCCGTGAGCACCGGCGACCGTCCCGTCACCCTCGTCCACCCGCACGCGCACGCGTGGAGCCCGGCAGCCGCACGCACCCGCTTCCGGGCGGGGCTGTCCGGCCCGACCGCCGGCGTCGCCGCCGGCCACACGCAGGTGAACCTCATCTCGGTCCCGGCCGACTGGGCGTACGAGACACTGCTGTTCTGCACCCGCAACCCCAAGCCCTGCCCGGTCCTCGACGTCACCGACGCCGGTTCGTGGACGACCACGCTCGCCGACGGGGCCGACCTGCGCACCGACCTGCCGCGCTACCGGGTGTGGGAACACGGCCGGCTGGTGGACGAGCCGACCGATGTGCGGGCGTACTGGCGCGACGACCTCGTGTCGTTCCTCATCGGATGCAGCTTCACCTTCGAGTGGGCGCTGACCTCGGCCGGTGTGCCGCTGCGCCACATCGAGCAAGGCGTCAACGTCCCGATGTACACGACGAGTTGGCAGTGCCGTCCGGCGGGTCGGCTGCACGGCCCGCTGGTGGTGTCGATGCGCCCGGTGCCGCCGGAGCACCTGCCGGCGGCGATCCGGGAGAGCGGGCTGCTGCCGGCCGTGCACGGCGGCCCCGTGCACTGCGGCGATCCGTCGGCGCTCGGCATCGACGACCTCGGCCGTCCCGACTTCGGCGATCCGGTTCGCCTGGAACCGGACGACATCCCGGTGTTCTGGGCCTGCGGGGTAACCCCGCAGGCCGCGGTGACGGCCTCCCGGCCGCCGTTCGCCCTCACCCACGCACCGGGACAGATGTTCCTCACCGACGCCCGCGACGAGCAGTACCGCGTGGCCTGAGCATCCGGGAAGAATCCATGACCTCCATCGATCTGAACGCCGACCTCGGCGAGGGCTTCGGCCGCTGGGAGCTGACCGACGACGAACGGCTGCTGTCGGTCGTCACCAGCGCGAACGTGGCCTGTGGCTTCCACGCCGGGGACGCGGTCACCATGCGACGGGTGTGCGGGCTGGCGGCCGAGCGCGGGGTGCGGATCGGCGCACAGGTCTCCTACCGGGACCTGGCCGGGTTCGGGCGGCGCGCCATGGACGTGCCGCCCGCCGAACTGGCCGCCGAGGTGGCGTACCAGATCGGCGCCCTGGAGGTGTTCGCTCGAGCGGCCGGGGCGCGCGTGGCCTACGTCAAGCCGCACGGCGCGCTGTACAACCGGGTGGTCCGCGACGACGAGCAGGCGCAGGCGGTCGTCGACGGGGTGCTCCTCGCCGACCCCACGCTGCCGGTGCTGGGGCTGCCCGGCTCGCGGCTGCTGGAGCGGGCGGAGAAGGCCGGGCTGCCCGTCGTCACCGAGGCGTTCGCGGATCGCGCCTACACCGACGAGGCCACCCTGGTGCCGCGCGGCCGGGACGGCGCCGTGATCACCGATCCGGGGGCGGTGGTGGAGCGGTCGGTGAGCCTCGCCCGCTCCGGCACGGTCACCGCGCACTCCGGGGCGCGGATCGAGGTACGCGCGCGTTCCCTGTGCCTGCACGGTGACACGCCGGGCGCGGTGGAGCTGGCCCGCCGGGTGCGCCGGCGGCTGGAGGAGGCCGGTGTGCGGGTGGAGGCGTTCGCGTGAGGACGCTGCCCGTGGGCGACGACGCCCTGCTGATCGAGGTGACCTCCGGTGAGGAGGCCGAGGCCCTGCACGCCGAACTGGTGCGCCGTCGTGCCAAGGGACTGCTCACCGTGCGGGAGATCGTCCCGGCGGCGCGCACGGTCCTGCTCGACGGAGTGTCGGACCCGGACCGCGTGGCCGGCGAGCTGGCCGGCGCCGAGATGCCGCCCGCGCCCGCACTCGCGCGTGAGGTGGTCGAGATACCGGTCCGCTACGACGGTCCGGACCTGGCGGAGGTCGCGGCGCACTGGGGGGTCGGCGCGGCCGAGGCGGCGCGGATCCACGCGGCGACCGAGTTCCGGGTGGCGTTCTGCGGGTTCGCCCCCGGCTTCGGTTACCTCACGGGCCTGCCGTCCCGCT
The DNA here is from genome assembly GCF_055609245.1 of Streptomyces sp. NPDC036813. Classification (NCBI taxonomy): domain Bacteria; kingdom Bacillati; phylum Actinomycetota; class Actinomycetes; order Kitasatosporales; family Streptomycetaceae; genus Streptomyces; species Streptomyces sp. NPDC036813. The sequence continues at coordinate 279,725 of NZ_JBVJPV010000010.1, read as the reverse complement.
ACGACGTGCCGCGCCGGGGCACTCCGCGCACCGCCGTCCCGGCCGGTTCGGTGGCGCTGGCCGGCCCGTACACCGGGATCTACCCGCGCTCCTCCCCCGGCGGCTGGCAGCTGATCGGCACGACGGACGCCGTGCTGTGGGACCACGCGCGCGTACCGGCCGCGCTGCTCGCGCCGGGCACGCGCGTGCGGTTCGTGCCCGTGGGCGGGGTGGGTGCCGCATGACGGACCGTGCGCTCGCCGTCGAACGGGCCGGGGCGCTCACGACCGTGCAGGACCGGGGGCGGCCCGGACACGCCCATCTCGGCGTGCCCCGCTCCGGGGCGCTCGACGCGGCCGCCGCCGGGTCGGTGAACCGGCTGGTCGGCAATCCGCCGGAGTCCGCCGTTCTGGAGACGACGCTGACCGGCTGCGCCCTGCGCCCGCGCTGCGCGGTCACCGTAGCTGTCGGCGGCGCTCCCTGCCGGGTCACCGTGGACGGCCGGCCGGCCGCCTGGGGAGCCCCGGTACGGGTGCCCGCCGGGGCGCTGGTGGACGTCGGCCCGGCCGTGCGCGGCGTGCGCAGTTATGTGGCCGTCTCCGGCGGCGTCGCCGTCGAACCGGTCCTCGGCAGCCGCTCCACCGACCTGCTCTCCGGGCTCGGACCGGCGCCGCTCGCCGACGGTGCGGTGCTCCCCCTCGGACCTGAAACGGGCGGGGCGACGGTGTCGTACGCGCGCGTGGACGTGGCTCCGCAGCCCTGTCCGCCGTCCGAACTGGTGCTGCGGGTCATGCTGGGGCCACGCGACGACTGGTTCACACCGGAGGCGGTGCGCGTCTTCACCACACGCGCGTACCGGGTCTCCGCCGCGAGCAACCGCATCGGTCTGCGCACCGAGGGGCCGTCCCTGGAGCGCGCGCGGCCGGGCGAACTGCCCAGTGAGGGCATGGTCCTGGGGGCCGTGCAGGTGCCGCCCGACGGACGCCCGGTGGTCTTCCTCGCCGACCACCCGACCACCGGCGGCTACCCGGTGATCGGCGTCGTCCGCGCCGCCGACCTCCCGGCCGCGGCGCAGGCCGTGCCCGGGACGCCGGTACGGTTCGTGGCGGTACGTCGCCGATAGGCGCCGACACTACGGTCGGCTCCGAACTCCCGCCGCCAGGCGTCGCATCCGCCGAACTCCCGCCGACAGGGGGCCGCATCCGCCGACTCCCCTCGGCGGAGCGGGGCATCCATGCCCGACCTCCGCCGAGGTGGCGTCTGTTCGGCCGACTGCGAACTCCGGTACGGCCCCTCGCGGCGTTCAGCAGGGTGATCCCATGAGACTCACCAAGTTCGGTCACGCGTGCGTGCGGCTGGAGAAGGACGGCCGGGCGGTCGTCGTCGACCCGGGCGTCCTGACCGAGGAACCCGAGGCGTGCGAGGAGGCCGAAGCCGTGCTGGTCACCCACGAGCACTTCGACCACTTCGACGCGGACCGCCTGCGCGGGCTCGGCTCGGACATCTACACCTGTGCCGGTGTCGCGCGCCGCCTCGAAGGTCTCGGAGAACGGGTCCACGTGGTGCGGGCGGGCGACCGGTTCCGCGTCGCCGGTTTCGAGGTGTCCGTGGTGGGCGACCGCCACCACCCCAGCCATCCGGACGTCCCCCCGGTCGACAACGTCGGGTTCCTGGTGGACGGCGAGGTCTTCCATCCGGGCGACGCGCTGACCGTGGTCGAGGCGCCGACGCTCCTGCTGCCCGGACAGGCGCCATGGCTGACCGTGCCCGACATGATCCGCCACCTGCGCCGCACGGCGCCCCGCCGTGCCTACGCGGTGCACGACGGGCTGCTCAACGAGTGGGGCCTGAAGGTCCTGGACGACGTGCTCGCCATGGAGGCCGAGCGGGCGGGCCGCGAGTACCGGCGGCTCCGGCCCGGGGAGAGCGTCGACCTCCGCTAGCGATGCGCCGGCCCGGCGAGGGCCTACGCCGCCTCCTCCACCTCCCTCACCCTGACCGCCGCCAGGGCCGCCGAGACGGCCGCCGAGGTGCGCAGGTCGAGGCGGGCGCTGGTGCCGCGGGCCCGGTGGCGCAGTTCGTCGGCGGCGAGGGTGAGCAGCTGGGGCAGCAGGTCGGTGCAGCGGCGGGCCACCCAGCCGGTCCCGGCGGTGGCCAGCCACCGCAGACTCGCCGTGCGGGTCGGCGCGGGGAATTCCGGCTCGGCCGAGGGAGCGGGCCCGCTCGCCAGGCCCGCCCCGGCCAACAGGGCGTGACAGCGGACGGCGAGCTGCCGGTGACCGCGTTCGCCGGGGTGCAGACGGTCCGCGCTCCACATCGCGCGGTCCCTGATCCACTCCTCGGTGTCGGCGTGCAGGTGCAGCGTGCCGTACCGCTCGGACAGGGCGTGCACGACGGCGTTCACCGCCCGCTGACGCCGGGCCAGCGGCCGGGCGAGGGCGCCGGGGAGACCCAGCATGGCGCCCGGGTCGGGCAGACAGGCGGTGAGCACCGTCGCGCCGTGCCGGGTGAGAGCGCCGTACACGGTGTCGAGGCGGGCGGCCACCTCATGGATGTCGAAGGTGCAGCGCAAGGTGTCGTTGACGCCGATCACGACCGACACCAGGTCGGGCGGAGGGCGAGCGCGGCCGGCAACTGCCTCTCCAGCACGTCCCGCGTCTGCGCCCCGCTGACCGCGAGGTTGGTGAAGTCCACGGGCGACACGGACAGGGACGGGGCGAGCAGGGCGGCCCAGCCGCGCCATCCGCCGTCGACCGGGTCGCCCACGCCCTCGGTCAGCGAGTCGCCGAGGGCCACGAACCGCACGGGTCTCATGCCACGCCCTCCGGCACGGTGGGCCGCGGCGCCAGGGGCACGTCATGGGCCGCGAGGAACGCGTCCACGGACTGCTGCCAGCCGAAGCACTCGGCACGCGCGCGTGCGGCCGCCCGGCGCTCCCGCGCGGGCCGCGCCAGCAGCAGCTCCACGGCGTCCGCGAACGCACCGCCGTGGTCGGCCGCGGTGGCGCCGGCCGATCCGACGACCTCGGGGAGCGCGGAGGACGCGCTGACGGCGACGGGCGTGCCGCAGGCCAGTGCCTCCAAGGCGGCCAGCCCGAACGTCTCGGCGGGGCCGGGCGCCAGGCACACATCGGCGGACGCCTGCACGACGCCCAGGTCCCGGCGGTCGGCGACGTGTCCGAGGAAGGTGACCGGCAACTTCCGCGCCCGCACCCGCTGTTCGAGCCGGGCACGCAGCGGACCGTCCCCGGCCACCACGAGCACCGCCCGGCGGCCGCGCCCGAGCAGCGTCTCCAGCGCGTCCAGGGCGGTGCCGGGGCGTTTCTCCACGGACAGCCGCGAGCACATCAGCAGCAGCGTCTCGTCTCCACGCGCGTGCACCGCGCGCACGCCCGCGTCTCGCAGCGCGGGGTGCCGCTCGGCCAGGTCGACGCCGAGTGGGGCGCGTACGACGTTGCGGGCGCCGATCCTCACGAACTCGCGCTCGGCGAACTCCGTCGTGCACACCACGCGCGCGTACGTGTGCGCGGTGCGGATGTTGAGCGCGTCGGCGGCACGCCGGGCGGCGCCCTCGGGCAGGCGCCAGGTGCGCAGTACTCCGTCGGCGGACTCGTGGGAGACCATCACGGCCGGCACCCGCGCGCGCCGCGCCCACCTGCCGGTCCACCTCAGCGTCGTACGGTCGGACACCTCCAGGCGGTCGGGGGCCAGTTCCCCGAGGAGCCTTGCCACGCGCCGCTTGTCGGTGAGGACGCGGTAGCCGCCGGTGCCGGGCAGCACGGGCCCCGGCAGGGTGATGACGCGTCCCTGCTCGGTCTCCTCGTCGCTCTCGCTCTCGCCGGGGACGACCAGGACGGGGTCGTGCCCGGCGGCCCGATAGCCCTTGCCCAGCTCGCGCAGGGCCGTGCGCAGCCCGCCGGAGGCGGGGGTCACGAAGTTCGCGAGCCGGACGATCCGCAGGCCGGTCGGGCCACCCCCGGGCACCGCGTCACCGCCGTCGATCCGTGTCATGCCACCACCTGCACCATCGATCCACGTCATGCCACCACCACCGGAACCATCGATCCACGTCATGCCACCACCACCGGAACCATCGATCCGCGTCACGCCGCCACCACCGGCAGCGTCGAGTCGGTTCATGCCGCCATCACCGGCCTGCGCGCGGCCAGTACGTCCGCGTAGTGGCCGATCAGCTGGTCTCCCACGGCCGCCCAGGTGCGGCCCTCGACCATGGCCCGTCCGGCGGATCCGAAGGCCGTGCGCAGGGACGGGTCGGCGGCCAGGGCGCGCACGCCCTCCTGTACGGCGGTGGCGTCACCGGCCGGGAAGAGCAGCCCGGTGTGGCCGTGGGCGACCAGGTCCAACGGGCCGCCGGCGGCGGGCGCGAGCACCGGCACGCCGCTCGCCATGGCCTCCTGCACGGTCTGGCAGAACGTCTCGAAGGGGCCGGTGTGGGCGAAGACGTCGAGGGAGGCGAAGATCCGGGCGAGGTCGTCGCCCGTGCGGCGGCCCAGGAAGACGGCGCCGGGCAGCGCCTCCTCCAGCCCGGGACGGCTGGGTCCGTCGCCGACGACGACCACCCGCACACCGTCCAGGCCGCACACGCCGGCGAGCAGCTCCACCTGTTTCTCGGGGGCGAGCCGCCCGACGTAGCCGACGATCACCTCTCCGTCGGGGGCGAGTTCGCGGCGCAGTGCCTCGTCGCGGCGGTCGGGGCGAAAGCGCGCGGTGTCGACGCCGCGCGGCCACAGCTTGAGGCGGGGCACGCCGTGCTCGTCCAGGTCACGCAGGGCGGCGGTGGACGGGGCGAGGGTGAGGTCGGCTGCGGCGTGCACGGAGCGGATGCGCCGCCAGGCGGCGGTCTCACCGGCGCCCATGTAGGTGCGGGCGTAACCGGCCAGGTCGGTCTGGTAGACGGCGACGGCGGGGATGCCGAGCCGGGCGGCGGCGGCCATGCCGCGCACCCCGAGGACGAAGGGGCTGGCCAGGTGGACGAGGTCGGCGCGGTGCTCGATGAGCGTCGCGGCCAGGCGCCGGCTGGGGAGGGCGACACGGACCTGGGGGTAGCCGGGGAGCGGGAGGGAGGGGACGTGAACGACCGGGCAGGGGACGGACGCGTCGGGCTTGTTCCCCGGCGCGGGGGCCGGCGCGACGACGAGCGGGGCGTGACCGCGGTCGACGAGGTGCCGGGCGGTCTGGAGCGCGCAGTGGGCCACGCCGTTCACGTCGGGGGGAAAGGATTCGGTCACGATGACGACACGCATAGTGGTGTTGTCGCCGCGCCGGACGTGGCCGCGTCAACGTGGATCTTTCCGGCCGAGGAACGTCCTGTGAGCGTTGCGCTGTGCACCCGAGCAGGTCGGAAACCGGCCATGCCCTCCTGACGTACGGGTCACCCGGCGTTCACACGACGGGCTGCGCCGGCCCGGCGCCTCGCGCCCCGTCCGGCGGGGTCACCCGGCGGACGGCCGGCGACCCGACACGGGCCGCACCACGCCCAACAGTCCCCCCGGGGGGCACACGGCCCCGGACGAACGCCCCGGCCACACGGCCCCGGACGAACGCCGGGCCCGTCCCGGCCCTCCCCCGTGGCCCGGTGTCACACCGCCGACGCGTCGGGCCCGATCCGGCTCCGTACCGCCGTCTGGACCTCGTCCTCCTCCGCCGGGTCCGCGGCCAGTCGCCGCAGTCGCTCCACCACGCGCGTGTCGCCGGTCTCGGCGTGCCGCGCGGCGATCTCGCGGGTGGTCTCCTCGCAGTCCCACAGGCACTCGACGGCGAAGCCGGTGCCGAAGGAGGGGTCGGTGGCCGCCAGCGCGCGGGCGCAGCGGCCGCGCAGATGGGAGGAGGCGGTCTCGCGGTAGACGTGCCGCAGGACGGGCGCGGCACAGGCGATGCCGAGGCGTCCGGCGCCGTCGACGAGGGTCCACAGGGTGGGCGCGTCGCAGCCCTCGCCGCGTACCGACTCCCGCAGGGCGCCGAGGACGAGCTCGCTGTCCTGGGCGCCGCCCCGGCAGGCGAGGACGCGTCCGGCGGCGGCGCCGAGCGCGTCGGGCCGGCGGGCCCAGCCGCGGGCCCGGTCGACGGCGGCGACGCTGCGCATGCGTTCGAAGGCGTCGACAGCCGCCTCGACGACGGGCGCGGTGCCGTTCGCGACGGCGGTCTCGATCAGGTCGAGGGCGTCGGGATCGTTGCTGTCGGCGAGGTAGCGCAGGGCGGTGCACCGGGCTCCCTCGGTGCCGTCCAGCGCGGCCCGGACGATCTCCGGCCGGTCCTCGGGGCCCGCGACGGCGGCGAGACAGCGGGCGGCGGGGACATGGAGGGCGGCGCCGCGTTCGACGCCCTGCTGGGCCCATTCGAGGACCGCGGCGACGCTCCACCCGGGCCGGGGCCCGGTCGGCTGCATCTGCCGCTGCCAGCGGTCGAACGAGCCGGCCTCGTGGGCGGCACGCACGCGTGCCGCGATGTCGGTGCGCGCGTCCTCGGCCCACAGCCGCCAGGGCCGGGGTTCGAAGGCGTCGCGCACGACGGCGGCCAGCGCGGCCTCGCCCTCGGCGTCGGTGGTGAAGCGGGCCAGGACGGGTACGGCGAGGGCGCGCAGCCCGGCGTCGTCGTCGCGCAGGGCGAGTTCGTCGAGCGCCCAGGCCCAGTTGGAGCCGGTGGCGGCGTAGCGGCGCAGCAGGTCGAGGGCGTCACGCCGACCGTAGGAGGCGAGGTGGCCGAGCACGGCCAGGGCGAGTCCGGTGCGGGACTCGTCGGTGTCGAGAACGTCCTCGACGTCGAAGAGGTGGGCCTCGATCTCGTCCAGCTCACCAGCGAGGTCGAGGAAGAGGCGGGCGTAGTACAGGGAGCGGTTCTCCACCTGCCAGTCGTGGCGGGGGTCGCGCAGCACGCAGTGGTTCAGTGCCGCGAGCGCCTCGGCGCGGGGGGCGGTGAGCGCGTGGAGTGTGCCGTCGCCGCGGCCCCGCTGGAGCAGGCCGAGCAGCGTACCGCTGGGCGCTATGACCGGATCGAACATGGGAAACAGCCTCACATCAAGCGTCGACGCAACCGGGGACCTGCATTACCTGGCCGCGTGACAACACGTCGGGGCGCCCGCCGTTTCCTGCTTGCTGTAGACCATTTCTCTCTGCCTCTCGTCGGTGGCCCATGCGGGCCGCATCACGGCCCGCGCGGTGCGGCATCACCTGGCCGGCCATCACGTCCGTGAATCACGACGTCATGATGACCCGGCGGTTCCGCCCACCGCGACCGAAATTTCCGGCGGCCTGTTACCGCCTCCCCCGTGGTCGGTGTCCTATCTGGTCAAAATCCTTGTTTCCGCTGGTCGCAGCGGGTGTGTTCAGGCCGCGCCGAACAGTTCGAGCAGTTCGGTCTTGCCGAACATGCGCGCCGTGTCGACGGCCGAGGGGGTGCCCGAGGCCGGGTCGGCGCCACCCTCCAGGAGGGCCCTGATGACGGCTTCCTCGCCCTTGAAGACGGCGCCGGCGAGCGGGGTCTGACCGCGGTCGTTGGCGCGGTCGGCCTCGGCGCCACGGGTGAGCAGCGCGCGGACGGTGTCGGCGTGGCCGTGGTAGGCGGCGAGCATCACCAGGGTGTCGCCGCGGTCGTTGGTGAGGTTGGCCGGTACGCCCGCGTCGACATAGGCCACGAGCGGCTCCGTCTGCCCCTGCCGGGCCAGATCGAAGATCTTGGTCGCCAGCTCCACGACCTCGGGGTCGGGGGCTTCAGTCATCGGCCGGACCGCCTCTCACTGCGTTCTTGGGGACTGCTGCTGCCGGGCGCCGCCTCCGCGGCTGCGGGAGCGGCGTACGACCGCGAGCGGTGCGGCCGTACGAGTGAATCGCCAGGGTACTGGCTCGTCGGTCCCATGTCGGGCGCCGCAGGCGGCAAAGATCACCGACAGACCCGTTCGACGCCAATTGTCCTGCTCGGACAGCGCAGCCGACGCTCCGCCGAGCGGGGGAAATCGTGGGAATTTCCCCCGTTTGCACCTTTAATCGTATAGATACATCCTGTGAGCCTGGAAGTACTCATGGTGACTGTCCCCACCGAACACCAGGAGAGCCCAAATGATCCTGTCCATCTCAGGCGTCGTCCTGCTCGGCATCGTCGTGTTCATCTTCTTCCGCAAGGACGGCCTCAAGGCGTCGCACGCGCTGATCTCGGCGCTGTTCGGCTTCTACCTGGCCAGTACGGCGATCGCGCCCAGCATCAAGGCCGGCGGCGAGAGCCTGGCCAGTCTCCTCGGCGGCATCAGGTTCTGACGTCGTCCTCCCCGCCCGTACGCACCACAAGGAGGCAGCAGTGGCCCGGCGCCCCCTCCCCCGCATCCTGAGCACAGGCAGCGCGCAGATCGCCCGGAGCCGGGAGCTGGCCCGGACGGCGGCGGACAGCGCCACCGACGTCCTCCATCCGCTGATCACGATCGTCCGCGGTCTGCGCCGGCTGGCCTCGGCCGGACGGCGCAGGTGGGCCGAGACCCCGAAGGACAAGCGCGGCCAGCTGCTGTTCATGGTGGCCGCGGTGATCCTGGCCGTGGCCCTGGTGCCGTACGGCCTGCTGCTCGCCGTCATCACCCTGATGGCGGCGGCAGCCTGGCAGGGCCGTGACCGCACGCCCCCGGCGCCCGAGGGCCCGGACGAGTCGCAGACGCAACGGCTCAAGGCCCTGTACGAGGCCCTGGTGCCCTACTTCTCCACCGCCGAGGACCCGGCGCCGCTGTACGCGCACGGCGGCGAGTGGGAGAAGGCCTTCCCGGCGCACGAGTTCGACGGCTCGGGCCGGATCACCCACCTCCAGATCCGCTACCCGGCGTACTTCCCCGACGGCCGGGCCGAGGCACGCGCGCGTGTCGAGCAGCTGCTCACCGCGAAGTCGGGCCGCGGCCGCGAGTACCACTTCGCCTGGGACGAGGAGGGCAACGAGCTGACGGTGACCGTGCTGGCGCCGCTGCCCGCGGACATCGCCGCGCAGCGCTTCGTCACCACGCCGGGCGAGACGGTCCTCGGTTTCACGGACTCCCTCCAGGTCCAGCGCACCCTCCCGCTCTCCTTCGGCGACGAGCAGCGCGACATGCCGCCCGTCGTCTGGCGCACCGGCATCCGCTCCACCGAGCCGCACCTGCTGGTCATGGGCCAGCCCGGCAGCGGCACCTCGACCCTGCTGCGCTCGATCGCGCTCCAGGCCCTCCCCTACGGCGACGTCCTGATCGTCGACGGCGGCGGCACCGGCGAGTACGCCTGCCTGACCGGCCGGGACGGCGTGCTGGCCGTCGAGTGCGGGCTCAGCGGAGCGCTGGCCAGCCTGGAGTGGGCTGCCACCGAGACCGAGCGGCGGCTGATCGCCGCCAACCGGGCCCGCCAGGAGGGCCACCCCCCGCCGGACGACACCCGCCGTCCGCTGTGGATCCTGCTAGACCGGCCGACCGCGTTCGCGCCGCTGGCCGCCGCCGACGGCCGCAAGGACCCGGAGGCCCTGCTCCAGGTACCGCTGCGGCACGGCCGCGCGGCGAACGTCACCGTGGTGATCGCCGAACAGTTCGACAGCCTCGAAACGCTGAGCGATCCGGTACGGCAGCACACACGCGCGCGTGTCGCCCTGGGCCCGGCGACGCCCGCCCAGCTGGAGGCCGTCCTGGGCGCGCCGCCGTGCACCACTCCCCTGGCCCATGTCCCGCCCGGCCGCGGCTACGCCCGTCTGGGCAGCGGCCCGGTGCACCGGCTGCAGGTGCCGGCGACCCCCGACCCGTACGACGACGCCACCAGTGACGCGCACCGGCAGGCCGTGATGGATCTGCTGCCGCCGCGTACGACCCCCGCGGACGGTGAGAAGGTTCCCATGGACAAGGACGTCCCGGAGGAACCGCTCACCACCGAGGCCGCGGTGGTGGAACAGGCGTAACACCGGGGCCGTACGCCTGCCGGAGGCGCCGCGCGCACGCGTGCGGCGCCTTTGCGCTGCGTGCACCGGGCGCGATGCCCTGCCTGCGGTCGGAGCGGGCCGTCACCGCAGGGCGCAGGGCGTCGCGGCAGGCGAGGACGGCGGGGTGCCCGCTGCGGCCCTGACGTACGGCGGGCGCCGGGAGATCGCTGCCGACTGACCGACGGCACGGAGGGATCGGCGCAGAGGAGGCCCGGGCACGGTCGCCGGCCGAACCGCCGAGCCGGACCGCCGCCCGCGCCCGCGCCCGCGCCCGCTCACGCCACGAACGTGCGCGGCGCCTCGGCGCCGCCCCCCGCCCCACCGCTCGCCACCAGTCGTGCCGCCGCCGCGAGCCGTGCCGCCGCCTCCTCGGCGACCGCGCCGCCGACGGTGAACGGAAGGCGGACGAACCCCTCGAAGGCCCCGTCGACGCCGAAGCGCGGCCCCGAGGGGACCCGTACGCCGACCCGCTCGCCCGCCTCGGCGAGCCGCGACCCGGACAGTCCCCCGGCGCGCACCCACAGCGTGAGCCCGCCGCGGGGCACCTCGAACTCCCAGTCCGGCAGCTCCCGGCGTACCGCGGCGACCAGGGCGTCCCGGTTCTCCCGGGCCTGGGCGCGCCGCAGCCGCACGGCCTCCTGCCAGCCGCCGGTGCTGAACAGCCAGTTCACCGCCAGCTGCTCCAGCACGGGGGTGCCCAGGTCGGCGTACGCGCGGGCGGCGACCAGGGAGCGGATCACGTCCGGTGCGGCGCGCACCCAGCCGATGCGCATCCCCGCCCAGAAGGCCTTGCTGGCCGAGCCGACGGTGATGACGGTCGAGCCGGCGGGATCGAAGCCGCACACGGGCCGCGGCATGGCGCCCTCGAGGTCGTCGTCGAGCCACAGCTCGGTCATCGTCTCGTCGGCCACCAGCACGGTCCCCGCCGAGCGGGCCGCCTCCACCAGCCGCCGCCGCTGCTCCTCGTCGGCGAGCGCGCCGGTGGGGTTGTGGAAGTCGGCCACCACGTAGGCGATGCGGGGCGCGGCATCGCGCAGCACCTGCCGCCAGCGGTCCAGGTCCCAGCCGGACAGCCCCTCGGCCATCGCGACCGGCACCAGCCGCGCGCCCGCTTCCCGCATCAGCTGCAGGATGTTGGCGTACGACGGGGACTCCACGGCGATGCGCTCGCCGCGCCCGCCGAAGAGGTGGCAGATGGCGTCGATGGCGCCCATCGCACCGGTCGTCACCATGATCTGCTCGGGCATCGTCGGGATGCCGCGCGCGGTGTACCGCTCGGCGATCATCGCCCGCAGCGCGGGCAGCCCGGCGGGGTAGTCGCCGTGCGTGTGGGCGTACGGCGCGAGCTCCTCGAGGGCACCTTGGACGGCACGCGTCAGCCACGGTTCGGGCGCGGGCAGCGCGGCGCAGCCGAGGTCGATCATCGAGCCGAGCGCCTCGGGCGGCAGCGGTTCCAGGCCGCGGGCGGGCAGCGGGTTGCCGGCCGGGACGGCGGTCCAGCTGCCGGCGCCGCGGCGGGACTCGAGGAAGCCCTCGGTGCGCAGCGCCTCGTAGGCCGCCGCCACCGTCGTACGGCTGACGGACAGGGCGAGGGCCAGCTCTCGTTCGGCGGGCAGGCGGGCGGCCACCGGGACCCGGCCCTCCAGGACCAGCAGGCGGATGCCGTCGGCCAGTGCGCGGTAGGCGGGGGGCCGGCGGGTGCCGGGGCCCGCCGGGCGGTCCTGCTGCGACTTGAGCAGCCGGGCGAGCTGCGCCGCGCCCACCGCAGAGGTCCACTGGGCCATCCCGATCAGTCCACCTTCCCCGAATTGGCCATGGAGAGCGTGTGCTTCCACGCCACAGGGTGTCATGTGTCAGGCCACTACCACCACCCAGGGGGACCCTCGTGTCCACATCACCACGCCACCTGCCCCGGCGGCTGATGCAGCTCTACGTCGGGCTGGTCCTCTACGGCGCCAGCTCGGCGCTCCTCGTGCGGGCCGGCCTCGGCCTGGAACCGTGGGGCGTGCTCCACCAGGGCCTGGCCGAGCTGACCGGGCTGAGCATGGGCGTGGTGTCGATCGTCGTGGGCGCGGCGGTGCTGCTGCTGTGGATCCCGCTGCGTCAGCGCCCGGGCCTGGGCACGGTGTCCAACGTCTTCGTCATCGGTCTCGCCATGGACGGCACCCTCGCGGCCGTGCCGACGGCACACGCCCTGGCGGTCCGTGTCCCGCTGCTGGCCGCCGCGATCGCGCTGAACGGTGTCGCGACCGGCCTGTACATCGCCGCCCGCTTCGGACCGGGCCCGCGCGACGGGCTGATGACCGGGCTGCACAAGCGCACGGGCCGCTCGATCCGGCTGATGCGCACGGTGGTGGAGGTGGCGGTCGTGGTCACCGGGTTCGCGCTGGGCGGCACCCTGGGCGCCGGCACACTGCTGTACGCGGTGTCCATCGGCCCGCTCGCCCAGTTCTTCCTGCGGGTGTTCGCCGTTCCGCAGGCACCGCAGGGCAGCACGGTCGTTGCCACGGGGTCACCCACTCGGGCGATACTGCGTCCGTGACGACGTCCATACGCCACCCGTACCTCGACCATCCGGGCCCGCTGGCCTTCGCGCATCGCGGCGGCGCGGCCGACGGCCTGGAGAACACCCTGGCGCAGTTCCGGCGGGCGGTGGAGGCCGGCTACCGGTACATCGAGACCGACGTGCACGCCACCAAGGACGGCCGGCTCGTCGCCTTCCACGACGCCACGCTGGACCGGGTGACGGACGGCGCCGGCCGGATCGCCGACCTGCCGTGGACGCAGGTGCGGCACGCGCGCGTGCAGGGTACGGAGCCGGTGCCCCTCTTCGACGAGCTGCTCGAAGCCTTCCCCGAGGTGCGCTGGAACGTGGACGTGAAGGCCGAGGCGGCACTGCACCCCTTCCTCGACCTGATCGCCCGGACGAACGCCTGGGACCGGATCTGCCTGGGATCGTTCTCCGAGGCCCGCGTGGTACGTGCCCAGCACCTGGCGGGCCCGAAGCTCGCCACCTCCTACGGCACCCGGGGCGTGCTCAACCTGCGGCTGCGCTCCTGGGGCGTGCCCGCCGCGCTGCGCCGCTCGGCGGTGGCAGCCCAGGTGCCGGAGGTGCAGTCGGGCATCCAGGTGGTGGACCGGCGCTTCATCCGCTTCGCCCACGCGCACGGCTTGCAGGTGCACGTGTGGACGGTCAACGAACCCGAGCGCATGCACCGGCTCCTGGACCTGGGGGTCGATGGCATCATGACCGATCACATCGACACACTGCGCAAGGTCATGGAGGAACGCGGCGTCTGGGTCTGACCGACCGGCGCCCGCCCGGGCGGCGCGCTCTACCTTCGGCGGGGAAGCGAGGGCACGGGTGGACATCGACACCGTGCGCAGGGCGGGGGCGGACGACGCCGCGGACCGCAGGCGCGAACAGCGCGGCTGGTACTTCTACGACTGGGCGTGCTCCGTCTACTCGACGAGCGTGCTCACCGTGTTCCTGGGCCCGTATCTGACGTCGGTCGCGAAGTCGGCCGCCGACGCGGACGGGTACGTGCATCCGCTGGGCGTCCCGGTGCGGGCCGGCTCCTTCTTCGCCTACTCGGTCTCCCTCTCGGTGATCGTGGCGGTGCTGGTGATGCCGCTGGTGGGGGCCGCCGCCGACCGCACCGGCCGCAAGAAGCCGCTGCTGGCGGCGGCCGCCTACGTGGGAGCGGCGGCGACGACGGGAATGTTCTTCCTCTCCGGCGACCGCTATCTGCTCGGCGGTGTGCTGCTGGTGGTGGCGAACGCGGCCCAGTCCGTCGGGATGATGCTGTACAACTCCTACCTGCCGCAGATCGCCGGACCCGAGGAACGCGACGCGGTCTCCTCCCGGGGCTGGGCCTTCGGGTACGCGGCCGGCTCCCTGGTGCTGATCGCCAACCTGGTCCTCTACTCCGCCCACGACAGCTTCGGCGTCTCGCAGACCATGGCCGTGCGGATCTGTCTGGCCTCGGCCGGGCTGTGGTGGGGCGCGTTCACGCTGGTCCCGCTCGCGCGGCTGCGCGACCGCCGTTCGGCCCAGCGCGAGGCAGCCCTGCCGGGGATGCGGCAGCTCGCGGCGACGGTCCGCGACATGCGCCGCCACCCGCTGACCGTGGCCTTCCTGCTCGCCTACCTCGTCTACAACGACGGCATCCAGACGGTGATCTCCCAGGCGTCCGTGTACGGCTCGGAGGAACTGGGCCTCGGCCAGTCCACACTGATCACGGCTGTGCTCCTGGTGCAGGTGCTCGCGGTGGCGGGCGCGCTGGCCATGGGGCGGCTCGCCCGCATCCACGGGGCGAAGCGGACCATCCTCGGTTCGCTGATCGCCTGGACCGTCACCCTCGGCGCGGGGTACTTCCTGCCCGCGAAGGCGCCGGTGTTCTTCTTCGTGCTGGCGGCCGGGATCGGTCTGGTCCTCGGCGGCAGCCAGGCGCTGTCCCGCTCCCTTTTCTCCCACCTGGTGCCGCCGGGCAAGGAGGCGGAGTACTTCTCGGCGTACGAGCTGAGCGACCGCGGGATGAGCTGGCTGGGCCCGCTGCTGTTCGGCGTCACCTACCAGCTGACCGGCAGCTACCGGTCCGCGATCATCTCGCTGGTGGCGTTCTTCGCGATCGGTTTCGTGCTCCTCGCCCGCGTGCCGGTGCGGCGGGCGATCGGCGACGCGGGCAATCCCGTTCCCGAGAAGATTTAGCACTCGGGGTGAAAGGGCGGTAGTGTACGCGTTTGGCCTGCCAGGCGTACCGTTACTGCGCGTCAAAGGCGACGAGGCGCTAGGTGACATCTCCGATCAGACGTGACAAACCGGGCGTCGGTGGGTACTGCACTGGTTGACAAGGCTGCGGCACGACGGCGACGCATGACCCGGAACGGGACATCGGGACGGGAATCTTTACCGCCGACCGGACGTTGACCGGATGACGACGACAGCGACACCTGTCCTGTGGGCGACAAGCCCGGGAGGCACGATTCATGAGTGAGCGAGCTCTTCGCGGCACGCGCCTCGTGGTGACCAGCTACGAGACGGACCGCGGCATCGACCTGGCCCCGCGCCAGGCCGTGGAGTACGCATGCGAGAAGGGGCATCGATTCGAGATGCCCTTCTCGGTCGAGGCGGAGATCCCGCCGGAGTGGGAGTGCAAGGTCTGTGGAGCCCAGGCACTCCTCGTGGATGGCGACGGCCCTGAGGAGAAGAAGGCCAAGCCCGCGCGTACGCATTGGGACATGCTGATGGAGCGGCGGACCCGAGAGGAACTCGAAGAGGTCCTCGAGGAGCGGCTCGCCGTTCTGCGCTCCGGTGCGATGAACCTCGCGGTTCATCCCCGGGACAGCCGCAAGTCCGCGTAGTCCCTGCGGGGCTCGGACCGGTCCACAGCGCGCGTTACTGACCGCGGGCGCCGTACGTTTCGACGTACGGCGCCCGCGGTCTGTTGTGCGTGGCGTGGGTCCGCGGAGCTCAGGGGCCCCCTGCGCGCTCAGCGGGTCAGCGGCGGGCGGCGCTCCTGCGGGGTGTCGCCCGGCTCGTCGTGCTGGATGACCTCACCCTGGACGACCTTGCCGTCCGGGCGGTGGATGCGGGCCTGCTGGAAGACGTCACCAAGGCCGCCCGTGCCCGCCGCGCGCAGTGTGCGGTCCACGGTGCGCTCGGCGTAGCGGCCGACAGCCTTCTGGACCGGCGGGAGGAGCAGGAGCAGGCCCACCGCGTCCGAGAGCAGCCCCGGGATCATCAGCAGCAGGCCGGCCAGCATGAGAAAGCCGTTGCCGCCGCGCTGCGCCGGGGAGCCGCCCCGCTGCAGCGCCTCGTTGAGGTTCTGGAAGGCCCGCCGTCCCGCCCGCTTGACCACCGCGGCACCGGCCACGACGCCGGCGAGCAGCAGCAGCAAGACCACGAACCCGTTCGACGCGCCGGCGACGACGGTCAGCAGCCAGATCTCCAGCACCAGCCATGCGGCGATCCCCAGCGGCAGGGCGGTACGCAGCCGCGAGCGGCGGGCCCGCCCGGAGGGGCGGGAGGAGGAAGAGGTCGGAGCGCCAGTCGTCATGTCTCCAGTGTGCCTGGCCCCGGCTCAGCTCCGGATAAGAGCCTGATCAGGCGTTCCCGCCCGCAGGCGGCTCCCCCGTCGTCGGCTCACCCGTCGTGGGCTCACCGGTCGTCGGCTCACCTGTCGTTCGCTCCCCCGGAGCAGCCGCCGACGGCCTGGCCGGCTCGCTCGCCGACGCCCTGGCCGGTCTGGCCTTCCCCGTGAGTTTCCCGACGCGCTCCCCCACGCCCCACGCCGTGACCCGCCACAGCGCCTCGACGAGGATGTCGCGGCTCATCTTGGAGTCGCCCAGCTCCCGTTCGACGAAGGTGATGGGGACCTCGACGACGTGGAAGCCGGCCTTGATCGCGCGGCGCGCCAGGTCGACCTGGAAGCAGTAGCCCTGGGAGGCGACCTCGTCCAGGCCCAGGCCCTCCAGGGTCTCCCGACGGAAGGCCCGGTACCCGCCGGTGATGTCCCGCAGCGGAAGGTCGAGCGCCAGCCGCGAGTAGAGGCTGCCACCGCGGGAGATGAACTCACGGGACTTCGGCCAGTTGACCACGCGGCCGCCGGGCACCCAGCGCGAGCCGAGGACCAGGTCGGCGCTCTTGAGCGCGGTGAGCAGGCGGGGCAGCTCCTCGGGCTGGTGGGAACCGTCGGCGTCCATCTCGACCAGCACGCCGTAGCCGTGCTCCAGCCCCCAGCGGAAGCCCGCCAGGTAGGCGGCGCCGAGGCCCTCCTTGCCCTTGCGGTGCAGCACGTGCACGTGGTCGTCCTCGACGGTCAGCTCGTCCGCCAGCTTGCCGGTGCCGTCCGGGCTGTTGTCGTCGGCCACGAGAACGTGCGCCTCGGGAACCGCCCGCCGCACCCGGCCGACGATGCTCTTGATGTTCTCCGCCTCGTTGTAGGTCGGAATGATCACCAAGGCCGTGCCGAGCGGACCGAACTTCCTCCCCTGGGCCTTCGCCTCGAAAGTCCCGTCGCCGTCGTTCACTGCTGCCCCTTCATGTCCGTACGCAGAGGACCACCATAGTGGCCGCGGCCTGCGATGACGTGACAGGACGTTCGTATGGTGGTGTCCAAAGGGGAAACTCGGGGTAGGAGAGACGGTTTTGGGGCCCTTCGCACGCGCGTGTGCGGCGGATGGGGGCCCGGCGCCCTTCGGGCCGACCTGGGACCCGCTGGCTGCGGATCGACCGAAAGCCGTTGTCTACTGAGCGCCCGGGCCCCACCCGGGTCACACCTCCCCGGCGCGGCCAAAACGTTCCCTCGCCTGCGCTGCGCTGAGCCTGGCTCCCAGCGGCGGTGCCCCCGATCCGGGCGCACCGTCCCTGACCCAGCGGCGCTGCGGCGTGTGAACGTTTCCCGCACCGGGCGTCCGGTGGTGGACTCCGCCGAACCTATCGGCCCCGGGCCGCAGCCTGTCAACAGCCGTTCGACCTGCGGTGACGCCGTCAACGCGCAGGTCAGCCCGGCGACGGCGGCGGCGGGGCGGACGGCACCGGTCCGCCGCCCGGCCGCCGTAGATCACTCGCCCGGCCGTACGTACACCGTGCGGCCACCGACCACCGTGCGCAGGCAGACGGGCAGCTCACGGCCAGGGGTGAGATCGGGCAGGCCGGGAGTGCCCGAGCGCGGGTCGGTGGACCAGCGGGCGACGCGGTCGTCGGGGGCCTGGACGACGAGGGCGCCGGTGCGCCACACGGCGTAGTCGGCGGGGGCGCCCGGCACCAGGACGCCCGCGTCGTCGCGTCCGATCGCCCGCCAGCCGCCGCGCGTATGGGCGGTGAAGGCGGCGCGGACGGAGACACGGTGCTCGGCGGTGCGGTGGAAGGCGGCGGCCCGGACCGTGCCCCAGGGGTCGAGCGGGGTGACCGGACTGTCGGAGCCGAAGGCCAGCGGTACGCCGGCGCGCAGCAGCGCTGCGAAGGGGTTCAGCGTGCGGGCCCGCTCGGCGCCCAGACGCTGGGCGTACATACCGTCCTCGCCGCCCCACAGCGCGTCGAAGGCCGGCTGCACGGAGGCCGTCAGGCCCAGCTCGGCGAAGGCGGCGATGCTCTCCGGGGTGAGCATCTCGGCGTGTTCGACGCGGTGGCGCGCGGCCCGCACACGGGCCAGGCCGACCTTCTCCGCGGCGGCGCGCACGCCTTCGACCACGGCGGTCACCGCGGCATCGCCGATGGCGTGGAAGCCCGCCTGGAGGCCCGCCTCGGTGCAGGCGACGACATGGGCGGCGACCGCGTCGGCGTCGAGGTAGGCGGTGCCCGTGTGGGCGGCGTCGGCGTACGCCTCGTGGAGGCAGGCGGTGTGCGAGCCGAGGGCGCCGTCGACGAAGAGGTCCCCGGCGGCACCGAGCGCGCCCAGCTCCCGCGCCTTGGCGACGTCCGCCTCCGCCCAGTAGCCGACGACCCGTGGGCCCGGCTCCTCGGCGGCCAGCCGGAGCAGACCGGTGAAGTCGTCCTCGGAGGAGATCTCAGGACCGCCGCACTCGTGGACGGAACCGATGCCGAGGGACGCGGCATGCGTGAGGGCCGCGCGCTGGGCCTCGGCGCGCTGTCCGGGCGTGATCGCGCCGAAGGCGGTGGCGCGCACGGCGTGGTGGGCGTCGGCGGCCAGCGGGCCGTCCAGGACGCCGAGGCCGGGGGTCAGCTCCAGCAGGGCGGTGGTGACGACCGCGGAGTGGACGTCGATGCGCGACAGGTACAGCGGGCGCCCGCCGGTCGCCTCGTCCAGCTCCGCGCGCGTGGGCGGGCGGCCGTCGGCCCAGCGGGCGGCGTCCCAGCCGTGCCCGAGGAGCACCCGGTCGTGCGGCCGGGCGGCGGCGAACTCCCGTACGGCGGCGAGGACGGCCCCCAGCGAGGGCGCGCCGGACAGATCGAGGCCGGTGAGCGCCAGGCCGGTGGCGGTGGTGTGCACGTGCGCGTCGGTGAACGCGGGGGTGACCAGGGCGCCGTCGAGGTCGATCACCTCGTCGACACCCTCCGCGAAGGCGTCGGCCGCGCCCTCGGAGCCCACCCAGGCGACCTGGCCGCGTTCGACGACCATGGCGGTGGCGAAGGGGTCGGCGGGGCTGTGGACCTCGCCACGGCGGAGCAGGACGGTCTGCGGCTCGGGGGTGCGCTCACTCATGGGGAACAGTCTCCCGCCTGGCCCGGACCGTTCCGCACCCAGGTGGGGTCAGATGCGCGGCGGCCGTGCCTCGTACGGCGTGGACAGCACCACCGTGGTGCGGGTGGACACCCCGGCCAGCGAGCGGACCCGGGCGAGCAGCTCCTCCAGCTCGTGCGGGGTGGCCACGCGCACCTTGAGGATGTAGTTCTCGTCGCCGGCGACGCTGTGACAGGCCTCGATCTCGGGGACGCCGGCAAGCCGGTCGGCGATGTCGTCGGGCGCGCTGGGGTCGAACGGTTTGACCGAGATGAACGCGGTCATCGGCAGCCCGACGGCCTCCGGGTCGACGACGGCCGCGTATCCGCGGATGACGCCACGCTGCTCGAGCCGGCGCACCCGCTGGTGCACGGCTGACGTGGACAGGCCCGTGGCCTTGCCCAGGTCCGTGTAGCTCATCCGCCCGTCCTTGACGAGCAGCTGCACGATCTGACGGTCCAGCTCCTCCATGACGCAGAAACCTACAGGGCGGGTGATCTCCTCGGATACCTCCCAAGCCCAGGTCATACCCGGTTCGTGACCTGGCGGCCGGCCCTCCCTGCGCCATCCGGGCGGCGCACGGCCCGCTCCCGGTCACCTGCGCACCGCATGTGACGAATGCCACACGCTGGGAGCCGTCTCCGTGATGGTCTCGTGATTACCCCCCGGAGCGGACGGGAAGTGCTTGCTGTGGTCGAGGCCGCAGCGCCTTCACGGCCCAGCCCGAGGGGGAGAATCCCATGCAGAGTCTTAAGCGCCCTGGTCGCTCCGCGCCCAAGCGGCAGCAGCCCGTCGTCGATCCCGAGCCGGAGGGCGTCGAACCCGACGCCTTCGACGACGGCGAGGAGTTCGACGCCTACGACACCTTCGAGATGTACCGGGTGATCTGCCCGGACTGCGCGCAGCCGATCGCCCTGCTGGCGGACGAGGAGGTACTGCCGGAGCACGCGCTGTGCGCCTCGCCCTGGAACCCGTTCGGCCTCACGGTGTGTGCCGGTACGGGCCGCAGCGCGTCCGACGCCCGGCCCGCGGACGAGTCGTTCACGCCCCAGGAGCAGGACACGGCCCTGCTGTTGACGCTCCCCCAGGGCCTCGACTGGCGGACGCAGCCCTTCTCACACGTCGGCGGCCCTGGCTCGCGCCCGATGCGGGCGGCGACGATGCGGCGCGCCGCCTGACTCCACGCGTGACCGACCTGCGCCACGGCCGTCAGGGTGCCGTGGCGCAGGTCGGTGTGCGGTGCCGTGAGCGGTTTCGGGTGCTCGTCCGGCAACGTTCATCAAAGGCGGTCGCTTCAGCCAACGCACCTGTGGAGGCTGCTTATTGACGGTATGTCAGGTAATCCCGTGCGGCCACGAAGGGGACCGTGTCCCCGCGCGAACGCACGCCCGATTCCGCGGGCCGGTGACCTCGCGGACCGCCGCCGCGTTGCCCGGGTATGACCCGCACGTATGCGACGACCGGACATGAGCGGCGCCTCTTCGTGCCGCCACCCGCAGAATCGGTTCCTCTTGCGCCGCCGCAGCATCCGGACCCGCCCATCTACCGTGCGGTGCTGCGAGTTTGGGCGGAGGGCGGCCGCACCCTGCCGGGCCGCCACGACCCGGAGTGGGCCCGGCTGGCGGCCCCACTGGTCCGACCGGGCCAGTTCGGCGGCTTCCGCGGCGGCCTGGGCGACCCGGGCTGAGCGAGCAACGGGCGCTGGCCGAGCCGGGATTCAGCGAGGCTCGACACTTCGCCCGACCGGGACGCGGAGGCCACGCGGCCTCGTCGAGCCAGGGCCCCCAGCGAGCCGCAGGAATCACCGAACCTGCGCCCGACGGGCCGGCCGGCCCCGCTGGAGCCGGACCCGGCAGGCCACGCGGCCGTCTCCGAACCCGGGTCCGGCAGGCGCCCCGGCCCGCACCGAACCCGAAACCGGACCCGCAGCCCGCGCCGAACCCGCAGGCCCGCCGGCCCGGGCCCCGCGGCCCGGACCCGCAGGCATCGCGGCCCGCGCAACCGAACCGGGGCCCGGCAGACCCCGCGGCCCGCACCGAACCCGGCCCAGCGCGCCACGCAGCCTGCACCGAACCCGAACCCGAACCCGGGCCTGACAGGCCCCGCGGCCCGCACCGAACCCCGCCCAGCGCGCCACGCGCCCCGCACCGAACCCGGACCTGGCACGCCAGGCGGCCCGCACTTCTTCGGGCCCCGGCACGTCACGCGGGCCCGCACCCGGCTCCGGGCGGCGCGCCACGCGGCCCCGGCGAATCGCCGCTCAGCGGGTCTCGGGGCCCGCGAGGTGGCGGGCGATGACCATGCGCTGGATCTGGTTCGTGCCCTCGACGATCTGCAGCACCTTGGCCTCGCGCATGAACCGCTCGGCCGGGAAGTCGGCGGTGTAGCCGTAACCGCCGAGGATCTGGACGGCGTCGGTGGTGACCTTCATCGCCGCGTCGGTGCAGTGCAGCTTCGCCATGGCCGCCTGCTTGGCGAACGGCCGGCCGGCGTCCTTCAGCCGGGCCGCGGTCAGGTACAGCGCCCGGCCCGCCTCGATCTGGGTCGCCATGTCGGCGAGCATGAAGCGCAGGCCCTGGAAGTCGGCGATCGGCTTGCCGAACTGCCGCCGCTCGGTCGCGTACGTCACCGCCTCGTCGAGCGCCGCCTGGGCCACGCCGATGGCGCAGGCCGCGATGCCGAGCCGCCCGGAGTCCAGGGCAGCCAGGGCGATGGTGAAGCCCTGGCCCTCCTCGCCGATGCGCCGGTCGTCGCCGACGCGGACGCCGTCGAGGTGGACCTGCGCGGTCGGCGAGCCCTTCATGCCCATCTTCTTCTCGGGCGCGGCGGCGCTCAGCCCCTCGGCGTCCCCCGGCACCAGGAAGGCCGTGATCCCACGCGGCCCCTCCTCGCCGGTGCGGGCCATGACGGTGTAGAAGTCGGCGACCCCGCCGTGCGTGATCCAGGCCTTGGTGCCGGTGATCACCCAGCCGTCACCGTCGCGGACGGCCTTGGTGCGCAGGGAGGCCGCGTCGGAGCCGGAGGCCGGCTCGGACAGGCAGTAGGCGCCGAGCAGCCCGCCGCCGAGCATCGCGGGCAGGTGCTCGACCTGCTGCTGCTTGCTGCCGAAGGTCGCGAGGGCATGGCAGGCGAGGGTGTGCACGCTGACGCCGAGGCCGACGGTGAGGCGGGCCGCGGCCAGCTCCTCCAGCACCTGGAGGTAGACCTCGTACGGCTGGTCGCCGCCGCCGTACTCGGAGTCGTAGGGCAGGCCGAGCAGTCCGGACTCGGAGAGGAGGGAGAAGACCTCGCGGGGGAAGCGTCCGGCGTCCTCCTCCTCGGCAGCCTTCGGGGCGATCTCGCGCTGCGCTATGTCACGGACGAGCGAGATCAGATCCCGGGACTCCTCCGTGGGCAGCAGACGGTCCACCGGCTGCGGGGCGCGGTCGGGCATGGCGACGCTCTCCTCCCTGTCGGGCACGTCGGCGGACGTGCGCCCGGGGTGGGGGCGGCTCCGCCGGGTCTTCCTGGTGCCGGTCGGGGCGGGCGTTTCCGGGTCTCGGAACACTGCTGACCAGCGGCTGTGCGCTGTGAGTATGCCCGATCCGAGGGGTCGCGTCACCAGTTAACGACCGCTTACTTCAAGAAAAATCCGGGACCCACCCGCGGGGCCGGAAATCGGGGCGCATCCGCGCCGGCGTCAGCCCTCGCGGCGGGCGGGTCCGGGGGCCGGGCAAGCCGGCTCGATCTCCTCGATGGCGCGCAGGACGCCGCCCAGCGTCTTCACCAGCAGCTCGCGCATCGTGTCCCGGGACAGCTCGGGGCGGTCGACCCAGTCGAGTGTGGCGCCCTCGACCCCGCACACCCAGGTCAGCAGGCCCATGCGGGCCGGCGGGGTCAGGTCGCTGCGGCCGTAGGCGCCCTCGGCGATGGTGAGGATGATCGCCTCGCGCACCGAGTCACGTATGGCGTGCACCTCGGTGTCGAAGCCGACACCGCCGCTGACGATGGTGCGGTAGGCGGCCTGGTTCTGCTCGGCGTAGCGCAGATAGCCGTCGATGGTGCGGTGCACGCGGTCCACGGCGGGCAGGTCCGCGCCGCTCGCGGCGAAGGCGACCAGGTCGGCGACCGCGTCCTGGACGATGGCCAGGTAGTAGCCGCGCTTGGACCGGAAGTAGTAGTAGATCAGTCCCTTGGCGACATGGGCCTGGCGGGCGATGTCGTCCATCGACAGGGCGTCGTAGGAGGTGTCGGCGAACAGCCGGCGCCCGATGGCGATCAGTTCGGCGCGACGCGCCAGCGAGCGCTCCGTGCCGCGGGGTCCCGGAACGGCGACGGCAGCGGGCTGGTGGCTGAGGTTCAAGGTCGACCCCGGGTTCCTGCGGGCGGCGGACATGCCGCAGTATGGCAGGTCGGGTATGCCTCGGATCACAGCTGTCCGAGCCGCGAGAACCCTTCGGGCGAAGGGCGGTTCAGAGCAGTCCGAGCTGGGTGACGAGCATCGCGAGCACGACGACGAGCACCCAGCCCATTGCGTGCTCCAGGATCGTCGGGCCGTCGTCGCGGGGGCCGCCGGTGCGGGCCCGGGGAGCGGTGGCCGTGTGTGCGGTCATGGCGTCGTCTCACTGTGGTCGTCCGTGCGGGGCAGTCCCCCGCCGATCGTCCACCATGCCACCCCCGGCCCGGGTTGTGGCGGAGAGGTTGGTCACAGCACCCGCCGGGAGACGGCCACCAGGCGGCTCCCGGTGGCCGTCGAGGGCCGCTCAGCGCACGCCCACCGCCGCGAGCGCGGCCCGCTGCCGCGGGGTCGGGCGGGCCGGGAAGTACAGGTAACAGACGCCTCCGGTACCGGAGGCGACCTTGCCGGAGGCGTTGTACCGCTTGGTTCTCAGCCAGATGTTCTCGAACTCCCGGCGCAGGTAGACGCGCCGTACCGCCGCGTCGTTCGGCGAGGCGGGGTCGTTGGCGATGACATCGCCGTCGGGCGTGAAGCCGATCACCGTCATCAGGTGCCCCGAGGTGCCGTAACCGGCCCCGGTCAGCTCGGTCTTCAGGAAGGACTGGGACGTCATGGCCGGGATGCCGGCCGCGATCAGCGTCTCCAGCTCGGTCAGCGAGGCGAGCCGGGTGACCACGCCCTGCAGGTCGGCGAAGGTGGCCGCGTAGGCGGCGTTGAAGGGCCAGTTGCCGCATCCGCCGTACTGGTAGTCGTAGGTGTACCGCGCCGCGTGGCAGACCTGCGGGTCGGCGTACGACGGATCGACCCAGGCCAGCTGCTGGGTGGTGAGCCGACCGCCCCAGTACTCGATGATCATCTGCGAGGAGGTGGGGCTGCACCAGGCCTCGCCGCCGTTGTCGTACTCCGGGTACTGGCCCTTGTGGATCTCCTGCGAGTAGCGGGGTACGGCCAGTTCGCGGGCGAGGACCGGGGTGGAGGCGGGGACCGTGAAGCGGTCGGGGATGTCGGAGCCCATGACGCCGAGCCGCCACACCGTCGGCGTGGCCGTCAGCCCCGGGCGGCGGTACAGGGTGAGCCGGAGCCGGTAGGAGGCCAGCCGCAGACCGGAGGCGGGGTCGTCGATCGAGAAGGTGTCGGTCCAGACGCTGCTCCTGCCGTCCGTCTGGCCGTCGACGGAGGTGCGCCGGATGTCCTGGTCACCGGCCGCCCACCGGCCCATCACGTACCAGGGCGTCGCGGTCCCGTCGGAGTAGGTGCCCTGCAGCTCCGTCTGGATCCAGGTGCCGGCGGGGGTGCGGGCGTTCCAGGAGGCGATGGCCTCGGTGGCCGGGACGGCCGGCCGGTGGACCGGGGAGGTCCAGGTGGCGTACTCCCAGCGGGCGGTGGTGCCGGTGTGCGGGTCGGTGTAGTCGGTGGTGCCGGCCGCCTCGCCGATGACCAGGCCGGGACGGGCACCCGCGACGGCCCGGGTGCCCTGGGCGGTGCCACCGCGCCAGTCGGAGTACGTGGTCCAGGAGCGGTAGTCGATGGGACGGGCCGGGCCGGCGCGGCCGGCGGCGGACGCGCCGCCCGCGGCCAGGACCGGGCCGGCGCCACCGGCCACCGCGGCGGTGACCGCGGCGGCCAGCAGGGTTCTGCGGGAGGGCTGTTCGGCTCTGCTCATGGGCAGAAGACCCCCAGGGATGCGAGTCGGGGCGGGCAGTTCCGTGCGGCAGTGGGCCCCACTATGACCCCAGCGGGCGGCACTGGCCAGCACCCGACGGGCATGCCGCGGCACCAATATTGGTCCATACCCCTGGCATGACCTGGGCGGCAGCGGCCGTACACTCTCCCCGCCACCGCTCCAGCCCCCGAACCACCACCGGACGATGCCCGACACCCTGCACCAGCTCGCCGCCCATCTGCGCCGGCTCCCCGCGTCCTGCGGCCCGGTGCGCCTGGTCGGCGTGGACGGACACGCCGGCTCCGGCAAGTCGACGTTCGCCGGCCGGCTGGCGCGGGCCCTGGGCGATGCCCCGGTACTGCACCTGGACGACATCGCCAGCCACGAGGAACTGTTCGCCTGGACGGACCGGCTGCGCATCCAGGTGATCGAACCGTTCAGCCGCGGCGAGACGGCCCGCTACGCGCCCTACGACTGGCGCGCCCGCCGCTTCGGCGCGCCGCGGCCACTTCCGAGCGCCCCGGTCGTGCTGATCGAGGGAGTCGGCGCGGGCCGCCGCGCCCTGCGCCCGCACCTCGCGCGCCTGCTGTGGCTGGACCTGCCGCGCGAGGAGGCGTGGGAGCGCGGCAGGCGACGGGACGGAGCGGAGCAGAGGGACTTCTGGGCCGGATGGGTCGAGGCAGAGGACCGACACTTCGCCGCGGACCCCTCGCGCCCCCACGCGCACCTTCTGGTACGCCAGTTGGGCACGGGATACGAGGTGCTGCCGGGGCCTGGAATGACTGCCGCCGAAGACCACGACATCACTCAGGGTGACGGACCATCCGCGATGTGGTGAACCCGTGAAGACCCTTGCGCGGGAACTTGGCCGAGTGTCTCAACTCCGCTTGACCCTGGGCCCGTACAGGACTTACGTTCTCAATGTGCGGCAAACGAAGCCGCCCCTTCGACGCGAAGCCCCTGGTTGTTCCCCCGTGACCGGGGGCTTCGTTCTGCCCTCACAGCCCCGCACGGCCGCTGTGAGGCGCCGGACGCTCACACTCGGTGACCACCCCGCGTGCGCCCCGTCCGCCCCCACCTCGCCAAACGGCCGGTGCCACACCCTTCGGCCGACCACCGACCCATGGGTACGATGCCCTCGGTGCGACCTACGGACGCTGCTTCGCGCACCTGCAACTCCGGTCCGCGGCACAGCGGTTCGAACCAAGGCATCGGCGGGGGCACGGTTTGTGGGGGACGTGATGGACTTCGGCACGCGGGGCCCCGAGGCCCCGGCCGACCTCGCCTGGCTACGAGGCGTGGACGCCTACACCATGGGCGGCTACCCGCAGGCGGAGGAGGAGTTCCGCACCGCGGTGCGGATCGATCCCGGCATGGCCGACGGCTGGCTGGGCCTGCACGCGCTGCGCGTGGACACCACCACGGCCCTGCTGCGCATGTACCGCCACCGGGACCGCTTCGGCGAGCAGCGCGCCCGGCACCGCCGCACCCTCAACTCCTGGTACTGGCTGGGCTGGTGGGTGCAGCCCGTCCTGGAGACCCCGCGCGACCTCCTCCTCGCGCACGCCTCGCACTGGCTGGACGGCCGCCACGTCCCGGAACTGGACCGTGCCCTCGCCGGCCTGCCCCCCGTGGACACCGACCCGCAGGTCCGCTTCCTGCACGCCTGCCGCGCCTATCTGGTCAAGGACTGGGAAGAACTGGTCCGTCACACCGACCCCCTCCTGGACGACCCCCTCCTCGGCATCGAGGCGGGCCTGTTCGGCGGCATGGCGAGGGTCCGCCTCGAGATGTACGGCCAAGCCGAACCGCTGCTGTCCACCGCCCTGATGCGCTGCCGCAGCGAACAGCCGCAGCGCAAGGAGCTGCGCTACTGGCTGGCCCGCGCCCACGAGGGAACCGGCCGCTCCGCGGCGGCCCTCCCCCTCTACCGAGCCGTCCACCGAGTCGACCCCGCCTTCATGGACACCTCCGCGCGGCTCGCGGCGATCGCCGAGGGCGACGGCTACGACGTCACCACCGACCCGGCCGATCTCGCGGCGGTGACCCTCACCGGCACCGGCCAGGACGGCGCGGACGGCCCCGACGGCCTGGACCCCCTCTTCGGCACCGAGGGCCGTGACCTGCGACTGACCGACCTGGACCTGCCCCCCGTGCCGTCGGTGCCGACCCCGGTGGTGCGCGAGAAGACGACCGCGCCCCCGCATCTGCCGGCCGGCCCGACCGACCCGGCGTTACTCGAGGAGGCGCTCGCCGAGCTGGAGCGCATGGTGGGCCTGGAGCCCGTGAAACGCCAAGTCAAGGCGTTGTCGGCACAGTTGAACATGGCCCGGCTGCGCGCCGGCCAGGGCCTGCCGGTCCAGCCGCCCAAGCGGCACTTCGTCTTCTCCGGCCCCTCGGGCACCGGCAAGACCACCGTCGCCCGCATTCTCGGCCGCGTGTTCTACGCCCTGGGCCTGCTCGGCGGCGACCACCTGGTCGAGGCGCAACGGGCCGACCTGGTCGGCGAATACCTGGGCCAAACCGCCGTGAAAGCCAACGAACTCATCGACTCGGCCCTGGGTGGAGTCCTCTTCGTCGACGAGGCCTATTCCCTCTCCAACTCCGGCTACGGCAAGGGCGACGCGTACGGCGACGAGGCGCTCCAGGTCCTGCTGAAGCGTGCGGAGGACAACCGCGACCACCTCGTCGTCATCCTCGCGGGCTACCCGGAGGGCATGGACCGCCTGCTCTCGGCGAACCCCGGCCTGTCCTCCCGCTTCACCACGCGTGTGGACTTCCCCTCCTACCGTCCCCTCGAACTCACCGAGATCGGCAAGGTCCTCGCCGCGGAGAACGGTGACCTGTGGGACGAGGAGGCCCTCGACGAGCTGCGCTCGATCGCCGGGCACGTGGTCGACCAGGGCTGGATCGACGAACTGGGCAACGGCCGCTTTCTGCGCACCCTCTACGAAAAGAGCTGCGCGTACCGGGATCTACGGCTGTCGGCCTACGCGGGCCCCCTCTCCCGCGACGACCTGGCCACGCTGCGCCTGGCGGACCTCATGCAGGCCTACGGCGAGGTCCTCTCGGGCCGGGGCCCCCAGGACCCGTCGGCCCACTAGCCGCGGCCGGCGTCACGGGCACGGACGGCGGCCTGCGTGCCCGGCGTCGACCGGCACGCGACACTGCGGCCGGCCGCGGGCGGGGACGCTCACCGACACTGGCCGGCCGCCGCTGCACCCGCCACGACGTTGGTGCAGGCGCCGACGGCGGGAAGGGGCCGGGGTGGGGGGTGTCCGCCCGCAGCGTCCGGCACCGGGCAAGGGCGCCGTCCTCGGAAACGGCCGGCCGGACCGAGGGACGGACACCCCCCACCCCGGCCCCGACCCACAACACACCGCAGGCGCGACACCAGCCCACCACGCACCGCAACGGGCCGCCGCAGGCAAAAAAGGGGCGCGGGGAACGGCGCGACCAGCCACAACGAAACCCGCAGACGACAACGCACCCCGCAGGACCACGCACCGCACGGGACAACGCACCGCACGTGACACGCCCCCGCAAGGCACCACGCCCCCGCAGGGACAACGCACCCTACGAAGCCAACACCTGCTCCGCCGCAGCAGCCCGATGCGCCGGGTCCCGCACCTCCCCCACCAGCAGCTCCAGCACATCCTCCAGCGCCACCACGCCCAGCACGCGCCCCGACCCGTCCGCGACCTGTGCCAGATGCGTGGCCGCCCGCCGCATCACGGTCAGTGCGTCGTCCAGCGGCAGCTCCGCCCGCAGCGTCGTCATCGGCCGCCACACCTGCTGCGGCACCGCACGATCGGAGTCCTCGAGATCGAGCACGTCCTTGACGTGCACGTACCCCATGAACGCCGACCCCCGCTCCGCCGCCACCGGGAACCGCGAGTACCCGGTGCGAGCCGTCAGCTCCACGATCTGCCCCGGCGTCACCGACGGCGGCACCGTCACCAGTGACTCGCGCCTCAGCAGCACATCGGTCACCGGCCGGGACCCCAGCTCCAGCGCGTCCTCCAGCCGCTCCTGCTCCTCCGGATCGAGCAGTCCGGCCTGCCCGGAGTCCTCGACCAGCCGGTTGAGCTGCTCACTGGTGAACACGGCCTCGACCTCGTCCTTGGGCTCCACCCGGAACAACCGCAGGATGCCCTTCGCGCAGGCCCCCAGCGCCACGGTGATCGGCTTGCACAACCGCGCGAACGCCACCAGCCCGGGGCTCAGCCACAGCGCGGCCTTCTCCGGCGCGGCCATCGCGAGGTTCTTCGGGACCATCTCCCCGATCACCAGGTGGAAGAAGACCACCGCAGCCAGCGCGATCACATACCCGAGCGGATGGATGACGCCCTCCGGCATCCGCACCCACGCGAACACCGGCTCCAACAGATGCGCGACCGTCGGCTCGGCCACCGCACCCAGCGTCAGCGAGCACACCGTGATCCCGAACTGCGCCGCGGCCATCATCTGCGGCAGGTGCTCGAGTCCGTAGAGCACCTGCCGCGCCCGGGCGGTCCCGAGCGGTTCGATCTGAGAGCGCCGCACGGAGACCAGCGCGAACTCGGCTCCGACGAAGAACCCGTTGGTCAGCACGAGCAGCGCGGCGAACACGAGTTGGAGAACGCTCATCGCACGGCCTCCATCACGTTCACGGCCGGCGTCGTCCGCACCAGGCGCACCCGTTCGGCCCGGTAGTGCCCGACCTGCCGCACGGACAGCCGCCAGCCCGGCAGCTCCGCCTTGTCCCCCGGCGCGGGAATCCGCCCGAGCAGGTCGGCGACCAGCCCGGCGACGGTCTCGTACGGCCCCTCGGGGGCGTCGAAACCGACCCGCTGCAGCACGTCGACCCGGCAGCTGCCGTCGACGTCCCAGGCGGGCCGCCCGTCCTCCGGCGGCGCGGGCGCCAGCTCCGGCAGATCGTGCACGTCGTGCTCGTCACGCACCTCGCCGACGAGCTCCTCCACGATGTCCTCCAGGGTGACCACCCCGGCCGTACCGCCGTACTCGTCGACGACGACGGCGATCGGCTGTTCGCTGCGCAGCCGGGTCAGCAGCGGCTGCACCGGCAGGGTCTCCGGCACCAGCAGCGCGGGCCGCGCGATCCGGCTGACCGGCGTGCGCAGCCGGTCGTGCACGGGCACGGCCAGCGCGTCCTTCAGATGGGCCATGCCGACGATTTCGTCGATCTTCTCCCGGTAGACGGGGAACCGTGACAGCCCGGTCGCCCTGGTCAGGTTCACCACGTCCTCCGCGGTGGCCGACACCTGCAGCGCGCTCACCCTCACGCGCGGCGTCATCACGTGCTGCGCGGTGAGCTCGCCGAGGGACAGGGTCCGTACGAACAGGTCGGCCGTGTCCTGCTCCAGCGCTCCGGCCTGTGCGGAGTGCCGGGCCAGGGAGACCAGCTCACCCGGCGTGCGGGCGGAGGCCAGTTCCTCGGCCGGCTCGACGCCCAGGGCCCGTACGAGCCGGTTGGCGACGGTGTTCAGGGCGGCGATCACCGGCCGGAACAGGCGCGAGAACACGTGCTGCGGTCCGGCCACGAACCGGGCGACCTGCAGCGGGCGCGAGACGGCCCAGTTCTTCGGCACCAGCTCGCCGATCACCATCTGCACGGCGGAGGCGAGCAGCATGCCGACGACCACCGCGACCCCGGAGACGGCGCCCTCGGGGATGCCGATCGCGGTGAAGGGGCCGTGCAGCAGCCGGGCCAGCGCCGGTTCGGCGAGCATGCCGACGACGAGGGAGGTGATGGTGATGCCGAGCTGGGTGC
This sequence comes from Streptomyces sp. NPDC036813, assembly GCF_055609245.1. NCBI lineage: Bacteria > Bacillati > Actinomycetota > Actinomycetes > Kitasatosporales > Streptomycetaceae > Streptomyces > Streptomyces sp. NPDC036813. The sequence continues at coordinate 248,764 of NZ_JBVJPV010000010.1, read as the reverse complement.
CGGAGAGCTGGAAGGACAGTTCCTTCAGGGAGTCGACGACCGTACGGGCGCGCTTGTCGCCGTCGGCGGCGGCCTTCTCGGCCTCCGGACGCTCCACGGTGACCAGGCCGAACTCGGCGGCCACGAAGAATCCGTTGGCGAGGATCAGCAGGAACGCGGCTGCCAGGAGCAGCAGGGGGATGGTCATGATGCCGCCGCCTGCGGGTGTCCGTGGCGGGGGGCCGCGGTATGTCGGCAGGGGGCGGCGCAGGTACTACAGGACGATCCGTCCATCGCCGGAGAGGGTCACTCCTCGGATAGCAGGGGCCCCGGACGCCGGGCGGCGCGCAGGGGCGGGGCGCAGCGAAAACGCCTCCGCCCCCAGATTAATCAAGAGGTGGGGCACTACGGCAGGGTGGACGACCCCGAGTTGGCCCCTGATCTTCGCCCGAACGGTTCCGCGCGCGGGCTCAGGACCGCCCGTCGGGGTCGCCGGAGGTGTCGGGGTCGGTGATGGACCGGGCCTCGACCAGCGCCCGCAGGGTGTTCGCGTCGGCGAGGGCGCGCTGCTTGTTGATGCCGGGCTGGATGCCGAGGGCGGGCAGGCTGGTGCCGTCGCTGAGGTTGAGGAAGACCCAGGGGTCGCCGGTGCGCAGGTTCACCTTGAGGATCTCCGCCCACTCCAGCCGGCGGGTGCTGGCGAAGTTGACCACGGTGACGCCGGACTCGTCGGCGACGACCTTGGGCCGCGACAGCCAGAGCAGGACGCCGAAGAGCAGCGCCCCGGTGACGACGAAGCTGAGCTTCTCCCCCGGGCTGAGCTGCTCAAGCAGCAGGGCGACCGTGGAGATCACGACGAAGATCACGACACCGGCGGTGAGCAGGACGACCCGGGTGCGGGCCGGCCGGAAGGTGACGGGAAGGGAAGGCAGATCGGACATGTCAGGAAGATCCCACACAGGCGACGGGTGGCCGCCGCTCAGAGCCGGCAGGCGTGGATGGCCGTGGTCAGGATGGCCCGCGCGCCGATGGCGTACAGGTCGTCCATGATCCGCTGGGCCTCCTTGGTCGGCACCATGGCGCGGACCGCGACCCAGCCCTCGTTGTGCAGCGGGGAGACGGTCGGGCCCTCCAGGCCGGGCGTGACGGCGACGGCCTCTTCGAGGTGCTCGGCGCGGATGTCGTAGTCCATCATCACGTAGGTGCGGGCCACCAGGACGCCCTGGAGGCGGCGCAGGAACTGCTGGACCTTGGGCTCGTCGGCGTCGGCGCCGGTACGGCGGATGACGACCGCCTCGGACTTCATGATCGGCTCGCCGAACACCTCGAGGCCGGCGTTGCGCAGCGAGGTGCCGGTCTCGACGACGTCGGCGATGGCCTCGGCCACGCCCAGCTCGATGGCGGTCTCGACGGCGCCGTCGAGGTGCACCACGGCGGCGTCGACGCCCTGGTCGGCCAGGTGCTGGGAGACGATGCCCTCGTAGGAGGTGGCGACGGTCTTGCCCTTGAGGTCCGCGAGGCTCGCGACCGCGCGCGGCTTGGCCGCGAAGCGGAACGTGGAGCGGGCGAAGCCCAGCGGCAGGATCTCCTCGGCGTCGGCGCTGGAGTCGATCAGCAGGTCACGGCCGGTGATGCCGATGTCGAGCATGCCGGAGGAGACGTAGATGGCGATGTCGCGGGGCCGGAGGTAGAAGAACTCGACGTCGTTCTCCGGGTCGACGATGCGCAGCTCTTTCGACTCGCGGCGCTGCTGGTAGCCGGCCTCATGCAGCATCTCCGCCGCAGGGCCGGACAGTGAACCCTTGTTGGGGACGGCGATGCGCAGCATGAGGTCGGCTTCCTTTGTGTGAAGGGGTGGGGTACGGCGGGTGTGGGCGTGCGGCTTACAGGTGCGCGTAGACGTCGTCGAGGGAGATCCCGCGGGCGACCATCATCACCTGGAGGTGGTACAGCAGCTGGGAGATCTCCTCGGCCGCCGCCTCCTTGCCCTCGTACTCGGCGGCCATCCAGACCTCGGCGGCCTCTTCGACGACCTTCTTGCCGATGGCATGGACACCCTTGCTCACCAGCTCGGCGGTGCGGGAGGTGGCGGGATCGCCCTGGGCGGCCTTGTGCTGGAGCTCGGTGAAGAGCTCCTCGAACGTCTTCTTGGACATGGTGCCGCCCACTCTACGCGGTGTGCCGCACGGCCTAGTGCCACGGTTCAGATACTGAGCGCAGCGTGGCCGCGGTCGCGACCGCCGCCGTCACCGCCTCGTGGCCCTTGTCCTCGCTGGAGCCCTCCAGGCCGGCCCGGTCGAGGGCCTGTTCGTCGTTGTCGCAGGTGAGCACGCCGAAGCCGACGGGCACGCCGGTGGTGACCGACACCTGGGTCAGGCCCTGGGTGACGCCCTGGCAGACGTAGTCGAAGTGCGGGGTGCCGCCGCGGATGACGACGCCGAGGGCGACGACCGCGTCGTAGCCGCGCTCGGCCATGACCTTGGCCGCCACCGGCAGCTCCCAGCTGCCGGGGACCCTGAGCAGGGTCGGCTCGTCGATGCCCATCTCGTGCAGGGCGCGCAGGGCGCCGTCCACCAGGCCGTCCATCACCTTCTCGTGCCACTGCGCCGCGATGACGGCGACCCGCAGGTCACCCACATTGCGTACGGACAGCTCCGGTGCGCCCTTGCCGCTCACGTCTCTCCTCAGTGCCGTTGTTACTGGTTGCCGCAGGTGGTGACGGGTGCCGTGTCCAGCCAGGGCAGGTCGTGCCCCATCCGGTCCCGCTTGGTTCGCAGATACCGCAGATTGTGCTCGCCGGCCGTCACGGCCATCGGCTCCCGGCCGGTGACCTCGATGCCGTGCCGCTGCAGCGCGTCGGTCTTGTCGGGGTTGTTGGTCATCAGGCGGACGCTGCGCACGCCCAGGTCGGTCAGGATCTGCGCGCCGGCCGCGTAGTCGCGGGCGTCGGCGGGCAGCCCGAGCTCCAGGTTGGCGTCCAGCGTGTCGCGGCCGCGTTCCTGGAGTTCGTAGGCGCGCAGCTTGGACATCAGGCCGATGCCGCGGCCCTCGTGTCCGCGCAGGTAGACGACGACACCGCGGCCCTCGTCGTGGATGCGCTCCAGGGAGGCGTCGAGCTGGGGACCGCAGTCGCAGCGCTGTGAGCCGAAGACGTCGCCGGTGAGGCATTCGGAGTGGACGCGGACCAGGACGTCCGTGCCGTCGCCGATCTCGCCGTGGACGAGGGCGACGTGCTCGACGCCGTCGACGGTGGAGCGGTAGCCGTAGGCGGTGAAGGTGCCGTGCGCGGTCGGCAGGTGGACCTCGGCCTCGCGGCGGACGGTGGGCTCGCTGCTGCGGCGGTAGGCGATCAGGTCCTCGATGGAGATGATCGTCAGGCCGTGCTTGCGGGCGAAGGGGATCAGCTCGGGCAGGCGCAGCATGCGGCCGTCCTCGCCGGCGATCTCGACGATGGCGCCGGCCGGGCGCAGGCCCGCGAGGCGGGCGAGGTCGACGGCGGCCTCGGTGTGGCCGTTGCGGACCAGCACACCGCCGGAGCGGGCGCGCAGCGGGAAGACATGGCCGGGACGTACCAGGTCGGTGGGCTCGGCGGTGCCGCTCGCCAGCAGCCGGAGCGTGGTGGCGCGGTCGGACGCCGAGATGCCGGTGGTCACGCCGTGGGCGCCGGAGGCGTCGACGGAGACCGTGAAGGCCGTCTTCATGGACTCGGTGTTGTCCTGGACCATCTGCGGCAGTTCCAGCCGGTCCAGTTCGTCGCCCTCCATGGGGGCGCAGATCAGGCCGCGGCACTCGCTCATCATGAAGGCGACGATCTCCTCGGTCGCCTTCTCGGCCGCGATGACGAGGTCGCCCTCGTTCTCGCGGTCCTCGTCGTCCACGACCACGACCGGGCGGCCGGCGGCGATGTCGGCGATGGCCTGCTCGATGGGGTCGAGGGAGAAGTCCTCGACGCCGTCGGTGGAGTACAGGATCGGTGCGGTGCTCATGCCGGCGCTCCTTCCAGGGCGGGCTGCGCACTCCGGCGGGAGCGCAGCCACCAGTCGCGCATGCCCCACAGGACGAGCGCGCCGTAGATGACGTAGACGAATCCGGAGAAGGCGTAGCCGTTGGCGAAGTTCAGGGGGACGCCGACGAGGTCGACGAGCAGCCAGGCGAACCAGAACTCGACCATGCCCTTGGCCTGGGCGTACATGGCGACGATGGTGCCGACGAAGATGTAGGCGTCGGGCCAGGGGTCCCAGGACAGCTTCGGGTAGGCGGTGAAGAGCAGGGCGACGGCGACGGTGCCGACGGCGGCCGCGGCGAGCATCGCGCCGCGCTCGGGCCAGGTCGCGAACCGGACGGTGATCCGGCCGTCCTCGGCCTTGCCCCGGCCGCGCTGCCACTGCCACCAGCCGTACAGGGCGACGACCATGACGACGACCTGCTTGCCGGCGCTGCCGGTGAGGTGGCCGTAGAAGGCGCCGAAGAGGACCAGTCCGGACAGGAACTGCACCGGCCAGGTCCACACGTAGCGCCGCCAGCCGAGGGCGAGGGTGATCAGGCCGAGGATGTTGCCGACCATGTCGGACCAGATGATGTGCTGGCCGAAGAGGGTGAACGCCTCGGAGTTCATCCAGTTCATCGGCCGGCCCCCGGCAGGCGGTCGCCGAGCATCCGCTCGACGTACTTGGCGACGACGTCCACCTCGAGGTTGACCGGGTCGCCGGGCTGCTTGAGGCCGAGCGTGGTCAGGGCGAGGGTGGTCGGGATGAGGCTCACGGTGAAGTAGTCGGGCCCGGCGTCCACCACGGTGAGGCTGATGCCGTCGACGGTGATGGAGCCCTTCTCGACCACGTAGCGGGAGAGGTCGGCGGGGAGGGAGATCTTCACGATCTCCCAGTGCTCCGAGGGCTTGCGGTCGAGGATCTCACCGGTGCCGTCCACGTGGCCCTGCACGATGTGACCGCCGAGGCGGTCGCCGACGGCCATGGGGCGTTCGAGGTTGACCCGGGAGCCGACGGTGAGGGCCCCGAGGCTGGAGCGGTCGAGGGTCTCCGCCATGACGTCGGCGGTGAACTCGTCACCCTCGTGCTCGACGACGGTGAGGCAGACGCCGTTGACGGCGATGGAGTCTCCGTGCTTCGCGCCCTCGGTGACGACGGGCCCGCGCAGCCGGAAGCGACAGGCGTCGTCGAGGGTCTCGACGGCGGTGATCTCGCCCAGCTCTTCGACGATTCCGGTGAACACTTCCCGGGTCCTCCTGCCTCATGGGGGCACGGACTCCGGGGCTGTCGATGACGACAGAGACCACGGGCAGGAACACCGGGGGCGACGCCGGACAGACCCGTCCACCAGGACGAGCGAATACGGCGGCGCGCATGGATGCCCGCCCGCCGCGCACTGCCTCCCATCCGGACTTTAACCGTCGGTCCAGGAATTTCACCTGGTCAACCGGTCACTGGAGGTGACCGGGTCGCGGACTGTAACCGCCGGTTCGGACTTTCACCGACCCCGGAGTGCGCTGCTTTAGGTACAGGGCCAGTGTGCCACGGCCGATACTCGTCCATGCGGGTGATGTGTGTGGAGTGGCTCACAGGGCGACCCCGACGACTCATTGGTCCATACCTGTTGACATATTGGTCTAGTCCTCCCTATGGTCGGCGCAACTTCCCAGCGGACAGGCGCTGTTGCCGTCGGCGGGAGCGGGCCGTCCCCGGACCGCGGGGCCTGCCGGGCCGCCCGCGCAGACGGGCCCGGCGGCGGTGACGACGGCCCTTGCCCGCCGCCGGGTCCTCCCATGCCCGGGCACCGGTCCTGCCATGTCGGGGCGGCGGACCGTCTGGCAGGGTGAGGACATGACGACCGCGCTCGCCGAGGAGTTCGAGGCCCACCGTCCCCGTCTGTTCGGTCTGGCCTACCGCATGCTGGGTTCCGCCCAGGAGGCCGAGGACCTCGTCCAGGACGCCTACCTGCGGTTCAGCGGCTCCGACCGCACCGAGATCACCCACCCCGGGGCCTGGCTCGCCAAGGTCGTCACCAACCTGTGCCTCAACCGTCTGACGTCCGCCCGGGCCCGGCGCGAGAGCTACGTCGGCGCCTGGCTGCCGGAGCCCGTGGTCACCCTGGACGGCACACTCGGCCCCCAGGAGTCCGCCGAGCAGCGCGAGGCGGTGTCCGTGGCACTGCTGGTCCTGCTGGAGCGGCTCACTCCGACCGAGCGGGCGGTGTACGTACTGCGCGAGGCGTTCGGCTACGGCCACCGCGAGATCGCGGACGTACTGGACCTGAGCGAGGCCAACTGCCGCCAGCTGCACCGGCGGGCGCTCAAGCGGATGGAGTCGGCCGAGAACCGGTTCAGGCCGACGCCCGACCGTCAGCGCGAGCTGGTCGCCTCCTTCCTCTCCGCCGCCCGGGACGGCGACCTCGCCGGGCTGGAGAAGCTGCTCGCCGACGACGTGACCTGGTGGAGCGACGGAGGCGGCAAGGTCAGCGCGGCGCTGCGGCCCGTCCGGGGCCGGGAGAAGGTGCTGCGCTTCCTGCTGGGCATCTCCCGGAAGTACGGCGCGGACATGGACTTCGCGGTGGCGGAGGTGAACGGCGCGGACGCGGTGCTCCTGCGGGGCGGCGACACGCTGTACGGGGTGGTCGCCTTCGAGTACCGCGACGGTCTGATCACCGAAGCGTGGACGGTGATGAACCCGGACAAACTGGAGTTCGTACGCCGTCAGCTCGACCGGTCGTAGGAGCCTGTCACATTCTCGCGGGCTGTCCGGTCCCAGCTGGTGAAGGGCGCTCCGTCCGGGAGCGCCCGGCGCCGTGAAGGAGCTGAACAGCATGACCACGATCCTGGTGACCGGCGGCACCGGCACCCTCGGCCGGCTCGTCACCGAGCGGCTGCGCGCGGGCGGCCACGAGGTGCGCGTGCTCAGCCGGCACACACAGCCGTACGCCGCCGATCTGCGCGAGGGCGGTCCCGGACTGGACGCGGCCGTGGCGGGTGTGGACACGATCGTCCACTGCGCGAGCAGTCCGCGCGGCGACGAGCGCGCGGCCGGGAACCTGATCGCGGCGGCACGGCGGGCCGGGGTGGGACATCTGGTGTACATCTCGATCGTGGGCGTGGACCGGGTGCCCTTCGGCTACTACCGCTCCAAGTTCGCGGTGGAAAAGCTGGTGGAGGAGTCCGGTCTCGGCTGGACGATCCTGCGTACGACGCAGTTCCACGATCTGGTGGTGCAGGTGCTCGGAACGCTGGCGAAGTCCCCCGTGATGCCGGTTCCGGCCGCGCTGAGCGACCAGCCGATCGAGGTGGCGGAGGTCGCCGGCCGGCTGACCGAGCTGGCCCTCGGCGCGCCCGCGGGCCGGGTGGCGGACATGGGCGGCCCCGAGGTGCGCACGCTGGAGTCGCTGGCCCGCGCGTGGCTGAGGGCGACGGGGCGGCGGCGCCCCGTCGTGCCGGTACGGCTGTGGGGTGCGGCGTACCGCGCCTTCAGGGCCGGTGGGCACCTCGCGCCGCACCACGCCGTGGGTGTGGGCACGTTCGAGCAGTACCTGGCGAAGCGCTTCGGCGACGCGGCGGCCCGCTGAGGCGGTCCCTTCCGGTCCGAGCCCGGGCGAGCGTCCGCCGCGCCCGCGGCCCGGCGAAGGGCCACCACGCCTGGCCCGGCGGACGGCTGCTCCCCTGCGGCCCGGAACAGGTACTCCTCCAGGGCCCCGTGGACCTCTACCCGCGCGGCCCGGCGAACAGCTCGTCCTGCGCGCGTTCCCGGGCCGTCAGCAGCGCGCCGCGCAGTACGGCGCCGCCGCCGAGCGTGCTCGCCCGGACCTGGGTGGGCAGCGGCGACATCGCGTCGAGGCGTTCCTGCACGCGTCGCGCGAGGGCGTCCGCACCGGCCTGCCCCAGCTCGCCGCCGAGGACCAGGCAGCCGGGGTCGAGGACGGCCACGACCGAGGCGGCGCCGACGGCGATCCGTGCGGCGAGCGCGTCGAGGAAACGGTCGGCGGCGCCGGGGGCCGCGGCCTGGCGGGAGGCCGCCACCGCGGCCCGCACGATCGCCGCGCCCACCGGTTCGCCCTCCCGCGCGGTGCCGCTCAGCCCGTGCTCCGCGGCCAGCCCGGCGACCGCCGCCGCACCCGCCAGCGAGTGGAAGCCCCCCTCGCAGCCCGTCGCCGACGGCAGTCCCGCCGTGCCGGGCACCGGCAGGAACCCGATCTCCCCGGTACCGCCGGAGGCGCCCCGGCGCAACGCCCCGTCGAGGACGACGGCGGCGCCGGTGCCGTGGCCGAGCCAGAGCAGGACGAAGGTGTCGCGGTCACGGGCGGCGCCGTCGCGCTGCTCGGCCAGCGCGGCGAGGTTGGTCTCGTTCTCGACGCTGACGCGTGCGTCGGGCAGGCGCTCCTGGAGGGCCGCCACCAGGCGGCGGTGCCAGGCGGGCAGGCCGCTGGAGTCACGGAGTTCGCCGGTGGCGGGGTCGATGAGGCCGGGCGCGCCGATGCCGACGGTGTGCAGCCGCTCGGCGCCCGCCTCCTTGACCGTGCGCTCGACGAGGGCGACCGCCTGCTCCACCGCCGGCCCCGTGCCGCTCTCACCGGCGATGGGCGCGGACGCCTCGGCCAGGACGCGGCCGACCAGGTCGGAGACGAGCACGGTGACGCCCTCCGTGCGCACGTCGAGCGCGGCGAGGTGGGCGCGGCCGGCGACGATGCCGTACAGCTTGGCGTTGGGGCCGCGGCGCTGTTCCCCGGCCTCGCCGACGACGGTGATCAGGCCGGACACCGTGAGCCGCTCGACGAGGTCGGCGACCGTGGGCCGGGACAGGCCGGTCAGCTCCTTGAGCCGGGCGGCCGTCAGCGGGCCCTCCTGCTGGAGCAGCCGCAGGGCGAGCCGGTCGTTGATGGCCCGGGCGGTGCGCGGTGATGCGGGCATGGTCGCATCGTATCCGCTATCTATCAGGCAGGGTTCCTGATAGTTTGCTGCGGCACCGTGGCGGCACCGCCGTCACGCAGCGGGCCGACGCATGTCCGGGAGGGGCGGAATATGAAGGCTGTGTCCTACGACCAGCGCGCGGTGCGGCGGGCCCGGTACGCCGTGGCCGCCGTGTTCGCCGTGCACGGCGCGGTGACCGGCTCGTTCGCGACGCGGGTGCCGTGGATCCAGGAGCACGCCGCGGTGAGCGCGGGCCAGCTGGGCCTCGCCCTCGCCTTCCCGGCGCTCGGCGCGTCCCTGGCGATGCCGCTCGCGGGCCGGATCAGCCACACCTTCGGCGCCCGCAACGCCCTGCGCGGGCTGATCGCCCTGTGGACGCTGTCGCTCACCCTGCCGTCCCTCGCCCCGAACCTGCTCACCCTGTGCCTGGCGCTGTTCGTCTACGGCGCGACCGCGGGCATGGCAGACGTGGCGATGAACGCGCTCGGCGTCGAGGTGGAGAACCGGCTCGGGCGCTCGATCATGTCCGGCCTGCACGGCATGTGGAGCGCGGGCGCCCTGATCGGCTCGGCCGCGGGGACGCTGGCCGCACACCTGGGCGCCGACGCCCGGCTGCACCACACGCTGGCGGCCGCCGTGCTGACCGTGCTCGGGATCGCTGCCTGCACCTGGGTGCTGGACCTGCAGCCGGCCGAGGACGAGGAGCCGCCGCCGCGGTTCGCGCTGCCGCCGAAGTCCGCGCTGCTCATCGGCGCGATCGGGTTCTGCGCGGTGTTCGCCGAGGGCGCGAGCCTGGACTGGTCGGCGGTCTACCTGCGGGACCGCCTGGGTACCTCGGCGGGGCTCGCGGCGGCCTGCACCACGGGCTTCACCCTGACCATGGCGGTGGCCCGGATCGCCGGCGACAAGGTCGTCGACCGCTACGGCTCGGTGCGCACGGTCCGGGCGGGCGGCGTTCTCGCCGTGCTCGGCGGGCTGCTCATCGTGGCCTCCCGCCAGCCGGCCCCGGCGATGGCCGGGTTCGCGCTGATGGGCCTCGGCATCGCGGTCGTGGTGCCGCTGTGCTTCGCCGCGGCGGGCCGCAGCGGTCCGAACCCGAGCCAGGCCATCGCGGGCGTCGCGACCATCACCTACACCTCGGGACTGGTCGCGCCGGGCGCCATCGGCGGCCTCGCCCAGGCGACCAGCCTGGTGGTGTCGTTCGGTCTGGTGACCCTGCTGGCCTGCGGTCTGGCCGCGTTCGCGGGTGTGCTGCGGGCGGGTGACCGGGGCCGTCCGACGGTCAGCCGTCCGACGGACGCAGCAGTTCCCGGCCCGCGGCCCTGAACGTCTCGCTCCACGGCGCCGGGCGCAGCGTGTCCGCGTCGAGCCGGACCAGCACCCGGCTGCCGCGCGCGTACGTCGTCGCCCCGTCGGCCGAGCAGAAGCGGAAGCCGTAGGTCAGGCCGGTGGTGCCGAGCCGCTCCAGCCACAGGTGGACGGCGTACACGCCGGGGCGGGTGACCGGGGCGTCGTAGGTGATCCGCAGTTCCTTCACCGCGTTGCAGGCGTCACCGGCCGCCGCCCAGTCGCCCTCGAAGACCAGGCCGTGCTCCTGCCACAGCTGCGCCCAGGCCCGCTCGACCATCAGTGGGTAGCGGGCGTTGTGCAGCAGGCCGAGCGCGTCCAGGTCGTCGAAGTGGACGGTGACGGTGATCAGCCGGCCGTACGACAGGGCGGGGGCGATCGGGGCTTCGGCGGTCACGGGTGGGTCTCCTGTGGTGGACGGTTCAACCAGTCCATCCTAAGCGGACGCTCAGCCCGCAACCCGGGCGGGACGGCGCCCGGCGGCCGGGCACCCTTCTGAGCGGGGACAATGGTCGGCGGCCCACCCGCACGACGAAAGCGAAACCCACCATGGATCTCGGCGTCCGCTGGAAACTGCACGGCGACGGACGCACCCCGGCCCCCGGAGCGGTGGTCCGGCCCGACGAACGGCTCTCCTGGCCGCGCACGATCGGCCTCGGAGCCCAGCACGTGGTGGCGATGTTCGGCGCGTCCTTCGTGGCGCCCGTGCTGATGGGGCTCGACCCGAACCTGGCGATCATGATGTCGGGCATCGCGACGGTGGTGTTCCTGCTCGCCACCCGCGGGCGGGTGCCCAGCTACCTGGGCTGCTCGCTGTCCTTCGTCGGCGTCGCCGCCGTCATCCGCGCCCAGGGCGGCACCAGCGCCACGGTCACCGGCGCGGTCTTCGTGGTCGGCGTCGTGCTGTTCCTGGTCGGGCTCGCCGTGCAGAAGTTCGGCGCGCGGATCATCCACGCGGCGATGCCGCCGATCGTGACCGGTGCGGTCGTGATGCTGATCGGATTCAACCTCGCCCCGGTCACCGCCTCGACGTACTGGCCGCAGGACCAGTGGACCGCCCTGCTGGTGATGCTGTTCACCGGGCTGGCCGTGGTGTGCCTGCGCGGCTTCTGGTCCCGCATCGCGATCTTCCTCGGGCTGGTCTTCGGCTACGGCATCTCCTGGCTCTTCGACCGGGTGTTCGGCAGGATCCACTCCGTGGACGCGAGCGGCAAGCTCACCGACCACTGGCGCCTGGACCTCTCGGGCGTGCACAAGGCCGACTGGGTCGGTCTGCCCTCCTTCCACGGCCCCACCTTCCAGTGGTCGGCGATCCTGGTCGCGCTGCCGGTCGTCATCGCGCTGGTCGCGGAGAACGCCGGACACGTCAAGGCGGTCGGCGAGATGACCGGCGACCCGCTCGACGACAAGCTCGGCACCGCCATCTCCGCCGACGGCATCGGCTCGATGCTGTCCACCGCGGTCGGCGGCCCGCCCAACACCACCTACTCCGAGAACATCGGCGTGATGGCCGCCACCCGCGTCTACTCCACCGCCGCCTACTGGGCCGCCGCCGGCTTCGCCCTGCTGTTCGGCCTGTGCCCGAAGTTCGGCGCGATCGTCGCCGCCATCCCGGGCGGCGTGCTCGGCGGCATCACCGTCATCCTGTACGGCATGATCGGCCTGCTCGGCGCGCAGATCTGGCTCAACGCCGGGGTCGACCTGCGCAATCCGCTCAACCTGGTGCCGGCCGCCGCCGGCATCATCATCGGCGTCGGCAACGTGACCATGAAGTTCACCGACACCTTCTCGCTCAGCGGCATCGCCCTCGGCACCCTCGTCGTCATCACCGGCTACCACGCCCTGCGCGCGTTCGCCCCCGCCCACCTCAAGACGCAGGAACCACTGCTCGACGAGGGCACCAGCTCCTACGACACCGAGGACGGCGACGGCTCCCGGCCGGCCACGTCATGACGGCTCTCAGCGCGCCAAGTCGTAGGCGTACGACGGCGTGAACGTGCCCGGCGCGCCCGCGCACCCGTCCGACTCCCCCGGCAGCTTCACCCACAGGTAGGCGTCGATCCGCGCCTCACCCGTGCGCAGCGTGGGCGTCCGGCCCAGCTTGCGGCCGGCCGGGTCGCACCACGCGCCGTCCGCCGGGGCGCCGTTGCCGTTGCGGCTGGTGTCGATGACGGCGCCCAGACCCCCCGGACCGCCGAGGGCGTCCAGCACCTGCCGGTCGTAGACGATCTCGTCGGCCGTGCGGTGGAAGTTGGAGACGTTGCTGAACACGCCGTCGGAGGACGCGGGGGAGGCGGCGCCCGCCTGCCGCAGCAGCGCCGCCTGCTCGGCCGGGGCGCGCCAGCCGGAGTGCCCGGCGTCGTAGTAGACCCGGGCCCGCGGGTTCGCGGCCTTGAGCACGCGGCCCGCGCGGGCCAGCGAGGCGAAGCGGGCGGCCCGGTCGGCGACGGACAGGCAGTCGGACTGGGCGATCGCGTCCGGCTCCAGGACGACGATCACCTCGCCGGAGCCCAGCCCCGCGGAGAAGCGGTCGATCCAGCCGTCGTAGGCGGGCAGGTCGGGTGCCCCACCCCCGGAGGCGCCGCCGCAGTCGCGGCCCGGGATCGCGTACGCCACGACGACCGGCACCCGGCCCTGCGCGGCGGCGCCCGCGGTGACCGAGCGCACCCGGGAGGCGATCGTGTCCGTGTCGTGGTCGGCGAACCACACCGCGGCCGGCTGGTCGGCGATGCGGGAGGCGATGACCTCGGTTCGCGGGTCGCCGGGGTGGGCGCGGACCCAGTCCAGGACCTGCGAGTCGGGGTGGCGGTAGAGGCTGGTGGGGAGCGCGGGTGCGGCCCGTCGCGTCTTCCTCCCGGTCGGACCGGGGGACGGCTTCGCGGACGCCTCGGCGGACCCCGACGGCGAGGGCGCCGCCGGGGTGGGAGACGGCGGGGTGGGAGACGGCGGGGGCGGCGGCGGCCGGACGTCCAGCCGGGCCGACCGGGTCGTCTGCGGCCGGGCCGCGTCGGCGCCCCGTCCGTCCTCCAGCGCCGACATCGTCCCGGTGACGGTGCCGACGGCGACCACGACGGAGGCCGCCGCCACCATGGCGTGGCGCCGGACGGCACGCCGGCGCTGGGCCCGTCGCGCGGCGAGCCGCTGCGCACGTAAGCCGGACACGGTCCTACTCCCCCCTCGCTGCGGCCGCTCCCCCACGGCAGGCGCGCCGTACGCGGCGGGCCCGTTCCCCCGTTCTGGGGAAGCAGCGGGCCCGCCGGCACTCCGGCCAGCCTAGGACTGGGACCCTGCCTCCATGGCGCAGTTGGAACAGTTCACCACTCCCGTCGACGCGGTCGTCTCCCGCATGCGCGCGCTGGACGCGGCCCTGCCCGTGTGGGACGGCGTGGGGGTGTTCAACCGTGTCTACCTCGCCGTCACCGAGGAGGTCGGCCGGCGCATCGACACCGACGCCTTCCCGGACCGGCCGGCCGCGATCACGCTGGACGTGCTGTTCGCCGAGCGGTATCTGACGGCGGTCGAGGCGGACTCCGAAGGCCGCCGGGCACCGGCGTGCTGGCGCCCCCTGCTGCAGTTCCGCCGCCATCCCGGCGTACGGCCGCTGCAGTTCGCCCTCGCGGGCATCAACGCGCACATCGGCCACGACCTGGCGCTCGCCGTGGTGGACGCCTGCCGTAGCCTCGGCTGCGCTCCGGCCGAGCTGGAGGACGAGTACGACCGGGTGGGTGATGTCCTCGTGTCGCTGGAGGAGCGCATCCGCGAAGAGCTGATGCCTGGGCCCGACCTGTTGCAGATCGCCGACCCGCTCACCCATCTGCTCGGCTCCTGGAGCCTGGAGCGGGCCCGGGACGCCGCGTGGTCGGCGGCGCGTGCGCTGTGGGCGCTGCGTCTGCTGCCCGAACTGGCCGCGGAGTTCGCCGACCGCCTCGACGCGGCCGTGGGCTTCGCCGGCCGCATGATGCTCACCCCGCTGCCCGCCTGAGCCTGGCCCGGCGGGTGCGCGGGCCGCCCGGCCGGGCGCGGCCCGCGCACCCGGGCAGGCCACGCCGCCGAGCGCGTGGACCGACGGGTGTGCTCCCGTGGGCCGCTGTACGTTGGCCGATGGGGCACTCCGATCGCGAAGGAGCAATCAGTCATGGCCATCCGTCTCGGACTAGGTCTTCCCCAGCACCGGCAGTACGACCTCGCCCAGGACGTCACCGACGTGGCGCGTACCGCCGAGCAGATCGGATACGACAGCCTGTGGGTGTACGAGCGGGCCCTGGTCCCGGAGAACCCCACCCAGGGCCTGTACGGCATCCCCGGCCTGCCCTGGCCCGAATTCTACCGCGGCATGGCGCACCCGCTGGTCACGTTGACGCTGGCCGCGGCGGTCACCGAACGGGTCGGGCTGGGCTCGGGCATCCTGGTCGCGCCGCTGCACGGGCCGTTCCAGCTCGCCAAGGCCCTCGCGTCGCTGGACGCGGCGAGCGGCGGCCGGGTGATCGCCGGCCTGGGCTCCGGCTGGTCGACCGACGAGTTCGCCGCCGCGGGCGTACGGCCCTACGGGGAGCGCGGCCGGATGCTGGACGAGGTGATCGACGTGTGCCGGGCGGTGTGGGGCCCGGACCCGGTGAGCTACGAGGGCCGGGTCACGAAGCTCGACGGGGCCGTGGTCGGCCCGAAGCCCGCCCGGCCGATCCCGATCCTGGTGGGCGCGGCCAACACGAAGGCGCTGACGCGCGTCGTGGACCGCGCCGACGGCTGGATCCCGGTCGCCATGGGCGTGGACGCCTACGCCACGGGCTGGAACCAGCTTCAGGACATCGCCTCCGAGCGGGGCCGCAGCCAGCCGATCCTGCGGGTGCCGCGGGTGAACGCGACGTACAGCGCCAAGGCGTACGACGGCGACGACCGCCGGCCCTTCCAGGGCAACGCCGACCAGATCGTGACGGATCTCGCGGCGTTCGCCGAGGTCGGCATGGACGAGGTCCTGCTCGACCTGCAGACGACCCCGCGCGACGCCCAGGAACTGAAGGACGTCGCCGCGGAGGTCTACGAGAAGGCGCGGGCGGCCGGGTTGTGAGTCCGGCCGTGAACTGCCGTCAGTCCTCCGGCAGTTCGACGGGCGCGATCTCGTCGTAGACGTCACCCGGGCCGGGGTTCGACGCGTCCGTCGTTCCGCCGAAGTGGTGCATGACGCCCCAGACCGCGTTCAGCGCGGTCTGGATCGCGCCCTCGGCCCAGCCGGCCGTCCAGGAGATGTCGTCGCCGGCGAGGAAGATGCCGCGCTTGTCCTCGGGCAGCCGGTCCTGCATGAAGTGCGTGAACAGGCGCCGCTGGTAGCGGTAGTGGCCGGGCAGGTTGGCCTTGAACGCGCCCATGAAGTAGGGCTCGTTCTCCCAGGAGACCGTCACCGGGTTGCCGATGATGTGCTTCCTGATGTCGACCTTCGGGTAGATCTCGCCGAGCGACTTCAGCATGACCTCCATCCGCTCGTTCGCGGACAGCGGCAGCCACTTCAGGCTGTCGTCGCACCAGGTGTACGACAGGCAGATCACGGCGGGCTGGTCCGGGCCGTTGTCGAGGAGGTAGGTGCCGCGGGTCATGCGGTCGGTCAGCGTCATCGACATGACGTCCCGCCCGGTCTCCTCGTCCTTGTCCAGCCAGAACGGCCGGTCGACGGGCACGAAGAGCTTGCTGGACTCCATGTAGTGGGTGCGCTCGATCGCGGTCCAGTGGTCGATCGGGAACAGCGAGTCGTCACAGGCGATCTTGGACAGCAGCATCCAGGACTGTGCGGTGAAGATGGCCGCCTTGTAGGTGCGGATGTCGCCGTTCGCGTCGGTGACGGTGATCTGGTTGCCCGCGGTGCGGTGCAGCCGGGTCACGGCCGGGCGGGGCTCGCCGTCCACGTGCAGCGACTTCAGCGAGGTGCCGTACGGCCAGTGGACGATCTTCTCCGGCTCGCGCTCCCACAGGCGCAGCGGCAGCTGCTGGGAGCCGCCGACGATGCCGCGGTGGTGGTCGTCGGCCTCGGTGTAGACGACGCGCAGGATCTCCAGGATGGAGTTCGGGAAGTCGGTGTCCCAGCCGCCGGTGCCGAAGCCGACCTGGCCGAAGATCTCGCGGTGCCGGAAGGACTTGAAGGCCTCCGAGTCGCAGAGGAAACCGTAGAAGGTCTGGTTGTCGAGCTTCTCGACGAGCTGGGCCCAGATCTCACGGATGCGCGGGACGTCCCGCTCGCGCATCGCGCGGTTCATGTCGGAGAAGTCGGCGCCCTCTTCGAGGCACTTGTTCCATGCCTCGGCGACGTCCCGGTACACCTGCGGCAGGTCGTCGACGGTCTCCGCGTAGTGCGACTCGCCCTTGAGGTCGACCACGGTGGAGGGGGTGGCCTCCGCCAGCGGGTTCGGGAACGGCTTCGTCTCCAGGCCCACCAGGTCGATGTAGTGCTGCAGGGCGGTCGAGGACGGCGGGAAGCGCATCGCGCCCAGCTCGCAGTTCAGCGACTCGTCGCAGCCGTCGAAGCCGACGGTGCGCAGGCGGCCGCCGAGCTGGTCGGCCTCGTAGACGACGGGCTTGAGACCCATCTTCATCAGCTCGTACGCCGCGACGATGCCGGACAGGCCGCCGCCGATGATCGCGACCTCGGTGCCGTGCTCGGTCGCCGGGACCTGGCCGAGGCCCGCCGGGTGGGCCAGGAAGTCGTCGTAGGCGTAGGGGAAGTCCGGGCCGAACATGGTGATCGGCGGCTGCTGCTCGTCGGTGTGCTCGACGGCGTTGGGCACCGTGGACGTCATGGGGTACGGACTCCTTGCGGGGGTTCTGCTGGTGAGGCGGTTCGGGGGTGCGGACGCGTACGGAGGGCTCCGACGGGTCCGGAGGGGTTCGGACGTGTCCGGAGGGGTCAGACGAGGGACCCGTACAGGTCCGGGCGGCGGTCCTTCAGGTACGGGTTGTTCTCCCGGGACGCGGCCAGGAACGCCGGGTCGGCGTCGGCGAACACCAGTTGCTCGGCGCGGCCCGCGCGGGCGCGGGCGACTCCGTCGGGGCCGGCGAGGGTGGAGAGGCCGACGAACTCGAACCCGTCCTCCTGGCCGACCCGGTTGACGTACGCGACGTACATCTGGTTCTCGAAGGCCCGCACCGGGATCATCGACTCGGCGACGAACTGGAAGGGGTGCATCTGCGCCGTCGGCACGAGGAGGAGGTCGGTGCCGGCGAGGGCGTGGGCGCGGACGTTCTCCGGGAACTCGACGTCGTAGCAGATGAGCAGGCCGACGGTGAGGCCGTTCAGCTCGGCCTGGACGAGCTGGTCGTCGCCGGGGGTGAAGTGGTCCCGCTCGAAGCAGCCGAAGAGGTGGGTCTTGCGGTAGTTCGCACGGCGGGTGCCGGTGGCGTCGATCAGCTGGGCGGAGTTGTAGACGGTGTCGCCGTCCCGCTCCGGGTAGCCGTAGACGATGGCCAGGCCGTGCCGGGTCGCGATCTCCGCGATCGCGTCCGCGGAGTCGCCGTCGGCGGGCTCGGCGAGGCGGGCGATGTCGTCGCCGATCGCGTAGCCGGTCAGGAACATCTCCGGTGCGGTCAGCAGCGCGGCTCCGGCGGCGGCGGCGCGGCCCGCGGCGTCGTCGAGCACCTTGAGGTTCCCGGCGACGGATCCGGGGCGACCGGAGCTCTGGAGCAGGGCTGTGCGCATGCGTGTTCCTCACCGGTACGGAGGGGGTTTGGGGGCCTTCTAGACGGTACGGTCGGCTGCGCGGGCGGGACAAGGCGTCGCTGTTGCGCGGCGGTGAGCGGAATGTTGCGTGGGGTGGGGGGTGGGCGGCGAATCGTTGCGCGGGGCATGCCTGCGGGGGGCGCGGGTGCCGTCCTGCGGGGTGCGTTGTCGTCTGCGGGTTTCGTTGTGGTTGGTCGCGCCGTTCCCCGCGCCCCTTTTTGTGCCTGCGGCGGCCCGTTGCGGTCCGGTGGTCGGTTGCGGTGCGCGCCAACGGTTCGTTGTGGGTCGGGGGGGGGGGGGGGGGGGGGGGGGGGGGGGGGGGGGGGGGGGGGGGGGGGGCGGCGGGCGGGGGGGGGGGGGGGCGCGGGGGCGGGGGGGCCCCCCCCCCCCCACG